>CAIURC010000224.1 GCA_903901425.1 uncultured Spartobacteria bacterium | reverse complement strand
TCCCTCCGGGAACCGGGCGGCGGCTGTTTGGGTTCCTGAAAGGAACAAAGAGGGTAGCCGGGCGGTGGCGCGAAGCGCCAGCCCCGGTCTGCCGGAAAAAAGAGCGATGCACCCCGGCGTGCCAGGGGGATGGAATTCAAACGGTGCGTCCGTCAGCAACGCCGCGCTTCTGTCACCCCTCCGGGGTGAGGGCCCATTTTGGGGCCCGATCCGGTGGTGTTGCCACGCACCGGCTACCCTCTGTCGATGCATCCGGCATCTCCTGCAGGTTCCCGGAGGGAACCGCCCAGCCGGGCGGTGGTACGCACTCTCCGCCTCCACAAAAGGAGGGAAAACCACCCGCCCTGGAACTCTCCAGACAATCCCCGCTGGGCCGTGTCCGACACGGACCGGATCCCTTCCAGCGTCCGGATCAGATAAATGGTGGAAATTGAAACACGGCCCGCCGGGCGCCATCGACGCCGACCTAAAAACCGTCACCGACCGCTCCCGGAGCCCAGAGTTGATCCCATGGATGACCTACAAACCGGCCACCCGTTCTTTGCACATCAGTGAGCCTCCGTGTTGTTTGCCTCAGAGCATCAGACGCAGGTCAATTTCCGGATGCCGCGTTGCCGTGGGCTGTGGTTCGTTTCCCAAGGATGCACGAGTGACAGGCGCCGCCCTGCTCAAGGGAGAGCCTCAATGAGCGACCGACCCTGGCTCGTTCCGGAGGGTTACGGAGAGTGGCTCGCGACCCTGAAACAGCGTATTCGCGGGGCTCGGGCACGAGCAGTCTTGGGCGCCAATGCGGAACAGATCTATCTCTATCACGAGATCGGCCGGGATATTCTGGAACGCCAGAACCGCGAAGGTTGGGGCGCCAGAGTCATTGACCGGCTGGCCTCGGATTTGCGGGCGGCCTTTCCAGAAATGAAGGGTTTTTCAACGCGGAACCTCAAATACATGAAGTTCTTCGCGCAGGAATGCCCGGACCTTCTGTTTGGGCAGCAGCCCGCTGCCCAATTGCCGTGGTTTCACATCGTGACCCTGATCACCAAGCTGTCCGACAAGGCGCTGCGTGAATGGTATGCGCAGGAAGCATTCTCAAGGGGGTGGGCGAGAGAAACCCTTACGATTCAGATCAAAAACCGGCTTCACCTTCGCCAGGGGCAAGCGGTGTCAAATTTTGAACAGCGTCTTCCTCCGACCCAAGCAAAGATGGCGGGCCAAATCTTGAAAGACCCCTACCATTTCGACTTCCTCGGCTTGGGGGAAGAAGTCAAAGAACGGGATATAGAAAACGCTCTGGTGCGTCACATCACGCGGTTCCTTCTGGAGTTGGGGTCGGGATTCGCATTTGTGGGACGGCAGGTGGAAATCTCGGTGGCAGGAGAGGAGTTTTTCATCGACCTGTTGTTCTATCACGTCCGTCTGAAATGTGATGTGGTGGTCGAGTTGAAGGCTCAGGCCTTCAAGCCCGAGCATGTGGGTCAGCTCAACTTTTACCTCAGTGCCGTGGACGCCCAGATCCGGTCTCCCGAGGCCAAACCCGCCATCGGGTTGTTGCTTTGCCGCTCCCAAAACCGGCTTGTAGCCGAATACGCCCGGGATCGACAAGCCCATGGGTGTGGCAGAATACCAGCTTGTACGCGCCCTGCCAGAGCCGCTCGACACAAGCCTCCCCAGTATCGAGGAGATCGAAGCGGAACTCTCGCGGGGGCTGCCCTCGGAAGAAAACTCCCAATAAGTTCCAGGTGCGGTCCCTCGCATATGCCGCAGCGCGGGAATTCCAACCCGCCGGTTCCACGCGTGGACAGGAATGTCTGCACTCCTTTTGTTTCCGGAGGAACATCCACCGGGGAGTGGCCGTTTGGGTTCCTGAAGGGAACAAAGAGAGTAGCCGGGTGGAGATCCTTGCACCTCTCAATGCGCATTTCTTTGCGGGTCGTCGGGTACGGAATGGGGGCTCCCAGTCAACCACGCATGAAAAAATCGAGGGGCTCCTTTTTGCTCATTACTCCACGAGTTACGGCGCAAATCGCTTTTGCAACTCAGCGGACTGAAGGTTGAACTTCTCCAAGTTGACTTTTTTCAAGCGGGCGAGGTTTTCCAGTTTCCACCGGATGGCCGGCATTTCCGAGAGGTGCCGGCAGGTCATCAATCCCCAATCCGGATTGCCGGAAGCAAGACTGATCAGGAACCGCTTCTGTGATTCGGTGAGCGCACCGGGGAGTTCCGTACGGAGCCGCTGGCGGGCGGCCAGCAGATCGTCGAGGGAAACCTCCTCGCGCGTCATGCCCTGCAGTTCGCTTTTATAGGGAAGAGTCATATCGAGGTCGCGGGAAAAAAGGACCTCGTGCATTGGCCGGTGGTGTCCGGCGAGATAGCAGACGAAACACTCCACGATCCCAGGGGTCAGCCCGGTGCTTTGAAATAGACCGCGAACATCAAAGTAATCCCGCGGATGTGGGCGATCCAGAGCCGCAACGAGTTTGCTGCCATAAAGCTCAGGCTCGACCAAAACAGGAAGCGAGAGGTCGGTGGTGAAAAGAGCGCGAGCCCTCGGGTTGAGACTGCGTGTTTGAATCGGAAAAACCGTTCCCCGGAAGACAAAGTTCACCTCGATCTTCACTTGGCTGGCGCCTCTCTGTGCAAGGATCTTCACTTCGTCTCCAGTTTTGGTGCGAAGGAACTCGGCGTGGATTCCGATGGGCGCGAGCTGTTTTATGGCTGCGGCCAGTGACACCGAGATTTCCCCAAGCGCCTCCTCCCGGCCCGGCCTGTGGTCTGTGTAAACCACGTCGATGTCCACCGACAGCCGGGGCATGTCCCGGAAAAAAAGGTTCAGCGCCGTGCCACCCTTAAGCGCAAAGCGCGCGGAACGGAAAACCGAGGGCGCGGTTTCCAGCAACAACCGGACGGCATCGACGTAGAGTTTATCCATTACGGTTTCAGAGTCAGGGTGGTGCCGTCCTTCAGGCGGGTGCTCCAACGGCCTTTTCCGAGTCTCCCCGATTTCCGAGCGGCCCCTGCCCAGCCGAGGTTCAATTCTTCGGCCCACTGAACGCAAAGCCGCCGCACTTTTACCCGGAGACAATTTTTGAGCAGCGTTGCCAGCACCTCCGGGCGTAGCGCCCGAAGCCCTTCCATGAGATGGCGGGCTTCCTCAATGCCCTGTTGCAGCCCCACATCGCTGAGCATTTCCAATAGGGCACGTTCCGGCACGGAGACCAGGGGGCCATCCGGAGTTTCCGGCAAGGACTGAAGACCGAAGCCGGGTGGAAGCTTCTTTGAAAAAAGGTTCTTGGAGACGTACCGGCACGGGAATCGGCTTGTAAGCCACTCAGGCAAAGTCCGGCGCGCGTCTCCCCAAAGGACCAAGTGTTCGCGGGGAGACACATGATGGCGGACACCTCTCCATGCGAGCGCCGTCTTGCCCCCAACGTGCAAACCGGGAATGCGTGTGGCGGTGAATTTCAGGCATGCGTCGCGCTCAAGTCTGTCGTTTGGAAACATGAAGACACCCCGTTCCAGCCGTTCCACCCAGCCGCTCTTGAGATAATGCCAGGCGAGTGCGGAAGACACCCCCTTGGATTTTGCTGTCTGGATATCAAAGGGAACCCCCCGAGGAAGGCCCGTTTGGAGTTCTCGGAGTGCATTCCTTCGCGTCGTTCGAGCCATGTTGTAACTCCTACACGATTTTCATGCGGATCGCAAATGCATGATTGGAAAACGCGGTGTAGTTAAAGCCCTGCTTTATCTAAGACGCATTTCCTAAGAGAAAATGCCCTTCTTGAAGCCGCTTCAAAAACCAAGTCCACCCTCGGAAACCGCGTTCCTTTCGTTCCTAAAAGGAACATCCGCCGGGGAGTGGCTGCTGGGTTCCCTCCGGGAACCGGGCGGTGGCTGTTTGGGTTCCCGGAGGGAACAAAGAGAGTAGCCGGGCGGTGGCGCTCACGCGCCACCCCCGGTCGATCGAAGAAAAAGCGATGCACCCCGTGAGGGCGTGCCAGAGGCATGGAATGCAAACAACGCGTTCGTAAGCAATCCCGCGCCTCTGTCACCCCTCTGGGGTGAGGGCCCTTTTTGGGCCCGTGTCCGGTGCTGTCGCCACCCACCGGCGGGGTTCCCTCCGGGAACCGGAAGGCTGCACTAATGCCTCCGGCATCTCCCGCCGCTTCCCGGAGGGAACCCCCAGCCGGGCGGTGGTACGCACTCTCCGCCTCCACAAAAGGAGGGAAAACTACCCGCCATCGAACTCCCCAGACAATCCCCGCTGGGCCGCGTCCGACACGGACCGGATCCCTTCCAGCGTCCGGATCAGATAAATGGTGGAAATTGAAACACGGCCCGCCGGGCGCCATCGACGCCGACCTGAAAACCGTCACCGACCGCATCCTCACCATGATCGGAGGGCTCACCCAATGAGTGCGGAACCGGAGGACGCACCGCGCCTCTCTCGGGGGCGCACCCGCGAGGAGGCCCTCTTTCCTGTCGCTCCACCCGTGGCATCCCTGCCCGAGAGCTATGCCACCACCTTGCACGAGATCAAGAGCCTACTGCGGGGTGCCCGGATCCGCGCCCTCCTTGCGGCTAATCCGATCGTGGTCGAGGCCTACTGGAACACGGGGAAGATCATCCTCGCCCGCCAGCAGGAGGCCGCTTGGGGGGCCAAGGTCATCGACCGCCTTGCCGCCGACCTCCGGCAAGAGTTTCCGGACATGGGCGGCATGTCCTCGCGGAACCTGCTGGCCATGAAAGTGTTCGCCCGGGAGTTTCCCGAAGGTCCAATCGCGCAACAGCCTGTTGCGCAATTGCCCTGGGGGCACATTCTCCAGATCCTGCAACGGGCAAAAGACCCTGCCACCCGCGACTTCTACATCCGCGAGACCCTCGCCCACGGCTGGAGCCGTGCCACGCTGGAGGTGCAGATGCAGAACCACCTTCATGCGGGGAGGGCCCAGACCAACTTTGCGCTCACCATGCCGCCGGCAGACTCGGAGATGGCCGCGCAACTCTTCAAGGATCCCTACCTTTTCGACTTCCTCGGCACGGCCGATCCCCGACGGGAAGCCGAGGTGGAGCAGGCGCTCGTGGCGCATGTGCAGAAGTTCCTTCTCGAACTGGGCACCGGGTTCGCCTTCGTCGGGCGGCAAGTCGCGCTGGAAGTGGGCGGGCAGGACTACCCGCTCGATCTCCTCTTTTACCATCTCAAGCTCAGGCGCTATGTCGTCATCGAGCTGAAAGCCCGCGCCTTCGCTCCCGGCGATGTCGGCCAACTGAATCTCTACCTCTCCGCCGTGGATGACCTGCTGCGCCACCCGGACGACCAACCCACAATCGGCCTCCTGCTCTGCCGCGAAAAGAACAAGCTCGTCGCCGAGTACGCCCTGCGCGGGCTCGACCAATCCATCGCCGTCGCGGAATGGCAAACGCAGCTCACCGAGTCCCTTCCTGTGGAACTGCGGGGCAGCCTCCCCAGTATTGAGGAGATCGAAGCGGAACTCTCGCGGGGGCTACCCTCGGAAGAAAACTCCCGATAAGTTCCAGGTGCGGTTCCTCGCATATGCCGCAGCGCGGGAATTCCAACCCGCCGGTTCCACGCGTGGAAAGGAATGTCTGCACTCCTTTTGTTTCCGGAGGAACATCCACCGGGGAGTGGCTGCTGGGTTCCCTCCCGGAACCGGGCCGGTGGCTGTTTGGTTCCTGAAAGGAACAAAGCGGGTAGCCGGGCGGTGGCGCTCACGCGCCACCCCCGGTCTGCCGGAAAAAAGAGCGATGCACCCCGGGAGGGCGTGCCAGAAGGGTGGATGCAAACGGTGCGTCCGTCAGCAACCCCACGCCTCTGTCACCCCGCCGGGGTGAGGGCCCTTTTTGGGCCCGTATCCGGTGGTGGCGCCACGCACCGGCTACAGGCTTGCGATGCCGCCGGCATCTCATCCTGGTTCCCGGAGGGAACCCAGCGTGTAGCCGGGCGGTGGCCACACCCCCGGTCGATCGAAGAAAGAGCGATGCACCCCGGCAGGGCGTGCCAGGTGCGGCAATGTTTTCGTGCAACC
>CAIURC010000223.1 GCA_903901425.1 uncultured Spartobacteria bacterium | reverse complement strand
TCATCAAAATCCTCGACTGCCGCGACGACCTCTCGTTGCAAGTGCATCCGCCGGCAGCCAAGGCTCCGGCCTTGGGTGGGGAGCCCAAGACCGAGATGTGGTATTTCGCCGATGCGGATCCCGGGGCTCAAATTTACGTGGGATTCCGCGGTGGGGTGACCCGCGAGGAGTTCGTTCGCCGCTTGGACGATGGATCCGTGGCCGAATGCTTTCACCGCCACCCCATCCGCTCTGGAGACGCCATGTTCCTGCCCAGCGGGCGGGCCCATGCCTTGGGGGCGGGTAATTTGGTGTTCGAGATCCAGCAGAATTCCGACACCACCTACCGGGTGTTCGACTGGAATAGAACGGGTCTCGATGGCAAGCCGCGCGAGCTGCACCGGGAACCTGCTCTGGAATCCATCGATTTTTCAGACACCCACCCGGAGTTGATTCCCGAGTTCTGGACGGCTTCCGCTCCGGGCGTGGCCGTGCGTCCCTTGGTTCGCAATCCTTTGTTTTGCGTGGACTTGGTGCGCATGGAATCCGGGTCGATTCGTGGCGCCGGTGTGGGGAAGGGGCCTGTTGTCATTGGGGGTGTTTCAGGAACGGTCCGACTCATTGTTGGGGATGATCGGCGCGAGGTGCGTCCGGGAGAGTTTGTTCTTATTCCGGCGGTCCTCGTCTCAGGGGCGCGGTTGGAATCTGCGGGTGCTTCAGAAATTCTGATGGTTGCCGATGGGTTATGAATGACCTCCCGGACACCGGACTCCTCTGGAACCCCGCCTGATCCGCAATCTCCGGACCCCGACGAATCTTCCCTCGAGACGATCGACAATAGCCTGTTGCGGGTTTTGGTAAGCGACCGGTGGTTTCGTCTGGCGGCGGTGGCGGTCACCTTCTTTGTGGCGGCCGTCATTTTGGTGGTGGTTCCGCTGTTCGTGGTTTCCACCCCGGAAATTGATCCGCCGTATCGGGTCAGTCTTCTCGACAAGTTTCAGGCCCGGTCGTTGATCCGGACCGCACGTGCGTCGGGCATGGCGGGAAAGCTGACAGATTCGATGACGGCCTGGCGAACCGCGCTGGCCAATGATCCATCGAGTTTGGAAGCCCGTCAGGGGGCTCTGGAAGTCCTCACAGGAGCCGCACAGTGGAAGTCGGATGATGTTCATTTCGGATACGCCTGCGGGGTAGATTTGCTGAAACGATCTGGGACCAATTCCCAGGATGCAGTGCGTTTTGCCCGTTTTCTGGACCATGTGGGACATTACGATGCGAATGTCGTCCTCTTGCGTGAATTGGCCGCCAAGGACACCGGTGAACTGGCGGGTTGGTTCGCCCGTTCGCTGTTCCTCGCCCGTCGAATGGATCGATTCGAGGAGCTTTGGTATCGGCAGCGCAAGACCTTGGCTGATACGCAACCCATGGCCCTCGTTAGCCTGGCTTGGGAAGCCGGTTGGGGCCCTGTCACCCAGATGGCCGCCGCTCGGGAACGTTTGTTGGCTGCCGAGACGGATCCGCTGCGCCAGACCGAGGCTTCGCTGTTGTTGCTGAGGGTGTTTGAGCAAGTGGGGGAAGCTTCGGCCTACGAACGGACTCTCGCCCGTCGGACGGAGCGTCACGAAGAATCACTGGCTGATTATCTGGGATTGTGGCGTTTGCTGGCGCGGACCGGTCGAACCTCCGAGGTCATGGAACGCCTCAAGACCTTCCGTTTGTCCCCAGCCAGTCCGGGCGAGGCCGTGGGATTGATGGATGCCTTTCAGGCCTTTGGTTTGGCCGATCGTGCCGTGGAAGTGGGGTTGGAGCAGGTGAAGGTCTTTCCGTATGCCCCAGAACTGTGGCTGGCGACGTCGGAAATCCTTCTGCAACGTCAGGATTGGCCCCGGTTGCGTCAAACGGCCATCGGGATGCGGGGAGAAACCACGTTGGCCGGCCGGATGAGTGCCTACAGTTGGTATTTGGATGGTCGGATCGACTTGAGCCTGAACCGGGAATTGGACGCCTCAGCCGATTTCGCCCGGATCGCCGAATGCTCGACCCCGGATGCCGTATTGGTCGCTCGTATGGTGGCCGGTTTGCGTCGTGTGAACCGAACCCAAGACGCTTCGACCTTGCTGCGTCGGGTGCAAAAGGACTTCGAAAAGGATGCCACCTTCTGGTTCGAATTGGCGGCCATAGCGTCCGAGACGCAAGACATGGACACGCTCGCGGAGGCAGTTTCCCGGTCCTATCGTCTGGATCCGACCAACCCGGTTTATCGCCACAATCAGGCCGCTGTGATGATTGCGTTGGGGCGTGAGCCGGAAGAAACAGTCCGCCTGACCCTCGAGTTGCTCAATCGGTCTCCGGAGTCAGTTCCTTGCCAAATCAATCATGCCTTGGCTCTGGTCAACCACCGTCGGTTTTCCGACGCCGAGAGCCTTCTGGCGCGGATTCCGTGGTTAGGGCGGTCTTCCGTTGAAGAAACCCAGATCCATTACACCTGGATGTTGATCGAAGACGCGCGTCAACGTGGGGATGCCGCCCGCACTCACGCCACCGCTGTGCGCGAGTCGGACTTGCTGCCGCCTCAACGGAAAAAACGGGAGGCCGTGCTGGGATCCAAAAAATCGGGATAAAAATTTCTGATGAAGCGGTTGCGT
>CAIURC010000222.1 GCA_903901425.1 uncultured Spartobacteria bacterium | reverse complement strand
TTTGAACCCGTCCTGCGGACCGGGCAACGTCACCGTCTCGCCGCCCCGGATGAAGTTCTCCTTCCGACCCGCGTTCGGAAAAATCTGGGTCACCTGATGATCCGCGCTCCGGTGGTAAAGCCGGACATACACACCCTCCGTGCTCCGCAGTTTCACCGAAAGCAGGTCCCCCTTCACATAGTGTGCCTTGTCCGTACTGATGGTCAGTCTCCCGCCCTCTGTCAGAAGCGCCTGCCCCTGGTTTCCTCCGGCCTTGGCCGCACCGCTCGTAAACTCCGCGTAGGCAATCGGATGGAACTTACCCACCTCATACCCCAGCGCGCGGGCGATCTTCTCAAACTGGTCCAGCCAAGAGGCCCGCGGAAAACCGAGGCCGCTTTCAAACTGCGCCGCGATGCTTTCAAGATCCGCGTCCCGGCTTTCCCGGAGCCGGCGCAGCACCGTGGCATCCTCCTCGCCGAACTCGGCCGCCAGGGTCTCCAGCCGCACGTCCTCCTTGAACCGCAGATACAGCTTGTTCACCGGGTCAAACGCCTGTTTGTACCCGGGAATCGCCTGCTCCAATGCCGCCTTGTAGCGGTCCTCGTCCGCCTTCACCACCGCGTGCAACTTTTCCGGCCCTGCGTACAGATCCTGCACCGCGTGAACCTCCCGGCGGTCCAACCCCGCCTTCAACGCCACCGGCCCCACCTCGTCCACAAATTTTTCCATGGCTTCGTCCCGAGCGTACTTCATCCCCTGGTCGTGACACGCCATGCACGAAATCCCGTTGAGGATCGCGCCGTCCCGCCGTTTGCGGTCCTGCACAATCTCCGTTGGCCCGCGGTCAATCCGTTTTCCTTCCGCTGTCGCCAGCAAATACGCGTGCAGCCCGTTGGGGAGGGTAAAGATCATCTCCCCGCCGTCATGCCGGAATTCCCGGTCCGGATTCGACGTCAGCCCGGCGCCGACGGGCCCAAGCGGACTCCGGAACAGGTCATGTCCCCCGGTGCGCTGGAGCGGCGTGAAATCGTAGCTCTTCCAGTACATCCCTGCACCGGCCTCGTGCCGCTCAATGAGCCGGTTCCCCTGCGACACCCCGCTCAGACGAAACCCCGCACGCACCGCCCGGCCCGCCTTCAGGTTGGCCTGTGTGTCCAGCCCGAGTTGGCGCTCCAACTCCTGTTCGGTCGCCGGCAACCGCAACAAATCATGGTAGAGCGGCGGCTGGCTCGCCGCGAAAACAAACCAGTCCGCCCGCACCACCGCCATCCCGCTCCCGGTCGCCTTCGCAAGGTCTTGCTCTGAGCGGCCGTCCACGCCCCTCAGTCCGTGGGGGTAGCCGCGCACCACATAGTTTTCCCAGTCCTTCGCCGTCCACCCGTAGTCCCGCAGGTCGATCCGGTAAATCGTCCGGGCCGCGTCCACGGCCTTGGGGACCACGATCCGCCCCCCGCGCGACAGGCTGTTGAGCAGTTTGGAAACTGCCGCCCGGTAGATGTCCAGTTGATCCTCGCTCTCCACAGGAGCACCGGCCCCGTTCCGGAGGTTGGAAAGGTTGGTGAGCGTCAGGTACCGGGCCGTGGGCTGGAGCGTCCGGTCCAAGCCGTTCACATCCCGCGCAATGGCCACCAACTCTTCACGGAGCGTGACAAACGGACGGGCCACCGCCGGAACGGCCCCTGCGGCCCCGGCAACCGGCCCATTTCCGGCGGGAGGAACCGCCGCCTTCTCTGCAGATCCTGCCACCGGCCGCCCCTCTGCCCATGCCTTCAACGCCTCGATTTCGGATGCGGCAAGCGGTGCCACGTACCCGGGATCTCCAGGCGCACCTTTGCTCTTGGGCATCCGCCCCTTGGCGGCATCAGCACGGGACACCCGATCCAGAATGGCTTTGACGTCCTCCGCACTGGAGCGGAGGGAGGCCAGATTGATGGCGCCCGTCAGTACGGGCGGTTCGTCGCTCTCATGGCACTTCGCGCAGTGTTTTTCAAAAATCCCCAGCACCGCCGCGTTGTCTGCGGATGCGGAAGCCCCGAGCCCAGCCAGCACCGAAAAAATCGCCAGTTTCAGTTTCATAAACAATTTAATTCACTGCACCCATCGCTCCCCGATTGCGTTTGATTGCCAGCTTCTTTCGGAAAAAGCCCTCCCCGCCTCCGCTCGTCCAGCGCTCCGCTTTTATCTGGATGGAACTAAAACAGGCCTGAAACCGATGTAAGGACCGGAAGCTTGCGGGAAAAAATCAGTTCGATTTGCTGAACGAGCGAAAGAGGATGAGCCCTCAAATCCGCCTCCACGGGCTACTCGCGTGGCTCCAAAGGTTGGAGCTTTTGGATCCGTGCCGCCGATCAACTTTTCGCCATACACATCCAAACACCACTCCCATAAATTCCCATGCATATCGTACAACCCCCACCGGTTAGGAAGGTAACTCATCACACTCACATCGCGGTCGGGTTTTTCTAATTCAGATTTAACATTAGCGTGCAGCCTAGTGAGCTCGTCCCCAAAAGCATACCGCGTTTCTGTCCCCGCGCGACACGCATATTCCCACTGAGCCTCTGTAGGCAGCGAAAATTTCAAACCCTCAGGCATGCTTGCAGATTCATTTAGCTTTTTAACCATCTTTTGAGCATCCCACCAACTAATACAGCGCGGATGATCTGGTTTATATCGCATTAAAGGATCCGGCTCCATCACTGCCCACCATTGCTGATTTGTAACCTCCGTTTCCGCCATCCAGAATCCCTCACTAATCACAACGGACACCTGATCCTCATCATTTCCTCGACCCGGCTCGTTTACGGGACTGCCCATGGTAAAACGGCCGGGAGGACAGTAACAAAAACGCAGCGCCTGCCCACCAGGCAGAGCTATCTCTATAGCCCCCGGATTCTGCACCATGGACTTTGGGGATGCGAGCTTCAGAAACTCCAGTTTCCTCCTCTCCTCCTGCAACCGTCCGCGTTCCGCCATCAACGCTCCCTCCTCCACGGGCCGCCCCAACCCCAGCGCGAATCCCGACTGCAAACTGTGGTTCGTCCAGCTCACCTGATCCCGTGGCAGGCTCTTTT
>CAIURC010000221.1 GCA_903901425.1 uncultured Spartobacteria bacterium | reverse complement strand
TTCGGGGTGGTGAGGAATCGTCCCAACTGCCCCATCATGAAGAAGGGCTGCTGCGCCAGGGACCTGGAACCTGCGCTCAGCGGCGGCTTATTGTCACCGGCACCATCGGGAATGGTAGACGGCACGGCCTGACCCTGAGTCTGGGAAGGTGCGCTCCCGTCGTTGACCGCGGAATAGGCCCACCCGGTCTTGCAACCCGTGAGACCCCAGGTCGGACCCGGAAGGTCGTCTTGGTTGTCGGTCGCGAACATATGGCTGCTGAGCATGATTTGCTTGCAACCACTGAGGTCGATGGTGGCCAGGGCTTTGTCCTTCGCCTTAGACAAGGCAGGCAGGAGCATTCCGGCGAGAATGGCAATGATGGCGATGACCACCAGCAACTCGATGAGGGTGAAACCGTCGCGGTGATTCCGCGAACGGCCACAACGGGGCGCAGGAGACGGGTTCATGCAAAAAGGTTCGTAAAACTTAAAACGGAGGGTTCGGGGCAATCAAGCGACCCGGGACAAAAATCGTCAACGGTGGAGTTCGATCCGGCAGATATTCTGGCCGGTGGATTTTGTCGCACCTCAAATCCAGCGGCTCCCGGAGTGCGTGGAACCTCAATTCCAGCGGAAAAACAAATCCAACGGAGCTGAAACAGGCGGTTCTCCCGCAGACAATACTTACTGAGTCCAACACTGCAGGTCTGGCTCCGGGAATCCTTCACCGGGCAACCGTTGATCTGGGCCTGGCTCGCCACCCACTTCCCCGCCTTTGAGGACTGCCCGCGCGAGGCATTCGAACGCATTCAGGTGCCCCTCAACCCGTTGGCGAGCATAGGACTCCGCCGTCCCCATACGAATGAGGAACGGCCAGTCACTGGCCTGCGCCAGCAGCAACTCCCGGCCGGCCTTCCGAGCCCAATCCTGAAACAGGGGGCCTCGGGAGTCACTGGCCGCGGTGGCCATGCGGGCCACTGAAACCATTTTGGAGCCCGCCGATCGCAACCGGGGTTGGAGATCCGCATTCGACGGGTGCAACCACACTCCCAAGTGCCCACCGGCTCCCCAACTGGATTCGGCCGGCTGCGATACCCAGGGATTACGATTATTGGCGGAGACCCCCGAAAGGGTCTCTGGAACGATGCCAAAGTGGGAAGCTTGGCGCATCACGTGATCCAGGAATTCCGGTCCCTCGAACCACCAGTGGCCCAAGAGTTCGGCATCGTAAGGCGCCACGACCACGGGAGGGCGAGTCAGTGCCGCTGCGGCTTGTTGGAGTTGCTGCTGTCGGTGCGAGAGGAAGTGCACGGCATGTTCTTGAACGGCCTGCAGGGCGGCGCGGCGATCGTACCAAGCCTTTTCGCCAGTTCCTCCGGTGACTCGATGATATTTCAGTCCGCTGGGAGATCGGACTCCAGCTCCGGACAAAAATCGCGACACCGATTCCCACTCGGCCTCATCGGCCAGATCACAATGGAATTCCCGGTAACGCGGATCCCCGGGATATCCGCCCTGCCGACTCCAAACCTGTCGGGCACTCCCAGGATCTCGCCCGAAGAACGTGAGCCCACCCGGACTGCGAACAGGCAAGAAAACCGCCGTGGGCGACGGAGGGGATCCCTGGAGGATTGCGTGGGTCTCCAGCACGGCATGCCGCACCCCGTGTGCGATCAAGGGAGTCTCCAAAGCGGGAGTCCAGGCACACTCCGGAAGCCACAGGCCTGGCGGGCGATTCCCGAAGTGACGCTCGTGTTCTCGAAGACCCAAACTCAATTGCGCTCGGAGACTTGCCGGTTCCGAAGCCAATAGCGGCAAGAGGGGATGCGTGGCCGGCCCTCCGAGCAATTCAAGCCTTCCGGTCCGAGCCCA
>CAIURC010000220.1 GCA_903901425.1 uncultured Spartobacteria bacterium | reverse complement strand
TCCGGTGATAGCGCTCGAGCAGTTCCCGAATCTCGACCTCGCTCCGCCGCTTCCTCCGACTGGAATGGAATTTCATCCCCGCACTCTCTAACCCTCCCAGACCGACCGCCAGATGGGGTTGCCCATATGGTTACGGTGCTCCCCGCTCAAGATCCACCATCACCGACACATAACTCTGCCCCCGGTGGAAGCTCTTCTCATCCAGACCCACCGCTTTGAGTTGATCCAAAACGCGGCACTCTTCGCCGCGCTTGACCGCACGCTTCATAATCTCCTGCGCAGCATCCCAGTTGATCTTCAGCAGCTCGCAGGCCGCTTTGACGCTCCGACAAGCCTGCAGCACTTTGATCGCCAACGCCTCAAAGGCCAGGGTGAACCGGCTGTGTTTACCCGCCCAAGGCACCTTCATCTGGTGAATCCCGTGCTCTCCGCAATTCGCTCTCGGAGTGCGCGATACAATCTGGGTCTCGAATCCCATGGCGTCCAGATGCCGCCACCGGCGCTCCGGAGCCAGATCATGGCGAGTACACTTTTTGCCACACTCTGCACAAATCGCCCCGGCAATCCCCCACTCCACCCCAAAATCCAGATTCATCTTTAGGGTGCTCAAGTCCACCTGGATCAACTCCTAGGCGGGGTCCTTTAACAGCCTCTTCACGTGAGCACTCGAAGAGGGCTCGATCGGATTCGTCCACCCCGGTTTTTGCCAATGTCCCACCTTTCCAACCCACCAAAATCCGCAAAGAGCCCTTGGACATTCTCAGAACCAAGTGAAGACCTTAACACCTAGACTTGAAATCGCATCGACAAGATCTTTTTCGGTTGCGCTGGTTTCCGCCGGCATAAAACGTGAATGAAACTCGACGTAAATGCTGCTGAGCCTCCGGATACTGCCCTCCTTTATCAAATGTCGCAGCACCCTAAATTCGCTACCCTCGATGTCCATTTTACAAACAATGTTTGCATCATGCGGAAGTTCGTTTAAAAAACGGCTAAAATTAATACTTGGAGTGATTACATTTGAATCGTACCCCAAATGTTCAAACCCAATACCTGCCACAGAACTTCCCCATCCATCCACATGAGAATACCCGTCTGAAGGCGATCCCGTTCCTGATTTTAAATGGTTCTCTTGGTTGAAAGCTACAAAACCGTCATCAACCCAAACTGCAGCCTCATGCGGGTAGATATTGAGCGGGATTTTTTTCACTCGCTGTCCAATCATGCATGCAGGATTCGCCTCAAATGCGTGGATTTCAAATGAGTCGTTGATAATTCCTGCGTTGTAAAATTTTATGATTCCTTCGCAAAGATGAGTTCCGCAGTCTAAAAAAATGTTCTTCATATTTTTTTTACAACACTTCCCCTTATTCAAAGCGCTTCATCAACAAGAGCAAGGCCCACATTGTAAAGCACACAGAGCATTCAACTACCTCAAGAGCAAGATGGTTCCGATGATGACCCGACCGAACCGGACCACAAAATTCACTGTGAAGTACGAATCTCAGAGGAAAACCTCCCATTCTGGCTTCCCTGAACAACAAATGCTGGTTCAAACCAGTATACATTCATCTCGAACTTATTCAATCGGACATTCAAATCCCAGTCGACAGGCAAAAAGACGCCACCCTTATTCCAATCACGCACGATTCGGGAGGCTGCCTCAGGACTGACCAGCATGCTGTCAGTGCACTTTCCCTTTAAATCCTCCGTCCGTCTGATAAACCCATTCCCGCTAGCACGAAGCCCACAACCTGTACCAAAATATACGAAATCCCAACCTGGAGGAATCTGACTGATCTGGCTAATAAATCGGTCCAAATCAGCCGGATGAAACTGCGCATCGTCCTCAAACACAAGTCCCGGATTTCCAGATTCCGCTATATCAGAAAATGCGACATAATGCTTGTGAAATAGAGACTGCTCAGGCGCCGTGATCCTCCCAAACAACGGCACTTCAGATTTGATGTATGTCCGCATCCACTCATGAATCAAGTGCTCGTCAGTCTCTGGAAAAACAAGAGAACTGGCCTCAGCGAAAACGATTTCAACTCGACTCAAAGAAATTGTGTTGTAAAGGTTTGCAATGATCTGTCCAAACCGTTCAGTATAACCGCGCTTGTGAATTAGATAAGCTTTCATAATACGTCCCTTACGAGAGTGAACCTTAATTAATTTAAACCAATTCGCACTACAACAAGAACATGATTGTACGCAATACCGTAATCGAAGACCAATAAAATTGCTAGCTTTTGAACACAAGGATTCCGCCTACATTAACCTTGGTTTTCTTGGGGTGTTTTTGGATTTAAAGACCGCGTGTTGACGGGCACTAGAACTGTCTCACCTGGTAGTGACTAAAGGTCCAATAGCGCCCGTGTTTGATGCTCCCGCCGCGCCCCCCTTCACACAGTCGGATGCCTGACGGCTGAACAAGCCACACACGGCGGCATGGTTCACCAACAACGGCATCTTAAGGGACAAATTTTTTGCTTTTCATCTAGTACAATAAACCTGCCATCGCGGCTAGCACTTTGTGGGCCGAGCATGGGAGCTATTCGGCATCAAGAAATATTCCCGGTCAAGTGTTGCCTGTGCTCGCACAAATTCGATTGCATTCCTGAACTCTCCCCCTCCCCGCGGATCCGGCGCATCCAGGTTTCGCGGAACAGCCCGCTGAAATCGTACTTCCCACCGGCAAAAACCTGCGCCTGTTCGAGCAGAAATTTCCGGGTCACTTCGCGCCAGTCGTTCACAAAGATGCAGGGCAACCCCTCCAGAACCCGGCGCAGCGGGCCGTCCCGGACCACGGGCACGCACCCGAGGGCCAGCGCTTCCCAAGTCCGGTGACAATCCATGCCGCCTCCGCTCGGACTCAGCACAAACATCATCTCGGCCTGGCGTTCCCACGTGGTCTTGCGCGGGACAGGGTTCGGCTCGAAAAAACAGGCTGCTTTTTCCACTCCGTCCATGCATTCCCGCCGGTCGCCACGGTCGATCTGGAAATGCCAGTTGCAGTACGCCGCCACATACCGCTTTTCAAACGAGCGCGCCCCGGCAAGGATCCCGAAGAGTTGGTGCTCCTGAGCCATCGGTGAAATTGTCCCGAGCCCCCAGAAACCGGTCCGTTCCGTCATGGTGTGATAATCGAGTCCGATGGGGAGCGGATGCAGCCCCGGAAAATCCGCGCAGAGGTTCTGCGCGAACCACCCCCGCAGCAGGGAGCTGCCCAGAATCCGTTCCACGTGGGGATCGCGGAGGAGCCGCTCATCCACGGGACGGTCACTATCGCCGGTAACGAGCACGAACGGCTGTTCGATCCGGGGGAGCGTTTCCAGCGCAAACACGGCGAGTGCGTCGGTGCAGACATACACACTGGGAACCCCAGGCGTGGCCTGGATCAGACTGGCGTCCACCAGGGGACTGCTCGAAACCGGCTGGCGGTTGTGCAGGGCACAAGATTTCAGGATGCCGCGGCTGGAAACGAGACTGGTGAACTGTTCCATTTTTGGGGCGGCTAGAAGATCAGGCTCGCCATGGTGCCCGGATTGAATCCGTAACCGGTCATGTCGCCGTTGACGAGGCCCGGAAACACGTAGAGTTCGCCGCCCTTCGCCCTGAGACCGGCATGGAAATGGACATGCTCGCAGGTCTGGATGTTCGCAACGGACCTTGCCGCGCCTTTGGAAACGACTTTCACCCGGCTGCCTAGGTAGGGATTCGGGGCGGCAAGGTAAGCGCCCATCTTGTACAGGCCGAGCCCGCCAAACGCCGACTCGACCGGGAGCGGCGCCATGGCGGGATCGATCCGAAACATCCGGGGCCGGACCACGGCCTCGAAAGCAGCCTCGTTGGAGCAACCGTGCGCGTTTTGGTGATCCAGAGCCGCTTCCCAAATATCGACGGGACAATGGTGCGGATGACGCAACGCCCACATGTCGTAGTAGAGGCCGAGTTGGTTGGCGAACCCCGCCACGGCGCGGTCTGAGGCATCGAGGAAATCCAGAGTCTGCAGGAGGGCCCGCGTGTCCAGGGGGCGGACGGCCACATCGTCCAGGTCCATGAGCATCACGTACTGGTACTGCTCGACTCCGCGCCATTGTCTGGCCCACTCGAGCAGGACGTTCCGGGCATGGGCGATACGGACGGTCCGCTGAGGCAGCCTCGTTTCAACGGCGCCCAGCGGCACCACCTGAAAAGCCGGCCACTGGGAAGCCTGCGCCTGGAGCACCGCCACGGTGTCGTCCCGGGAATCGTTCTCGGCAAACAGCAACGCGAGTTCGCCCACTGCCGGTGCCAGTGCACGCAGGTTTTCAAAAATCCGCGGCAAATGTTTACCGCAATCCCGTGCGCAACCCGCCACGAGAATCTTGCGCGGCCCGCGGCCGATTTCGATCCGGGGTTGCGGAGGGGCAACCGCCACCGGCACGGGGTCGGTTGCGCGTTCGACCCTCCCGGGAATCGACGGAGCCGAAGGAAGATCCACGGGAGCTGGATCCGCCACTTTTTTCCCGCCCCGTGCCAGCATCTGTTCGAATGCGGCCTCGATCCGGCGGGTGATGAGCGGGGTATCGAGCAGCGAGGAGGTTTTGAGTTTTTCCTGCAGCTCCTGTTTGAGCGCAGCGAGCCGGATGGGATCATGGGCGAGTGCGACGGCGAGGTCCTCGTACTCGGCAAGACTGGGAACCGCCAGTTGCGGCATGCCAACGGTCCGCAGGATGCTGGTGGCGACGCGGCTCTGGAAACTTTTGCCCTCCACGGTGAGGACGGGGAGTCCGGCCCGCATGGCGTCGGTGGCGGTGGTGTGCGCGTTATAGGGGGTGGTGTCGAGGAACAGGCCGGCAAGGCGGTACCGCGCCAGATGATCCTCCACAGCGGGAACCCGAGTGGCAAAGATGAGGCGGCTGGCGGAAACCCCGCGGGCCTCGGCCTCTTTGCGGAGGTTGTTTTCAGCGGCCTCGTTGAGTTTCATCAACCACAGGACACTGCCCTCCACGCGTTTCAAAATCCGCATCCAGACATCAAAAACGTCGGGGTTGATCTTGTAATCGTGGTTGAAAGAACAGAACACGAACCCCTGTTCCGGAAGCAGCATTTCGGACCGGGTCGGTGTCCGTTCGGCGACTTTCACGGTGGCGTCGGTGGGCAGGTAACACCCGGGAAGCGCGATGACTTCCTCCGAGTAAAATTTCCGGCTTTCGTCGGGCACCACCGTTTCGTCGGCGAGCAGGTAATCGAAGTAATCCGCGCCGCTGGTGCCGGGGTACCCGAGGTACATGACCTGGATGGGAGCGGGCCGGAACGCAAAGATGTCGGGCTGTGCGTCCATGGTGGGACCGGCGAGATCGACGACGAGGTCGATCTCGGATTCCCGGATCAACTGGGCGATCTCGCGGGAACTGCGTCCGCGGACATCATGGAACTGGTCGCAGGCCGCCATGAACCGGCTGCGGAGAACGCCGCGGTCATCGACTCCGAGGGAGAACGCGTGGAGTTCGTACCGGCTTTTGTCGTGGCACTCAAACACGCCGGCCATGAGGTGGCCCACGGGATGTTCGCGGAGATCCGGAGAAACGTAGCCGATCCGGATCCGAGCGTGCCGGTATTTTTCGCCGTTCCAGAAATGGGTTTTCTGGGATGGATAAGCCTGTGCGGTGAACGTTTTTGCGCAGATCCACTGGTCCTCGGGCGAGTCGGAGATGGCGAGGAACGAGAGCGATTTGGCAGCCCGTTTCCCCTGCCGGACGCGTTCGATGATGGTGGCGCGATTGGCATGGAAATCGCGCCAGTCGCAGCCGTGGAGCCGGGCGTGGTTGAGTTGGGAAAGGGCGTAATCGTGTTCGGGATCGACGGCGAGGAGGCGTTCGAACATCGCCGCGCCGTCGGCGTTCCGTTTGACGATGGTGAGGGAGGTGGCGGCGTTGAGCAGGCCCAACCTGTGGACAGGATCCAGCTCGATGACTTTCTCGAACATGGCCAGGGACTGGTAGTAATCCTTGAGTTCGCCGAACAGGATGCCGCGTTCGAAGTAGGCCTCCTTGTAGTTGGGCTGGATCTGGAGTGCGCGGTCGAGGTGAGTGAGCGACTCTGGAAACTGCCGGAGCGCCTTGTAGGCGCAGCCGCAGATGTACCATGCAAAGGCGTGCCCCGGCTCGGCATCGAGACAGCGTTGCGCGTACTCCAAACCGTCCTGCGCCCGGCCCTCGTTCAGGGACATGGCTGCAAGCGAATACAGGGAGATGAAATGGCGCGGGTGCGTGGCCACGATCTCGCGGAACACCGCCTGGGCCTCTTGGACCCGGCCTTCGCCCTGGAGCTGGAGTCCGCGCAGGACGCGGTCCATGGGGGGCTCGCTGGCAGCAGGGAGCCCGGACTTCAGGGTGTCGCGGTGTTTGGCGGCTAAGGCGTGTCCGGGTTGGAGCGCGAGCACCCGTTCGAACTGGGAGAGCGCGCGGGCAGGTTCGTTCCGGGCCATGAGCAGGACCCCGGTTTCCATAAGGGCCTCGACGTGGTTGGGATCAATCGCGAGGGCCCGGGCGAAACTTTCCTCCGCCTCGGAGAGCCGGCCAGTGACCTTCAACGCCATTCCTTGAATGAACCAGGACAGGCCGGCTGCGGGGGCGCTTCGGACGCAGCGTTTGGCGAAGTCGAGTCCCTTGGAGGCGTTGCCCAAGTTGAGATGAATGGCGGCGAGTGAATAGAGAGCAACAGCGTGTTTGGAATCGAGCTTGAGCGCTTGATCAAACGCCTTTCGGGCTTCGTCCACACGTCCGGCGCCCTGGAGCTGAACCCCTTCCAGCACGAGTTTTTCGAGATCTGGTCCTACTTTGGGCATGAGAATGAGGGGCGGTGAGAATGGCGGTCGGGATGGAGCGGGGCGTTCGGTCCGGATCTGGACACGAGAAAAGGACACACGGAAGACCCGGTTGGCAAGGCCGCGGTTTTGGAACAGAGCCATTGCGGGCCCAGAATCTTCCCGTCTTTAAAGGGAACGCCGCCGGCAGTCGGACCTGGGACGCGGCCCCCGGTTGGTACGCAAGAAAACGATTGGGCGGGCGCCAACAGATGCGGGGGTTTGGTAAACGGTGGGCGGCGGTGGGGGGAAAAACCCGCCGATCTTTGCTCCCGTTTTGAGGGCGGCCTCTTCGATCCCTCCGGGATCGTGCCTTTTGAAAAACGCTTTCCGGTGGTGGCGCTTCGCGCCACACACCGGCTAACGGCTGGGTTCCCTCCGGGAACCGGAAAGCCAGACGCGTTCAGTTTCCGCCGGCGAGGCGTGTGCCGTCGCCGCGCCGTTTCTGGAACGGGGCGGATTCGACCACCGCATCCACCAAGGCCCGGAGCGTGCCCTGCTCTTTTTTGAACTGCTCGACAATGCCAGCCACCGTGACGGTGTCATAGTACTCCATGCCTCGGCCTAGGGCGTAGGTCAGAAGTTTCTCGGCTACGCACCGGTAAAAGTCCTCACTCCGGGCGGTTGCGATGACGCGTGCCAGTTCGGTGGGCGTCCCGAAAGACTCGCCGGTGATGAGTTTTCCGGCGGTCTCAACGGGTTTGTCGCCGTCCTTGTCCCGGTAATTCCCGGCGGGGGTGAAGTTTTCCAACGCCAACCCGAGCGGATCCATGCGGGCATGACAGGAGGCGCAGAGCGGTTCCTTGCGGTGCAATTCCATGGCCTCGCGCATGGTGAGTTTTGAGCCACGCTTTTTCACTGCCTCGAGCTGGGGAACATTGGCCGGCGGAGGAGGCGGCGGGGATCCGAGCAGGTTGTCGAGGATGAACAAACCGCGTTTGACCGGCGAGGTCCGGGTGGGGTTGGAGGTGACCAGAAGCGTGGTGCCCTGGGTCAGGATGCCACCCAGACGCGGACTCCCCTCGGGCAGGTCGACCCGGCGGATCTGGGCACCCTGCACCCCGTCGATCCCGTAAAACTTGGCGAGTTTTTCATTCAGGAACGCGTACCGGGCGGTGAGCAGTTCGACCAGGGGCAGTTTTTCCCGGAGAACATGGGCGAAGAGTTCCTCGGTCTCCTCCTTCATGGCGGCGCGGATCTGGCCGAAGTCCGGCGGTTTTTCCCCGAAAATCGGGTACAACTCGATGTTGGCCCCAAGGACATCGCGGCTCTGGAGCCATTGGCCCACAAAATTGTCCACAAAGCGGGACACCCGGGCGTCGGCCAGCATCCGGCCCACCTGTTTCCTCAAGTTTTTCCGCAACGTGCCGGCCGCTGCCTCCTTCAACAACTCGCCGTCCGGCAACGAACTCCACAGAAAGTACGAAAGCCGGGAAGCCAGCGCGTACTCGTCCACCGGAACGACCTTGCCGGGGTTGTTGGGTTCGGGCTGGATTTCTGCCCGGAACAGGAACCGCGGCGACCCCAGAATCGCCACCAAGCCCCGCGCGATGCCTTCGTCGAACCGGCCGCCCGCCTCTTTTTCACCGGCTTCAGCCACCTTGACCAACCGGTCCACGGCCCGCGCATCCACGGGACGCCGGTAGGCACGATACGCAAGGTGCTCCAGAATTTTGCGACGGTAAGCGCTTTTTTCGGCGGCACCTTCCGGGGGCGGGCCGTCCAGAAACACCCGGCGGTAACTCGGCCCGTATTCCATGTGGCTTCCGTCCAGCGGCCCGGTCAGAGTGACCAGCATCAATTGCGCGCTGAGGACGCGCTGGCCCTCCCGGGGCGCTTGGTCCGGAGTCAGTTCGACCGAGAGGCAGCGCTGGCCGCCTGGCTCGACCTCGACCTCGGATTCCACCACCAGTTCCTTTTTGAACTCCCACCCGAGCTTTCCGGCGGCCACTTCCGGGTCGCCCTTCCCCCCTTCTGCGCCTTTGCCCAGTCGCATCACCACGCGGACGGTGTTGTCGGTGGCTTCCGCGCTTCCGGTGACCCGGAACGAGGCGGTGACCCGGTACCGCCCCTTGGCTGGAGGCGCAGGAAAATAGCGGACCGAGCGTGCGGTATCGGCAAAGGGCACCTGGGCGCTGCTCACCGGCCGTTTTTTGCCGTCTGGGGAAACCCATTCCCATGGGGTGACCACGGTGGAGGGGATCCGGGGCCCGCTTTCGACGGCGGCCTTGCGGGCCACCTCGGTTGCAGCCTGCAGGTACCGCTCCAGCAGGAGGGGCGAAACCGCGAGCACATCGCCCACGGTATCGAATCCGTACCCGGTGTCGTCGGGGGGAAAAGCCTCTGCGGTGTCAAACTGAACGCCAAGGAGGTCCAGAACCGAGTTCTTGTATTCCTCCCGGTTCAAGCGCCGGATGGTGACCCTGCCCGGATCGGGGTTGGCGGCATCGAGCCGGAAGACCTCTTTTTCGATCCAGCGCAGCAATGCCGTCCGTTTTTCCGGGCTGGGCTGAGCCTTTTCGGAAGGCGGCATCATCTGGGTCTGGAGGTTTTTCCAAATGGCGTACCAGTGTTTGGTGTCGGAGAACGCGCCATCGCCGTCGAGGGACAGCCCGCCTTTTTTCCGGCCCTCGCCGTGGCAGTCGTAGCAGTACTCCTCCAGAATCGGTTGGATCTCTTTCTGGTAGCGGTCTGAAGCGCCAGGCTTCTGTGGTTTCCCAAAAACGACGGATGCCGACAGGAAAAACCCGGCAAGGATGGGCAGCAGCAAAACCGGACTTGTTGAAGAAAAGCGCATTTCTGGGAGGACGGCTCCCGGGGGCGGCATTGAACCGGGGGCCGCTGGGTGTCTTAGCGGGTCCTGCGAAGTCCGGCAACTCCGGCGGTTTCACCCTTTTGTGTTGCCCTACTCAATGTGGATTCCGACGGGGCAATGGTCCGAACCCGTGATCTCGGGCCGGATGAACGCTCCCCGGAGCCGGCCGCGCAGGGATTGGGAAACCAGAAAGTAATCGATCCGCCACCCGATGTTTCGGGCGCGCGCACCGCCCATCTGGCTCCACCAAGTGTAATGGCCACCGCCCTGTTCGAACTCCCGGAAGGTGTCCACAAATCCCGCGCCGACAAACCCGTCAAAGCCTGCCCGTTCCTCTGCCGTGAACCCGTGGGTCTTGGTGTTTTGTTTGGGCCGGGCAAGATCGAGTTCGGTGTGGGCCACGTTCAAATCCCCGCACCAGACCACCGGTTTTTCCGCCTCCAACCCCTTCAAATACCCCAGCAACGCACGGTCCCATTCCTGGCGGTACCCCAGTCGGCTCAAGTCCCGCTTGGAGTTCGGCACATAGATGTTCACCAGAAAGTAATCCCCAAAATCGAGCGTCAATACCCGCCCCTCGGAGTCGTGCTCGGGAGCGCCAATGCCGTTCCAGGCCCGGACCGGTTCCAGCCGGGTCAGCACCATGGTCCCTGAGTACCCCTTGCGCTCCGCTGGATTCCAGAACGCCCGGTACTCCTGCGGCCAGACCGGTTCCACCTCCCCGGGAAGAGCCTTGGTTTCCTGCAAACAGAGGATGTCCGGATTCTCCGCCTCCAGAAAGGTCAGAAAGTTTTTCCGCAACACGGCGCGCAACCCGTTCACGTTCCAGGATACCAGTTTCATTCCCGCCATTGGGAACCGTTGGTTTGGGCAAGGACCAGAAAAATCCCCTGACCCGGCCGGGTTTGGTCCGTTCCCGGTGCTTTACCTTTGGCGGTTGCCCGCTAATTTCCCCGTTTTTTCCAGAAGCCAGCCACGTCCCATGAACAGCGCCGAAATCCGCCAGTCTTTCCTTGAGTTCTTCCGTTCCCAGCAACACAGCGTGGTGTCGTCCTCCAGCCTGATGCCGGACTCCCCCAACCTGCTGTTTACCAACGCGGGCATGAACCAGTTTGTGCCCATCTTCCTTGGGCAGATTCAGTGTCCCTACAGCCCGGGCCGGGCGGCAGACACACAGAAATGCATCCGGGCCGGCGGGAAACACAACGACCTCGATGACGTGGGACTGGACACCTACCACCACACCTTTTTCGAGATGCTGGGGAACTGGTCTTTTGGCGATTACTTCAAAAAAGAAGCCATTGCGTGGGCATGGGAACTGGTGGTCAACCGCTGGAAGTTTCCGGCCAACCGCGTCTACGCCACGGTCTACAACCCGGACCATTCCAAGGGCGACCCCAGCGCGTTTGACCAGGAGGCCTGGGATTTCTGGGCGGAAAAATTCCGGGCAGTCGGGTTGGATCCCGCCGTGCACATCGTCAACGGGAACAAGAAGGACAATTTCTGGATGATGGGCGACACCGGCCCGTGCGGTCCGTGCTCGGAACTCCATGTGGACCTGACTCCGGCTGGGGACACCCGGGGCAGTCTGGTCAACGCCGGCGACCCCCGCTGCATTGAGATCTGGAACCTCGTGTTCATCCAGTTCAACGCCAACCCGGACGGATCGTTCTCCCCGCTCCCGGCCCGGCACGTGGACACCGGCATGGGGTTTGAACGCGTGGCCTCCATCATCCAGGGCACCCGCAACTTCACCGACTTCGCCAACGCCAAGATCTCCAACTACGAAACCGACATCTTCCGGCCCCTGTTCGACGAGATCGAAAAGCTTTCCGGCCACAAGTACGGCTCGACCCTGCCCAAACCGGGTTCCACGGGCGACACCCCTGAGGAACGGGCAGATGTCGCTTTCCGAGTAATTGCCGACCATATCCGCACCCTGAGTTTCGCGATTGCCGACGGGATTCTTCCCGGCAACACGGACCGGAACTACGTCCTGCGTCGGATCCTCCGGCGCGCCGTCCGCTACGGACGCACGCTCGGGTTCCGTGAACCGTTCTTCTACAGACTGGCCGATGTCCTCGCCAGGACCATGGGCGATGTGTTTCCGGAAATCCGGACTCAGATTGGCACGGTCAAAACCACTCTGCGCGCCGAGGAAGAAGCCTTCAACCGGACCTTGGACAAGGGCATCGCACTTTTCGAGAATGCGCTTGCCCAGTTTGAATCCAAATCCGCCTCAGAACCGCAAGGCACGGTCGCAGATGACAAAATCCTGCTGATCGAGTGGGACAGCGCTGCCACTGGAACTGCCCGGGGCCGGATCACGGGCGCGTTTGCGTTCAAACTCTACGATGAGCAGGGATTTCCGCTGGATCTGACCGAACTGATGGCCCGCGAAAAAGGGCTGTCCGTGGACACGGCGGGCTTTGAAGTCCTCATGCAACAGCAGCGGGACCGCGCCCGGGCGGCCCAGAAAAAGCAGGTGATCGAGCTTTCCCAGATCGAGACCACCACGCCCACCCAGTTCCTCGGATACGACGCGCTCCAGACGGATGCCCGGGTGCTCGAAGTCGTGGCGCTCAAGAACCAGACGGCTGTCGTGCTCGATCAGAGCGTGTGCTACGCCGAGATGGGGGGCCAGGTTGGTGACACCGGCCTCCTTTCTGATGCGGGCTCCTCCTGGCCGATTGCGGCCACGCAGAAAAGCGGGAACACCTGGCTCCATGTCTTGTCGAAAGACGCGGCCGGCGACCTTCCGGTTCCGGGAACCCGGATCCATCTGGCGGTGGACAGGGAACGCCGGGCGGCCATCCAGCGCCATCACACCGTGACCCATCTCCTCCACTGGGCGCTGCACGAGGTGGTCAGTGCTGATGCCTCCCAGAAGGGGTCGTTTGTTGGCCCGGACAAACTCACGTTCGACTTCAACAGCCAGGCCCTTTCCCCCTCCCAGATCCAGGACATCGAACGCCTGGTTAATGAGCGGATTCTTGAAAACGCGCCGGTTTCCTGGACGGAAGTGCCGTTCTCGGAAGTCAAAGGCCGGCCCGAAATCATGCAGTTCTTCGGCGAAAAATACGGCGACACCGTCCGGGTAGTTCAAATCGGCGGGGCCCGGAACGCGCTGGATGGCTATTCCATGGAGCTCTGCGCCGGCACCCATGCGCGGGCCACCGGCGAAATTGGTCTGTTCCGGATCCTGAGCGAATCGGCGATTGCTGCCGGAGTCCGCCGGATTGAAGCGGTCACGGGCATGAGCGCCTACGGGGTATCGCACGCCGAATCGGAGCGACTCCGTCTTCTGGCCTCGAAACTCGGGACGCCTCTGGGCGAACTTGAAAAACGCTTGGACTCCCTCCTGCTCCAGCAACGGGACTTGGAAAAAACCGTGGAATCGCTCCGCAAAAAGCAGGCAGCCCAGGCAGCGGCGCAACTGGTTTCCACGGCGCGCGAGATCAACGGCATCCCGTTTGTGGCGGCCGAGCTTCCGAACTGCTCTGGGGAAGATCTGCAGGCGGCGGCGGAACTGCTCAAGGGCCAGTTCCGTGGCGTGGCGGTTCTTGCAACCGCCTCCGGGGGGCAGGTGTCGCTGGCGGCCACGGTGCATCCGGATTTTGGCTCGAAAGTTGCCGCCGGGAAAATCATCCAGGCGATTGCACCGATTGTCGGTGGGAAAGGCGGGGGCCGGCCGGATCTGGCTCGGGGCGCAGGAAAAGAGCCGGGTAAGATTGGGGAAGCCTTGGCGCATGCCGCCACGCTGCTTTGAGGCCGAAGACTGTCGGTTGATGCCCTGCCGGTGGACGGATGCCGTCTGACGCTTTGAATACGGGAAACGCCAGTGGCGGTTCGGGAGAATGGCTCGGGCTTTTGGGCTGGGTTGGCCTGACATTCCTTGCGCCTGCAGCCGGGGCCACGAGCCTCCCGGATGCGTGGTATGCGGGCCTGGTCAAACCGGCGTGGAACCCGCCTGGCTGGGTTTTTGGGCCGGTCTGGACCGTGCTCTATCTCCTCATGGCGGTGGCTGCGTGGATGATCTGGCGGCGTGGCGGCTGGAAAATTCAGGGCGCGGCGTTGCGGATTTACGGAATTCAACTTGGGTTGAACGCGGCATGGTCGCCGCTGTTTTTCCGGTTCCACCAGCCGCTGGCGGCGTTTGCCGACATCGTGCTCCTGTGGATCGCGATCTGCCTCACCCTGCGGGCTTTTGCGAAAGCCCATAAACCGGCCGCGATTCTTCTGATCCCCTACCTGCTCTGGGTGAGTTTTGCCGCGGCCTTGAACTGGACCCTCGTTCTGCTCAACCGCTGACGTCCTGCTTGCGGGGGCGAAAGACGGAATCGAGTCGCGTTTCCTTGGGAAAACCGGTAGCGGACGAGGTGACACTCCATGAACACGGTCCGTTTTCCCGATCCACTTTCCCGGCGCCGTTTTTTCAAGACGGCCTTCTGCTCGAGCATGGCGCTGGCCCTCAACCTGCGGCGGAGTCCCGCCGTTGAGACGGACGCACCGGACGCCATTCATCTTCTGGCCCTGGGTGATTTTGGGAGCGGCACCCCGGAACAGGCGGCGGTGGCAGCCGCGATGCAGACCTACATGGGGCGGATGGACATTGTTCCCCACTGGCTTCTGTTGCTTGGCGACAACTTCTACTCGAACAAATCCCTCGGCGGTGGCATGTCCGAGGCCCGGTGGAAATCGGGTTTTGAGGAAATGTACCCCGCAGCCCGGTTCCCCGGCCCATGCCCGGCGGTTTTGGGAAACCACGATTACCACGACACGGTGGACGGTCCGGCCCAGCAACTGGGGTATGCAGCCCGTCAAAAATCCCGGTGGCACATGCCCGCCAAGTGGTACCGGATGGACCTCGGCAAGACGGCCACGTTTCTGTTTCTGGACACCAACCTGCGCAGCCTGAGCGGTGCAAAACCCGGGAAACGGCCCAAGGCGTGCCTTTCTGCGGAGGAGGAATCGGTGCAGTGGACGTGGCTGGAACGCGAGCTTGAACAGCCCCGAGCGCCGTTCACGTTTGTGGTCGGCCATCACCCCGTCTACAGCAACGGTTCCCACGGCGACAGCCCCGAACTGGTCCAGCGGCTGGCTCCGCTCCTGCAAAAATCGGGAGTCCATTTCTCTCTGGCCGGCCACGACCACGACCTCCAGCACCTCGAATTGGACGGCCGCAAAACCAGTTTTCTTATCTCCGGCGGGGGCGGCGCAGGAATCCGGCAGCGTCTTGTTCCGAAACACCCGGCCACATTCGACAGTGCCACCCACGGTTTTTCCCACATCGTCCTCCAGCCCGACCGGGTCCGGTTCACCCACGTCAATGCGCGGGCCGAGCCGGTGCATTCCATGGAAAAACTCCCGGACCACCGCTGGAAAACCCCCTCGGCCTGACGCGTTCCGCCGGATGCTGACACTCGGCCCCACAAAAAGCTGCGCCCTGTTCTAGCCAAAACCGCAGTTTTTTTTTAGGGTCCGCCCCTTGCACCCTTCAAATTCTGCCATGCTAATTCTCCGCGGTTCCCGGGCGTTTTCCCCAACGCGCCTCGAAGCGCTGTGCCGTTCGCTTCGTGAAGCTGGCCTGCCGGTCAAGGCCATCGACGCCCATTTTTTGCATCTTCTGCGGACTTCGGGCGGCATCTCCACCGAAAAACGCGGGATCATCGAGAAGCTCCTGACCTACGGGCCCAACAGGTCCGGAACCGAGATCACCGGGATCCAGGTTGTGGTGGGGCCGCGACCGGGCACGATCTCGCCATGGTCCTCAAAGGCAACCGACATTGCCCGGATCTGCGGGTTGGACTGCGTCCAGCGGATTGAACGGGTGATTTCCTACCAGATCGATGCCGGGTTCCTCTCCACCATCCAGCGCGCCCAGCTTGAGGCCCGGCTCCATGATCGGATGACGCAGGCAGTGTTCTCCGACTACGAGAAGTTCGATGCCCTGTTCCGGCGGGAATCCCCGAAGCCCCTGCAGAAAATCCCGCTCCACAACGAGGGCCGTTCCGCTCTGGAACGGGCCAACCGGGAACTGGGCCTGGCTCTTTCGGACGAGGAGATCAACTACCTGAGCCGCAGCTTTCTCAACTTGGGCCGGGATCCGCACGACATTGAACTGATGATGTTCGCCCAAGCGAACTCCGAGCATTGCCGGCACAAAATCTTCAACGCCAGCTGGGAACTCGACGGGGTACCCCAAGACCTTTCGCTGTTCCAGATGATCCGGAACACGCATCGACTCCACAGCGAAGGCATTCTTTCGGCCTACAAGGACAATGCCGCCGTGTTTGAGGGCTGCCGGACCAAACGGTTCTTCGCAGACCCGGCCACCGGCGAGTACCAGTCCCAGATCGAGCCGGTCCATGTCCTCTGCAAGGTCGAAACCCACAACCATCCGACTGCCATCTCGCCCTTCCCGGGCGCCGCAACGGGGTCCGGGGGCGAAATCCGCGACGAGGGCGCCACGGGACGCGGCTCCAAGCCGAAGGCTGGGTTGACCGGGTTTTCCGTGTCCAACCTCCGGATTCCGGACGCTGTGGAGCCTTGGGAAAAACCGTTTGGCAAGCCGGGCCGGATTGTGTCGGCGCTGGAGATCATGCTCGATGGCCCGCTCGGCGCGGCTGCCTTTAACAACGAATTTGGGCGCCCGGCGCTGGCCGGTTATTTCCGCACCTACGAGGCGGAAGTGCCCTCTGCCAACGGCCCGGAACTGCGGGGGTACCACAAGCCGATCATGCTGGCTGGGGGCCTCGGCAATATCCGCGAAGAACACGTGGAGAAAGGAAAGGTGGACCCAGGTGATCCGCTGATTGTTCTGGGCGGACCCGCGATGCTCATCGGGCTCGGCGGCGGTGCAGCCAGCTCGATTGCCAGCGGCACCGGAAGCGCCGAACTGGATTTCGCCTCGGTCCAACGCGACAACGCCGAGATGGAGCGCCGCTGCCAGGAGGTCATCGACCGCTGCTGGGCCATGGGCCGAAAAAACCCGATCCTGTTCATTCACGACGTCGGCGCGGGCGGCATCTCCAATGCCCTTCCCGAACTCGTCAACGATGCCGGACGCGGCGGCCTATTCCAACTCCGCGCAGTTCCCAATGCCGAACCCGGCATGAGCCCGGCCGAGATCTGGTGCAACGAAGCCCAGGAACGCTACGTCCTTGCCGTTTCGAAGGATCAACTCCCGCTTTTCACCCAGTTCTGTGAACGCGAACGCTGCCCGTTCGCGGTGGTGGGACATGCCACCGAAGACCGCCGCCTCGTTCTCGAGGACGAGCACTTTAAGAACACCCCCATCAATCTCCCACTCGACACGCTTCTGGGCAAACCCCCGCGGATGCACCGAAAAGCCGACTCCGCGCCGCGGCCACTCGCGCCCCTCAATCTGGCCGGGGTGTCGCTCAAAGACGCCGTGCACCGCGTGCTCCGGCACCCCGCAGTGGCCGACAAGGGTTTCCTCATTTCGATTGGCGACCGCACCATCACCGGGTTGGTGGCACGCGACCAAATGGTGGGGCCGTGGCAGGTGCCCGTGGCGGATTGCGCCGTCACAGCCGCCGGGTTCGACACCTTTGCCGGGGAAGCCTTCTCAATCGGCGAACGCACCCCGGTTGCGGTCAATTCCGCCGCTGCATCCGCCCGTCTCGCCGTGGGTGAGGCCCTCACCAATCTGGCCGCCGCGCGAATTCCAGCACTGGGCCGGGTCGTCCTCTCTGCCAACTGGATGGCGGCCCCCTCCGTGGCCGGGGACGGCGTGGACCTGTATGAAGCGGTCCGGACCGTCGGGATGGAACTGTGCCCCGCGCTGGGCATTGCCATCCCCGTGGGCAAGGATTCCATGAGCATGAGCACGGTCTGGGAGTCCGAGCACGGAGCCAAAAGAGTCACAGCTCCCGTCTCGCTCATCGTCTCCGCGTTTGCCCCATGCTCTGACATTCGGCGGACGCTCACCCCACAGCTCGCACGGAACCTGGATACAACGCTACTGCTGCTGGATCTGGGCGGCGGCAAGAACCGGCTGGGAGGGTCCATTCTGGCCCAGGTCCTCTCCCAGACCGGCGCGGAGCCTCCAGACGTGGATGATCCGGCGGATCTCCGCAATTTCTGGAACGCGGTTCAAACGCTGGCCGGACGAAACCTGCTGCTCGCGTATCACGACCGCTCCGACGGCGGTCTTCTGGCGTGTGCCGCCGAAATGGCGTTCGCGGGAAAAACCGGACTCGACCTCCAGATTGGACCGGACGCGTTCCCAGCGCTTTTCGCAGAGGAACTGGGCGCCCTGATCCAGGTCAAGAACTCCGACCTTGAGACGGTTCGGGACATCTTGGACGCGCACGGGGTTGCAGGAATCGAAGCGGGGCGCCCCACCGAAGCGCGTGCGCCGTTCCGGATTCTGCAGGGCGAGGAGGTTCTTCTGAGCGAACCGTTGTCGACCCTGCGTCGGAGTTGGTCGGATGTCACCCACCGCATGGCCCGGCTTCGAGACAACCCGGCGTCTGCCGACCAGGAGCTCAGCTCGAAACTTGAGCCGTCAGATCCCGGGATTTCGCCGGTGGTGCCGTTTGCGCTGACCGGCCACAAGAGTTGGCCTGTCCGGCCCGCCTTGGCTGTGCTCCGGGAGCAGGGAGTGAACGGCGAGGTCGAAATGGCTGCGGCGTTTACCAAGGCCGGGTTCGAGGCGGTGGACGTCCACATGAGCGACATCCTCAGTGGCCGCGTTCAGCTGGACCGGTTCCGCGGACTGGTGGCCTGTGGCGGGTTCAGCTACGGCGATGTGCTTGGAGCCGGCGAAGGCTGGGCCAAGAGCATCCTGTTCAACCCGGTTGCGCGCGCCCAGTTCGAGAAGTTTTTTGCGCGCAAAGACACCTTCGCGCTCGGCGTCTGCAACGGCTGCCAGATGATGAGCAACCTGCGTTCTCTGATTGCTGGAACGGACCACTGGCCCCGGTTTGTGCAGAACCAGTCGGAGCGTTTTGAGGCCCGGTTTGTCTCCCTCCGGATCGAACCCAGCCCGAGCATCTTTTTCAAGGGGATGGAAGGAGCAGTCATTCCCGTGGCTGTGGCCCATGGCGAGGGGTACACCGAATTCGCATCCCCTGAAGCGGCACAGCGCGCCTCCGGCTCGGGCTTGGTGGCGGCACGGTACGTCGACAACCATCGGCATCCGACCGAACATTACCCGTTCAACCCGAATGGTTCCCCGCTGGGAATGACGGCGTTCACCTCCGCAGACGGACGGGTCACCATCCTCATGCCGCATCCCGAACGCGTATTCAGGACCGCGCAGATGAGCTGGGCGCCCCCGGAGTGGGGTCCTGACTCGCCTTGGATGCAGTTCTTCTGGAACGCCCGGGAATGGGTGGGGTGACCGTCCCGAAAAGGACGCCGTTCTTATCCCATGGATTGACGCCCGAAGCCTAGCACGGCGGGCAGCGTTCGGGTAGCGTTGGCACCATGAAACGCATCCCCCTTGCCTCCCTGCTGTTTCCTGTTGCAACCGCTGCCGCACTGGTTTTCTGTGCCGCCCCCGTTCTGCAGGCCGCGCCTCCCGCAGCATCCACCGCAGACCAGCCCGCTGCAGGGTTGTTTGAAAAATCCAACCTCGCCGCGTGGTGCATTGTCCCGTTCGACAAAGCCAAACGGACCTCCGAGCAGCGCGCCGAAATGCTTGAGCGGATCGGTCTCAAAAAATTTGTCCACGATTACCGGTCGGAACACGTCCCGTTTTTTGAGGATGAAATCGTGGCCATGAAAAAACACGGGATCGAGGTGTTTGGCTGGATGTTTTCGCCCACGCCCGACGCTCAGGACCCAACCAAGCTCAACGCCCAGTCCGCCAAGCACCTCGAGTTGTTTGAGAAACACGGGATCAAACCCCAACTCTGGGTGATCAAGGGGGGCGGCTCGATCGACCCGGGCAGCCCGGAGGAACAGGGAAAGCGCGTTGCCTCCGAAGTAGCCTCCTTGCGGACCGTGGTCACAGTGGCCGCTTCCAAGGGGCTCAAAGTGGGCCTCTACAACCATGGCGGCTGGTTCGGCGAACCCGAAAACCAGATCGAGATCATTGAAGCCCTCAAGAAGGAGGGGTTCACCAACGTGGGCATTGTCTACAACCTGCATCACGGCCATGGGCACATTGCCCGGTTCCCCCAACTTCTCCAGAAGATGCTTCCGCACCTGATCTGCCTCAACCTGAACGGCATGGACATCGCCGGGGACCAGCATGGCCGGAAAATCCTGCCACTGGGCGTGGGTACAGAGGACCTCACCCTGCTGCGTATGATCCGGGATTCCGGCTACAAAGGTCCGATCGGTATTCTGAACCACACCGGCGAAGACGCCGAAGAACGGCTCTTGGACAATCTGGACGGCCTGACATGGCTCACCACCCAGCTCGCTGGAAACCCAGCCCCAACGCCCCCAACCTACCGCAGTTGGAAGTCTGCCCCAGCCGCGCCCAAACCGGCCGCCCCGTAATCTTCGGACTATCCAGCAGCGTGAGGTTTGAATACCCTCACGCTGCTGCTTATCTCCCCAATCCCCGCCTCCCATGCGCTCCTGGACTCCACTCCCTCTGGCCGCTCTGGCGGTCTCCTTTTTTTCTGGCTCTGCACAGCTCCGCGCGGCACCACCCGCGGCGCAAAACGGACTCCCTCCGTTCCATGTGATTCCAGCAGCGACTCCGGAATCGCTCACCCCCGCCAATGGCTGGCCGGGAAAAGGGATGGGCGCAAACTGGCCCCGTTCGCTGGGCGGCCCAACCTCAAACCGGTTCTCTGAACTCACCCAGATCACTCCCGCCAATGTCGGCCAGCTGCAGGTGGCATGGACGTACCGCGCCAAGGACGGGAACGGGAACATCCAGTGCAACCCGATCGTGGTGGACGGAGTTCTGTACACCCCCACCCCAGGCAACCACATCGCTGCAATCGACGCAGCCACCGGAATCGAACGCTGGAGGTTCTCCCCAGCCTCGATCCTGGAGAAAGCTTCACACTCCCCGGCACGCCGCGGCCTCCTGTACTGGAACGGCGAGGAGGGGCCACGGCTCTTCTTCGGCGACGGAAACTGGCTCGTTGCGATCGACCCGCGAAACGGACAGCCCATCCCCAGTTTCGGCAACGGGGGAAAAACGCCGGTCCCACAGGGGACCACCACCGTGGGGGCAGTTTTCAAAAACGTCCTTGTCCTCGCAGGCTACGGCGGTGACGTGTACGGGTTCGACCTCAAGTCCGGGAAAAACCTGTGGACGTTCGCCACGCGGCCTCCGGCCGGGGAGTACGGCGGCGACACCTGGAGCCGTCGGGAGGCCGGGGCCAACTGCTGGGGCGGCATCGCGTTGGACGAATCCCGCGGCATCGCCTACATCGCCACTGGGTCGCCCAAGCCGAACTATTTCGGGATGGGCCATCTGGGCGACAACCTGTTCTCCAACTGTGTTCTGGCATTGGACGCACTCACCGGAAAACGGCTCTGGCATTTCCAGGAACTGCGCCACGATGTCTGGGACTGGGACATCCCGGCGCCGCCGAACTTGGTCACGGTGGAACGCCACGGCCGCAAGGTGGATGCCGTCGCGCAGGTCACGAAACTCGGAAACACATTGCTTCTGGACCGGGTCACCGGACTGCCCCTGTACGATTTCCGGCTTCAACGGATCGACACCCATGCGTTGCCGGGCGACACCATGGCTCCCTACCAGCCTGCGCCGGAACTGCCCGAACCCTTTGCACGCCAGGCCTACACCGAGAAGGATCTTCCCACGCTGCCTGGAGTCCGCGACCTCATTCTACCCCTGTTCCAGCGCGCCAACCACGGCCCGTTCCCCTCGCTGGACGAGGCCCGGCCCACCCTCATGTTCAATATCCACGGGGGTGCCGAATGGACCGGGGCAGCTGCCGACAACCGCGGCCGGCTCTACGTCACCTCCAATGAAATCCCGTGGGCCATCACCTGTTTCCGTGATGATGACCCGGACCCGGTCAAGCCCCCCACCGCTGGCGAACAGGTCTACCAATCCATCTGTGTCGCCTGCCACGGCGCCGACCGCCGCGGAATCGGACACGCCCCGCCGCTGCGCGGCGTCCGCCACCGGATGGGCGAGGAGGAGATTCGCGCCATCCTCAAAAACGGACGCAACGGAATGCCCGCACTGCCTTTCCTCACCGAGGAACAGATCCGGCCCCTGATCGACTTCATCCTCTGCAAGGACCGGCCCGAGGGAACGGTTTCCGCGAAAAAATCCAATTCCTGGACCTTTGGCGGATTCAAGAAACTCCTCGACGCTCGGGGTTACCCTGCGTGCACCCCGCCCTGGGGCACACTCAACTGCATCGACCTAAACACAGGGAAAAAAGTGTGGTCGGTGCCTTTCGGGGAGTACGCCGAACTCACCAAGGAAGGCGTGCCCGTCACGGGTCAGGAAAACTTTGGCGGCGCAACGGTCACGGCCTCCGGCTTGGTATTCGCCACGGGGACGAGGGACCAGAAAATCCGCGCCTACGATTCCGACTCAGGCCGCGAAATTTGGAGCCACGAACTGCCCTTCAGCGGGACTGCAGCGCCCACCGTGTACGAGGCGGGCGGCCGGCAGTTCGTGGTCGTGCCGGCCACGGGCGGAGGCAAACTCAGCACGCCTGCTGGTGACGCCTGGGTGGCTTTTGCGCTACCCCAAGTTTCCCGCTGAAGTCTGGGACGGAATTCACCGGGATCTGAACGTGAGGTCACGCACCAGATTCCTGGCGGCGTTCCCGGAAAAACGCTTGAAGCATCTGAACCGACTCCTGCTCCCGAACTCCCGCGCTGAGCTCGCACTGGTGGTTGAGCTGGGGATGCTGGAGCAGGTTCAAAACGCTCCCGGCAGCGCCGTCTTTAGGAGAACGGCAGCCGAAGATGACCCGACGGAACCGGACATGGACGATCGCCCCGGCGCACATGGCGCACGGCTCCTTGGTGACGTACAAGTCGCACTCGTTCAACCGCCAGTCCCCCAGAACGCTCTCGGCCTGCGTGATGGCCAGCATCTCGGCATGGGCCGTTGCATCCTTCAAAAGCTCCACCTGGTTGTGGGCCCGCCCAATGATCCGCCCCGCATTCACCACCACAGCACCCACCGGGACCTCCTCGCGTTCCCACGCCTTCCGCGCCTGTCGCAGGGCCTCGCCCATAAAGAAATGGTCGCTGTGCAGATCGATTCCGTCTTCCATCGTTTGTTTGGGCTGTGTGTTTCCGGAGCCGGGATGCCAACAAAGGGAGTCCTGCCTGCATTCCCCTGTCAAAAACCAGCCAGAGACAAACGCGTTCGGACCCCGGGAAACTTTTCCCGCTTTACCCCGCAAGAATACCCCGCGAGAAACAGGATTTTTAAGTTGCCTATCCCGGAATTTAGGGCAGTCTTGCCGACCCTTTCACTTTCGTCGAGGGAGACTTTGTTATGAACCAGATCATTCAGAAGATTGAGCAGGAACAGTTGAAGAAGGACGTCGCCAAATTCAATGTTGGCGATTCCGTCCGTGTCCACACGGTCGTGAAGGAAGGGGACAAGGAGCGGGTCCAGATTTTCTCCGGAATTGTCATTGGCCGCAAGGGCACCAGCCTGAACGCCAGCTTCACGGTCCGCCGGATTTCCTACGGCGAAGGCGTGGAACGCGTTTTCCCGCTGCACTCGCCCCGCGTCGCCAAGATTGAGGTGGAAACCGCTGGCAGCGTCCGCCGGGCCAAGCTCAACTACCTCCGGACCCGCAAGGGCAAGCAGGCCATGGCCGTCCGCGAAAAAGCCCTGACCGCCAAGGCTTAAAACTTCTCAACCCGGCCCCTGTCACAGAGGGGCACGCTGATTTGACTGCCTCCCGGCCCGCGCCTGGAGGCAGTCGCGTTTTCTGCCCGCCACTCCCCCCCCGTTCGATGTCCTGCTCCTTCCAGAACGAGTCCCTGCTCCACGCCCAAGGATTTCATCCCGTTGCGGGGATCGACGAAGCCGGGCGCGGCCCCTTGGCAGGTCCGGTGCTTGCCGCGGCTGTCATCCTGCCGCCAGAGTTCTCGCATCCCGTTCTCCGCGATTCCAAACAACTCACTGCCCGCCAGCGGGACCGACTCTACGAGGAACTCACCGCCCGGACGGATATCCGGTGGGCGATTGCAGCCGCCGAACCGGAGGAGATCGACCGGATCAACATCCTCCGTGCCACCCATGAAGCCATGCGGCGCGCTTATCTCGCACTCTCCCCCGCACCCGCCCACGCGCTCATTGACGGCCTGCCCGTACCGGATTTCCCCTGCCCCCACACCGCCCTAGTCCGGGGCGACCAGAAAAGCTTCAGCATCGCCGCCGCCTCCATCCTCGCCAAAGTCGCCCGGGACCGCCTGATGCAAGAAATGGACGGCGTCCACCCCGGCTACGAGTTCAGCCGTCACAAGGGATACGGCACCGCCCTGCATCTGGAACGATTGAGGGTACATGGACCCTCTCCCATTCATCGCCGCTCTTTTCTCCCGGTGCAGCAGGCGGTTTTTCCGTTTGCGGACGGCACGCAGGCCTGAGAACCGCACCCTGGGCCAGTTCGGGGAAGATGTGGCCGCCCGCCACCTCCGCAAAATCGGGTACAAGGTTCTTTACCGGAACTTCCGGGCCCCGCACGGGGGTGAAGTGGACCTTGTCTGCCGGCATGGGGCCGTGCTGGTTTTCGTCGAGGTCAAGACACGTCGGACCCTGCTCCATGGACGGCCCGCATCCGCAGTGAACCCGCGCAAGCAGCGCCTCATTGCGAGGGGCGCGCTGGCCTGGCTGCGGATGCTGCAGCATCCTTCGGTGCTGTTCCGGTTCGACATTGTGGAAGTGGTGACAGATCCCCGCCAGCCCTCAATCTCGGTGGTGGAAGACGCATTCCAGCTCCCGGAACCGTGGCTGGTTTAAGCCGGCTCTTCAATGAGGCTTGCCGGAATACTCCAGCACCTGCCCGTCGGCGAGCAACCGGGACCGCAGTTCAGCGTACGGAACGTCCTGCACGGCAACGCCATGGCGGATGGCCAAGGAAGCCGCGGTGGCGGCGCTCTGCCCTAGAATCATGAACACGGGCTCCATCCGGATGCTGCCGTACGCGATGTGGGAACTGCTCACGCAGACCGGAGCAAACAGGTTGCGGACCTCCCCTTTCTTGGGAACCAGCGACCCGTAAGAAATTGTGTACGGGGTGACGTGCACCCCGATGTCGCCCTCGTTCTGCACGTACCCTTCCGGCGTGATGTACCGCTGGGTGTTGTGCGAGTCGATCGTGTAACTCCCCATCCCCACCGGATCTGGCGTTGGCCGAGTCTTGAGCAACTCGTGCTCGGTCATCACATGCAAACCCACCATCCGACGCGCTTCCCGGACATAGATCTGGTGCGGCCAGTGCCCGTTGTCCATGAACTCGTCCTTCGGCAGCCCGTAGCTCGAAGCTTTCTCCCGGATGTCCGCCGGTACCCGCGGGTCGTTGGCCAGGAAGTACAGAAGCCCCTGCTGGTAGGTCCGGTGCTCGCTCAAGATCTCGCGCCGCCGCTCGTAGGTTGCCTCCGGATAATCGTAGTTCATCCCGATATTGTCGAAGCTGAACGGCCCATGATTGTTGGTGTCCGTCTTGTGGTTCGGCACCGGATCGAACTTCCGGAAAGTCTCGTTCCACCCTGCCGCGAAAACCCGGAGCAACAACTCATACTGCCCTGCATCGTACCCTTCGGGCTTCGGGAAAGGCACCCGGTTTTCCAGTGCCGTGGTGGCACAGAACCGGTAACAGTACGCTTGGACCCGCTTGTCGCCTGCCCCGTACTCGCCCGGAGGCTCCGTACTGATGCGCGGAAGCACCCCGCTGGAGGGGTCACCGGGTACCCGGTACGGGCTGATCTGCAATTTCCCAAAGTGATGCCCGTGATGCAGCACCCCCACCTGCACCCCGTTCCATTTCTCGCCGTACACCTGCTGGCTTTCCCTTCCCACATGGTACGACACACCCGCTGCGGCAAGCAGGTCCCCCTCGTACGTCGCATCAATGAACATTTTCCCCGCCACTCGCTTTCCGGAAAGCATCCCGATTTCCACCACTGCACCGCCCTCCTTGCGCACCCCAGCCTTCCGATCCAGCCACTCGTCCCGCCACACCTCAATCCCGTTCTCTTTCACGTAATCCTCAAAAACCTTCTCCGCGACTCGCGGCTCAAAAATCCACATCGTCCGGTTCTCACCGTCCATCGCCGGAGTCCCCTGGCCCTTGTTCCCGTACGATTCGCGGCTCTGGAACTTCCAGGTCTCCGGCCTCTGATACTCCACCCAGATCCGGTGGTAAAAATCCCGGGCCAGACCGCCAATCACCGCCTTGTTGCCGGTGTCTGTGAATCCCAACCCGCCACTGGAGAGCCCGCCCAAATGCTTGTCCGGTCCCACCAGCACCACGCTGTTTCCCAGCTTTTTGGCCTGCACGGCTGCAATCACACCGGCGGAAGTCGCACCGTACACCACCACGTCGTAGACCGGTTCCGCCAGGACCATGGCGTTCGCGCTCAAAAACAGAAGAAGGTTCAGCAGTCTCGGTAGGGTTTTCATGGGGGGGGTCAGGAAGAAAGGCGGGACAGTTCAGTTTCAACCAGTGAAGTCCTGAATGCGCGTTCTTGGACACGATTTCTCCAGAATTTTTCAACACCCATCCCCGCAGGTGCGCCGGCGCTGGAATCCTCCACCTCCCCTGCCCGCTCACACCCAAACCGCCCGCCGGGAAAACCTTTGCACCCCGCACAACCGCGCCGTACTCTCTTCCTCCTATGATCGACCTTGCGGCGTTGCCGGATTCACATGGGCATTTCGGTCCCTATGGCGGGATGTTTGTCCCTGAAACCCTCATGACGGCCCTCAACGAACTGGCCGCGGAGTACGAGGCCGCGCGACGCGACCCGGTTTTCCAAGCCCAACTCGCCAAGACGCTCAAGGACTTCGCCGGCCGGCCCACCCCGTTGTACTACGCCGAGCGCCTCACCCAGCAACTCGGCGGCGCGAAGATCTACCTCAAGCGCGAGGACCTTCTCCACACCGGCGCCCACAAGATCAACAACGCGCTTGGACAGATCCTGCTCGCACAGCGCATGGGCAAAACGCGCATCATCGCAGAAACCGGCGCCGGCCAGCACGGCGTGGCCACCGCCACCGTCGCCGCCCGCGCAGGACTCGAATGCGTGATTTACATGGGCGCCGTGGACATGGAACGCCAGGCCCTCAACGTCGCCCGGATGCGTTTCCTCGGAGCCAAGGTCGTCCCGGTCACCGCAGGCCAGGCCACACTCAAGGAAGCCATCAACGAAGCCATGCGCGACTGGGTCACCCATGTCCGCCATACCCATTACATTCTCGGATCCGCCCTCGGCTCGCACCCGTACCCGATGATGGTCCGCGACTTTCACCGCGTCATCGGCGACGAGGCCCGCAGCCAGATTCTCCAGATCGAAGGCAGGCTGCCCGATCTTCTCCTTGCCTGTGTCGGCGGCGGCAGCAACGCCATCGGATTGTTCTGGCCCTTCCTCAACGATGAATCCGTCCGCATGATCGGCATCGAAGCCGGCGGCCGCGGCATCCGCCTCGGGGACCATGCCGCCCGCTTCCAGGGCGGCAAACTCGGCGTTCTTCAGGGGACAAAAACCTATCTGCTCGCCGATGAGGACGGGCAGATCCAGCTCACCCATTCCGTTTCCGCAGGGCTCGACTACGCCGCCATTGGACCCGAACACGCCTATCTCCGTGACCTCGGCCGCATCGGATACGACTTCGCCACCGACGATGACGCTCTGGACGCTTTCCAGCGCCTCTCCCAGACCGAGGGCATCATTCCCGCACTCGAATCCGCCCATGCCATCGCGGGGATCCTCAAGCACGCCCCCACACTCTCCAAGGACCAGATCCTTATCGCCAACCTCTCCGGGCGCGGCGACAAGGACGTGGCGCAGGCCGCCGAAATCCTCCTCCAGAATCCGCGTCCATGAAAAGCATGACCGGCCATGGGCGCGGCGAAGGCGTCCTCCGGGGCAGCCGTCTCACCGTCGAACTGCATTCGGTCAACCGGAAACAGAACGAGGTCGTGGTCAACCTCCCCCGGGAACTGGCGTCCCTTGAACCAGGAATCCGGGAACTCATCCTTTCCCAGCTGTCACGCGGGAGGATTCAGGTCGCAATCAGCGTGGAACGGGGCGAGGGCGCGCCTCCTCTGCTGGGAATCGACACGGATCTGGCCCGCTCGTGCTGCGCCCAACTGCGCGCGCTCCAGAACGAACTCGGGCTTCCCGACACCCTCAGCATTGACTCGATTCTGCGCGTACCGGGCGTCCTGCGCTCCCCGGAGGGCGTTCTGGATCCGGAGGAAACCTGGCCCGTCCTCCGGGATGCGCTGCACCATGCCCTCCAACAGCTCCTTGCCATGCGCGCCAAGGAGGGCGCACACCTTGCCAGCGACCTCCGCGCCAGACTCGCCTTGGTCCGCTCCGCCGTAGACCGCATCGCCGCACTCCAGCCCGGGGTAACCACGCGCTACCGGGAGAATCTTATCGACCGGATCCGGAAAGCCGGGATCGAACTGCCAATCGACGATGAAAGGCTCGCACGCGAGGTCGTCCTTTTTGCCGAACGCTCCGATTTTTCAGAGGAACTCACCCGGCTCAACAGCCATTTCAGCCAGTTCACGCTCCTCCTCCAAAAGATGGAGCCCGTGGGACGAACCCTCGATTTTCTCACCCAGGAAATCGCCCGCGAATTCAACACGCTGGGCGCCAAGGCCAATGACGCTGAAATCTCGCACCTCACGGTCACCTGCAAGGCCGAGATGGAAAAAATCCGGGAACAGGTCCAGAACATCGAGTGATGAACGCGACGGCGCCCGCTCCGCACCCAGGAACAACCAGAAGAAGGGGAATCCTGTTTGTGCTCTCTGCCCCTTCTGGTGCGGGCAAAAGCACGTTGCTCCGCCTTCTCCAAAACGAGCCGGATTTTGAGTACTCAGTGTCCTGCACCACGCGCGAGCCGAGGCCCGGTGAGGTGAACGGACGCGACTACCATTTCCTAACCCGGGCGGAGTTTGAAAGTCACCTCGCCGCCGGGGATTTCTTGGAGCACGCGCTCGTGCACGGCAACCAGTACGGCACCCTCCGCAGTGCCGTGCTTGAAAAAATTGAAGCTGGCACTGATGTGCTGCTCGACATCGACGTCCAGGGAGCTGAAAGGATCCGGAACGAACAGGGGCCAATCCGGGACGCCTTGGTGGACGTGTTCCTCATGCCAGACAGCATGGCGACGCTGCAGCACAGGCTTCAGAAGCGCGGCACGGAGTCACCCGAGCAAATGGCGCTCCGTCTCCGGAACGCAGCCGCGGAAATGGAGGCATGGCCTCGCTACGCCTACCGGATCATCAGCGGTCTTCCAGAGGAGGACGCAACCAACTTCCGCGCCATCATGCGGGCGGAACGCCTGCGTTCCCGCAACCAACGCATCCTGTGAGCCCCCGCCCACCCTGCGTTCTCCTCGGCGTGACCGGTTCGATTGCAGCCTACAAGGCCGCCGAACTGGTCGGCCTCCTTGTCCGGATGCCCTGCGAGGTGCACGTGATCATGACCCGGAGCGCGCAGCAGTTCATCACCCCGCTCACCTTCCAGTGCCTCTCCAGAAATCCGGTGTTGCTCTCCAGTTTCTCAGAGACGAGCGAATGGAAGCCGGCGCACATCGAGCTTGCTGACCGCGCGGACCTCCTGCTCATCGCGCCAGCCTCAGCCAACATTCTCGCAGAACTCGCCCATGGGATGGCTTCACATCCCCTCACCGAAATCGCTCTGGCCTGCCGCGCGCCACTCCTCATCGCACCCGCGATGAACGGGAAGATGTGGTCGCATCCTGCCACACAACACAACACGGCAATCCTCAAGGAACGCGGCGCAGAATTCATCGGCCCGGACTCCGGAATGCTCGCGTGCGGATACGAAGGTGCAGGCCGCCTCTGCGATCCGCAGGTAATCGCAGCGCGCGTTTCCGAACGACTCGGAAACCGTGGCATCGTCCCGGAATCCGCTTAAACAGACGATCCCGGGACCGCCGCCTCCGTGCCCTGCCTTTTCCGGCACCGCATGAAACGAGGGCCACGTGCCTTTTTTTCCCGCGCACGCGTGCACACCGCAAATGTGAGCCGCAATATTTTTTTGCAACCTCGCAGGAGACACACATCGGGATCGCATCGTCTTGAAACCCGCATGAATGCTGGATCTACGGGCTCATGAGTCATTGGATGCAGCGTCTCGTGCGACATGTTTCGAGCATGAAGCGCGGGCCCGCGGCGCAATTAGAGTTGACGTTGCGATGTGTTGTAATTACGAGAAAAGACCAGCGTGGAACCACTTCCGTCACCGTTCCGAAAATTTTCTGTAGACCGCTCCTGCGGTTCGAAAGGGGGGATACTCAATGGCAATTAAGAAACCTGCCGCAAAGCCAGCACCGAAGAAGGCAGCACCGAAAAAAGCCGCCGCGCCCAAGAAGGCCGCGGCTCCTAAAAAGGCAGCTGCACCAAAAAAAGCTGCGGCTCCGAAGAAGGCGGCTGCACCGAAAAAAGCTGCGGCTCCGAAGAAGGCGGCTGCACCCAAAAAGGCTGCGGCTCCGAAGAAGGCTGCTGCGAAGAAGGCTGCTGCGAAGAAGCCTGCAGCCAAGAAGGCCGCTTCAAAGAAGGCCTGATCCGATTCAGGCTCTGGTCCCCTGACCGTTGAAAGTTCAAATGGGAGGAGAAATTCATTTCTCCTCCCATTTCCTTTTTCTATCTATTCCTCCCGCCGTCCCCAACCGGAAATGATTCTCCATGAAAACGCCTCTCCAAACCGCAATTGAAGCCGCACTCGCCGCCGGCGATCTCCTCCGCCAAAATTTCGGCGGCACACTGGACGTCAACGCCTTTGAAGCACACGACATCAAACTCGAACTCGATGTCCGCAGTCAGGATCTCATCACTCAGAAACTCCTCGCCCAGTTTCCAGACCACGCCATTCTCGGCGAGGAAGGTGTAGCCGGCTGCGCTGACAGCCCTTTCCAGTGGGTCGTCGATCCCATCGACGGCACCGTCAACTACTTCTACGGCGTCCCGCATTTCTGTGTTTCGATCGCACTCAAACACGGAGAGGACATTGTTGCCGGCGTCATCCTCGATCCGATGCGCAATGAACTCTGGGCCGCTGAGAAGGGCTCCCCAACGACGCTCAATGGCAAACCCGTGCGGGTCAGCCAGCGGACCCGCCTGAGCGATGCCATTCTTTCCGTCGGATTTTCCAAGACCAAGGCCACGATCAACGCCGGGATGCCCCTGCTCGAGCACTACGTTCAACGCGCGCGGAAATGCCGCCTCATGGGGAGCGCCGCACTCGACCTCGCCTATGTCGCCTGCGGCCGTCTGGACGCATACATCGAACAGGCCGTGAGCCTCTGGGACGTCGCCGCAGGCAAACTCCTCGTCGAGGGCGCCGGCGGAATCTTCCAGTCTGTTCCCCGCGAGGATAACCCCCAGAAAATCTCGGTGCGCGCATGGAACGGCGTCCTGGAATTGGAAGCATGAACCTTGTTGGCATCGGCTACGACGTCCACCGCCTCGTGGAAGGCCGCCCACTCATTCTCGGCGGAGTCGAAATACCGCACACGCACGGCCTTGATGGCCACTCTGATGCGGATGTGCTCTGTCATGCCGTCGCAGATGCGCTTTTGGGCGCGGTAGGCGAACGCGACATTGGCCATCATTTCCCGAACACCGATGAAAGCATCCGTGGGATTAGCAGCCTTGAAATCCTTTCGCGAGTGGTTGCGGTGCTTGCAAATCAGGGCGCAAAGATTGTGAACGTGGATGTCACCCTGGTGAGCGAGGCGCCCAAGATCGCACCGCACTTGGACCCCATGCGGACCCGGATCAGCCAAGTGCTGGGCCTTCCCCCTGCCCGGGTCGGGATCAAGGCCACCACAAATGAACGCATGGGTTTTCTGGGCCGCCGCGAAGGGATCGCAGCCATGGCCGTAGCCAGCGTCTTTGTCCCGGAAGAATCCAGCTCCTCATCCCCGAACGCCTGATGGCCCTCGAATTTTTCAATACGCTTTCACGCCGCGCGGAAGTGTTTACCCCCCTCGATCTGGAGGGACGCACGGTCCGCATGTACACCTGCGGTCCCACCGTCTACAACCACGCCCACATCGGCAACTTCCGCGCCTATCTCTTTGAGGATCTGCTCCAGCGCCACCTAGAAGCCCGGGGATACCATGTCCTCCGCGTGATGAACCTCACTGACGTCGACGACAAAACCATCCGCGACTCCAGAAAAGCCGGACGCCCACTCGCCGATTTCACCCAAGTCTACAAACAGGCGTTTTTTGAAGACATCGCCACCCTCAGAATCCGGCCCGCGCTCCATTACCCCGCGGCCACCGAGGACCGGTACATCCAGCGCATGATCCAAATGATCGCGCAACTCGAGAACCAGGGAGCCGCTTACAAGGCCGAGGACGGCTCGGTGTATTTCCGCCTCTCCCATTTCCCGCGCTACGGCCAACTCGCACACCTCAACCTTGAGGATCTCCGGCCCAGTGGCCGTATCCGGAACGACGAGTACGAAAAGGAAAGCGTCGGCGATTTCGCCCTCTGGAAGGCATGGGACGAAAATGACGGTGACGTGGCATGGGACTCGCCCTGGGGCCGTGGCAGGCCCGGGTGGCACATCGAATGCAGCGCCATGGCCACAGAACTCCTCGGCCCGGAGCTCGATATCCACTGCGGCGGCGTCGACAACATTTTCCCCCATCACGAGGCCGAGATTGCGCAATCGGAATGCTGCACTGGCCGCACGTTTGTCCGCTACTGGCTCCACTGCGCGCACCTCATGGTGGACGGCCAGAAGATGTCGAAGTCGCTTGGCAACTTTTATACGCTCCGGGACCTGACCGGCCGCGGCTACACCGGACGCGAGGTTCGGTACGCCCTCATCACCGTCAACTACCGGCTTCCGTGCAACTTCACCCTGGCTGGCCTTGATGCCGCCCGCACCGCCCTCGCACGTCTCGACCAGTGGACCGCACGCCTCACCGAATACGCCGGAAACACGGCTCCTGAACCGACCCCGCTCTCGGCAGCTTCCGACCGGTTCCTGGACCTCCTGGACGATGACCTGAACATTTCCGCCGCACTGGGCTGCCTCTTTGATCTTGTCCGCGACTCCAACAAAGCCATGGATTCCGGCGCGCTTTCCCGCGGCCAAGCCGCATCCCTGCTCCAAGCATGGACCCGAATCAACCAGGTGCTGGCTTTCGAACCGTACGCCCAGGAGATCCCGGCTGAAATCGCCGCACTGGTCGAACAACGGGCGAAGGCGAGGGCCTCCAAGGACTGGGCACTCAGCGACCAACTCCGCGACAAAATCCACGCACTGGGTTGGAGCTTGAAGGATACCAAGGATGGCCAGAAACTCATGCCAGCCCAGTAGCGGACGGCTGGCTCCCCACCCAACTCCCCATGTTTTCTCCCGAAGACTACCTTGACCTTCATCACACCGAGCACCGGACACTTTTCGAAAACATCGGCAACGTCTGGGATGCCCTCGGACAGATCAGCAGCTACCTCCAGTTCCGACTCCAGCCGGCGATCCACGCGCGGCTGATTGGAAAACCGTTCATCAGCGGCGCCGTGTTCATCGGACCTGGGACCGTCGTGGAACAGGGCGCCATGATCAAGGGGCCGGCGTGGATCGGTGAGGGGTGCGAAATCCGGAGCGGCTGTTACATCCGCGAGAACGTGGTGATCGGCTCCGGCTGTGTGCTCGGAAACTCGTGCGAGTTCAAAAACTGTGTCCTTCTGGACGAAGCCCAAGTGCCGCACTTCAACTACGTGGGCGACTCCATTCTCGGGTACCGGGCGCACTTGGGCGCTGGCGTGATCCTTTCCAACGTCAAACTCGACCACCGCGAGATCACCGTGGCCACCCCCGAAGGCTTTGTCCCCACCGGCCTCCGAAAGTTCGGCGCCATCATCGGCGACCACGCCGAGATCGGCTGCAACTCGGTCATCAATCCCGGTTCGATCATTGGCCGAAGATCCGTGCTCTACCCGGGCTCCCAATGGCGCGGCGTTGCACCCGCCAACTCTCTCATCAAGACGCACCAGTCCTTCCAGGTCACCGCGCGACGCGACTGATCCGGGCTTGCGCTCACGCATCCCGTTTGAAAGCCTCACCCCTTTATGTCCACGCCCGCTGAAACCCCGTCCACCCCGGAACCCGGATTTGACCCACTCGCCTTCTGGATTGAACACAAGGCCAAGGTAAAGCTTCTGGTGGTGATGGCCCTGGCCGGGCTCGTTGGATCCGCCATCTACCAGTACGCTGCCTACCGCAGCCGCCAATCGGCCGCCAACGCGTTCTCAGCCGCCAAGTCGCCTGCAGACTGGCAGCGCGTGGTCAAAGAGTTTGCGGGATCGCCCGTTGCCGCCAACGCGCTTCTCCTCCTGGCCGAATCCCAGCGCAAGGAAGGCAAGCTCGATGAAGCCCTTGCTTCGCTCCGCCAGTTTACCGCCAACCATCCCAGCCATCCAATGGTGGCAGGCGCATGGAACAGCATCGCGGTGGTCCTTGAACTGCAGGGAAAAACCGACGAAGCGCTCAACGCCTACCAGAAAATCAACGCCACCTACCCGGGCAGCTACGCAATACCGCTCGCCCTCCTCGGACAGGCTAGAATCCACGCAGCCAAGAACCAACCGGACCAAGCCCGCCCCTTGCTTGAACAGGTGCTCTCCCAGTTCGGACAGTCCAGGTTCTCCAGACAGGCCCTCGACGAACTCCAGAAACTCAAGCCTTCGGTTCCAGAGCCCGCAAAAGATCCAGCCCCGGTTGCCACCCCAGCTCCCGCTCCCTCCACTCCTGCTGCGGCGACTCCCGCAGCGCCATCCGCGCCTGCAGTCGCTCCGGCAACACCCGCTGCACCGGAATCTGCTCCTGCAGAACCGAAGAAGCCGTGACTCATTACCGGTGAGCAGACGCGAATGTCTGCCCTCCGTTGCCCCTTACCGCGTCTGTGTCACCGCCTGCCGGGGTGAGCCCTTTTGGTGCGCGTGACCGGGGGGGTGTCGCTTCGCGCTACATCCCGGATACAAGCGGCGCTCCCCTCTGGAAGGGAGGAATTTCCGCACATTCCTTGCCGGAACAAAGTCAGGCACCGTTGGATACGCAGCCAATTCGGCCCGCCATCGGTTCCCGGCAACAACTCAGGTCACTGCAGTTCCTGCAAACAATCCATACAACAGCCTTCCAGTTCCCGCAGGGAACCCAGCCGTGAGCCGGTGCGTGGCGTGCAGTGACACCACCAGTTTGCCTCGTGAAAAATCATGCGATCCCGGAAGGGATCGAGGCGGCAGCCGGGAACGTGACCCACAGGCTGGGTTTCTAGATTTCGTCTTCGCCTTCGGGTTCCTTCCCGTTGGGCGGCACCGAGTGGAATCCCAAAACGTCTTTCTGTTCACCAGGATCGGGCGTGATCCGAAGATCGCCGGTAAAAATGCCGCCCTTCTCGACGGCAATCGACTTGGCGTGGATGGTTCCATCCAATTGGCCGTGTTTACCGATAGTGACCCTGCCTTCACACAGGATCCGAGCCGTCACCTTGCCGTTGATCTCGACCTCACGCGCCTTGATTGGCCTCACAAACTCCACGTCACTGCGCTTCTCGACCTGCAGTTTTTCGGTCTCGACCGAGCCCAGAAACTTCCCCCGGAACCGGACCTGAAGGTTTCCGGTGCAGAAGATGCTTCCCTTGACCTTACCCTCGATGAGGGCTGAACCGCAGGCGATCCTGGAGCTGGCAACGTCTCCCTTGGGGGTGACGACAACCTGTCCATGGGTCTGGATACTGCGCCCAAAGGGTCCGGCGATCTTGAACTCGCGGAGGTCCATGTAGGACCCGCAGTGAGTGCACGAGGTCGACTGGACCTCGGAGCTGACCTGCTGCTTGGTGCCGCATCCGAAGCACGTGACATCGACGATCTTCTCGCCGGAGATGAGTTTGGAGAGCTTGTCTAAAAACGAGGGAGCCTTGAGGCTCGTCGCTTCCTTCAGAAGCAACTTCTCGATGTTGAAATGCTCTCCGCATTTCCGGCAGAAGGTCGACTTGGCGTAAGCCGACTCCAGTTGGCTGAAACCACAGTGCGGGCAATCCGCACTGATTTTTTCAGCCTGCTTTGGCGTGTTTTGGTTGGCCACAACGGGCCTGAGCTAAAAAGGCTGGTGCCGCTTCCCTTACGGTTTTCCAGGCGTCGCGGTCTTGGCGGCGTCCGCCGGCTGCATGCCAGGCTGCTTCATCGCGGCAATCTTGTTCGGCGACACCTCGGATTTTCCGACGAACGTCGCACCTTCCTCGATCACCAGACGGGAGGCCTTCAAGTCCCCGTGCAGAACGGCGCGGGCTTTGAGTTCGCAGCGCTCCTCAACGGTGATGTTGCCGGTCACTTTCCCGTGCACCGTTGCGGATTTGGTTTTGATTTCACCCCGGATTTCCGCGTTTTCACCCACGGTCAGCACTCCTTGGGAAGTGATCTCACCTTCCACCTTACCGTCAATGGTCAGGTCGTTGGTGAACTTGATTGAACCTTTGATTTCAACGTCTGCAGAAAGGAGGTTGCGATTGTCGGACATGATTTGGAGATGGTGTGGGTGGGGTTTGCGACAGGAATAAACCCGTCTGGTGGTTTCCGCCCCTCGGAGGCGGTTGATGCGACCAGAGGCAAGTCGACTTCCGCCGACCTCCCCACTTCTTACCCCACACCTGCCACCTGTCAACGCTTCCCAGCACCGGACCCGGCCAATTTATTTCCGCTGCCCAAACCAGCCCGTCTCAGGCCAGCGCCTCGGCCGGGTACGTCCAGATCTCCCCAAAAGTCGGGTGGTAATGCGGCAACCCAGCCACGTCCCCTGCGCGCGCCCGGAAATGAATCGCCAACACCATCTCCTGAACCAGTTCCGATGCATGCGCGCCCACCACCGAGGCCCCAAGAATCTCCCGGGTCCGCCGGTCCACAATCAGCTTCACAAAACCATCCAACTCCCCGGCCACCATCGCACGGCCATGGTCTGCAAACGGGTGCATGGCCGTGTCCACTTCGAGCCCCCGGGCAGCCGCCTCCCTTTCAGTCAAACCCACGCTCGCCACCTCGGGCCGGCTAAAAACCGCGTACAACGCCAAACGCCGGTCCATTTTTTCCAAATCCCCCGCGCCGGACAGCCATGCAACGGCGTTCCGCGCCGCAAGTTCCCCCTGCTGGACCGCCACGTGCACCACGTCGGCTGTCCCGCACACATCACCCGCCGCAAACAGGTGCGGGACCTCCGTCTGCTGCGTTGGCCCCACCTCAAGACGAGAGGTTCCGGCTGGGAAACCCGCGTTCTCCAACCCCAACCCCTCTAGGGCGGGTTCGCGCCCCAGAGCCTCCACCAGCTGGTCCGCCTCAACCGTATGCTCAACTGAGCCACGGCTAAAAACCACCCGGCACCCCGCCCCTGCCCGCTCCACCCGGCGCAGTGTTGTCCCACAAAACACCTTCACACCACGCCGGTTCAACCCCTCTTCCAAAGCCGCACCCACCTCCGGATCCAGCGCACCCAGCAGCCGCGGCCCTCGCTGCACCAGAGAAACCCGGCAACCGAAGCCTGCGTAATAACTGGCCAACTCCACCGCCACCGCCCCCCCACCCAGCACCACCACCGACCCGGGAATTTCCGCCGAACCAAGGACCTCGTCGCTCCCCCACGCCCCAGATTCCCGTAAACCCGGGACATCCACTTCTTTCCTGCGCGAGCCCGTTGCCAAAAGAATCGCCCGCCCCGAGATCCGCCGGACACCCCCCTCCAGAAGCTCCAATTCAAGGTCATGCGCCCCCAAAAACCGGGCACGCGCCCTCAGGAATGTAAACCGCCCCGACTCGAGTTGCTCGCGACGGTAATCTGCAAACTCACGAACCAGGCCCCTCGTACGCTCCTGAATCGCAACACCATCCGCCCCGCGGTACTCTGCGTTCAACCCAAACCGTGCCGCATCCCGGATCACTTCCGCACGGTGCGCGGTCTCCAACAGCGCTTTGCTGGGCATACATCCCCGCAGAATGCACAATCCGCCCACCTCTGCACCTCCCTCAACCACCGCCACGCGCAAGCCCAAACGCGAAGCCGTCGACGCCGCTGCGTATCCGGCACTGCCCCCCCCGATCACCACAAAGTCATACGTTTCGTTCATGGCACCACCCTGACCGGTTCCACTTCAAAGAGCTTGAAAAAATCGTTCTGCGCCCGGAGTCGCAGCCCGGAAACCCCGCCCGACTCGCGCATGAGCCGGTGCGCCAGGCTCCGGGACGGCTTCTGTGCCCCCAAAATCGTGCCGGCACTGGCCTCCAAACGCCCGGGATCATCCGAAAGCACCCAGCGCACGCCGCGCTCCTTCAACACCCTGTCCGAGGCATCCTCGTGTTCGGCGGCAAGGTAGAAACGGCTGGTGTCCACAATCCCACCGATGCTCTCATGCGAACTTCCGGCCACCCCCGGTGCACCAGACCAGTAAGCCAATGCGGGGGAATGCCACCACGGCGCAAGGAACACCCCACCGCCTTCTGCCCGGATCGTCTCCGCCATCTGCCGTAACAGCCATGCCTCGCGCAACCGCTCCATGCGTTGCCCGGCCAGCGCCCCCTCAGGATCCAGACGCGCATCCCATTCCCATGCCACCGGCCAGAGCAACGCCAGAAAAACCATGCCCGCCACCCATGCCCGTTTGAAGGACGCAAACACCTCTGGCAGAACCAGCGCCCAGCCCAGAGCCAGGAAATACCCCCACCGCGCCTGCCAGAGGGTCAATCCAAGAAGAACGCCGGTCACACCAGCCACGGCCCATTTCCACCGGTTTTTCATCCGAACCGCACAGACCACCGCTCCCAGAAGAAGAGACCATCCCAACCACCCGAAAACCTGCCGCATCCCGATCCCCTCCAACTCGCCAATCGTCCCGCCCCAGCGTTTCAGAAACTCCCAGCTCTGCCGGGCATCGTGCAACCTCCCAAGCCCCAAAAACCCCGTGCCCTCCACCATGAAGGCGCATCCCAGAACCCCAGCGATCCCGGCCATCCACCAGACCCGTTCCCTGCTGAAAAACCGGACCGGAGCCGCAACCAGCCACGCAACCACAGTCAAGCCCAACAGCACCAACGGTTCGTACCACGAAACCCACAGCGCCATCCCAAAAGCGCATCCTCCCAGCCCGGCCCAACTCGCACTCCTTTCCTTCCGGCGAACCAGCATCCATTCCGCGCCCAGAGCCAGCGCCACCAGAAAAACCAGCAGCGACTGATGGTCGGGACGCCCAAGAACGGTCCCATGGACGAGAACTGGGCTTACCGCGAAAAACCATGGCCCGGTCCATGCCGCCCTGCCACCGCCCAGTACTGCAAACACGCTGAGCGCAAGCGCAGTCAGCACTCCGAGAACCGGCCCGAGCCAGGCTCCGGCACAGTCCATCGCCTGCTGCTGCTCCCGTCCACCCGCCCATTGAAGCGCCCGCCCCACCAGCGCGATGCAATAATCCATCGGGGCCGTCGCATGGGAGTCGACGCCCCCCGGATGGTTCTCGAACCCGTGGTGCCTGACCGGCGTCCAACTCTGCTCCAACAGAAGTCCAACCCGGCTCATCCGGGAATAACAGTCCGCGTCCGTGAAGAAGACGCTGTTCCCGACAAAAACCGTGTCCCGGTCTTGAACCCGGGCGAGTCCGGCTAGAATTAGGCAGGGTAGAATCCAGAGGAGCGCTTTCACCGGTCGGAATGGAAACTGGAAAACCATGTTTCGTCGACGCCAACCCGTGGCCCCGGCTGGAAGCCGCCGCAATCTGCCGTCTTAGGGGATGGAAGCGGACCACAGATTGTGGTGCGTTGCTCCATGGACCCCCAATCGGTGGGGGATGCGGCCTGAAAAAAGCGTTGAGATGCCTTTCCTCCGCCCTTAAGGTCCGGGGTCCTTTCCCACTTTATGGCTGACTCGTCCGTATCCGATCCCTCTCAGGAACAATCCCCGTCCATTTCCGCTGTCAGTCAGGAAACCAAGTACGACGCCTCCAAGATCGACAAACTCGAGGGTCTGGCTGGAGTCCGCCAGAGGCCTGGCATGTACATTGGGCCGACCGACGAACGCGGCCTGCACCATTGCGTTTTTGAGGTGCTCGACAACTCCATCGACGAACACCTGGCCGGGTTCTGCTCCAAAATTGATGTCACCATCCACGTGGACGGTTCCTGCTCCATCCGGGACAACGGCCGCGGGATTCCCGTCGACATCCATCCCAAGTTTGGCATTCCGGCTCTTGAACTGGTGCTGACCAACCTTCATGCCGGCGGAAAATTCGGCCAGGGCGCGTACAAATATTCCGGCGGCCTGCATGGGGTTGGCGCCAAATGCGTCAACGCCCTTTCGGACTGGTTCAAAGTCGAGGTCCAGCGGGACGGCAAGATTTACCACATGGCGTTTGAGCGCGGGAACACCACCCAGAAGCTCACGGTGATCGGCGACGTCAAAAACAAGAAGCAGACGGGCACCATGATCACGTTCATGCCCGATGCGACGATCTTCACGATCACCATCGAGTTCCAGTTCGCCAAACTGGCCTCCCGCCTGCGCGAACTTGCCTTCCTGAATCCGGGCCTCGAGATCAATCTGAGCGACGAACGGGGCGAAACCGTCCGCAAAGACCAGTACCTCTACCGGTTGGGGATCGAAGAGTTTGTCCGCCAGCTCGGGGAAGCCAAACAACTGCTTCACCCCAAGCCGATCGTGCTCTCCGGAAAGCGCAAAGTCTCTTTCCGGAACAAGGACCAGCAGGAACTCGAGGACGACATGCACGCCGACGTCGTTCTGCAGTACAACGACTCGTACAACGACCAGATCCTCTGTTTCACCAACGCCATCCCGAACCCCGATGGAGGAACGCATCTCACCGGGTTCCGCACGGCGCTGACCAAGGCTATTAACCAGTTCGCCAAGCAGAACAATCTGCTCAAGGAAAAGGATCCCGCCATCAGCGGGGACGACGTGCGCGAAGGCCTCATCTGCGTTCTGGCGGTCAAACACCCCAACCCCAGTTTCAACGCCCAGACCAAGGCCAAACTCGTCAATCCGGAAGCCGAAGGCATCGTCGCGTCCATCGTCTACGAGGGTCTCATGACCTTTTTTGACCAGAACCCGCCGGTCATCAAAAAGGTCATCGAAAAGTGTCTCCTAGCGGCGCGTGCACGGGAAGCCGCACGCAAAGCCCGTGAAACCGTCCGCAAAGGCGCTCTCACCGGGGGCGGACTCCCCGGAAAACTCGCCGACTGTTCCGAGCGAGACCGCGAACTGACCGAGCTTTACATCGTCGAGGGCGATTCCGCAGGCGGCTCGGCCAAACAGGGGCGCGACCGCCGTTACCAAGCGATCCTGCCCATCCGCGGCAAGCTCATCAACGTGGAGAAAGCCCGTCTGGACAAGGTTCTCGAGAACCAAGAAATCCAGACCATGATCACCGCGATCGGCACCGGGATCGGTGGCGGCGACCAGGAAGGCGCGTTCAACCTCGAAAAACTGCGGTACGGCCGGATCATCATCATGACCGACGCCGACGTG
>CAIURC010000219.1 GCA_903901425.1 uncultured Spartobacteria bacterium | reverse complement strand
TCCGAAGTCAAGTATCACGGACAGGATTGCGTGGAGGTTTCACTTGCGAACTTGGACGGCACCCTGAGCGAAAAACGCTTTCGCCTTACCTTCGCAGCACCACGCCTGCACCGCGATGGTCTTCTTGGAAGCGAGAATGGATGGCTTCAACCTCTTACCAAAGCTCTTGGATTGGAACTGGAACGACCGAAACCGCCCTCGTTCGACTCCGCTGTTTCATTGATGCCAGACTTCGATCGCTCCGGCCGCCTGCGTTTCTTGTTGAACTTTCCAGTCAAAATCGACGCGGAACCCATCCGGCGTGCCCTTGGGAAATTCCACATCTGGGACCGCCAACTCAACGGCAGCAAAGATGTCAGGATTCATCTCCAATGGCCTGGAACTGCTGACGAGGCAAAAATGAAGGTGGAACCATGGTGGAAGAATACTGAACTCCATGAAAAAGGCTTCACCGTCTTAGCAACGGATCTCGGGCAAAGAACTGCGGGGGCTTGGGCTCTCTTGCGGGTAACATGTTCAAAGCCAGATTCAAGACGCCCGATCCGTTCGATCGGCCATGACGGTATGCGTGAGTGGTTTGCAGAGGTTCTAAATACCGGAATGCACAGACTGCCTGGGGAGGATGCTTTTGTCCGTGGCAGAGACGGTAAAATGTCCGAGGAGCTATCAGGGAAACGAGGCCGCATAGCGCAAGAAGAGGAGTGGCGTGAGGCCATCCATCTCGCAAAGGAGCTTTTTGCCGAGGAACCCGAGAATTGGGTGGGTTCGACACATAAGGAAAAATCGTTTCCCGAACAGAACAATGCCCTACTTGCTCTCGCAAACCGCAGACTCAGTAGGTTGCGAACATTTCACCGGTGGTCTTGTTTTGCGCCAGATAAGGAAAGTGACCCAATCAGGAGAGCTGCACTCATCGAGAAGCTCTCCGCTGAACTCGCTCAGTGGGAGAACGATGAAGTCAAACGCTGGGCAGCCATGCTCACCTCCGGCGACTCCAAGGGATTTACAGAGGCAGCCAAACAAGCTTTTACGACTTACCGATCGGAGATTCTTCCGTCCTTGGTGAAAATTGCGAACCGCGTTGCACCTCTCCGGGACCACCAATGGGAATGGAGGGCGCGCAAGGATGGAAAGCCCTACGGTGAACTGGTTCAAACGCCGTGGGTTTCCCGACAGAAACCACCGATCCGAGGCCAGCGCGGCCTTTCCATGGCTCGAATCGAACAACTCGAAAACTTGCGGCGGCTGTTTCTGAGATACAACCGCGCATTGGACCGCGAAGCGGGTGAACCCGCGAAGTTCGGGGGTGAAGATGCGGGGCGAATCTCTGGCGAACCATGCCACGATCTTTTGACAAAAATCGACCACCTCAAAGAGCAGCGTGTCGATCAAACCGCCCATTTGATTCTTGCCCAAGCTCTAGGGGTGAAATTGGCTCCCCACACCATCTCCCCTGAAAACCGAGAGCGCGGGGATCATCATGGTGAATACACCCGGATTCCGGGGCGGCAGCCAGTAGACTTGGTGGTGATCGAGAATCTGAGCCGTTACCTCGCCTCTCAGGGACGTGCACCCTCCGAAAACTCACGCCTCATGAAGTGGGCTCATAGGGCAATCCGGGATAAGGTTAAAATGCTGATCGAGGAGCCTTTCGGCATTCCCGTTGTCGAGGTTGCTGCAGCGTATTCGTCCCGGTTCAGTGCTTCCACTGGAGAGCCAGGAGCACGCTGCGAGGAGCGATCCAAACTTGATCCTCACCTGAAAGAAATCCTGACACGCCGAGCCCAAACCTCTCCATCCTCGGGGCAGCCTGATTTTCAGCAAGCGTATGGTCACCTCCTCAAGCAGTTTGATAAACTGGAGGCGATTAATGCTGCCCGGCTTTCTGCCGGTGAAAAAAATCCTGCCACCCTTTTACTCCCCAAAACCGGAGGCCCATTGTTTTTACCAGCCAAAGGAACCTCCGTGGTTCAATCGGACATGAACGCTGCTATGAACCTCGCTCTGAGAGCGATTGCTGCACCTGGTGAACTCAGCCTCGTCCACAGGCTCCGGGCGGAATGCAAGGAGGGTGAGGTCAAAACTGTTGCGAAAAATAAACGCGAACTTGCTGCGTATGGGAAATCCGGATTACCGATTCGCCTCAACGGAGCCCTTTCAGGAAAAGTTTCCGGTGCCCCAAATTTCTTTTATGACGGCGGAGGGGTTGGGAGATTCGAAACGGGTTCGATAGTGCTTGGTGGTAAAACCCTTCCAGTGGCTTCAGGCGCTGCATTGTGGCGTGCTGTCAACGAGATGTTCCTCCCAAGAATCGTCGAGCTCAATAACCGCCGACTGCTCGCCTTGGGAGCGGCAGAAAAAAATGCTGCCGATCCAGACGACCAAATTCCGATGTGAACTATGCGCTCGGATTCCGGTCCTCTCATGCCAGTTCGGCGGTTGCAGAATTACGCCTACTGTCCGCGCCTTTTCTATTATCAGTGGGTTGAGGGGATTTTTGTAGAGAACAGCGATGTGGTGGAAGGAGAGTCGATCCATTCGCGGGCCGATAAGCCGGGAAGCATGAAGGAAGATTTGCCCGCCATGGACCTTCCTGAGGGTACGGTGTTACGCAGTTTACATTTAGAAAACCCGCGCCTGGGTCTCTCCGGAAGGATCGACATTTGTGAACAGGGATCGGAAGGGATCGAGATAGTAGACTACAAGAAAGGGAGTGCCAGGAGAACCGATGACGGTACTCGGGTGGTTAAATATGCGGACGCTGTCCAGGTCGGCGCATACGCCCTCCTTTTAGAGGGGGAGGGTATGACGGTCACAGCAGCTTCCGTCTACTATGCAGCAGATAGACGTCGGGTGCCGGTGGATCTGACCCTGAGGTTTCGGGAGGAGATCCGTGAACTTCGAGATCAAGCGGCAAAGGTGTCCGCTTCTGGGGTATGTCCGCCACCCTTGCGAGGAGATCCTCGGTGCCTTCACTGTTCCGCATACTCCATCTGTCTTCCCGAGGAAAGTGCATGGTGGTCCAACGATCAGGTGGCACCCCCAAAGCCTGCTATGCCACCCCGACCAGAGCACGGCGACGGGGAGGTTTTGGTGGTGCAGGATTCTCGGTCGCATGTCGGCATTCGAGGCGATCAAGTGGTCGTGAGTAGAGAAGGCGTTGTTGTGGCAAAGCTGCCCATAAATCAGCTACGACACCTCTTTGTTTACGGCGTTCCACAAATTAGCAGTCAGCTCATCCATGCCCTTTTAGAGCGGGCGGTCAGCGTGGGGTACTTTTCACCGGCAGGAAGATTTTTGGGAACTCTCGGCGGGCTACCGGCAAGCGGTGTGGACGCCCGAAGAGGGCAATACCGCATGTTCGACAATCCAGAGATCCGGCTAATTCTCGCCAGAGAGGCTTTGCGAGCCAAGATTCATAACCAGCGTGTAATGCTGATGCGCAACGGCGAAGCCGACCAAACCATTTTGAGAACGATGGCGGACTACAGAGATATGGTAGCCGATGCAACTGACTTGGATACGGCGCGTGGAATTGAGGGAGCGGCAGCGGCGGCCTATTTTGCTGAATTCTCATCAATGCTAAATGAAAACTCCTGGGCCCAGTTTTCTTTTGCTGGCCGCAATCGAAGGCCGCCCCGAGATCCTGTCAACGCAATGCTTTCGCTCGGATACAGCATTCTTTCCAAAGAGGTGGCCGGGGTTTGCTGTGCGGTGGGACTGGATCCTTTTTTAGGATTCCTCCATCAACCTCGTTACGGGAGGCCGGCTCTTGCTCTTGATCTGATGGAAGAGTTCCGACCATTGATCGCTGATAGTGTCGTGATTTCGTTGATCAACCGAAGAGAGATTTTCGCGTCAGACTTTGTTTCGACAACCTCCGGTACATTCATGAATGAAAAGGGGCGTAAAATATTCTGGGAGAGCTGGTTCCGACGGATGGATACCGAGGTTTCGCACCCAGAGTTTGGTTACAAAATGTCTTACCGAAGGATGATCGAGGTGCAGGTGCGGCAACTCTGGCGTTTCTGCCGCGGAGAGTCTCGCACCTACCACGGGTTCACGACGCGTTAACCATGGCTCGCAGACGCTTCATCATTACCTACGACATATCAGATCCGAGACGTTTACGGAATGTGGCGAGGGCTCTGGAGGGATACGGGACGAGGCTTCAGTTCTCAGTTTTCGAGTGTTTACTAGACTCTCTGAGGCTCGCGAAGGCAAAGTCCGCCCTGAAAGATATTATCGACGAATCCGAGGATCAGATTTTGTTTATTTCTCTGGGGCCCGAGACAACCGCCGTGGCCTTGTCATTGGAATCATTGGGCCGTCCGTATCGAGAAAGGACCTTGGTCACGATTGTCTGATTGGCGTTGCGTTTTTTGTTGCATCC
>CAIURC010000218.1 GCA_903901425.1 uncultured Spartobacteria bacterium | reverse complement strand
GTGCGCAATGTCGTTTGGTTGACGGCCGACGTGCATTATTGCGCCTCCCATTTTTACGATCCGGCGCAGGCTCAGTTCACCGAATTCGACGGCTTCTGGGAGTTTGTCAGTGGCCCGCTTCACGCGGGCACTTTCGGGCCGGGAATTCTCGACAACACCTTTGGACCGCAAGTCCGGTTTTCATCGCGCCAACCCGGACAAGCCGTCTCGGGGCCGTGGAGCACTGAACAATTCTTTGGATCGGTCCGCATCGCCCCAGAGACGCGGGTGGCGACCGTGAGCCATTTCAACCGCGACGGAAAACGGCTGTGGAGCGTGAATTTGGAGCCGGCCCGAGCATGAGTGCCATGGCTCCGGAGGCTTCTCCGGTCCTGGTGGAACGGATTCGGACGGCGATCACGGCCGCGGGAGGAGCCATTTCTTTCGCGCAGTACATGGCCATGGCCCTCTACGAACCGAAGGTTGGCTATTACGAACAAACGCCGCGGGTCGTAGGTCGCGGTGGGGATTTTGCGACCAGCGTTTCAGTGGGATCGCTCTTTGGTGAATTGATCGCCCACTGGATTGAGAAGGAGGTGGGTGCGCTAGAGACCCTGGCTTCAGGTCCGCTGGAGATCGTCGAAGCTGGAGCCCATGACGGCCGATGGGCGGAGGATATCCTGAGCGCGTTGACGCAGGGATCGGACCTGAACCGAGAGCGTTTCCGGTACCGGATTGTTGAGCCCAGCGCCACACGGCAGACATGGCAGCGGGAGCGACTGGCCCTATTCGGGGACCGCGTCGTCTGGAGCGAAACGCTGCCGACCGAGGTTCGCGGGGTCATCGTGTCCAACGAACTTCTGGATGCATTTCCGGTGGAACGGTGGCGGTGGAACACTTCGCAGCGCCGGTGGGTGGAGCAGGGGGTAGGCTGGACGGGCCAAGGGTTCGACTGGACGGCACTGCCGACGCCGGCGCCGGTGGAGTGGGAATTGCCGGAGGAGGTTCAGTCGGTTCTGCCGGAGGGGTTTGTCCGCGAGCGCAGTCCGGCCGCGGTGGCCTGGTGGGAGCAGGCGGCGATGGCCTTGCGCGAGGGATGTTTGATCACCTTCGATTATGGGCTGGAGGCTGAGGAGTTTCTGACGCCCAGACGATCGGCGGGAACGCTGCGGGCCTACCGTCAGCACCGAGTATCCGACGACCTCTTGTCGTCGCCCGGTGAGGTGGATTTGACGGCCCATGTCGATTTCAGCGCCATAGCTGAGGCCGGATTGCGCCAGGGTTTGGTGACTTGGCATCGGGAACGGCAATCGCGGTTCCTCATGAGGATCCTCGAGTCGACCCAGCGGAATCCAGGTGGCTTTCCGGAATGGAACACGCCTCGTGTGCGCGCTTTTCAAACTCTGACCCACCCTGAGCATTTCGGCCGAGGTTTCCGAGTGTTGGTTCAAGGTCGTGGGCGCTGCCCTTGGGGTGCTTGATCCGGCGAGGGCGGCCCCTCAATGCCGGGACTTTCGGAACTTCCCGTTGCCCCTGAGGCGTGCGTGCGCCAGTTTTCGCGCAGCGCGATGATGGACTTGGCAGGCACAGCAACCTGGCGACGGCCGGACCTCCGCCCGCTGGCTTGGGCGGCGGTGGTGGCCGTGTTGGTTCATCTTCTAATCTTGCTGCTTTG
>CAIURC010000217.1 GCA_903901425.1 uncultured Spartobacteria bacterium | reverse complement strand
GGGGCCAAAGTACAGGCAGCCGTCGTCTTTGCGCAGGCGGGTCAAAGTGAAGCGTGGAATCGGATCGTTGAGATTTACCTTCAGGAGCAGGAAACCTTTGTCGTCCTTGAGGTCGATGTTGAAGCGCGGTTGAAACTCCTTGATGAGCCGGCTTTCCAACAACAAAGACTCCGCCTCGTTCTTGACCATGTGCCAGTCGAAGTCGTGGATGGCGTCGACCAAGGCGTTGAACTTGAGATCCCACCCCATACGTCGGGATGGATGGAAGTATTGCGACACCCGCTTGCGCAGATCTCGGGCTTTGCCGATGTAAATGACCGTGCCGAAGCGGTCCTTGTGCAAGTAGACTCCGGGACGGTGCGGCACCGTCGAAAGCTTGTTTCGGATGTGGTCAGTGATCGGCATTGCCTCCCGGCCGAAAAGTTCCGGACCGGAACGCAACCATCCACCGGTTCCAGGAATTCCGCCAGTCAGGGTCGCCGGAAAACCCTGAATGAAGCCGGCTATTTCAGGTCTTCACCCGCCAAGCCGCCCACCGTCCAATCGAGGTTATAAATGAGCTTGGCGCCCTCTTTAAACGGAGCATTCAGGCGGTCGTACAAAGCAAACTCACTGTGTCCATCAACAAAGAGCAGGGACATACCCCGGGGTCCGTGCGCGGCAGCCCCGGTGCCTTTGTAGATGTCGTTCCACTTCCCGCGATTGCTGGAGAAGCAGGGGGAAATGGCTTTCTTGGTGGGAGACAGAACCTCGGAAACCTTGCGTACCTGCAGGGCGGCGCTGTTGTTGTCGTGGTAGAATTGGTTGTAGTAGTAGTACGAGCAGGGGAAAAGCAGGTGGTTGGTCTTGATGGGGTAGTTGTTGGCGATGGTCCACTCGAGGTTGAAGCCCCGTCCTTTTTCCGAAGGGCAGAAGTAGAAGGATCGGGCATTGGTGCTGATGTAAGGATCCATCAGCTTGAGGAAATCGATGAATCCCATTTGCGGCCAATCGCGTCCCGAGTAGGGGAACCGATCGTTCGAGTCGCCGGTGTACATGGCGAAGGTCATTCCAATTTGGCGCAAATTGGAGGTGCACCGTGCCTGCAGGGCCTTGGTTTTCCCTTTCGCCAAGGCGGGCAAAAGCATACCCGCCAGAATGGCAATGATGGCCACGACCACCAGCAGTTCGATCAATGTGAAGGCGAGCCGGGAGGAGCGGGGCGGGGAGGAAGGCTTCATGGCGATGATCCGGGAAGATCTATGAGGATCGAACTCGCACAGAACCCGAGCCGCAACGGCAAAAAGATTGGCGGGTCCGCAGGGGGGGGGGAAGGATTGGATGCGTCCCATCCATCCCGAGGCCACCCATTCAAATCGGAAGGCGACAATCGACGCGAGTGGTTCAGTCTTCGCCCATGTGGCTGCAGTTCCGATGGTGCTGGGGGTTGCTGGGCGCGATGCTGGCCTGCGCTGATGCTCGATGGATTCAGGTGACCGAACTCAGTCGCTTTGAACGAGAGGCTGCCGGGTCGTCGAACTGGATTTCGCCCGAGTGGAAAACGTCCATTCCGTTCCGGGAATTGCTGGTCTCGTGGAATCTCCGGTCGGAATCCGATCTGGAGATCGAGGCTCAGGTGCAGACCTCCGGGCAATGGGGCCGGTGGTGGCACTTGGGACGCTGGTCCGCTTCGCCGTCCACCACACGGCGCACCAGTGTTCGCGGTCAGCGTGATGCCACGGGTCAGGTGGATACTGATACGCTGGTATTGCCCGCGCAGGCAGACGCGCTCCGATTGCGAATTCGGTTTTCGAATCCATCGCACACACCGGCTCTTTTGAAACGCTTGGATTTGGCCCTTTGGTCACCGGATTCAGGGTTCACATCGAATTCCGAGACCGCTATCGGGTTCACTCGCACCCTCGAGGTTCCGAAAAAATCCCAGGCCGACTATCCGGAGGGGGTGACGCAGTGGTGCAGCCCGACCAGTTTGGCCATGCTCATGGCTCATTGGGGGCAGCAGTCCGGACGCGCGGAGTGGGACATGGACGTCCGATTGGTGGCCGCCGGCGTTCATGACCCAGGATGGCCAGGCACCGGCAATTGGGTTTTCAATGCGGCCTACGCCGGAAGCAGGCCCGGTTTGCAGGCGGCCGCGGTGCGCTTGGGAGGCTTGTCCGATCTAGCTGCGTTGTTGGACTCAGGAATTCCTGTGGCTGCTTCAGTTTCGTACGCGGTGTTGAAAGGCGGGCCGAAGCCAGAAAAAGGCGACGGCCACCTCATCGTGGTCTGTGGGTTGTCTCAGGAAACGGTCACGGTGAATGATCCTGGGGTCCGGTTGAGCCGGGTTCGCCGCGAGTTTCCCATCTCCGCGTTCAGGGCCGCTTGGGCGGCTTCCCATCAGACGGTCTATGTGGTGTGGCCCGAAGGGCGGACTTTGCCTGCCAGCCCGCTGAAGACTTGGTAGCGACAACGGATGGTCAGTGAATGCGCGGAACCAATACGGACTG
>CAIURC010000216.1 GCA_903901425.1 uncultured Spartobacteria bacterium | reverse complement strand
TCAAAGAGGCTCTCAAGAGAGCGGATGGCCTGCACTTTCTTCAGGGTAAACTTGCTGGCACGACCGAAAAGAAGCGGACCGAAACCAGACAGGAAGGGAGTGCGATTGGCCATCGCAAAGATGTATCACAACCGTAAACGGTACGCACTATCTTTTCATCCCAAAACCTTCTTATCTTAGTGCCATTCGGGTCAGGGTGCAAATCTTGACACGCTTGAGCAGGCCTGAGGCCGGCCAGAATGCTCCGAGCCTTTTCCGGCTCCCAAACAACCGACCCCATGTGCGATGCCGGACGCTGTGCTGGCGGGCGACAGTATTTTCCAGCCAACCCACGGCGGCGCCCAAATCGGGCGCGGGGCGCTCAATGAAGAGAGAGCTCCCCATCCTACGCGTACCCGAATGCCGCCCCCCCCGCCGAGTCCGCTGCAAGCTCATTGCTTAAATCCCGTTCCCTAAAGCCGACAGGCTGCTAGGGTGGACCCCATGGAAGTCGAACGGATGAAAACCATCATTTGGGCCAAGGACATGGCGCGGGCCGTGCATTTTTACCGGACGGTGTTCGGTGCGGCTGTGAACCGGCAGAACGAGGTCCTTGCGGAACTCCAGATCGCAGGCGGCCTCCTCGGCATCCACAGCGGCGGCGAAGACGAGCGGACATGGACAGGCCTCACGTTCCAAGTGAGCGACCTGTTCGAAGGCTGCGCCCGGATCAAAGCAAATGGCGGCCTCATTGACCGCGAACCGGAGGACACCCCGGAGGAACCCGCCCATCTGGCGATGTGCGTCGATCCCGAGGGCAACCAGTTCATGCTCACACGTGCCCGCCACAGGTGACAAAGGCCGCTTGGCGGAGTGGGTTTACCGGCGCGAACTCGCATCCACCGGATTCACCAGACGGTGCTGGTCTGCCACGCGAAAACGCCTCGCCAGAGCCCTGAACGATCCCGTCTGTTCGCTGCTCGTCCATGGGCGTCCACTCCGGCTCCCACTCTCCCATCCGTTGCCCGTTTACCTCGACCTGTTCCCTTTCTATGACCGGCTCCCGGGACGGCTCGCGACCCTGCTCCGGAGCGTAACCCCACACATCCACGGGATCGATGTTGGTGCCAACATCGGCGATTCCCTCGCAGCATTCGGAGTTCGCTCAGGCGACCGTTTTCTCGCCCTCGAACCCAGCCCCGTTTTCCACGCACTGCTGCTCGAAAATTTCGGCAACGCACCTGAAGTGACAGTGGTCCGGGCCGTGTGCGGCGATTCCGCGCCGGAGGCACTCAGGGGCTGGCAGTTCCACGAATCCCTCGGCACCGCCCGGACCCAGCCTGCCCATGACGCCCCCGGAGTGGCGGAGACTACGATCGACACCTGCATCCATGGCACTCCGTGGGAAACGCAGACCCGCCTCCTCAAGGTCGACACCGATGGACACGATTTCGCCGTCCTGCGCGGCGCCCGCCAGCTCCTGAAGACCTGCCAGCCGGCTGTCTTGTTCGAATGCGCCCCCCATGGCAACCCAGCATATATCGAGGAGGCCATGCATGCGTTTCAGATCCTCTGCGAGGCCGGTTACACCCACCTCCTCCTCTACAACAACTTCGGCCATCTGCTCGGCCGCGAACCGCTCCATGAACCCGCCAGAATGCGGGCCCGACTCGAGCATCAACTCGCGGATGGCAGCTATTTCTTCGATCTGCTTGCGCTGCCACCCGCCATTCTGGAGGAATTCCACCGCAGCGAGATGACCGCATTCGCGGGAATCCCTGCAGATCGGTTTCCCGGCAACTTCCCTGCAGCACCGGGGTTTGCAGGTGGTGCATGAAACTCCCCTGCGCCCTCCAAAACCCAGTCTCTCTCCTCTGCGCCACCCTGTTCGCCTCGGCCCAGCTCCGGGCGGCAGACGATCCTGAATACAAACCCGAACTTTTCTCGAAGACCAAGCTCCTGTACTCGGACACGTTCGAAGGCAGTCTCCGCACAGACTTCTGGGAGGTCCGGCAGGAAACCACATGGGCCGTCACGAATGGCGTGCTCACCGGCAAACCCGCCCCGGTCGAATTTCAGGAAAAGAAAAAGGCCAGCGGCGACACCGCACACGCTGGCCTCCGGCCTGTCATCTGGCTGAAACAGATCCCAGAAAACTTGGTTTGCACGTTCCGCGTCCGATTTGATGGGCAGAACTATCAAAAGGGGTTTCCGTTGATCGATGTCGGCCACCACGTTCACAGCCTGCGCTTCAGCGAGTCTGGTGCCGCACTCGGAATCAAGAAAGAGGTACCCTCCCGGCCGCTGGAAGGCCTCTCTTTTTCACTGAACCAATGGCACACTGTCGCACTGGAACTCAAAAAAGGCGCGATGCTCGTTTCCATTGACGGCAAAAAGCAGGTGGTCCGGAATCCAAACGTCGACATGACCGGCCAGAGCCAGATCGATTTCAAAGGCCTGGAAGGCGGCGCCTGCCAGATCGACGATGTCAAACTCTGGGAAGGCGTGGATTAAACCGAGCCGGTCTCCCGTCTCGAGGCCAGTAGGAGGCCCGCGCCGATCCCAAGGCACCCCAAACTGTCGATACACACCCACCACAACGGCAGCCCGCTCTGCATGTCGATCGACCAGTAACCCGGCCCGCCGAGCACCAGCATCCAGCCCAGCGCGCGCACCAGCCCCCGGTGTTGCTTTACGTCCCGCGAAACCATCCACACCCACACGCCCAGCACCGTGTAGGCGTACCCCGCGTTCCCGGAGACGTAGATCACCAAAGGCGTCAGCGGATACTGCCGGTGGCCCACCAGCCAGGATAACTTTTGAAACGCCACGCCCGGCAACAACGCGCCCGGCAATCCCGTAAACAAGATCCCCGCCACAATCCGCAACAGCACCCGCTGAACGCGCTCCCGGCGAGATTCCGGACTCATGCGAACCGCTTCTCGAGGTGCGCCAGGTAATCCGCAGGGGCCGGCACACGGCCCGTCGCCTTCTTCACCAGTTCCCGCGGAGACAGCGTCGCCCCCTTCGCATGCACCGATGTCCGCAGCCAGGCCAGCAGCGGCCCGTAGTCCCCAGCCCGGAACCCGCTCGCCACGGACCGCTCCTGCATCGCTGTCCGGAACAACTGGGCCGCGTTCAGGTTGCCCAACGTGTACGTCGGGAAATAGCCAAGCCCGCCCATGCTCCAATGGATGTCCTGCAAACAGCCCCGCGCGGCGTCCGGCGGCGTCAGTCCAAACAACTCCTCGAACCCCGCGTTCCATGCGTCTGGAATCCCGCCCACCTCCAGTTCCCCGGAAAGCAAACGCCGCTCCAAATCAAACCGGAGCAGGATGTGGAGATCATACGTCGCCTCGTCGGCTTCCACCCGGATAAACGAGAACTCGGCACGATTCACCGCTCGGAGAAAGTCACCCGCCTCCACCCGGCGCAGGTTCGGAAACAGTTCCCGCGCCCGGGGCAGCCACCGGTCCCAGAACACCTCGGACCGGCCCACATGGTTCTCCCAGAGCCGCGACTGCGACTCGTGGATCCCCAGCGAAACCGCGCTCCCCGCAGGCGCCCCAAACTCCTCCACCGGCAGCCCCTGCTCGTACAAACCGTGCCCCGCTTCGTGCAGGACCCCAAACAGGGAGGATGTAAAATCCGAAACATCGTACCGTGTGGTGAGACGCACGTCACTCGGCCCGAGCGTCGTGCAGAAGGGATGCGCCGTCGTGTCGATCCGGCCACGTTCAAAGTCGAACCCGATGCTCTCCGCGACCTCCCGGTTCAACTGGTGTTGTTTCTCAACCGGGTAGCGACCCCGGAGCACTCCGGGCGACACCGCGCCGCTCTTCTTCACCGCGCGCCGCGCAATCTTGGCGAGCCGGGGACGCAGCCCGTCAAACAACACCGCAACGTCCCGGGTCCGCGTCCCGCGTTCGTAGCCGGCCAGCAGGGCATCGTACGGTTCATCCGGATAGCCCCAGAGCGCCGCCTTTTTCCGCGCTATCCGCAGGATCGACTCCAAATGCGGCGCAAACAGTCCGAAATCCGACCGTTTCCGGGCTTCTGCCCACGCCTGTTTGGCTCGCGCGGCGGTCTCCGTTTCCTCCGCCACCAAAGCCGTTGGAATCCGCACGGCCCGCTCCAGATCCAATCGCCATTCCCGCACATTGGCGCGCCCCAGCGGATTCCCCTTGGCCACCTCTTTCTCTGCCGCATCCAAAAGCCGCCGGAACCCGGTTCCCGTGAACTGCGCATGCGCGCGTGCGCTCAACCACGCAATTTGCTTGGCTCGATAATCAACCCCGCCACCCGGCATATAGGTTTCCTGATCCCATCCAAGGACGGAAGCCGTGGAACCCAGAAGGGCGATTTCACGGGCGGAATTCCGGAGTCGTTCGTAGGCGGTGGCTTTCATCCCTAAACGCCTACCACGAAACCGCTCGCCGTGCACCACATGGCTGCTGGCCATTCCCGCAAAAAGTCCCGCTTGAGCGGGGTGCAGCATTCAGAGTCTTCCCAATTCATGTGCCGCACGGAGCAGATGTTCCCAGACTCGCCGCCGGGAGCCGAGTGGGCTGCAAAGATGTGGAAACGCGTCCGCCACCTCCTTCAGGGTCAAAAACTTCCAGACCTCCTCGACCCGCGCCTTGGGGAGAGGTCTGGGCGTTGACACCGCACAAATCCTGATCCGCCTCCGTCGCTGCCTTCAGGTTTCGCCACCCCAAAACCCAGGCAGCCTCGCCATTTTTTGCTCCCTAACCCCGCGATCCACCGCCAAAAGGTGCGCTGATCCATGCACCTCTCATGAGCGAAGCCGAGCACGATTCCCAGAATGCCTCCCCGGAAAACCCGGGCTCTGCACAGGCGCTTCTCGCGTTGGTCTACGAGGACCTTCGCTCTCTGGCCTCCCAAAAAATGGCTCGTGAAAACCCCGGCCAGACCCTTCAGGCAACGGCGCTCGTCCATGAAGCCTGGCTCCGCCTCGGCGGTGACGCCCAGCCCCACTGGGTCAACCGCGCACACTTCTTTGCCGCAGCCGCAGAGGCCATGCGCCGCATCCTGGTCGATAAAGCGCGCCGCCGGAATGCAATCCGCCATGGAGGCGACTTGGAGCGCGTGCCGCTGGACGGCGTGGATCTCCCAGCCGGAATGGACGCGCCCCAACTACTCCAACTCCACGAGGCGCTCGATCTCCTCGCGAAACAGGATCCCCAAAAAGCGCGGGTCGTGGAGTTGCGCTTTTTTGCAGGGCTCACCCATGAACAGACTGCCGAGGTTCTGGGCGTCTCCGAGCCGACGGTGAAGCGCCATTGGAACTACGCGCGAGCGTGGTTATTCCGCGAGATGCAGTCCGCTCCCGAATCGTAGCCACAGAACTCCGGAATCTTCCCTGGGATTCACCGAACCTCACCGATTCCACCGGGGAGATGTCCGGACACGGCCGTAAACCATAGCGCCAAGAGCGACCGCCAAACCGGCGAATCCAAGGATGAGAACAAAGGCACTCCGCTCGACCAGTTTCAAATGCACGAGGAGGAAGCTGCCGAGGCCACATCCGAGCAACCCTCCGCAGAGCATGCGCCAGCGGGACCTCAGCGCAGCCAGCACAGTAAAAACAAGAGCCACAGCAAGATAGATCCCGACGTCATAGGCCACCAGAGCGTGCGTACGATGTCCCCACGCATTCCCAAACAGAGCGCTGAAAATGTGCACCAACGCCAGCACCTCCAGCCATTGGCTCGAGCGCCTCAAATCCAGACTCGGAGCGCGCTGGGAAACAAACATCAATCCCAGAAACGCCCCTCCATTCGCGGCAACTGAGAACGCCACCTGCCGTTCCTGATCAAAATAGCCCCAGAGATTCTCTGGCGTTCCAAGCATCTCCAGCGTCGGCCCGCAGACCGCCACCACATCCAGCCCAACTACAATCGCGGCAAACCCGATCCAGTGAAAGGGTTTCGTCCACCGGACACGCCCAAGCTTTTCAAGCCAGAGAGCCCCAAACTCAAATGCGCCAAGCGGCAGGCACCACAGCGCCATGACTTCCGGCTTTTGGTCGAGCCAGTTGAAGGGCAGCAATCCGCTGAGGTAGGTCGCGGCACCCAAGGCTGCGGTGGTCCACGCCAGCCCCGTCATCTGCAGACGCCACAACGCAAAAGCGGACACGCCCAAGGCCGTCAGCGATGCCGCAAATACCTGCTCATTCGCAAAGGTCTGGGGAAAGAGCTGGACCACCCCCGCCGCCCCACCCGCAAACACATCAAACTCCCGCAGAAGCGCCAGAGTCGCCGGCGCTATCGCCAGTGCCGCACCGGAAAGAAAAGTCGCGGCGACCCCATGCTCCCGCCAACGCCGCGCCCAGTGCCCGGCCAGCAAAAGAGCAACCACCCAGAAAACAGGGAACCCCCAGCGCCAGGGCCTCGGAATCTCCTCCCGAAGCATCCAAACCGACAATCCGGAGGCCACCACGGTCAGCCATGTCGCGAGCGAAAGAAGCGCCTGTAGCGGGCTGATTCGGCGCGCATCCACAATCCAGTCGTCCTCGTCTGCAAGCAAACGGCGATGCACACTCTCCAGAGAATCACACTCATCGCGCGAAAGGATGCCCTGGCTTTCCCACACCCGAATCTGGCTCGCGTGCTCACACACAGACCGGCGGAGAATGTCCTCATAGAGCTTGGGCCGCACCCGCACCGGTTCTCCCGCCAGAAAGCGCCCCAGCTCAAGCGTGATCTGTTCCGCACTCGGACGGTCCTCTGGAGACCAGGCCAGACACGCCAGACACACCGCCTGCAAGTCTTCAGGAACCCCCACCGAAACCTCCCGTAAAAATGGCGGGGACGTCCCCGCGATCGCCTCCAACACCTCGCTCAGGCTTCCACCTCCGAAAGGCTCGCGACCCGTGAACACCTTGAACATGAGGCTCCCGAATGAAAACACGTCGGAAGCAGGACTCAGCGGCTTTCCAAGGGCCTGCTCAGGAGACGCATACAACGGTGTCCCCTCAAAGCCACCCGCAAGGCGGCCCGCCTCCTCCCGAGTCAGTGCCAGACCAAAATCAAGAATCCGCGGCCGCATCTCCGGCCCGACCAGCACGTTGTCGGGTTTCAGGTCCCGATGCACCAACCCATGCGCGTGCGCCACCGAAAGCCCCCGGGCCACTTCCCGAACCAACTCCGCCTTCTGCCTGAAACTCAACCGCGCCGCAAAACGGTCCAGTGGAAAACCCTCCACCAACTCCATCACCAACGCGGGAGGATCTACTTCGTCCAGAATGCAGAAAATCGTGACCAGCGCAGGATCCCCCACCGCCGCTGCGTGCCGTGCCTCCTTCATCAAACGGCGGTTCACTTCCAGATCGCCACGCCGCCTTAACACCTTGATGGCCACCCGGCGATGCAGCTTCTCATCGTACGCCTCATACACCACCCCAAGGCTTCCCCTGCCAATCCGGCGTTCGATTCGAAACCCGGGAAGGCAGGGCGGCTCATCCTCCAATCCCCCCAGCGCCCCGTGAATCCTCTCAGCCCACTCCCTCCCCCCTCCGCCCTCTCCACCCCCCTCCACGCCTAAATCCAAAAAACCACCCGCCTCATCATGGGCCCTGAGAAGAGACTCCACCTCCTCACGCAACGCCGGATCGCCCCCACAAAGCTCCGCAACCAGGCGCACACGCCCCTCACCCGGAGGCAAATCCAGAGCCTCGGCAAAAATTTGCTCAGCGCGCACAAAGGATCGGCTCATGGAGAATAAAGCGCAGGAAATGCCACCCGGCCATCCCCCGATCTCCCCAGCCGTAGCCAACCATTCCATGCCGTCCAGAACAAAGTGCCCAGCGCGCTTTTCCCCCCAAAAAAAGGCGATCGCTGATCCGTTTCACCCCTTTTCCGCGCGTGAAAGGAGAGGACCAGCAGACGGTCCGCTCCAAAGATAAACCTCATCATGAAACCGATCCATCAATCCCTCCTGACACTCGCGGCCGCCCTCCTCCTTGCCCTGCTGACCGGTTGCGCCTCATCCGCGCACCCGTTTTACACCCCCCAAGATGTCAAATTCGACCCCACACTTCTAGGCTCATGGACTCCAGTCGAGGCCGCCACTGAACCAGCCCCCGATTGCCCAATCTGGAAATGCGAGTCCGCGGAAAATGGGTCCTACCTTGTCACCATCGGCAAGCCCTCGGTCCCGGAAGAGGTGGAGGAATTCAAGGCGCACCTGTTCGAGATCCACGGGAAGAAGTACATCGACGCGGTCCTCACCAGAAAAGGAAGCCGCGTCTTCACCATGTTCGGTGAATCCGGCTCCTCCATTCAGACCCACCGTCTTCTCAAAGTCGCCAAAATTCACCCCAGACTCCTTCTGCAACAGCTCAATGACGGGTGGTTGAGGAAGGTCGCTTCGGACACAAAGAATTCCATCCCGCATCTCCCCGCTACGCCCTCGGCTCATGACCCCATTGTTCTGACCGGCACCACGGAGGAACTGCAAACCCTGATCCTCAAGGCGGAGAATGAGGGGGCCTTCGGCAAAGATCCTGAAGGCATCCTGCTTCAACACCCGTAGAGCCCAAGGAGGCTCCATTGCCAACTGCTCCATGAACTGAGCGGGCAGGGTGAAACCGAGCCACGGAGATCGTTAGCTTGCGGGAGAGCTTCTTTTGTGGAGGAACACCGAAGAGATCATGAAGCATCAAAAAGAAGGAATCCCACTGCCGGATTCAAGGCCCGGATCGCCCTTGAGGCGATCAAGGGAATGAAGACCTTCCAGCAAGTCGCACCCGATAACCACTTACATCCGGTGCTAGTGACCCCATGGAAGACGCAGAGGATCGATTCAGCGTCTGGCGTTTTGCGCGGGCGGGGAGCGGGAAAAGGAGGAGGCGTGCAGCGAGCAGGAGCGGCGTGAAAGCAAGGTCGACCAGCTGGTTGTGGAGCTCGACTGGCTCAAAAAAATGCAAGGAACTGGGCATCGATCCATCCGGAAAAACAGCTGGTCGAGAGGCCCCACCACAGAGAGGGCTCTCGGCGGAGGATCAAGGTGCTGGAGCGCTTTGGGATTCATCCGGGCAGGCCCAGTGTAGGCCGGATGATGGAGTTGATGGGACTCGAGGCAATCTGCCGGAAGCCAAGAACCAGCCTTGGGGTGCCAGTTCACATCAAAAGCGTGGCTGGACGCGGAGGAAGGGTCAGACGCCAAGGTGAGCATGGATGGCAAGGGACGCTGGATGGACAATGTGTTGACCGGGCGTCTCTGGGGATCGGTGAGGCGCGAGGGAGTTTACCTGTCGGCACACGAGACAGTGCACGAACTCGAAAAGGCCTTAGCCAGATGGCTTGAGGACTACAACCGGTGGAAACCGCATCAGTCACTTGATTCCAAGACGCCATGGCAATGCCACCGGCTGCAGAAAGTTCGCCCCATGGAAAAAAGTCGCATAGCCGTACCCGGTAGGGCGCGCTCTGCCGTGCCGGCCTACGGCCCCTCCGCAACGCTCCGGGGGCTCCAGCTGCGCTAGCAGAGCGGAAGGTTTTCCCCACCACCAACAAACCCCATAAACCCAAACCAAATCCACGGAAGAGATTTCTGAGTGAACTTAAACGACCCGGTCATTGGCTCCGCCTGCCCTCCCAGCTCAAATCAAAAATGATGCAGCCAAAGCGGCTCCCAAAGGCTGTTCTACGCGCCACTCCCTCACCGCCCTCCTCACATCCACTCGCTAAGCGCACGCGCCTCCGGATTCCGTCCATCCAGACAACGGGACGCCCAGCCTTGAACAGACCTTCGGTGGATCCCTCAAACCCAAAACGATGCTTTTTTAAAACTCAGTTTAGGGCCTTAATGCCCTTCTCCATGAGCCAAGCACCCGACCTCACTCCCTCTCGGCTCTCAAGCCACTCTCCCAATAACTCCCCCACCCTCGCTCTACCCGAACGCCCACTCATCGCAACAGCCCTTACACACCTTCGCCATCGAGGCATGAGCCCCTGGGGCCTGCACGGCCTCGCACACTGGTGGCGCGTCCGCCACAACGGCCTCTTGCTTGCCAGTGAGATCGGTGCAGACCTCCGGATCGTCACGCTTTTTGCCATCTTCCACGACTCGCATCGGAACGATGACGGCGCTGACCCGCAGCACGGCCCACGCGCCGCAGCATGGCTTACCCAGGCTCGCGAGGGCAGCACCCCCTGCTCTTGTCCCGTCACGCTCGACGTCCTGCGCTCACTTTCCGACACGGAATTCAGCTCTCTCCACACAGCCTGCAATCTCCATACCTCCCAGATTCATCACCCCGATCCCACCGTCGCCGCCTGCTTTGTGGCCGATCGACTCGATCTTTCCCGGGTCGGTTTCCGGCCTGATCCTCGCCGGATGCCTGCCCCAGATTCACTCGTCAACACCGCCTTCATAGATGCCGCCATTGAACGCGAGCGCAGGCACCTGTCATGGCCTGGCGGACCCGAAATCGAGTCTGTTTGGGGTGTTCACCCCGGCAACCCTGCCGACCTGTAACTGCTCATTTCATCGCCTGAATTCAAACCCGTTGCCAGTGCGCCTGAGAGGACCTCGTTATCCCACCACGGAACACCTTTTCCAAGCCATGCGGTTCGAAGACCAGAATGTCCGGGAACAGAGTCGGGCCGCAATGTCCCCCATGGGCGCCAAGATTCTGCCTCGGAAACTGAGGCCGAATAAGGGCAAAGCCGGCACGGCGCCGTCCGCGGAACCGAGGAGCGCTCTCGATTTTGACCTGCTGCGGTCCGTGCTCCGGATCAAACAGGCGTTCTAACCGAGCCTCCGGGAAGACCTCCGCGCCCAGAAATCCGATTGGGTTGGGACCGAGGCCTGCACAAATCGCGCAGGTGCATCACCGGAATTCTGGGGAATGCGACTCGAAGGTGGTTATTGAACGGCCTGGATCCATCTGCGCCTCAGCGCCCCACCGGCGTGGGCGGCCTGCCCCTCGGCATCAAACGAACCCGCCCCTCAACGCAGATCTCAAGCAGGGACGGTTCATCCAGCAAAACTCCCGAAGCAGGACGCGGCAACCTCACCAAACCTTAGACCGCTCCAAGGTTTCTTCCCGCGAAACACAACTGCTTTTTCCTGACCGCACGCAGAGTGCGAATGCCCCCTTCAAGTTTCCTGAATTGAAGCAGACCCGCCATCGGATGCCGGTTTCTTTTTGAACACCTTCATGATCAACGAAGTGACCGCGATGAGCCCCGCGAAAATGACCTTCTTAAACGCAAGAATCGCCACCAGAAGCCCTTTGAACAGCCCGGTTTTTGCTGCAATCCCTCCCGCCACCAGCGCAGCAAGCCCGTACGATGCAATCTTGTCCGTGCCAGGAACGTAATCGGCATAAGCGTTTCCTGCATTGAAGTTCACCATGCTCAGGATTTCAGGCGTTGCCTTCTCAATCTCAGACAACTGCGACATCCCAGAAACCACGTTTAAAACCAGAACCCCCCTGCGGCCAAGAACGCGGATGTTGTAGTTCAGCGTGTTCTCCTCTGTCGAATCGCCAAACTTGATTTCCTTTGCCCAATAGAACTTGTGGCTATCCTGATCATATCGTGGAGTCGCAGCCCATCCAATCAACTCCATCGGAGGATACCCGTTTTTCTGCCGCTCCTCATTGGCGCTGCTGGTGCCCGCTTTCATCTCCTTGAGAAGATCCGCGTAATTGATCTTCGCTGCATCGCTGTCGCTCACATAACCGTCTTCGCTAAAGTCGATAATCACGCACCATGCGTTCGGGTCAAACGGATCGAATTCAGCCGGCACGATCACCCCGAGCAACTTGTTCTGCGATGCCGGATTCCCCCAAATTCCCGTCAACAATGTTTCCGCGCCTGCGGGGTCCAGATACCGGAAAGCGTCTGTCAGCTTGATGGCCGCAAGACCGTCCCTGAGTTGAATTTCTCCAGATTGGTACTTGAGGCGGCTTTTTAAACTGTTGAGCTCGACCCTCCTGGCATCATCTGGCGCAGCTGCAGCCATCCCGACTGCGGCAAAAAAACAAAAGATGAGGCTCACTATGGTTTTCGTATTCATGGGTAATCCGGTCAAATTCGGGTAGCAGCGTAAAGGCTTCTCGACAACGCCTCCAACACCGTGGGTGCCACCGACTCAAAAACCTTCCACGCGGCGTAGGTGCCCATCCAGCCGATTGAAGGATTCCGAATCAGTGACCAGTAACTCTCCGCCACAGATTTCGGAAGGAGGAAGAAAGGCAGCTTGCATCCATCCAGCGGCGGAAGGGGGATGAGATTGAACACTCCCAGCAGGACATTCAACTGGAAGGTGATCCCCAAAATCTTTTTTAGAAACACCCAGATTCCTGAAGCCCCTGGGGGCACCCACAGCATTTCGCGCAACCTAGGAGCCTCGTGAACCGAAAAAACGCCCCACTCGCATCCGACCCGGATCAAGAACAAAGCCAGAATTGCGATTCCCAAATTGGCAACCGGCCCGGCAAGAGACATCAGCGCGCATCTTGCAGGCCATCGCCTTGCCCATTCCTCACTGTAGGGAGCATGGGCCCATCCAATCACGCTCCCTGACAAAATATAAGACACAATCGGCACCACCACCGTGCCAAAGGGCGCCCGTTTCATGTGTGGCGTGGGGTCGAGCGTGACCTGCCCGGCTTCTTTGGCCGTGTCATCGCCAAGCCGCGATGCCGCCCATGCGTGCGCCGCTTCGTGACAGGAAATGGAAAACAGGAAAACAACGTACCAGTTGATTCCGTCTGCGAGATCGTACGCCATGAAATGCCCGTGCTTAAATCCACCAAGCTCTCAAGGCGCAATTCCAAATTTCAATTAAATGGCGAGCCAGTCCAGACTCCAAAGAAATGCAGGGTTTCCTGCACTAACCTGAAAAAACAAGAGCGCGCATCCGTTGCGGCCGTACACCTCTTTGAATCCAACCATGCAGTCCGTCCAAAAATAGCGCATTGCTTTAATCCACCCGGTTGCCAGCAACCCGGCAGTTTCAACAACACTCCAGTAAAGATGCTCTCTGCCACTCGCGGCGCCTTTTGAACCGGAGGAAGATTTTTGATGGATCGACTGCGGTGAAACTCCAAGCAAGGAACCGGTCGGCACAACAAGCCCTTTTTGGAGGGGCACCCCATGTAAAGCGGACTGCCGATCCATTCTGTCGCAAACACAGCAGTTTAGGCCGCCGGTCCGTGAGGTTGGGCCCATCGATTCTCCCGCCTCGAAATCTCGATGCTCCAGACACGCCTGCCAACACACCGAATCTGATTGGCCGCTTCCGGTCATCGCCCGGGTGTGCGGGCCTTTTTAGGCTGCTCGGGCTGCAACTGCCGCGGCTGGACCGCATGGGTTTGGGTGAAGGTCATCCGCCGTTCGTTGAGGGCCACGGATTCAGCGGCCGTTTTCTGTCGCAACTCGGCCAGAATGCCGGCCTGACTCGGCTCCAGAGCAAGGTTGTGATGTTCGGTCGGATCAGCTTCCAAATCAAAGAGCATCTCAAACTCCGGGGCGCGGTTCCTGAAATCGACATCCGCCTCCGTGAAACTCATTTTGCCGTCGTACATGCGGATGTATTTCCAACGCTGGGTACGGAGGCCTTCCTGGAAAGGGTTGTCGCGCATGGTGAACAGGCTTTCCAGAAAGAGCTCGGTGCGCCACGGGGTTTCGCGGCCTTCGACAAGCGGCCGCAGGCTCTGGCCGGTCATTTCCGGGGGGGCTTCGATGCCCGCGTAATCGAGGAGGGTCCGGGTGTAATCGAGACTGGAGACAAGGTGGTCGAGCTGACGGCCGCGTTGTTCCTTGGGGACACGGGGATCGTGAACGACGCAGGGAATCTTGGAAGTGAGATCGAGCAGGAGTTCTTTTCCGCCCATGCCGTATTCGCCCATGAGCAGGCCGTGATCGCTGCCGAACAGAATGACGGTGTTCTGATCGAGGCCCCGGCTTTTGAGTTCGGCGAGGAGTCCGCCGATGACATGGTCGAGGCCAGTGATGGTTTGGAAGTAGCGGATGTGATGCTCGCGGAGCGTGTCGAGCTGGTAATCGTAGGCGTACGTCTGGTTTCTGCGCCCCTTGTCCTGGTCGAGGATGGATTGGGGAATGAACCGGTAGGGGTCCGTGCAGGCATCAGCCGGGAGCGGGATGGAAAGGTTGCGGTACAGTGTGTCGTAGAACGGGCTGCCTTTGAGCTTGGGGTTCTCATTGGCCGGCCGGCTCATCGTGCTGTGCATGGATGTGATCTGCGATCCATGCGGGACGTTGAAGCTCACGGACAGACAGAACGGTTTTTCCCGGGGCGCGGTGTTGAGAAATTCGGTCATGGCCTCGCCCATGACAAAGGTGATGACATCCTGTTTTGCCCGGTGATAGGGCGTGGTGCTGGGGGTTTGGTGGTCTTTCGGGAGGAACTTGGTCCAGCCATCGTGCGCCCACCAGTAGTCGAACTTTTCAGCTGCCCGCCCTTTGAATGTGTAGTACTCGACACCGAATTTTCCAATGAACCCGGTGTGATAACCACCTTTGCGCAGGAGCGCCGGGTAGGTTTTTTCCCATTGCTGCTCAGTAAGATCGTAGGAGGAACTGAAGCCAACACCGTGCACGCGTTCGGGCATCCCAGTGAGAAAGCTCACACGGCTCGGGGAACAGACGGGGGTGGCGATGTAGGTATTTTTAAACCGGACCGAGTCGCGCATCAGTACGTCGAGATTGGGAGTCTGGACGTACGGATGCCCCATCGCGCCGAGCGTGTTGTCGCGTTGGTCGTCGGTGAGCAGGAAAATAAGGTTGGGCCGCGGCGCGGACTTGGGTGGCACCTCGACAGCATGGGAGGCAGTAAGTGCGGCAGACAGCAGGGGGACGAGAAGGAGAAACAAAGGTTTCATAGGAGAGAGGAGAGGCGAATGTTGGGCACCATCGGAATCGGGCCGTGCACTTCACGCAGAGCGCGACACCGGTGCATCTAACGGTTTTGAGCGGCTTTTTTGGCCGCGCCGTTTGGTTTCTTTTCCGGGCCGCCCTTGCCGGGTGCGGGAACAATCGGCGGGAGCAGAAACCGGGAGAGCCGGGCGATGGTTTCCTCATGGCCAGGTTTTCCGGCAAGGTTGACGGTTTCGTGGGGGTCGTTGGTCTCGTCGTAGAGTTCGGAGGCGTGGATTTTTTGGGTGACGGTGTTTCTCCAGAGTGTCAGGCGCCATTGGTTGTCCCGGATACTGTAGCCCATGAGCGGCTGACCAGCGTCTCCGCGGGGGTACTGGCTGATGGCCACCGGCCGCACGGATGCTGTGGGGTCGTCGAGGACAGGCTTGAGGCTGACACCGTCAACGCCCGCCGGGGCCGGGAGACCGCACACGTCCGCAAGCGTGGGATAAACGTCGAGGAATTCGGCAAGGGACCGCGTTTTTTTGCCCGGCGCCTTCTGGTTTGGCACCGAGATGAGAAGGGGGGCGCGGACGGCCACCTCGAAGTTGGTGTGTTTGTGCCAGAGCCCGTGTTCACCGAGTTGCCAGCCATGGTCGCCCCAGAGAACAATGACGGTGTTTTTGTCGAGGCCTTCGCGCTCCAGCGCATCGAGGACAAGGCCGATCTGGGCGTCCATGTAGCTAGCCGAGGCGTAATAGCCGTGGCGCAAGTGCCGGGCGAGCTCGTCTGAAATTGGGCCGGATTTTGGGATGTCGGAGTAGCTGCGGAGTTCGCCGTTTGTGTGGCCGGTGAAACTCGGGGCGTCCTTGGGCAGGGTTTGGAATGCCGGGGTGTAAATGGCCTTGGGGTCGTAGAGGTCCCAGTATTTTTTCGGGGCAACAAACGGCAGGTGGGGCCGGGCCATTCCCACGGCAAAAAAGAAGGGTTGCCCCTTTTTTTTGAGTTCGGCGAGGGTTTGAACTGCGAGCTTGGCGACCTGGCCGTCCTTGTAGGTGTCATCGGGGACGTCAGCACATTCGGTAGCCGGGCCGCGGGGCTTGCCCTTGGTGTCGTGGTTGGCAGGATCTGCAAGGGCTTTCAGCGCTTCAGGTGTGACATAGTGCGGGACCTTTGGTTCCTGCGAAGGGACCGACCAACTCGGCTTGTCGTCGAAGCCGTGGTGGAAGACTTTGCCGATTCCCTGGCTGAAATAGCCGTTGTTCTTGAAGTGCTGGGCAACGGTGACGGCCTCAGGAAGGGCCACCCGGAAGTGGGTTTCCAGATCCCAAACCCGGGTGGCGTCCGGACGCCGCCCAGTCATGAGCGAGGAACGGGAGGGGCTGCAGACCGCTTGCTGGCAATAGGCGCGCTCAAACGTGGTGCCACGCGCCGCAATCCGGTCCAAGTTGGGGGTCTTCAGCAGCGAGGTGCCCGACGCCGTTTCCTCCGGACGCAAATCGTCGACCGCAATGAAAAGGACGTTCAAGCGGGGGCTGGAGTCCGCAGCCAGCAGGCATTGCGGCAGAAACACGGAGACAAGAAGGCAGCCGAGGGGAGAAAAAAAAGAGCGCATGATCCCGGCAGGAAACCCCGGCAAGGAGAGGAAGTTGCGCCGGGGTTTTGACGGGTCACAGCATGGGCGCACAGAGGAAGATGCGCCCGCGAGGGACTTCCTGAGTCCGAGGCATCTGCCGTCTGGCCAAAACGCTTGTTTTGAATGACAACCCCTCACACCGCACGGCGGCGGAGCAAGTGCCTGGCTCGGGTCGGTAACACCTCCCCCGAAATCAGCTGGCCGAGCCATTCCTGTGCGGCTTCCGGTGTGAGCCATGACCGGCTTCGGGGCTGCTTCTCATAGAGCGCATGGCAGCGGGTCCGGTATCCGGCCGGAGCCCTGAGCTGAATCCGTTTTTCGTATTCCAACACCCACTCCAAAAGAGGGTTCAACAGCTCCAAAAGGTTCTCGGTGGAGCATGGCACAAAACGTTCCGCAGGATAACGGCCCGGTTCAAGGGGTTCCCCTGCCGAACAGGAGTAAAACCGTTCCCGCCCCCGTATAAAAACTACCCCCACCGAAGGTTCCTCAGCGGGAAACCAGCCCGCACAGAAACTATGCAGCTCCACAATCCCGTTTTTCCAGTACCAGCGGTACCGGCTGCTGCCCTCGGATTCGAGAGAAGTGCGTGCAATCCGCTCCGCCCCGGAACCCGTCAGGAGCCGGTTTTGGGAGTCACACCCCCAGAAAAACATTTGCTGGAGGAAAAGTTCAGCGAGGTCGCGGACAAACGCGCGGTGATGAGAGGGGTGGGTCGGCGAGGGTCGGATTGCAGGAATCTGACGCGGAGAAACCAAAGCGAGTGCGGCGCTCATAATGCAAATTACTTGCATTACATTCCCGGATGCAACCTCTTTGGAGCATGACTGTTTCCGGTGTCGTCTCCCGCCAAGCCCTCCCGCGCCCCATCGTTTCACGCGTCTGTGCATCCTCTGAACCTGGGATTTTGAATCAAATCCGGGACAACGGATGGGACATGGCCGTTTGGAACCGGGAGATGCCGAGGGAAATTTCGGAAGCGGCCCAGGTTTTTGCGGCGGGACCGGCCCGGCTGCTGATGGATGTGCGCGTGAATCCTGAGCCGGCAGTTTGCATCTCGGTGGAAGAAGCGCTGGCGGACTGCCAACCACTCGAGCTTCGGGTTTGGCTTGGCCGCGACGTTCAAGAATTGGCCGAGCGCTTTGCCCGGGCGTTGGATTGCGAAACGGTCCGAATCCGGCTGCATCGGGTGGTGGACAAGGGCTGTGCCGCGTTTCATGTGGACACGCTTTCTGCGCGCCTTCTCTGCACCTATGCGGGGGCTGGCATGGAGTGGGTGGACGAGCCCGATGTGCGGAGGAACGAACTGGGTTTGAACGGACGAAGCCTGTCCGATGCAAACCGAGCAATCGTTCCAGACACTTCGCGGATCCGGGAACTGAAGGCCGGTGCAGTCGGGATTTTCAAGGGGCGTCTCTGGGGAGATGGCAGCGCGCGGGGCTTGGTGCACCGGAGTCCGCCGGGATGCTGCGAAAAGCATGCCCGCTTGCGACTTCTCATCGATCCCGGTCACAGTCAGTAGGTCCATGAGCCAGAAGAAAGCGGGTTCGGATTCAAATGGAGATGCACCAGCGCCCGAACGGGAACTGCCGGTGACGGTGTTTTGTGGTTTTCTCGGGGCAGGCAAAACGACGGTTTTGAGGCGGGTGCTTTCTGCCGGGGGTGCACCATCGGATTCCGGGAGACGCTTCGGGGTGCTGGTGAATGACCTGAGCGATCTGGCGGTGGACGCGGAGGTGCTGGGCGAAGCCCGGGAAGGCACCGGCGAAAAAATCGTGAACCTGCATCGGGGAACGCTTGGAGGCGTTCTGCGGCGGGAATTCCGGGAGGCACTGGAGACCTTCCGGCGCAACAGGGAAACGGATTATTTGTTGGTGGAGACCAGCGGGGCGACGCACCCGGGAGCCATGGTGGAGGAAATTCTGGCGTGCCCCGGGATCCGTCTGGACACGTTTGTGACGGTGGTGGATGGGCTAAGCCTATTGCGGGACTATGACGGGGGACGCGCACTCTGGGCTCTTGAGAACGACGCGTTTTCCGGGGCAGGCGCACTTTTGCTCGCACAGATCCGAGCTGCAAGCGTGGTTCTCCTGAGCAAGGCAGACCGGTTAAACCGTGCCCAAGCCGAGTCCATGCTCGCTGCGCTGCAGGAGCTGAATCCGTACTGCACGCTGATCACCACGGCGTATGGACGGGTGGATGTGGTGCACGTTGTCCACACCCGCAGTTTCCGCCCCCAGCGGTTTCGACTCGGAACAGTTACCGAAGATGACCCGGGCCAGTACAATCTCGGGAGCGACGTTTTGGTGGACCCGCGTCCATTTCATCCAGACCGGCTTTACACGCTTTTTAATGAAAGGCTCCCTTTTGGGATCTACCGCTGCAAAGGCTGGATTTGGATCGCCTCGCGCCCCAACGACGTTTTTGTGTTCAACCAGAGCGGGTCGCAGTTTGGCTTGGAATGGGTGGCCACATGGCGCGCAACAATCTTGGAAAGCCAGTCTGAAAAACTCATGCCCGAGGAGGTCGCGTATCTGCACACTTTCGTGGACGCGGGTGACCCGCTTTTCGGGGACCGGAAATGCGAACTGACCGTCATCGGCACCGGTCAGGATCGCACAGTGTTTCTCAGGGAGCTGGAAGCCTGTCTTTGCACCCCAGCCGAAGTGGCGGCATGGCAGGCCGGCGTTCCGTTTGCCGATCTATGGCCAAAAACCGTGGCGCGGGTGTGACCCCGTTTGCGCCCCGGCGCAGGGGGAACACCCAACAGATTCGGTCCAAGGGGGCCCTGATTCACCCCTGCAAAAGACCGCGACGGAATGCTTCGGCTGCCGCTTCCGTCCGGTCCGCCACACCCAGTTTCTCGAGAATATGCGCCACGTGCACCTTGATGGTGCTCCGTGAGATGGACAGCACGCTGCCGATCTCCGGGTTGGTCAGCCCCTTGGCGATCAATTCGAGCACTTCCTTTTCACGGTCCGAAAGAGCAGGCGCAGACTGCCGTGCCGCGCGGATCCTTGCCACCTCTGGCGGCAGCCAGACTTCGCCCGCCAGCACTGCGCGCACCGCCCCGGCCAGCTTCACCGGATCCATGGATTTCAAGGCATAGCCGCAGGCGCCGTTTTCCAGACAGCCGTGCACGTCCTCCTCCTGTTCTGAGGTCGTCAAAACCAGCACCCGGGCGTCCGGCTGAATCGACCGGATTTTTTTCAGGGCCGCCAGACCGCCGCCGGGAATCCGGAGATCCAAGAGAGTCACATCCGGCTGGAACCGCTCGAACGCCGCGATGCAGGAATCCAGGTCCCCTGCCTCTCCGACAACCGCCAGATCCGGTTCGCACTCCAAAACCACCTTGAGTCCCATCCGGACAATCCGATGGTCATCCACCAGCAGCATTCGAATTTTTGAATTCATTCATTTCCCTCCAACGGTATCCGGAACCGCACCCGTGTCCCGGCGCCCGGGAGGCTCTCCATCGAAAACTCGCCCTGCAACCGAGCCACACGTTCCTGCATCCCGGTGATCCCGAAATGTCCGCCCTCGGCGCCGGCACATGCCTGGGGATCAAACCCCTTCCCATCGTCATGCACCTCGATGGCAATCTCATCCGCGCCGCAGACCAACCGGACCCGGATTTCGCGTGCTCCCGAATGGCGGAGTGCGTTGGACAAGGCCTCCCTGACGAGACGGACGCCATTGGAAAACACCACGGCTCCGATCCGGATCTCACGTCCCTCCTCCTCAAAACGGACCTGCGTGCCCTCCACACCGGTCGCCTCCCGGCAGATCCTTTCCAGCGCGGCCCCAAGCCCCGAAGAGGGCTCACGGTTTAAAGCCCACACCGCTTCCCGCATTTCCTCCCGGCCGCGTATCAGCAGCCTGTTTGCAAGCTGCACGGCTCCGGCAGCGTCCTCGGGTTTTGCGTTGAACAACCGCTCGGCCGCACTCAACTGAAGGCCTGCCGCGAGAAGCGTCTGTTGCAGAGTGTCATGCAACTCGCCCGCCATCCGAGCCCTGTCCTTCTCAAGAATCTGTTCCGCGCGCACCCGGGCTTGCATGAGGCGCTGCATCTCCCGGTTTTTTCGTTTCAGAACCGCCGCCCACCACACCGCCAACACCGCCACCACTCCAGATGCTGAACCCGCGTACACCAGCCGCGTGTTCGTCCACCACGGTGCACCCCGGGTCACTTGGAGCGCCCCCAGAGCCGGCACCAGGAGCCGGAATTCGGTCGGCTGCAATCCGAACCGCTGCTCAAGCGGGGTCAGCAACAAACTGCAAACCCCGTCCAACCGAAGTTTTGCGCCCACCCGGATGCTCCCAGGCAGCTTGATGTCCCCGGGAATTGTCGCCTCAAACGTTCGGCCCTCGTCTCCCAACTCCAGGACCGTCTCCCCTGCCCGGCTCCGGATACTGTTCAATAAACCGTCCAACTCCACGCGACGGCCGTCCCGGTCCACCACATCTTTGCCCGAAAAAATGTCTGCCACATGCCCAAAGCGTTCCGCCGCTGGCATTTCCCCCGGGCTTGCATCCAGCACCTCGGCGTACTCCAATTCCATTGTGTAAGCGCCCATCGCAGGAAAACCGGCCACGCGGACCCGGTCGCCCAGCGCACATTTCCACGGTGCCCGCTGCAGCGCAGCCGGATCGGGCTGCAGGGGACGACACCGCAATGCGCGGTCGCCGTCCTGAATCACCAAAAGCTCGCCGGGCCGCAGCAGGGTCACCACTCCACCACAGGCGACCCGGGGCGCACTGCTCTCGACCCCGAGCCATTCCTGCACATCCCGGATGGTCATCTCGACCGGCTCTGGCGCGCCGGAAATCTCTGTGACCTCCCCGGAATGATTGGCAAGCACCACGGTGCTGAGTCCCTGTCCGCGCGCGTTGCCCCAGCGAAGGCAGACCCCGCGCACCCGAACCAGCATCCCAGGCACATACCGGCCCTCCTCATAGTCCGTAATCCAGACATGCACCGGCCGCGTCTCTGTTCCCAGATCCAGCGCCAGTCGGGGCGGCGAGACGTACCGCTTCTCAAATCGCACCCGCCGCACCGAGGCCTCCAACTCCACGTACCTGCCCTCCAACTCTCCTCCCGCCAACTCTGCAACGGTCGATCGCGTCGGTTCCGGCAGTTTTCCCTCCCCAACCGCCTCCCACCGGATGCCCTTCAGGGAAAGACCGTGCCGCGTAAAGTCGGGATGCCCGGCAACCTGCACCCGCTGGCCAAGCCTCAAAAGTTTCCCCTTTTTTAGATACACCATCACCCCGCCGGTGCCGTCATCGAGATTGAAATTGCATCCTTTTTCCTCGGCCCGGACATACGTCACCACCCCGTCCAAAAACACCGGGTCGCCGCCCTCGGCCTTCCATTCCAACAACTGTCCACGCGTCATCCGCCGAAGTTGGTCCACGCTCCGGCACCGGGGCTCCTCCGCGTTTGCCGATCCCACCCACCCAACAACAAAAACGACGCCTGCAAGCAAAAGCGCCACTGCACACCGTACGGCCCGCCGCATTCTGGTTCGTAAAAAAGCCACGCCCCGTTGGTGCTACAGGATTCGGCTTCAGAAAACGAGCACGCTGCTCGAATCGAATCAGGCCCGACGATTCCCTGGCAAAACCCAGACGGCTCCCCTCCCGTTACGCGTTTCCGCTGCGTGGACTACTGTGGGCTGAACCCTAGGCGCGCTGCCATCCTGCCGCATGAACAGGCGATTGTCCCAAAGCCACCACTCAGGCTAGCGTCCAGCCATGCGTTTTCCCCTGCACCTGCTGTCCGTGCTTCTGGCCCCGCTTTCCCTCCTGCAACCGCTCCACAATCTCCTTCCGGCCCACCACCGTGTCCACCAGTTCAAACCGTCCCAACCCAAATTGCGCAGTTTTGAAGGACTGATCATGTATCGATGAAGATTGAGCGGGGCTTTCAGGCGTTTTTCGGCGCTCCATTTTCGCCCAGCTCGGATTGGCGTGGGATCTGCACGCAGATTCAGGCCAAGAGTTGTGCCACACCGGATTCGGGTTCGGCCACGCCCCGCAGGTGCAGATTGGTCCATGTACCGGCCCGGTCTACCGGCAGGATCTTGGACAGGCCGCACCGCGAGCGTGGATTGCGCGTTTGCTATACGTGTATAGCAGGGATAGACTGTCCCTATGCTCTCCATTCGACTCGACTCCGAGACTGAGAGCCGCCTCGCCCGTCTGGCCAAAATAACCGGGCGTACCAAGACCTTTCACGCCCGGGAAGCGATCCTCAAACATCTCGAAGACTTGGAGGACATCTATCTGGCCACGCAGCGTTTTCAGCGTCCGGCCAAGACCTATTCCGCCAAGGATGTGAAGCGTGAACTGGGTCTATAGGTTCGACGAACGGGCCTTGAAGGAACTCAAGAAGCTCGGAAACCAAGCACAGCGCGAGATTCTCGGCTACCTTGATGCGCGAGTGGCCGGTGATGCCGATCCACGCCGCTTCGGCAAAGGACTCAAAGCTGACTTGGCGGGATTGTGGCGGTACCGGGTCGGCGACCACCGGATTCTTTGCCAGATCAAAGACCAAGAGTTGCTCATGCTGGTGGTGGCCGTCTGCCATCGCAAAGATATTTACCAGGAGCTCCCTCATTTGCCCGACTTGGTGCCGCATGAACAGGCGATTGTCCCAAAGGGGCCACTCAGGCTAGCGTCCAGCCATGCGTTCTCCCCTGCACCTACTGTCCGTGCTCCTGGCCCCGCTTTCCCTCCTGCAACCGCTCCGGGGCGAAACCATGGCCGCCGAGCACACCTGCTGGTTCTGCGCGGCACCCGAAAGCCGGCCCGACCTTCCGGGCTACCGCAAATACGCTCCCGACCGCCGGGTGGACATTCTCCATCTCAAGCTCGAACTGACTCCCGATTTCCAAAAACGCTCCATCCAAGGAAACGTCCAGATCCGAATGGCACTAAGATAAGGTTTTCCGGCTAGTCCGGCTTCCGTTCTTTTTCGGCCGGTTTCTGCGGGGAAGGTTACCGGTTAAACGACGCGGCTTTGTCAGGAGTTGATAGTTTTTCGGGCGCCTCTTCCTTGCTCTTGGCTCGCTTCTCCCCGGGCGCTCCAGAACCGTGTCTGCCGCAATAATCGCCAGCATTTGGGCGATCCATTCGTCCTGCTTTTTCCGGTTGGAAGAGCACGCGTGAATGGCAGAAGCAAACTGGCGCACCGTGTCCTGGGCGCCTTTGAAACTGATCCTCCCCAGCGGCTTGTGATGCACATGCGCAGCGCGCTGCATGAAAC
>CAIURC010000215.1 GCA_903901425.1 uncultured Spartobacteria bacterium | reverse complement strand
CCGGCACCTCGGGGGGGGCTCCGGGTGATGGGTTCGAGTACCGCGGCCTTCGCTACCGGACCGTGGCCGTCACCAACCGCCCTGGGACCGATCTCAATGTGTTCACGGTGGCGGGCCGCTTCGCCGACTATGCGCCGCTGTATTCCAATGCGCGTGAAAGTGGCCGGCCCTTGATGTTGTTCGGTCGAGGCGGACGCCGTGGTCCCGCCGTTGCCGGGCGCGGGTGGTGGATCGGAGAATATGACGGCCTGCAACGCTGGGGCACCAACACCGTGAAGGGATGGGTTCCGGCCGATTCTTCGCCAGTGGGAGATTTGTTGGTCTTTGATTTTTCCGCCGGCGCGGGGCCCGACGAAGGAATGTATTCCGGAGGGGATTCCGGGGCGGGCTCATTCCTGCTCGATCGGGACGGAGTCTGGAAACTCGCCGGCGTGGGATACGCTGTGGAGGGTCCGTACACTTCCGACACCAATACCCCGCCTCAGTACGGCGCCTTTTTCGACACCCGCGGTCTCTGGGTCGGACCAGTGGGTCGCCAGGAATGGCTGCCAGATGGACCCACTCCCGAGGGCTCCCTCAGCTACATGACCCGCATTTCCAGTCATGCCGGTTGGTTGGTGCTTCAAACCTCCACCCAACCGCCCGCAGGCCAACCCATCGTCGAATCCGCGCCGGATCTCAGCAGTGCCTTTGTTGAAGAGAGCGCCTATTCGGTCGATGGAGATTTGCGTCGGGTCGAAGTGCCTGTGTCGACGGCGGCTCGGTTCTTTCGCATCCGGGGCGCCTCGCGTTTGGAAATCCGTTCCATCAGCGCCGGGGTTTGCACGTTGCAATTCGACTGGTGAACAACGATCAGCGCGGCGGAATGGTCACTGCGGGAAGGCGGTTCATTCGAAGGTCGCTACTGGCCAGAATTTCCACGAACCGATCCATCCGCGCGCGTGCCTGAGGATCGCTCTGAGCTTGATTGGCGTAGAGCGCGAAGACGAGTTCCTCGCCTCCGGCCGTCGTCACATAACCGCCCAGCGCATGCACGCCACGCAGGCTGCCGGTTTTGGCGCGGACATTGCGGAGGGCGTGGCCCGTCTTGAAACGATTCTTGAGCGTTCCATCGACCCCGCCCACGGGCAGGCTGTCCTTCCACACCTTGTGTTGAGGGTGAGTCGCCATGAAACGCAGCAGCGCCACGGTGGCGGCCGGGGTGACTCGGTTCGTCCGGGACAGCCCGGAGCCTTCCTCCAAAACGACCGAGCCGTCGGATATTCCCACTCGTGTGAGGAATCCCGGCAGCGTGGCCAACCCCCACTCGTCATGGCGTCTGGTTGCGCTCGGGGAAGCTCCTTGGGTGGACTGGCGTTCCGCCAGACGGCCCACCTCGGCCAACAACAACTGGGCGTGCAAGTTCTGCGACGGCTTGAGGCACAGCGCCAGACGGTGAGCCAAGGGTAGAGAAGTCCAGTGATCCCACTCGATGGCCGGACATCCGTTGGTGGCATGGACCACACGCACGGATCCAGAAACCGAAATGCCTCGCCGCTCGAGGGTGCGCTTCAGCAAATCCCCGAAGACTTGGGCTGGGTTCGCCACCGCCAGTTCTGCCGACCATCCGTTGG
>CAIURC010000214.1 GCA_903901425.1 uncultured Spartobacteria bacterium | reverse complement strand
TGACCTGCAAACCGGTGGTGGCGCGCCACCGACCGGCTACCGGCTTTGTTCCCTCCGGGAACATGGGTGGCCCGCGGTTCTCCGAAGGGAGCGGCGAGAGATCAACGGTGGGGTGCGATTCCGATTCGCCAATTTTCCTCCGGAAACAGATCGGAATCCGAGAGTGAGGCGGGCGGACTAATTTCTGGGATGCGCACACAGCCGTGCGAAACGCGCTGCGGCATCCTGCCACGCTCCTGCATTGCCGGGGAGGTGGGTTTCCAGCGAAGACGAGGCCCTTGCGATGGCCTTCATTTCAGCCGCGGAGCGGATCTCATTCCGGCCGCGGGCTTGGCAAAGCAGGTTGCCGAGGGCGGTGGCTTCCGCGGGCCCCGCCACCACGGGAAGCTGGCAGGCATCGGCCGTGAACTGGTTCAGAAGCCGGTTTCTGGAACCGCCGCCCACGATGTTCACGGCAGCGATTGGGAGTCCGGTGATGTTCCGGAGCGAATCCAAGACCCGTGCGTATTTGAGAGCCAAGCTCTCCAGTGCACACCGGATGAATTCGGCGTGTGAATCCGGAATCGGCTGTGCCGTGGTGGAGCAGAATGCGGCGATGGCCTTCGGCATGTTTTCCGGGTTGAGGAAGGAGGGATGATCCGGGTCGATCAAGGATCGGAACGGCGTTGCGAGCCGCGCCGCTTCGACCAAGTCTGCGTAGGCGGAGGAATCGAGTCCAAACGCGCGCCGGCACTCTTGGACAATCCAGAGGCCCATCACGTTTTTGAGAAACCGATAGGAACCGTCGAGCCCACCTTCATTGGTGAAGTTGCCTGCCAGAGCGGCTTCAGACAGGTTGGGAGCTGGGAGTTCGACACCCAGCAGGGACCAAGTGCCGGAACTTAGAAACGCGACGTGCGCCCCGGCCGGAACATCAATCTGGGGCAACCCGGCAACGGCGGACCCGGTGTCGTGCGTGGCGGGCGCAATCACTTGGAGCCGGGAGCTGAGTCCGGAGTGCGCAGCGACCTCGGGGAGCAGCATCCCCAAGGGCGAACCGGGCTGGACCACGTTTGGCAGGAGCGTGGTAGGCAGGCCAAGTTTTGCGAGAAGCTCCGTGGCCCACGTCTTCCGGGTGGGATGAAAGAACTGGGTGGTGGTGGCGTTGGTAAACTCCGAGTCGCGGCTGCCTGAGAGGAGGAAGTGCAGGTAGTCGGGAATCATCAGCAAACGATCTGCCCGGGCGAGCAGACCGGGGTGCCGGGCTTCCGAGGCCAGCAGTTGATAGAGCGTGTTGATCTCCATGAACTGCACGCCGCTCGCCGCAAAGATCTCCTCCCGGGAGACCTGCTCGGTGACCGACTCCAGAACTCCCCGGTTTCTCCGGTCCCGGTAATGCCAGGGCTGTTCAAGGAGTTGTCCCTGCCCATCGAGCAGCACGTAGTCCAAGCCCCAAGTGTCTGCGCCAATGGAGACGGCTTCGTGTCCGAACCGTGTTCCGGCGATCAAAAGCCCGGTCTGGATTTCTCGCCAGAACTTGGCGACATCCCAGCGCAGGGAGTCGCCGACGGGTGTGCCGCCAGTAGGAAACCTGTGGAGTTCTTCGAGTTGAAAGCGTGTTCCGTCCCAGAGTCCAGCGATGAGCCGGCCGCTTTCAGCTCCGAAATCGAGGGCTAGGGAGGGGCGCATGCGGCGGGGAGGCGGGTTCAGGGCACCAGCTTGCTCTCGGCGCGTTTGCTCCGGAGATGGATGCTCTTGTGGCGCAGATCATGAACTGCGCGGATGTAGCGCACGGTGCGGCTGCGTTCGCGCATCAGCACGGAGTGGGTGACGGCCTTGCCGCCAAAGAGCTGGACGCCCGGGAGCAGCGGGCTGTCGCTGATGCCTGTGGCACAGAAGAGCGCGCTGTTTCCGCACACCAAATCCTCGCAGCGGAACACGCGGTTGAGTTCCTCCTCGCCGACCTGTTCGAGGAGTGCGGCGCGTTCGGCATCGTCCCTGGGCCACATCCGGAGCAGCATGGCGCCGCCCAGGGCTTTCATGGCAGCCGCGGTGAGGATGCCTTCTGGAGATCCGCCGATCCCGTAGTAGAGGTCGACGCCGCTGTCGGGCAGGGACGGCGAGACGGCTGCCGTGATGTCGCCATCGGTGATGAGGCGGAGCGATGCGCCAGCGGCGCGGATCCGTTGGATGAGTTCGGCATGGCGTGGTCGGTCCATGGTCATGACCACCAGTTCATTGATGCGTTTGCCCTGTGCTTTGGCGACCTTGGAGAGCGTGCTTTCGATGGGGTCGTCCAGCGAGATAGGATCCATGCCGCCTTCCACCGCCCGGACCACTTCGGGGCCGTAGGCGAGTTTGGTGGAGTAAAAGGCGGGGATGTTTTTCATGGCATGCTCCTGGTGCGGGAGCCGTTCGCTGGCGGCCATGACAGAAATGGAATTGGGCATCCCCCGGGCGATGTTGCTGGTGCCGTCGATGGGATCCAGAGCGATGTCGAACCGGGCCGATCCATGGCGCCAGGTGCCCAGCTGTTCGCCCAGAAAAATGCCGGGTGCGTTGTCTTTGATGCCCTCGCCAATCACCACTTCACCGGCAATGTCGACCAGGTCAAACACACCATAGATTGCGTCACACGCAGCCGCATCCGCCTTTTCTTTTTCGCCCCTTCCGAACCAGCTCAGGGAGTTGAGCGCCGCATTTTCTGTGGCCCGCACGAACTCGAATTCGATGGTGCGTTCGGGATCCGAGGAGGTCAGGGAGGCGATGGATTGGGGCGTGTCGTGCATAAGGAGCAGTGCAGTGTGAGGGAATCGGCAGCAGCCGAACGAGCATTTTTCAACACTAGCGCAAAGATCAGGCAAAATCTGCTCAGAGTTCGGGGCGGGATGCAAAATGCCCCGGGCGCTCGGGCGAGAGGCGGCTACGCGAATCCCTTGATTCAATCAAAAGAGTTTCCAGATTGCGCGGATGCCAGTCTGGGTGAGGTATTTGGGAATTGGAGAGGTTAGTTTGAAATAGCCGATCGGCTAATAGGAATCCGGGGTCCGGGTTTTTATCGTCTGCACTGTTCGGATCGACCGTGTGGAGACTGCCTGAGTCTTCACCGCCTCGCACCGGGCCTGCGGGATCGAAAGCACTCCTTTCTCCGCTGAACCCCCAACCCCCCCAATCCCAGAACTCATGCACCACGTTCCCGATCGAACGCATCCTGCCCTGACGTGTCCACGTGACGGCGCCCACTCGCGAGATACCGGTATACCCGCGGTTTTTGCCGCCGCCGGAGCGGTCCCGGAAAAAAAGCATTTTCCTCCGTTTGCGCACGGGTGGACTCGGCTCTGTTCCTGGGGATTTGTTGTTGCAGCAACCGTAGCTGCATTTTCACCCATGGATCTGCCGGCCAAGGAGCATTACGTGGATGCCAGCAGGAACACGAGCCGACCTGTTGACAATTACGTGGAGACTGGAGCTGCGGACAAGCCGTGGAAGACGCTGTCCAAAGCGGCGGCCAGTCTGGAGCCGGGCGATGTGTGTGTGATTCGCTCTGGGGATTACCGGGAGACATTGACGCCTGCCAGATCGGGGACCGCGGCGCTGCCAATTGTGTATAAAGCGGCTTCTGGGGCGACGGTCCGCATCAATGGATGCGAGGTGGTTCCAGAGAATCAGAAGTGGGACAAAGATCCCAAAAACTCCAAGATCTGGGCGACATCTCTGACACTCCCCCTTTTGGACGGAGATCAGGTGTTTGAGGGGCAGAGCATGTTGATTGAGGCGCGGTGGCCGAATGTGGGGGGGACGCTGAGTACGGACCGTTGGCTTCTAGAAGCGGATTTGGCCGATGCGCCTAAGGGCGCGGATGTGAGCCCCACGCGGTTTACCCTGCCTGTTCCCGGTTACGACCAGAAGCTGGCCTCTGGTGGGGCGCAGATCATGAACCCCACCGGAGCACGGATCTGGGTGACTCCCTATCCGCACCAAGGATGGTGCAACTACACGGCGAAAGTGGCGGGCTACAACGAAGGGGCAAAAGTTGTGACCTGCGACCTTTCGCAAGCCATCCCGGCGGCATGGGAGAAATGCAAGGCGAGTGGGGGGGACAACCGTTACTACCTGTCGGGTCTCCTTGGGTTTTTGGATTCACAGAAGGAGTATTTTTACGACCGCACAGCCCGGAAGCTGTACGTGTACCGGGCCAGCGAGACGGCGCCGTCTTCAGGCAGCCTGCAGTACAAGGTGCGCCCGGTCGGGATCGATTTGCGGGGGCGCAGTCATATCCGTCTGGAGGGCCTGAACCTGTTCGGATGCGGCGTGCTCAGCGATGCGGCCAGCAGCCAAATTGTGATGGACAGGCTTTCGGCGCGGTATGTGTCGCACTGGGCAAGTGCGGTATGTAATGGCGGCCAGCCCGCTGAGGTTCCGCCCACGGGAATCCAGTTGCTGGGAACGGACATGGAGCTGCGCAACAGTCTGGTGGAAGCGAGTTTTGGAAATGGGGTGGACGTTCAGGGCCGCGGGAACACCGTCATCAACAACCGGATCGTCGACTGCAATTACCTGGGGCTCTACTACACCTCGGTGGCGGTTTCCGGCACCCGCCATGTGATCAGTTACAATACGGTTCTGAGGTCTGGCCGGACCCTGCTCGGAGGGAAGTTCCAGAGTGTGAAGGTCATGCACAATGAGATGGCCCACGCCAATATGGTGTCTGCGGATGGCGCGTGCATTTATCTGGGCTGGACCGATGGTGGCAACTCCGAGGTCGCCTACAACTATCTGCATGACAACGGCGGCGAGACCCGGAACGGAACCGGGTTTTATCTGGACTCAAACAGTTACAACTTCCTGTTTCATCACAACCTGACGGAGGGCGTGCACCTTGGTTCGGATGGATCCCACAATGTGGTGGCCCAGAACACCATCTTTGGGCGCGGGATCCAGCGGGTCGGGATCGGCAACACAGTCAGGTACGGATGGATTGGCACGGTCCTGTTTCAGAATATTTGTGTGCCCGGCATCAACTATGTTGGCATCACCCAGCCAGTCCTCCAGCCTGCGTACGAGGTTTACAACCACCAGGCCAACCTGCACGGGGATCCTCTGTACCATCAGAAAGAGGATCCGGTATCCGGTGTCCGGTACGGAATGCTGCAGAGCAATTCGCCGGCCATCAATGTCGGGAGGTTGAAGCTGGAGGGCTTGCACGACAATGTGACCGACAACCGGCCCGACCTCGGTGCTTATGAGCTGGGGACCCCCCCCTGGGCATATGGACAGGACTTGAGTGCCAACCGGGTCCGGGTTTTTGAGGAATCCAAAATCCCTCTGACCAATCGGCTCACCAACGGCGGTTTTGAGGAGGAACTCACGGCGGGTTGGACATTGAATGGCACGGTCCGGCCTTCAAGCTGGTTCTGGAACGACCCGCGGTTCCGCACCGGAGGGTATTTTTCGGCAGAAGCACAGCCAGGCGCGGGTTTGACCCAGACCTTGACCAATCTTCGGCCCAATACGTCCTATGTGCTCAGTGTGTGGACCCGGATCAATGGAACGGGCACCGCACGGCTGTCTGTTGTGGCGGGTGGTTTTCCGGAGAAGACGCTGAGCCGGACGGGAAACAATTCCGCCACATGGTTCCTGAACGAGTTGCCGTTCCAGACCGGTGCAAATTCCACCACGGCCACCGTCAGTCTCCGGAACCCGGGCAACACGGTGGTGTACTGGGACCACGCCGGGGTGCATTGGGATTTGAGTAGTGAGGCGGCGGCATGTCCGCCCGAGAACAGCCAGAATCTGGTGCGGAACCGTGGGTTCGAGTACGGGACGTACAACTGGCAGGCAATCGGCGGTGCGATATCCCAGACGCAGTTGGACAGGAAGGAAGGCGCCTCGTCGTTATTGGTGACCGGCCGCAGCCAAACGTGGCATGGGCCGTGGGTGGGAGTGCCTCTGGTCCGAAACCAGCGGTACGGTTTTTCCGCATGGCTCAAGCTCCCGCCGGGAAGCGCTCCAGCCACTTTCAATCTGGGGCTCAACATCAATCTCCAAAACGGGGCGCTGCGGCAGCCTGTTGTGGCTTCGGCGGTTGTCTCAAATACAGCGTGGACAGAACTCCGGGGTGAGTTTGTCTTTTCCGAGGCTTCACCGATCCGCGATTCGCACCTGTTTTTTACGTCCAACTCCATGACGGACTTTCTGTTGGACCAAGTCTCCATGGTGCCCTTGAACCAAGCGGGGCAGCCGCAGGAGCCGGCATTCACATGGAACCGGCCGGCACCCGTGGTGTATGGCACCGCGCTGGGGGCGGGTCAGTGCAACGCGTCCACCGCTGTGGAAGGGACATGGTCCTACCAGCCGCCGGTCGGGACCGTGCTTGCAGCCGGAACCCATACGCTGCGAGCCACATTCACACCGGCCGACACCACCCGCTACAAGTCCGTTTCAGCCAACACCACCTTGGAGGTGTCCAAACGGCCGCTGACTGTGGGGGTCCGGAACTCCAGCCGGGTTTACGGTGTGGAGAATCCAGTGTTTGTGCCGGTATTTGAGGGGTTTTCCGCCGGTGAATCCCAGGGCGCGCTTCCCGGAACTCTCCGCCTGGATTGCAGCGCCGGAAAGACCAGCGCCCCTGGCACTTATGCCATCACGCCCTCGGGTCTCAGTTCCTCCAACTACGCGATCACCTTCCAGCCAGGCACACTGACGGTGAGTAAAGTCAGCCAGACAATGGCGTTTTCTCTGCCGGCAACACGCACCATTCCCGAGGGCGAGCTCCAGCTCAAGGCAACGGTTTCCAGCGGGTTGTTGGTCCGGTACTTGAGTTCGAATCCGGCAATTGCCCGGGTGAATGGAGACCGATTGGTTCCCGTGGCTCCCGGGACTGTCCGGATCACGGCGGAACAGGCCGGGGACACCAACCATCTTGCGGTCTCGGTGTTCCGGGATCTGCAGGTTCTGGCCGGCAGAAAACTCGAGCAAACTCTCACGTTCGCACCGCTTCCCATCCTGCTGCAAGGTGCGGTGCCGTTGACACTCTCGGCACAGGCCTCCAGCGGCCTCCCGGTGACTTTCAAGTCCTCCAATCCGCAGGTCGCGACCGTGAAGGACGCGGTGCTGACCGTGGTGGGCCCTGGATCTGCTGAGATCACGGCTGAGCAGGCTGGAAATCCTGTGTATGCCGGGGTGACTGCCAGCCAGATGCTGTCGGTTGTGCCCTTGCCTGAGCGGGTCATCAACGGGGGATTCGAGGGCGGTGTCGAGCCGTGGTACGCCTTTGCCAGCAAGGCGGCGGTGGTCAAAAGTGGGCGTTCCGGAACAAACGCGCTGGAGGTAACCCAGCGCTCCATGGACTGGGGAAGCTGTGGACAGCAGTTCAGCGTTCAGGCCGGCCGCGATTACCGAGTCCGTGCGTGGGTGAAGATGACAGGATCCAAGGCTGTTCAGGCCCATATCTTCATGACGCTCTATTTCCCGGACTGGAAGGTGGCAGCCTACATGCAAGTAGCGCCGTCCCTGTTGCAGCCCAACCAGTGGCAGAAGTTGGAGGAAGTACTGTCGATTCCCGACACGCTGCCGGTGAGCCTGGCCCAGATCTCCATCGTGACCCCTGGAAGCAGAGCTTCCTTCGTCGCGGACGATTTCAGTGTCTACGACCTTTCCTTGGTTTCGGTGCCGGCTTTGACCAATGCCGGATTTGAGGTCCCCCGTGTGGGTGCCGGTTCTTCAGTCAGGCCTGCAAACGCGGGGTGGACCTTTCAAGGCGAGGCTGGAGTTTGCGCGCCGCCGGTGGCCGGCAACGGGTCGCAGATGGCCTTTGTGCGTGGGACCGGCGCCCTGCTGCAGGAGTTGACTGGACTGGGGGTAGGGCAGTCCTACCAGATTGTGGTGGACGCATTCCTGAGCCGTTTGCCTGCGGGAACGCGCCCGGAGATCGAGGTTCGCGTGGGGGGACAACTGATCGGAAGCATTCTGCCGAGCAGTGTGGTGGACACCTTTCTGGTGCCGGTTTTCAAGGCCGCGGCATCCAAACAGGTTTTGGAGCTGCGCACCAAAAACCTGCAGGGCTCGGACACCCTGTTCCTGGATGCTGCGGAGGTTGTGCTGGTTCCGGCTCAGTAATCAGGCGGCGTCTCGAGTGATGGGTTCCTGAACGGAACGCAAGAGGGTTGCCGGTGGTGGTGCGGAAGCGCCACCACCGGTTTTGTTCCCAACGGGAACATGGCTTCACCCCCGTTTTCCGGAGCGACCACGGCCACGGATTCGCGTCCGGGAGGGATGCGTCCGATGCCCGTTTAAGAAACGGGGTTTACGCGGTCAGCGCGGCGCGTTCGTTTTCGAAGCCGCCGGTTTTTTCGAGGAAATAATCGTACCCGCCGGGATAGGAGGTGACGGTGCCGTTGTTGACGTGGAGAACTTTGGTGGCGAGTTTGCGGATGAAATGGACGTCGTGGGAGATGAACACGAGGGTGCCCTCGTAGGCTTCCAGCGCCAAGATCAGCGATTCGACGGTGTGGATGTCGAGATGGGTTGTGGGTTCGTCCATCAGCAGCAGGTTGGGCGGGTCCACCAGGAACTTGATGAGGTTGAGCCGGGTTTTTTCACCGCCACTGAGCACGGCGGTCTTTTTGTGGATGTCATCCTTGCGGAAGAGGAAGCTGCCGAGAATGCCGCGGGCCTCATTTTCCTGAAGCGTGGGTGCGGCGTCCATCACCTCCTGAAGCACGCTTTTGTCAGGATCCAGAGTGGCCGCGCGGTGTTGGCTGAAGTAGCCAATCTTCGTGTTGAGCCCGAGTTTGCGGGTGCCTTTCTGGAATTCGAGAACGCCCGCCAGGATTTTGAGAAGCGTACTTTTGCCGGCGCCGTTCGGTCCGACAAGAACGGTCCGTTCAAGGCGTTCGACGTCCAGCGAGAGGCCGCGGTAGACCGTGTGCTGTCCGTATGCCATGTCGATGGACTCGAGCGACACCACCTTGGCTCCGCTCCGCACCGGCTGCGGAATCATAAACCGGAACGGTTTCCGGGGGGGCACGGGCTTTTCGATGAGCTCCATCCGTTCGATCTGCTTGAGCTTGCTCATGGCCTGGGAGGCCTTGGAAGCCACCTGGCGGAACCGGTCATAAAACTCGCGGAGTGCGGCAATCTCTTTCTGCTGGTTTTTGTAGGCCGCCGACTGGCGTTCATAGGCCGCCTCGCGTTGCTCGAGGTAGGCGGAATAGTTGCCTTTCCATTCCAGGAGCCTGCGTTCGGAAATCTCGAAAACGTTCTCGATGATTTCGTCCATGAACTGGCGGTCATGCGAGATGAGGAGCACGGCGCCGGAATAGGATTTGAGATAGTTCTGAAGCCAGAGGAGGGAAACCAAGTCGAGATGGTTGGTGGGTTCATCCAGCATGAGCAGGTCGGGTTCCATCACCAGCAGCCGGGCCAGATGGGCGCGCATCACCCAGCCGCCGCTCAGTTCCCGGGCCGGCCGTTCAAAATCCGACTCGCGGTAACCGAGTCCGGCCAGCATCCGTTTGGCCTTGGCATCGACCTTGGGATTGGTCAGGGCTTCGTGTTTGGCGTGGGCCTCGAGGTAGTCCGGACCGTCCACGGTGCCTGCAGCCTCCAGTTCGTGGAGGCGTTTTTCTAAGGCCGGAACCTCGGTGGCGCGGCCGGTGGCAATGTCGAGCACCGTCTCGTCTCCGACCGACTCGGCTTCCTGAGGCAGGAAACCGACCATGGTCCATTCATCGCGTTCGATGGTGCCGGCGTCAGGTTTGTCGCGGCCCAGGATGAGGGAAAAGATGGTGCTTTTTCCGGCGCCATTCGGCCCGACCAGGGCTACGCGTTCGCCGTAGTTGACCTGGAGGCAGGCGTTTTCAAACAGCGTATTTCCACCGTGGGATTTTTTCAGGTCGCGAATGGTGAGCATAGGAAGATCGGGCTGCGGTTCAGGCGGCGGGCAATCTCGGGGCAATCCGCTTGAAAATCCAACCCAAACACCGGTGGGACGGCGCTATTTTCCAGGGCACAGGCCGACCCTAGTTCTGGTCGAGCTTGAAATTGATCCGGACCTCGTAGAACGAGCCGTTGCCAAGTCCCTCGGGAAGCGGTTCAACCACGGACACTTTCTGGGCCGCGGCGAGAACGCTCTCGTCCATGAGATTGTTTCCAGACGAATTGGCAATCTCCCGGAGCAGGATGGTGCCGTCCTTGGCGATGCGGACCTTGAGGGTTGTGATGAATTCCTGGTCCGACCGGACAATCGAGGTGGGCTGGCTCCACCGGGAATCGAACCTGTCCTTGAGCATCGAGTGATACCAGCCAAACGGGTTCGAGCCGGAGCCTGAACCGCGTCCGGTGCCTGAACCGCCTTGGCCAGTGCCGGACTGACCGCCGGCCCCAGTGCCGCGGGCTTGACCAGAGGTCGCACCGGATTGTCCGGAAGCGGCGGTCTGTGCCGTACCCGGGTTGGGGGCCATCGTGGCCTTGTAAGCTTCCGCGACCGGGTTCGGGGCAGTTTCCGCTGCCTTCGTCTCGGAGTCGGGTTTGGGCGTGGCCTTTGGCGCAGCCTCAGGGGCCGGTTTCGGCGTCGGCTTTGGTGTCGCTTTGGGCGTGGATTTAGGAGTCGGGTCCTTGGGCTTGGGAGTGGATTCCTTCGGCGTTGGCTCCTTGGGGGTCGGCTTTGGAGTCGGTTTAGGAGTGGGCTTGGGGGTCGGTTTTGGCGTCGGAGCAGGGGTAGGTGTCGGCTTCGGAGTTGGTTTTGGCGTGGGCTCCGGTTTGGGCGTGGGCTTTGGCGTGGGTTTGGGCAGCGCTATCTCGCTCTCCGGCGGGGTGGGTTCCGGCGTAGGCTCGGGCTTGGGTTCTGGCGTTGGCTCCGGTTTGAGTTCGGGCTTGGGTTCCGGTTCCGGCTCGGGTTTTTCGGGGGGCGCAGGCGGTTCCGGCTGCGGGGCGGGTTCGGGTTCTGGGGGCGGTGTTCCGCCGCCGCCACCGCCGCCTCCGAGGGAACCGCCATCCAGCCAGAGGACCTGTTCGGCGGGTTTGGATTTCTGGCCAACGGCCAAGTAATAGCCAAGGCCGAGGCCGAGCACGTGGACGGCGGTGACCACGGCAAAGTGGCGTCTGAGGGAACTGCGGGTATTGAAAGGGTCGGCGTTTGAGCCGACGGGAGTCGGCATGGGGTTACTCCTGGGAATGGGTGACGACGCCGACCTTGGAAATCCGGGCTTTTTGGATGACGTCCATAATTTTGACGAGGGATTGGACCGGAAGGTCTTTGTGGGGCCGGATCACGATGGCGGCGTTGGGCTGGGTATCGCGGATCTGGGTGAGTTGGGATTCGAGCAATTCGAGGGAAGTTGGGCTGCCGTTGAGGGAGATGAGTTCGTCCCGGTTGACGGCGATGGTTTGGACGTCCCCGGGATCCACGGCCTTGCTGGAGGCCTCGCTGGAGGGCAGCACAAGGTCGCTGCTGTTTTCCATGAGCGGGGTGGTGATCATGAAGATAATCAGGAGCACAAAAGCCAAGTCCAGCAATGGCGTGACGTTCAACTCGCTGATGGTGTGCAGGCCGTGGCGTTCGGAAAAGCGTCGCATGGGAGCGTTACTTGGACCAAGGGCGGCTGCTGCGTTCGCCGTGGTCGACAAACTTGTGTTCGATTTCGCTGGCGAGTTCGGCCGAGAAATTGTCGAGCTCAACGATCATCCCGCGCAGCGAGGTGATCAGGTAGTTGTAGCCGAACATCGCTGGAATGGCGACCAGCAGCCCGGTGACCGTGGTGATCAGGGCCGCTGAAACCCCGGGTGCCATGGCCGCCAAATTCGCCTTTCCGGCAATGGCCACGTCCGCAAACGTTTCCATCACCCCCCAGACCGTTCCCAGCAGCCCCAGAAATGGCGCGCCGCTCACTGCGGTGGACAGAATGATCATTTGGGATTCGAGGCGGAGCGCCGTCTCGCCCACGGCGCGTTCCATGGCGGAAGTCACCACCCGCATCTGGGCCGGGGAGATTTTTGGTGCGGAATCGAGTCTGGCCCGGAAGGTCTCATCGACCTCGGCGGATCCGAGCAACTGGAACACCAGCTCCTCGCAGCCGGCCTGGTACACGGCAAAGGAGGGGGCCCCATCAAAACGGACGCCGTCCGTGTACAGGGTGAGGGGCTGGCGGTCAGCCCGGAACCGAGCCAGAAAGTCGTCCCGGCGTTTTCCTACCTTTCGCAGGAGCCCAAATTTGTTGACCATGACGGTCCAACTGAAGATCGAGGCAGCAAACAGGGCGAACAGGACGAGCTTGCCCGGGAGCGTGGAGTTTTTGAAAGCGTAGATGAGACCGCCTTCAGTGGCGAGGAAGGGGAGCGCGAGGTCGAGGGCCGGCATGGTTGAGATGAAATGAGTAGTGCAAACTGAAGCGGTCTGAAAGGGAAAGGTGATCTTTGGGCTGAAAAACCGTTGCGCCAGAGACAAAAGCAGGTTGGGGTGGAGTAGTGGTGAATGTGCGCTGTTTCCAAAGGATGTTGCGGGTGTGCGCGGTGGCGGTCCTCTGGATGACCGGTACAGTGCAGGGAGCGGAGCCGTCCCGCATCGTTTCTGCCCAGAAGACCGGAAAATACGAACTTTGGGGCCAGTTGTTCACTCCGTTTCTCCAAGTCCTTTCCAAAGAAAGCTCTTCCCCGTACCGTGCCTTTCAGATGGAACTCCGTCTGGAACAGATGACAGGGCTCCCCACAGAGTTGGCGGGTTCAAAAGGTTTTCTGGCGCTCCAAGCCCCCGACAAACTCCGGGTGAGCGGTCCCGTGTTCGGCCACGAAATCACGATTGGCCGGCAGGGTCAGGCCCTCTGGATCTCCCCAAAGACCCAGGTGGAGCCCCTTCTGGAGTCGGCCGCAAAAGCCGGCCGGCTGCCTGCCGCTGATTCCAAGTACCGGTTGGGGGACTTCAACCTCCCTTTTACCGATAAACACCTCGCATTCCTTCCCGCTCTGTTTCAGGTGCGGGAATACGCAGCGGAACCTGTAGATGGAGTGGATTGCCGGGTTCTGGAAGTGGAGTTGCTTGAAGAAGTGGGGAAAATGCTCGGGGGAAACTGGAAACTGCTGATTTGGGTGGATCCCCGCCAAAAGCCAGTGCGAATCCAGCTCGATCGTAAGGACTTCCAAGCTTTGTTCCGGGTGGACAAGCTGGAGTTCTCCGGAGCACTGCCCAAGGAAACCTGGGTGGAAACCGGTGATTTTCTGTCTCTGGATCCTTCCCGGTACGGGCAAATGCTGGACATTCTGGTTGGGGGGCGGAAGGCGAAGAAAAAGAAGTAGTCGCGGAGGGACTTTCTTATCGTGGCGCACGACCGCCGCCCCTCTCTCATCTCTGCCCAGGTGCATGCGTTTTTCGATCTGGAGACCGGTGGCGCCGCGCTGCGCGCACCGACCGGCTACCCGCTGTGTCTCCTTCGGGAACGATGTGCCCAATTGCCGGTCTCCCCATGGGGGCGGTTCCCTTAAGAGCGGATTCCGAGGGGGCGCTGCAACGCGCCACTCCGACCATGCTCCTGCCGGGCACCGAGGGCTTGGGGAGGATCCGGGGAACGGTGCTGATTTTTGGCCGTTGCTGGGGGAGTGCGGGGGCAGCGCATCTTTTTTCGGACGAACATTTGCTCCCTGAGAGGGGGTCTGCTAGGAAATCGGCGCTTTTGCCTCCGGGACAGAAGCCGGGGTGGCGTGAGCCCCCTGTTTTTCAAGCTGAAAACCGAATTTGAGCCATGCCTAAAGACCCGACGTTAAAGAGAATCCTGCTGATTGGTTCCGGCCCCATTGTGATTGGGCAGGGATGCGAATTCGATTACTCGGGGGTGCAGGCCTGCAAGGCGCTCAAGGAGGAGGGGTACTACGTCATCCTGGTCAATTCCAACCCGGCCACGATCATGACGGACCCGGAGTTTGCCGACCGGACCTACATCGAGCCGATCACACCCGAGGTGGTGGAGCGGATCATCGAACGCGAAAAACCCGATGCGCTGCTGCCCACGCTGGGCGGACAGACGGCGTTGAACTGCGCGATGAAACTCTTTGAGCGCGGGGTTCTTGAAAAGCACGGGGTCCGCATGATCGGTGCGAATGCCGCAGCCATCCACAAGGGCGAGGACCGCCAGGCGTTCAAGGACGCCATGCTCAAGATCGGTCTGGACATGCCGCGTTCGGGTACTGCGCACACCATGGAGGAAGCGCGTGCGGTGGCGCAGGAAATCGGGACCATGCCGCTGATCATCCGGCCGGCCTTCACCCTGGGCGGGTCCGGGGGCGGCATTGCTTACAACCGCGAGGAGTTTGAGGTGATTGTGGCGCGGGGGTTGGATCTTTCGCCAGTATCCGAGGTGTTGATCGAGGAATCGCTCCTGGGCTGGAAGGAGTTCGAGATGGAGGTCATGCGGGACCGGAATGACAACTGCGTGATCGTCTGTTCGATCGAGAACTTCGATCCGATGGGCGTCCACACCGGCGACTCCATCACCGTGGCACCCATTCAGACGTTGACCGACCGCGAGTACCAGAAGATGCGGGATGCCTCATTTGCCATCATCCGGGAGATCGGGGTGGAAACAGGCGGGTCCAACATCCAGTTTGCAGTCAATCCCGACAACGGCCGGATGATTGTGATCGAAATGAACCCGCGGGTGTCCCGGAGTTCGGCTCTTGCTTCCAAGGCCACCGGGTTCCCGATTGCCAAGATCGCAGCCAAACTTGCGGTCGGTTACAGCCTTGACGAGGTCCGCAACGACATCACCCGCGAAACACCGGCCAGTTTCGAGCCCACCATCGACTACGTGGTGGTCAAAGTGCCCCGGTTCACCTTCGAAAAATTCCCGCAGGCCGACGCCACCCTCACCACCCAGATGAAAAGCGTGGGCGAGGCCATGGCCATCGGCAGGACCTTCAAGGAATCTCTCCAAAAAGCGTTGCGTTCGCTCGAAACCAAACGCTTCGGTCTCGGCGGCGACGGCCGGTTGCTTCCTTCCTGGATCGGACCCGCTTCCGTCGACCAGGCCGAACCGGGACGCCGGTATGCGGTGGAAGAACTCTTCGACCTCGCGTTGATCCGGCGCCAGTTGACTGTGCCCAACGCCGAACGCATCTTTTTCCTCAGGGACGCTTTTCTGGCCGGAATGACCGTGGAAGACATCTTTGAGTTGACCAAGATCGACCGCTGGTTTCTGGAGCATATCCGGCAGATTGTGGAGGAGGAAGGCGCTCTGCAGGCGGCCGGCGCCACCCGGAACGTGGACTGGGCACTCACGCAGCCCGCCGGCGGAACCGAGGGCATCCGCGTGCTCGAAGACGCGACGGCGCTCCGGCGTGCCAAGAAACTTGGGTTCTCGGATGTCCAACTGGCTGCTGCGACCGGAACCACGGTGGGCCGAGTGCGCGAGGCACGGAACCGGCTCGGCGTGGTGCCGACCTACCGGCTCGTTGACACCTGTGCTGCCGAGTTTGAGGCGTACACGCCCTATTATTACTCCACCTACGGCGACGAAAATGAGCGCCGGGAAAGTGGCCGCAAAAAGGTCATGATTCTCGGGGGCGGCCCGAACCGGATTGGGCAGGGGATCGAATTCGATTACTGCTGTGTGCACGCCGCATTTGCCCTGAAGGAGCTCGGATTCGAGACCATCATGGTCAATTCCAACCCGGAAACCGTTTCCACCGACTACGACACCAGCGACAAGCTCTACTTTGAGCCGTTGACCTTGGAGGATGTTTTGAACCTGTGCGAACAGGAGAAGGAAAACCTGTTCGGGGTCATCGTCCAGTTTGGGGGGCAGACCCCGCTCAACCTCGCCGCGGGCCTTCAGGCCGCGGGGGTGCCCATCATCGGCACCTCGCCCCAGAGCATCGAGGTGGCCGAAGACCGCAAACTTTTCTCGGCCATGCTGGACAAACTCCAGATCCGTCAAACGCCAGGCGGCACCGCGACGAATGAGGTAGAGGCGGTGACGGTGGCAGCCCGGATCGGGTATCCGGTCCTAGTCCGGCCCTCCTTCGTGCTCGGCGGACGCGCCATGGAACTCGTGCATAATGAGGCGGATCTGCGCCGGTACATCCGGACCGCCGTGGAAGCCAGCCCCGAGCGCCCCGTGCTCGTCGACCATTTCCTCGAAGACGCCACCGAGGTGGACGTGGACTGCATTTCAGACGGCGAAACCGTGGTCCTGGGGGCCATCATGGAGCACATCGAACAGGCCGGGATTCACAGCGGCGATAGCGCCTGCGTGATTCCCTCCTTCTCCCTCAGCGAGGCGGTCCGGGCCGAGATTGAGCGCTCCACCAAGGCCATGGCCCTGGAACTCAAGGTGCGCGGCCTCATGAATGTCCAGTTCGCCGTGAAGGCCGATCAGGTCTACGTGCTGGAGGTCAACCCGCGGGCAAGCCGGACGGTGCCTTTTGTCAGCAAGGCCATCGGGGTGCCCCTCGCGAAACTCGCGGCCAAGGTGATGGCCGGAAGCACGCTCAAACAACTCGGATTTACAAAGGAAGTCACCCCGCCGCATTACTCGGTGAAGGAGGCGGTGTTCCCGTTTGTCCGGTTTCCAGGAGTAGACATCGTGCTGGGACCCGAAATGAAGAGCACTGGCGAGGTCATGGGGCTGGACAGCACCATGGGGTTGGCCTACGCAAAGGCTCAGATGGCCGCACAGCCGTCCCTGCCGGAGAAGGGCAACCTCTTCATCAGCGTCAAGGAAGGCGACAAGGCGCAGATTGGGGTTGTGGCAAAGGAGTTCGCAGATCTCGGGTTCAAGCTGTACGCCACCAGCGGCACGGCGCAGGCCCTGCGCGAGGCCGGTCTGGATGTGACTCGGCTTTTCAAGATTTCCGAGGGCCGTCCCAATGCCTTGGACATGATCAAAAACGGCGAACTTCAGCTCATCATCAACACGCCGGCAGGAAAATCCCCGCGGGCCGATGAGATCCGGATCCGGAGCACTGCGGCGGCGAACCGCTTGCCGATCATGACCACGCTGCGCGCGGCACGTGCCAGCGCCGAGGGAATCCGTGCGATGCGGGAGAGCGGGCTGCAGGTCCGGACCGTGCAGGAGTACCAGGCGGAACTCAAAGGACGCTGAGGAGCACGGTCCCGAACGCCGTGCCGCATGCCCTCCTTACCGGAGGTCATGCGCTTTTGGATCTTCAGACCGATGGTGGCGCGCAGCGTGCCTGTGGCCGGGTTTTGTTCCAGTCGGGAACACCGTCCAGAGACTCGCAGCGATTGTCCAGCCACTCCATGTGTAGATCTCCGCGCTGCGGACCTGTTGGAAAAGATAAGAATCGAAATAATTATCCAGAAACGCCCCTAAGGAACCTTTCTTTGTGCGGGTTTCATTGCCGTAATGCGTCCTGTTTCTTTCCGTACCGTTTTCCAAATTCCGGGCCTCCTTCTGGCTGCTCTCTGCCTTGTACCGGCCGGCGGCCTCCTGAGCATGGGCGAAAGAAGCCGCCCCGGCATGTCAGCCCCCAAAAAGCCAGAGGTACCCCGGGTGTTCTATTCCAGTCCGGGGCCGTGGGGGCAGTTGGAGTACTCATGGATGTATTTGGAGGCCCCGGAGGAGTTGCTTGAACATTTTCCCATGCCCAGCACGGTGACGCGCTGGGTGTTTGAAGGAATGACGCCGGCGGAAGTCGGCGCACTTTTTGTCCAAGCGGGACTGGGCACTGCGCAGGTCAACAGCTTGATGAGTGCGGAACTGGTGTCCGTTTCCCAGGAGGGGGTGATTGTCGAGCCGCGGATAGCGGATCTGGAGGCGCTCCTGCCCGAGGAGCGAGCTGTGATTTATTCCCGGTTGAGCGTTTCGGACCTCAACCCCTTTCACAAAGACCCCGTCTTCATTCCGGCCAACGACCTTGCTGGATGGCTCAAGAACACGGGTGTCAGTGCGGCCCAGGTCGACCGGATCCGGAGGCTCTCGTATCAGAGAAACGGCGCTCTGGTTTTCAGCGATGTGTCGGCCCTCCTCCAAGCGGCACGTTCCGACAGGGAAGCGCGGGAGCTCTTCAAGGTATGCACCCGGACCCGGACTCTGGTCGCGAAATTGCATGTGGGCAAAGGGGCGCAGGTCAGTGAACTGGCGGGTTACTGGGGGGGCGGAGGTCGGACCCGGGATGTCCGCCCGATTTTGGAATCGATTCTCGAGACGGACGGATTGGAAGAGATCGACATCAGCCATTTGTTGCCGGCGATGCCGAGGAAGCTGCTTTACAGTTTTCCGGTGCTGGGTGTGGCGTCGAATGGACGAGTGCCTGACTGCCATTGGACGACGTTGAATTTTTTCAATTACAACGCGCGGGACGTGTATTTGGACACGCGGATGGCGACGGCCAACGTTCTTGAGAACTATGCCCGGGTTCAGGGCGACTGGCGGTTTGGGGACGCCATTCTGTTCCTGGATAAACAGACGGGCAATGCTCTGCATTCCTGCGTCTATATCGCTGACCAGATCGTGTTCACAAAAAACGGGAGCAATCTAGTGACCCCCTGGGTCTTGATGCCTCTGGACGAGGTCCAAAAGGTCTACGGCGCGGCCGGCCCAATTGAACTGGTGGCGTATCGGAAAAACAGTGTGCCTTCGCCGAAAACTCCCTGAACTGCGTGGCCTTCCACGGTTGCGCGCAGCCCGGGTTTCGCGCTGAATGGGAGTCCCATGAAACTCGCCGTCCTGAACCCGGGTGGAAACGACCCGGAACAAAACTTCCCTGACCACGCCGGGACGCCTTCTGAGAATGAGCATGCCCCCGTGAATTTTCACGGGTACGCCGCCTGTACCGCGGGAAGTTTCCACCGGAAAGACCAGCGTGTTCCTCAGGAAACGAAGGCGGTTCTGGTTCTGATCCGGCGTGATTTGAAGGCGGTGCGCCAAGCCATCATCGAGTTGCGGAGTCTGGGAAAGACGGTGGCCGTGGCGTTCAAGGAGGCCGGCGCGTTTCAGGTGGCGGAATTGCTGCGCAAACCCGCCCAACTGGCGCTCGCGCAGGAGATCTGTGCGCGGGCCCAGGGCGCCCTCGCTGCCACCGAGGATCTGGTGCCCCTCCTCGGCGCGCTCGGGGCAAGGACCGTCGAGTTCCTGCCCACGCCCTACCCAGTGGAGGATCCAAGATGGGATTTCGACCGGCCTTGGGAGGAACGCAGCGGGATGCTGTTGGGTACCCGGGAGTTCAACACCCCTTCGAGAAACCACCTCGCTGCACTGCTGGCGCTCCGGCCCCTCGCTGAGGCCATGCACGAACCTGTCACCGTCTTCAACGTGGACGGCTGGCGCGGCCGCCGGATGCTTCAGGCTCTCAAATATCCGGAGGGCCTGCTCCGAGTGGTGGAGGGACTCAGGCCCTACCCGGCATATTTGCGGATCCTTTCACGACACAAACTCGTGTTTCAGTTGGACGCCAGCGGGGTGCCCGGTCAGGTGGCCGGGGACGCGCTTCTGGCCCGGACCCCCTGCATCGGAGGCAACGGCACCACTGAGCGGCTCGTGTTTCCCGACCTCTGCGGCTGGGGACGCAGTCATGAACAACTTTTCGACCTTGCCGCCCGGCTCTTGGAGCATCCTCACGACGCGGGGGAGGTCATCCAGCGTGCCCTCGACGCGGCCAAGGACAGGATTTCGTTCGAGAAGACCGCGGGCCGTCTGGAGAAGTTCTTTTCCCGGATCCACCGCTGAAATCCGGCGCTTGGCGGGCGCGGGTGTGTTCGGGGGGCGACGGGCAACGCGTGCAGCCTCAGATCAGTTCGCTGCGGGGCACGCCGTGGAGCTCAAACACTCGGAGGATCGTGTCCTCAATGAGGTTGTTGGGGCAGCTCGCCCCGGCGGTGATCCCGACTGTCAGCGGCGGTTTGGGAAGCCATTGGGCTGTGCTGACTTCCTTTTTGGAATGCAGATCAAAATGGACGATCCGTTCCGGGGACTCCAGACGGGAGGCGTTCCGGACGAAATACGTGGGCAGCTTGGCCTCGCCCATTTCTGCTAGGTGCGATGTGTTGGAGCTGTTGTAGCCGCCGACCACGAGGAGCAGGTCCATCGGCCCTTCGAGCATGTCCCTGAGCGCATCCTGACGTTCCTGCGTTGCGCCGCAGATCGTGTCGAAAAATCGGAAACTGCCTTGGGAAGTCAGGCCGGCCTTGGTCCGGGCAGCTTCGCGGTCGGCCATTGCGGCTTGGATCCGGCGTTGGACCTCCTCGGTCTCGCCGCGCATCATGGTGGTCTGGTTGGCCACGCCGACGCGTTCGAGGTGTTTGTCCGGGTCGAAGCCGGGGCTGTAAGCACCCTCAAACCGCGCGAGGAACCCGGCCCGGTCGCCCCCCTGCCGGATGTAACGGCAGACTTCGTCGGTGTCGGCGAGGGTGAGCACAATGAGGTAGTGGCCCCGGCCGTTCACAAGGGCCCGGCTCGCCGTGGCCTTGGTTTCCTCATGCTCGGCCTTGCCGTGGATGATCGAGGTCATGTCGTCACTGGCGTTCTGACGGACCCGTTTCCAGACGCTCATCACGTCGCCACAGGTGGTGTCCACGATCTGACACCCCTTGGCCCGGATCCGAGCCAGGGTATCCACATCCGTGCCGAACGCGGGGACAATCACCACGTCCTCGGCGGTGAGGTCGTCGACTTCGGCTTCGCGGTGGGGGCCGATGAGATTGCGGATGGACAGGGCCCGGATCTGTTCGTTGACCTCGGGGTTGTGGATGATTTCGCCGAGGATAAAGAGCCGGCGGTCTTGGAACACCTTGGCCGCCGCATAAGCCAGATCAATGGCGCGTTCCACGCCGTAACAAAACCCAAACTGCTTTGCCAAGCGGACCGTCACACCTTGGTGCGTCAAACTGCCGCCGCTGGCGCGCAGTCGCTCCACAATCTCGCTCCGGTAGTGGGATTCCACCTGAGCTTGGACGGCAGACATGACGTCCGGGGTACGGAGATTGACCCGGGGAGAGGGCGTGGTGCTCATGCGCGGAAAAACAAGGGGCCTGTTGGGCGCATCAGTTTTCCTGGATCAACAGTGGGCCTGTTGGGTCCTTGAACCAGGATTCGGACAGGAGAAACGACCGTGGCGGATCGGGGTCCCGGCTCTGGTCAAGTTTCTGGACGCAGCTGGCGTACTTTTGATCCTCGGGCTGGCTTTGGGCGATGTCCACCGGGGTGCCGACCCGGACCAAGGCAAAAAGGCGGGCTGCAGCCTCGCGGTGCAGGCGGATGCAGCCATGGGTGCGGGGCACGGGATGGACAAACCCCTCGTGGAATCCGTAGGCGGGCTTGAATTCGCACCAGTACGCCATGGGATAGCCCGCGTCGGGTTCGCTCACCCGGCGTTTGTTTTTGATCTTGTTTTGGATCCGGAACGAGCCGGTGGGTGTGGCCTGGCTGGCCCCCACGCAGCCCTGAACCGCCATAAGCAGGCGGTCGTTCTCAATCACGTATACATGCTGGGTGGAGAGCGAAACCTTGACCCGTACCGCGTCCGGGTTGCTGGGAGCATAGGCGGTGACCTTGTAGGGTTTGGGGACGGCCGTCGCGCAACCTCCGAGGAAAAACGCGGACACCAAAGCAAGCAGCAGAACGGGTTTCATTGCCTCCATGGGAAACCCTATTGATGGGGGTTTGTCGAGCCGGCAAGCATTTCCAAGGGCTGCGCCTCCGGGGCGGGGTGGTTTTCCCGGGGAAAGAATGGGGCCCTGTCCTTGAGGTGGTGGAAAGGGCTTGAAACAGGATTTGGGGGTGTGTTTTCCCGCAACTCTGGGTCAGGAAAGTGGTTGCAACTCACCTGATCCATTCTCCTCCCATGCGTTTCCTGATTCCTCTCCTTCTGCCTCTCGCGGCGTTTTCTGCCGAGAAACCCAACGTGATTTTCATTCTCGCCGACGACCTCGGCGCTCATGACCTTGGGTGTTTTGGCAGCCGCTTTTACGAAACGCCGAATCTGGATCAGTTGGCAGCCCGCGGCACCAAGTTCACCCAAGCGTACGCTGCGAGTCCGCTCTGTTCCCCAACCCGGTCCAGCATCCTGGCCGGCCAGTACCCGGCACGGACGGGGATCACGAGTCCTGTCTGCCATCTCCCGGAAATTCAGTTGGAGAAAAAGTTGGTGAAGGAGGGGCCGGGGAGCCGGATCCGGTTTGCCCACAGTGTGTCCCGGCTCAAGTCCGAGTATTTCACGCTGGCGGAGGCATTCAAGGAGGCCGGGTACGCCACGGCGCATTTTGGGAAATGGCATTTGGGGCACAACCTGCCGGGCAACCCTGGGGATCATTACGAGCCGAAGGACCAAGGGTTTGACTTTGATTTTCCGCACACGCCCAGCGCAGCCGGGCCGGGAGGCGGGTACCTGGCGCCATGGAAGTTCATCAAGGATCCCGCCATCACCGGGGAACCGGGCACACACATTGAGGACCGGATGTCCCAGGAGGCCGCCAAGTACATTGATGCCCACAAAAACGCACCGTTTTACATGAATTACTGGGCGTTTTCCGTGCACTCGCCCTGGAATGCGCGTCCGGATTACATCGAGCATTTCAAGGCCAAGGCCGACCCGAAGGACCCCCAGCACAACCCGCTGTACGCGGCGATGGTGAAATCCCTCGACGACTGCATTGGCCGCATTCTGAAGGCCGTGGACGACGCCGGGATCGCCGAGAAAACGATGATTGTTTTCTACTCGGACAACGGCGGGTACGCCTATCCGCCCAAAAAAACCGATCCCGAGGGGTACGCCGACATTCCGGCGACGAGCAATCTGCCTTTGCGGAGTGGGAAAGCTTCGTTGTACGAGGGAGGCACGCGGGAGCCGTTCCTTTTTGCGTGGCCGGGCCGGGTCAAGGCGGGAGCGACCAGCGACATTCTTTTCCAGACCGTGGATTTCTATCCCAGCCTGCTGTCTCTGGCCGGGCTGAAACCGAAGCCGGAGGTGAAACTGGACGGCCTCGACCAGTCCGCCGCGCTTCTAGGGGGAACATCGCCGCGGGACCGCGTTTTCTGTCATTTTCCGCATGGGGCAGCAAATCGGGACTCGATGATCGACGGGTTCAATGCGGGCACTTATGTGCGAAAGGGAGACTTTAAACTGATCCGGTTTTATGCGCTGAACGATGACGGCACCGATCATCTGGAGTTGTACGACCTCAAAAACGATCCAGGCGAGCGGCGCAACTTGGCGAAGGAAAAACCCGAGTTGGTTCAGGAATTGAACGGGCTGATCACGGGTTTCCTCAACGATACCGAAGCCGTGGTTCCAAAACTGAATCCCAAGTACGGCGCGGTCAAATCCAACGACCCGTTGATGGGGTGGAAAAACCGGAACTGCAGTGGAACTGTCCGTGACGGAATCCTGACCGCGAAGGGGACCGGGGCTGATCCGTTTCTGGGAATGGGTGCCAGCCTCAAGGGGGCGTCCATTCTCAAGTTCCGGCTTCGGAGTGCAACGGCAGGCGAGGGCCGGGTCACGCTGGTGTCAGGCAATCCGGCGAAGGATTCCGAAGCCGTCCGGTTTCCTTACACGGTGAGTGCCGGAGGGGAGTGGCAGGAGATTTCGGTGAATCTGAAGGGGCCAGCGACCATTCTGCGGCTGCATCTGCCATCGGCTACGGAGGCCGTGGAGTTCGACTGGATCGAAGTGCAGTCCCCTGGGGCACAGCCGCGCCGCTGGGAATTCTGAGGTTAGGACCGTTTAAAAAGCCGGCTCCAGAATGAAGGGCGGGCCGGGCGTTCATCCTCTTCGTCGGGTTCGGCGTGGGTAGCCCAGTCTGGAAAGGGGCGAGTGCCGCGGGTCATGGAGTGCCAGAGGACGCGGTTGAGAAGATTTTCTGGGGCGCGGTCGATTTGGTCGAAGTTCATTTTGGCGGAGAGCCGGCTGAACCGTTTGGCGTCTGGCTGGGTGAGCGCCTGGGTGGGCGGGTTGAGTTGGTCGAGTGGAATCAGGTTCGGCACTGCAGTGTACGCGGAGAAGTCGGGTTCTGCCGTGAAACAGTCGGTCATTGGGGTTGCCGAGGCGTCGAACTGGTTCATGGGCGGGAGGCCCAGCACCTGTTCAATGGTCCGGATCAGGCTGGTCGTGTTGTACTGGGTGGAAACGACGGAACCGCGTTTGGTGTAGGGACTCACGCAGTACGCAGTGGTGCGGTACCCGCTGACGTGGTCCCAGCCGTTCTGCGGGTCGTCTTCGATGGCGAGGATGAGGGTTTCTTTCCAGAACCGGCTTTTGGAAACGGCCTCGACGATGCGTCCCAAAGCCAAGTCGTTGTCGGCCACGCAGGCCGCCGGGGTGGGGGCACCCGGCTTGGTGCCGCTGGTGTGGTCCTGGGGCAGGCAGATGAACATCAACGCCGGCCATTCCCCTGACTGCTCGGCCCGTTTGAGGTCCCGGATGAAGAAGTCTGCCCGGAACTGGTCCGGGACCGACATGCTCCAGCCCACAGTTTCCGAGGGAGTGTGGGGCGCCAGCGAGGGGACGGAGGCTTCACACCCAAATACCACCGCGTCGGACTCGCCTTTCCAGGTTTTAAAACATGCCATGTAGTCCGGGACCCCTTTTTTCGTCGGATCCTTCCAGCGGACTTTGGGGACCGCGAATTCGCCGTAGTTGCGGAGGGACTTTCTGTGTTTGAGCGCGTTGTCCCAGAGGAACCCGCTGGGGGCGTAGATGAGGGCATCCTTTTCGTCCTCGCCCATGCCGTCCGGATAACTGCGCGGGAAACCGGCAAACGACTTTTCCATGGCCGCGGTGGCAAACGCAGTAGTGGACCACTGGTGGCCGTCTGCGCTCAGCAGTCCGGAGCAGTAGGTGTTGTCCAGCAGCACAAATTCGGAGGCGATTTTGTGGAGGTTGGGCGTGACCGACTTTCCAAAGATGCAGAGTTCCGGTGCGCCGTTGCCGCGCGGGTCGTCCCCCAGCACCTGATCATAGGTCCTGTTTTCCTTGAGGACGTAAACGACATGTTTGAACAGGCTGGGCTCTCCAATCCGTTCCGGGACAGGGCGCGGGGGCGTGCCGGGACGTGGAAGGAGTTTGGATTGGGCAATCGCGTCCCTCCGGAGGTTTCGGGAAACGGTCTCGGAAAGGGCGGCGAGGGTGTCCCCGGTGGGAACCGGCATCAGTGAGACCGATCCAGAGTGTTGATGGGAATTGAAGCCCATGGCCTTCTGGGGGCTCGGCTTTTTCTCGGTGGGAAGGCCTTTGAGGTTCGCGACGGCGATCTGGGAGCGTTTGGGGTCAAAAACCAAGGCACCGGGAAACCATCCCGCCGGGATCAGCCCGGAAACCTTGGACTCGCGCTCCGCGGGATCAAAATGGACCACGGCAACCGCGTTCTGGGTTCCGTTGGCAACGTACAGCGTCTTCCCGTTGGGCGCAAACGCGAGGGCGTTCGGTGACGCGCCAAACAGGTCGGCCGGATTGATCCGTGCCCAGATGGTTTCAGCCACGGCATCGGTGCGGGTGTCCAGAACGGTGAGGGTATCGGAACCGGCGTTGGCGCACACCACATGCCTGCCGTTGGGTGAAACGGCCAGGGCAGACGGGTGGAGCCCCGCAGGGACCTCCCGGACAGAGGAGGCTTCGGATTCGCGGAGGTCCACGATGGAAATCGACCCCTCGGAGGCAATGTGCCGGACCGGATCCACCCGCACCTCGGTTCCCCGGCCGGCCGGGCCTGTGAGGTCGCCAGGATTGGGGCGGCGTCCACCCCAGTTGGCCACGTAAGCTTTGTGTCCGACCACCACCACGTCCAGCGGAGCAACGCCGACATCGAATGTCCGGAGCAACTGGCCGGTGCGCGGGTCTAATTCCAGCAACCGGTTGCTGAGGTTGCCGCAGACCAGCAGACGCGAACCATCCGAGTGGAAGGCGAGACCGGCGGGGATTTCCTCTTTTCGCCGGGGCGCAAGCGCTTTGGGAAGGGGGATGGAATGGGAGGGAGCCAGGGAGCCATCGGTGTGGACCGAAAACACCTTGAGGCTTCCATTCACGTTGCTCAGAAAAACGTGTTTGCCATCCGGCGCGTAGGACAGGCCGGTGTAACTCACGATTCCCTTCCGGTCGGGTTCAAGGATGTTGGCGGAGGGCTGCGCTGGCGCGGGTTCGTTTCGGTTTTCGGAGGGAAACGGCACCCGCTGGAGCACGGTGCCTTCGCTGGAGTCGAGCACCAGCAGTTCGCTGGTTTTCCCGGAGACAACCAGGCGCTTGGAGTCCGGCGAAAGGGCGATGGTCTGTGGGCGCAGTCCGCTGAGCGGGATCTGGCGGCCAAACGGGGTCAGAGTTTGGTTGACCGGAGTGATCGCGGTGCCATCGGACTTTGCGCCCACGGTTTCGCGGTCCTTCTCGGAGGGCGAGGACTGGGCGTGGAGGCCGGCAAGGGGAATCAGGCCCAGGAGTGCAACGGGCAGGAGTGGGGGGAGGGAGGGCATTGTGGGAGCTACTGGACGCGGGTCAGTCGGAGCGAGTTGCGATCGATCCAGACTGTGCCGGACTGGCCGCGCAGTTCGACCACCAGAGTTGCGGTGTCTCCTTGGGACTCAAATTCCCAGGTCACCGGGGACCAGCCATGGGTGCCGGTCAGTCCATTCTTGTTGAGCCGCGTGGCGCCAGAGGTTCGGAGGCCCGCTCCCTCGCCTTTCGGATCTTGGACGGGCACCACATTCTCGACCCTAAGAGCCGCTTCAAACCGGTACACCCCTTTGGGCAGCGCAAGGGGGAGCCTCCAGGAACCTGCGGCATTTGGCTGTGCCAGGATCCGGAAGCAGGATTTGCCGTCAAATTCCACCGCGTCTCCCTCGGCGTTTTGCATTTGTGGGGTCCACTCGCGTGAGCCGAGCGGGACAGGTTTTCCGACCGAGAAAAGCAGCGCGGGATTTCCGGTCTGGATCTGGCGAGTGATGTGAGCGAGGCGCGCGCGGAGTTGGTTGCCGGCTTCAGCGATTCTGGGTTCGTAGGCCTTTGCCGTTTGCGGGTCCACCGCAGCGCATGCTTTCAGGAGACGGGCGCCAGCCTGTTCGGAAAACGCCACCCAGTCTCTGGACTGGAGCGTTTTTTCGCAGATCTCGCCCAGCAGGGTCTGGTACCGGCTCTGAACGGCGGGATCCCTCCAGAGGATCGAGCCCACAGCTGCTTGCGGGGCGCGCCAAATGCTCCAGTCCGTGTTGGTCAGGGTCTGGTCCATGCCGTGGAGCAAGAAATGAAAGCGGCCGGTTTCCGGGTTTTCATAAATCCGGTAGTTGTTGCGGTTGAAAGAATAGCCGTCCCAGTGGGTGAGGATGTTTTCAAGGGCGAGGTGCCGGAGGTAGGCGTCCACCTCGATCAGGGAATGAAGTTGCTGGAGTTGTTTGTCGGGATTGCTTTCCGCAAGCGCAGTCACCAGTTCCTGAAGCCGGGGTGAGTTTTCCTTCGGCCCAAAGTCCAGTTCCATGTCCTTGCGGATTTCTGCACAAAACCCGCCGTCGTAGAGGCGGCCATCGGTGCGCTTGAAAAATGCCCCGAGGAGTTCCTCGCGGAAGGCTTCTTTAAGGACGTAGATGCCGAGGTTGCGGCCGTTGAGTGAGACCAGCGCGTGGGTGCAGCGCGAGGCGGGCACCCCAGCCGAACGAGCGATCTGGCCGGACAGCAATTCGTGAAGTGCCGTGGGATCCTGGTTGCAGTTGTTCAGCTGGAACCGGGTCAGACCATGGAACACTTTCCTTTTTCCAAACTTGTCGAGGTTCAACGAAAAACCCGGCCGCTGGTCGATGGGTTGGAAACTCCCAACCGATCCCTTGAGTTTGAGCCCCACTTTTTCAAGGGGCGGCCGTCCCGGTTCAATCAGAGTGGCCTCGACGTATTCCTTGGGTTCCTTGCGAAGTTTTTCGAGGTCCTTTTCGCCGATCCGGATCTGGAGGACGGGGATGAGTCCGTTAAAAAGGGCGTCCGATTCCGCCCGTTCCTCCGACGAAGGACCTTTCTCCGAGGATTTTTTCCCGGCGGTTTCGACCTTGGATTTTTCCGCCCAGACCGGAGTCTGAAAGGCAAGGAGAGCAACGGATATGGCGGCAGCCAAGCGGAGCAGGGAGGAAGACATGGGAATGAGCACTGTAAGAATGGCAGAGTCGGAGGTTTGAATCCAGTCGCGCCGCCGGGATTTCCTCCGGGACCGGGATTTGGCTGGATCTGGATTTCAAGTCCAAGGTGCCGTGGGCTTTGGCGGCGCCGGAGCGGGCTGCCGGGGATGGATCACGATTTTTGCTTGCGGGAAATCCTCCCCGGTTGGAAACGGGAGGCCATGAGACTGTGTCCCGCTTGGATTTTGCTCTTTGCTGTTGGGCTGGGCTGCCTTGCGAGCTCAAGCTTTGCTCAGGAACCCGCAGCGCCTATTGGAACCGGTCTCCAACTGGACCGGAACGACATCCTGATATTTTCCGGGGTTGCGGGGGACCAAGCCAGCCGCGACCAAGACGGTTTGATTGCGGGCGATTTGCTTGCCCGGTTGCCGGTGGTCGAGGGCCGCAGAATCCATCTCCTGACCGAGGGACGGGTGCCAATCCCAGGCGGACTGCAGGTCGAACGAGGGGAGCCAACCCTCGCGGGGCTCAAGAATGCGGCCACGGCTGTTGCAGGGCGCGGGTTGACCGCGTTCGTCTGGGGACACGGCGGACTGCTCGGCGGTCAGCCCGTGCTGCATGTTCGCGGGCCGCGGGTCGGTGTGCCGGATCTCATTGCGGTGGCCAACGCTGCAAATCCCGGTTCCGCCTGGGTGCTGGCGTTTTGCGGGAGTGGCAAGTTCGGGGCGGCGGTGATGGGCAAGGACCGGAGGGTGCTGACGTCGGACGGCGAAACTGTGTACGGGAGCGACCCCGTGCTGATGCGTTTTGTGGCGGACGCTTTGGAGGAGGGGGGCACGGGGTTTGAGGGGTTTGTTGCGCGGGTGGGCAGCCGTGTTTTGGGGTGGTACGAGGAACGGAGTTTGGTGGTTCAGGAACAGCCGTGGTTTGGGAGTGGAGACGGTTCAGGCGGGGAATGGCGGCCCGTGGGCAAGAAATGATCCGAATATGATAAAAGTTTGCAACACTCCCGGCGATCTGCATCACTCAGGGAATGAAGTATCGACTCCTCGCGGTAGCCGTTGGGACCTTGTTTCTTGGAAGCGGTTGCATGATTAAAACCGGGGCGATATGGACCAAGAAGCGTGGGGAACAATCTCCGGCATGGCGGTTTGGAAGCGGGAAAGCGGCTTCAACATTCTTGCGGGCTGCATTCTGTGAAGAGCAGGGACCGAAGAATAAAGTTTGGGTGGGTTTGGATCTGAAGTTTGGGGGGCTGCCAGAGTGGGAGGATGCCGACCCCGGATTGACCCGGTTGAGCGAGGCATTTCAGGCTGCGGACAGCGATGGAAACGGGGTTTTGAGCGAGCGTGAGGCATCTGCATTTGCCAAGAACCGCTGCGGCGGCGATGCCGGGAAACGCTAACCAGAGACACCTCCCCCCATGCAAACGGAAATCCAAAATCAGGTGAAAGCGCCGGGAGACGGCCCCCCGCCGTTGCCTGAGGAACAGGCGGCGCGTGTGATCGAGCATCTGGCGGGATGTGTGCCGCGTTTGAAAGACGCAGTGGCCCGGGTGGTGGTGGGCAAGACGGATTTGGTGGAAGGGATTCTGTACGCGTTGCTGAGTCGTGGCCACTGCTTGCTGGTGGGATACCCTGGGCTTGCCAAGACGCTGTTGGTGCACGTGGTTTCCAAGGTTCTGGGGCTGCCATTTGGCCGGATCCAGTTCACGCCGGACTTGATGCCAGCCGACATTACCGGTTCGGACATTTTGGAGGAGGATCCGGAGTCCGGGGCGCGACGGTTCCGGTTCATGAGCGGTCCGATATTCACCAGTGTGCTGTTGGCGGACGAGATCAACCGGACGCCGCCGAAGACGCAGTCGGCGTTGTTGGAAGCGATGCAGGAGAAGACGGTGTCGGTGGGGGGGCGGAGTTACCGTCTGGAGGAACCGTTCATGGTGTTGGCGACGCAGAACCCGATTGAACAGGAGGGCACGTATCCGCTGCCTGAAGCGCAGTTGGACCGGTTTTTGTTTGAGCTCAAGGTGGGCTATCCGACGCAGACCGAGGAGGTGGAGTTGGTTACGCGGCATGCCCACAACCCGCTCGAACGGGTTGAGCCAGTCTTCACGGTGGGGGAGGTTCAGGCGTGGAGAAACGCGGTTTCATGGATTCCAGCGGCTCCGAATGTGGTGGAGTACGCGGTGCGACTGGTGCGTGCCACCCGACCCGATGCCTCGGCTTCCCCGGAGGTGCAGCGCTGGGTGCGCTGCGGAGCCAGTCCCCGAGCCAGCCAGAACCTGATTCTGGCGGGACGCGCCCGTGCAGCCTGTGAGGGGCGGTTCAATGTGGCGTGTGAAGACGTGGCGGCGCTGGCTCCTTGGGTTTTGGGGCACCGGATCCTGAAGAGTTTCCAGGCCGATGCCGAAGGGGTCACCACCGATCAGATCGTGGCCAAGTTGTTGCGGGAAATACGGCCCTGAATTCGAGGGAATGACGGGCGAAAAGCGAGAGCCGGCTCCCGAGGTGTTGCGGGTTTTGGAGGGGCTGGTTTTTCGGGCTCGGTATTTGGTGGAGGGGTACCTGTCTGGGATCCAGCGCAGTCCGTTTCACGGGGGGAGCGTGGAGTTCAGCGAGTACAGGGATTACCGGGCGGGGGATGATTTGCGGCGTGTGGACTGGCGGCACTACGGGCGCAGCGACCGCCTGTATTCGAAGCGGTACGAGCAGGACACTGAAGCCCGGGTGCTTCTGGTTCTGGACCGGAGTGCTTCGATGGCGTACCGGGGAGATCGGGCTTGGGATTCGAAGGCGGGCTGCGCCCAGACTCTGGCGGCGGCAATGGGCTGGCTTCTTGCCGGGCAACAGGATCCTGTCGGGGTTCTCGCGCTCGAACCGGGGAACGATGCCGGCCCGGTCCGGTACTGGGAACCTTCCCGCCGTTCGGAACGCCTTTCGGAGGCGCTGACAGGTCTGGAAAAGCTCCCGGTGGCGGGCGGCACCCAGATCGGAACACTTCTGGAGGCCGCATTCCGGCTCATGCGACGGCGGGGCGTGGTGCTGGTGTTCAGTGATTTTCTGGATCCCGAGGAAGAATGGAGCGAGGGACTCAAACGGCTGCGGTATGCCGGACACGAACTCCTTGCATTCCAGTGTCTGGATCCCGACGAGCTTGATTTTCCATTTGCCGAGGAAGGCTGGTTTGTGGACCCGGAAACCGGTCTGAGCAGGCAGGTGCGTCCGGAGCAGGCGCGGGATGTGTATTTGGAACGCATGGGACGGTTTCTCGAGGCGCAACGTGAATTTTTTGGGATGCACCGGATTGGGCACAGTGTGTTTCGCGGGGATGAGGACCCCGGGGTTCGGTTGGCGCAGTTTCTTGGGGGGCGGAGGGGTTCAAAATGAACTTTGCGGTGCCATGGATGCTTGCGGGTCTTGCGGGTTTGGGGGTGCCTCTCTGGTTGCATTTGCAGCGCAGAAAAAAGACCCAGCCCCGGGTGTTTGCCGCGCTGCGGTTTGTGGACGAGTCGCCCGTGGTGCGGCACGCACCGCGCAGGCTGAGGGACCCGTTGTTATGGGTGCTCAGAAGCCTCGGATTTGCTGCCGTGGTGTTTGCGTTTGCGCGGCCCAATCCGGATGCGCCCAAAGCACCGGCGGGTTTGGTCAGTCGGGTGTACGTTGTGGACAGCACCTTCAGCACCCGTGCCGGAGGCGGTTGGATCCGGGACCGGGACTGGCTCATCCGGGAATTGGAAGGGCTTGGGGAGAATGTGCAGGCAGGTGTGGTGGAGTTGAGGGGGCGGCCACGGGTCTTGGTGGGGCTTGGGGAAAGCCCGCAAACCGCGATCGAGCGTTTGCAGTCGCTTGAACCTTCGCACGAGCGCGGCTCGTATCTTGCCGCTTTCCGGCAGGCCAGCAGCGTTCTGGAGCGGTCTCTGGGTTCACGGCGCGAAATTGTTTTTCTCGGAGATGGACAGCTCAACCAGTGGGAGGAAAACCCGAATGTGCCGGGGTTCCTGAGAGGCGTTGAGGTGCGATTCGCGCATTTGCCGGAACAGGCCCAGCGGGAAAACTGGTCGGTGGGTGGGCTGGAGTTCCGCCGTGTTTTCCTCGGAGACAGCGTTCAGGTCCAGTGTGCGGGAATACTCCGGCACTCAGGACCGGCGGGACGCGCGGAGTTGGTTGTGGAAAGTGGCGGGCGCGAGGTTTTGCGGCGGATGGTCCCTGTGCAGTCCGGCCAGAGCGAGGTGCCTGTGGGAGCACTCTGGAGGCAGGAATCCGATGGGTGGGTGGAGGGCCGGATCCGATTGGAGGGAATCAAGGACGCGCTGGGCGGCGACGAGGCCGGTTATTTTGCGGGGGAACCGGTCGAAGAGGGGCGCGTGGCGGTGTTGACCGGGAACACGTTTCTGCGCGGGGCGCTCAAGCCCGAAGTGGCCAGAGGCTACTGGCGCCTGGACGAGTGGGACCCCGCGGATTTGGGACGCGTGGAGAAGGATCCCGGGGAGGTTCTGGTAGTCGAGGCCCATTACCTTCAGTCTCTCGCTGTTCAAAAAGCCGTGGAAAAGCATCTCGAGGTGGGAAGCGGTGTCTGGATCTTGATGGACCGTGTGGGGCCAGTGGCCCGGGAAGCGTTGACGCGTTGGGGAGTCGGTTTCGGGCCTCTGGATCGGGTCTCGGAATCCGGGGTTGGTATCGGGCGCGTCGCACTTGGGCATCAGGTCTTTGCACCGTTTGCCTCGCCAGATTTCGGGGATTTGAGCCGGGTCCGCGTCGCTGGGTTCATGGATTTGAGCGGAGGTGGCGGAACCGGTCTGGCGTGGTCGGAGGGCGGGTATCCTCTGGTGGTGGAAGTGGGCCAGAAAAAAGGTGCGGGGCGGCTGGTGGTGAGTGCCTTTGGAATGGACCGGCGCCAGACCAACTGGGGGGTCCTGCCTTCGTTTGTGCCGATGGTGGATTTGATGCTCCAGTACCTGAGGCCTCCATCCCAGCGGGTATCCTGGCTGGACTGCGGGGTGCCGTGGCGGATCCAGTTGCAGCCGTGGGAGAAAGCCGGTTCGGCGGTGGTGTGCAGGGACGGCAGAGAGCTGTGCCGGGTTCCGGTCGATGAGAGGGGCCAGGCCGAGGTCCGGCTCCCGGACGCCCCCGGGATTTACAAGCTCAGTTTTGGAGACTCCGAAAAAACGGAGCGGGTGGCGGTGGTTAACCTCCGGGCCGAGGAAAGCGATTTGAGGTATGAGCGAGCCGAGCCTGCAGCGGTAGGGCGCTGGCGGGTGCCGGAACCGGACCGGGTGGAGAGTTCCAAGCAGGCCCAGCCTGCCCGGAAGGGATCGCTCTGGTGGTGGTGGCTCCTTCTGGCCGGTGCCATGGTTCTGGTGGCGGAAAGCATCTGGACCGTAGCGGCGGGTTGGAACCGGGGGAGTCGCGCTAAGAAAACGGGGAATCCATTCGTGTTCGGAAAGTGACCATGGCAAGCCTATGAAAAATTCCTCCATGCAACACGGGCGCCGGAATTGGGCCGGGTACCTGATGGGATTGGAACGGCGCTCGAAGCTGGGTGCAATGCTTTGGGCTTTTGCCGGGTGGGGATGGGTTTGGGTTTTGGCTGGATGGACTCTGGTTTGGGAAATTGAGCGGGGAGCAGTCGTGGATCAGGATCAGGCACGGTTTTGGATTTGGCTCGGAGCCGCGGTTTGTGCGCTCGGGTTCGGGCTGCTGCCCTTTGCCGTGCGGCGCTGGGTATGGAACCGGCGCCGGGTGGCTTTGGAAAGCGAGGCGGCCAACCCGGGTTTGATGGACCGGCTGAACACGCTGGTGGATCTGGCGGAAAAACCCGCGCACCGGGGGCCGATTTTCGGCCGAATCCAAGCCCAAGCCGAGTCGGTGCTGGCTGGGCCCAAGGTGCAGCCGTACCGGTTGGCTGCGCCTTGCGCCTTCGCCCTTGCCTGTGGGGCTGCTGCACTCGCCCTTTGGCGCTTCTCTGTCGTTCAGGATCCGTGGCGCAAACTCACCGTGCCCATCCTGTCCGCAGACCAGCCCAACCCCTCGGGAACCTTTGAAATCGCGGCACCACCCAAGGCTGAGCCGGTGAAACCGTGGGGAGAACTTCGGATCACGGAACCTGGCCGGGATTTGAAGCTGACGAAGGTGGACGTGCTGGAGTTTAAACTTGAGGCCGCTGCGGGCGGCGAACTGAGTGGGTTGCGCTGGGAACACGCCGTCAATGGGATGCCCGTGGTCGAGCACCCGCTGGCTGCACCGGCGGAGAAACAGTATGCCGCGTACACGGAACGGCTGTTTTTAGACGAGCTCGGGCTTTCGGACTGGGATGTGCTCACCTATGTGGCAAGGGGAACCGCCGAGGGGTACGGTGCCCTCAGTTCTGAACTCTACTTCGTGGAGATTCGCCCGTTCCGGACCGAATTGGAAAAGGTCGAGCAGGCAGGGGGCGGCAAAGGCGGTTCTCTGGTGCGTGAAATCTCGGAGCTCATTGAGGAGCAACAGCGGATCCTGCGCGAAACCGCGCGGTTTACGGGGGGACAGTACGGAAACGAGGAACAGAAGAGCCAGGACCGGTCCAAGCTGAAGGAAGCTCAGGAGCGCCTGCAGAAGGCCGCGCAGGTCGTGGATGCAAAGCTGCAGGCCTCAGGAAAACAGTGGGAAATGCCCGAGGTCAGTGCGGCCCTCTGGGATGCGGGGCTTGAGATGGGCCGGGCGGTTTCCGCGCTCCAGGATGGCGTGGATGGGGCGGTTCGCCCGGAACAGGCCAAGGCTCTCCACTCGTTGATTGAGGCCAGAAAACAGTTCCATCAAAAGGTCGCAGAAAATCCGGACCAGTTCAGCGAGGATGAATCTGGCAAACAGGCGGACCCCATCGCCACCGTGCTCGAGATCCGCAACCGGGGCGAGGAAACCCGAAAAAAGCTGGAGGCACTTGAGGCCAGGCAGAGCCAGTTGTGCGAGGCTGCAAAGCGGTCTTCAAAAACCGGTCAGAGCAGCGGTGCCCCGTTAAAAGCGGGCGAAGTCGCCCGGCGCCAGGCTGAAATTGCGGCCGAGTTTGCCGAACTCAAAGAACAGCAGGCACGGTGTTTCCGGGGGGCAGACGGAGAGGTGGCGGCTTTGGAAAAAGCCATGCAGGGTGCCGAGACAGCCGCCAAAAACTCCAAGGGGGGCGAGGGAGCCGATCCGAGCGCTTTCACCGGACTACGTCTTGCAGAGGTCAAGGACCGCATCCAGGACCTCAAAAAGGCGCTTGCGCGTACCGAGAATGCCCAGGCTCTGGAACGGGCTCTGCGCTCGCGCGAGGTGATCGAGCAAGCCAGCAAGGCACTGTGCAGCGGCGGTCCAAAGTCAGGCCAGGGTGACGCCAGTAACGCGCCCGGTGGAGGCGGACAGGGAGGTGCGGATGCGTTGCAGACGATGGTTGGCAATGCTCAGCAGGCTTTACAGGAACTGGGCAGGCTTCCCGCCGGAGCTGGCTTGGGTGAGGCGGTGTCGGGCGAGACGGGTAAAAATGCGGCTGCGAAGCTGGAGGCAGCCGGCAAAGAACTCAAAGAGGGAGTGGTGGGCGGAGCGGGTTCCGTGGCGGCGGGCAAGGCTTTGGGGGAACTCCTTTCAGCGATCGACAAGGCTTTGCCGCGGGTGGGCGGGAGCACCGCTCAGGCCAGTGACCCCGGGGCCCCGGAAGCCCAGTCCGGAGACCGGTTGTCTTTGGATCAGGCTGTACTGCATCTTGAGAGCCTCTTGAAATCCGCACCTGGCGGTCCTGCGCAGGCGCGGCTCAAGGGCGAAGCGTTGGCGGGATTGGAGGCTGGAGTGGGCGAGAATGCGGGGAATGTGGACGGGATGATTCTCAAGTCGAAGGCGGCCCGCGTGTTGAGTGGCGAGGGGCCGGCCGACGAGGCGCAACTGCGGGGGTTGCTGGATGCGATCGAAAAGTACCGTTCGCAATTGCAGGACAAGGCCCAGCAGGAGGCGGTTCGCGCCGAGTTGACCCGGATGCGCGAGGAATCGGTGTCTCCGGCGTATCGCCGCCGGGTGGAAGATTACTTCAGGAAATTGTCGGACCGCTGATTTTTTAAAATGACGGAGCGACTCACATGGGAACTGGGATGGGTCATTTGGGTTGGCCTGGCGCTGGCGGCAGCCGTGTGGGGCGCTTACTGGCGCGCGCTGCCGCTCGAGTCTGGGGTGCGAAGGGCTTTTCTGGCGTCGCTGCGGGCGGGCGCGGTGCTTGCCGTTGCTGCGCTTCTGGCGCGTCCGGTGCGGGTTCTGGAGTGGGAGGAAGGGCGGCAGCGCAAGGTGGCGGTGGTGCTGGATCGGAGCCGGAGCATGGGCTTCAAGGACGTTGGTGCCACGCGCTGGGAGCAGGGGCTCCGGGTGATAGACGAGGTGGTGGTGCCCGCCGTCCGAAAGGCCGGGTTGGTTCCTGAACTCCTCCTGTTTGATCAGGGGGCGGAGTGGGCCGGAGGAACCGAATGGCGTGGAAGGCATCCGGAAGGGGTTCAGAGCGACATTGGGCTGGCTGTGGAGCAGGCGCTGATTCCCGCCGATGTGGATGGCGTCATTCTGCTGAGTGACGGAGCCGCCACCCGGACTGAATCGAACACCCGAGCCGCAATGGCCCTCATGGAGTCCGGAATCCCTCTCGTTGCGGTGGGAGTCGGCAGCGACACGGGAGAGCGCATGATCGGGATCCGGAAGGTTGAGTTGCCCGCAGATGCTGCACCCAAGCAGGGTTTCCAAGTCCAGGTACAGCTTGAAACCTCCGGGGACGGAGAGTTTCCCGGGGGCGAACTGTTGCTGTACCGGGACGGTCTTCTCACCGACTCGAAGAAGATTCCGGGCGGGGCCGGGGCGCGTTCCTGGCTGGAGTCGTTTGCGGTCCGTGAGGAAGAGGAGGGTCTGCGGCGGTACCGTGTTGAGTTGCAGGTGCCGGAGAAAAAGGGAGTTTTGCTCGGGCGAAACCAGATGGGGGGCGAGGTCCGGATTGCGGCGGAAAAAGAGTTCCGCGTTTTGTTTGTTCAGGGGGCCTTGACTTGGGATTTCAAGTTTCTGAGCCGCGCACTTGCGGACGATCCCGTGGTGAAAATGACCGGGTTGAGCCGGACCTCGGAGAAGTCGGTTTTCAGGCAGAATGTCGCGGAGGAAGGCGAGTTGGAAAACGGGTTCCCGGACCGGATAGAGGATCTTTCCAAGTTCCGCGTGGTGGTGTTGTCGGGGATGCGGCCCTCGGACTTTCTGCCTGCCCAGCAGGAGGCATTGTCCCGGTTTTGCAGGGAACTGGGCGGCGGCGTTTTGCTGGTGGGAGGGGCTGGCACGTTTGGGGGCGAGTGGCAGGGCAGCATTCTGGAGAAGTTGCTCCCGGTCCGGTTTGACCCGAACCCCGGGGTGCGCGGTATGGACCAGCCGTTTCATCTGATGCTCACCCCGGAAGCGCTGCGCATGGAACCGTTTCAGATTGTGTCTTCTGGAGGAAACGCGGAAGCCTGGGCCAGGGTGCCCGCATTTGACCAGTACGGGAGCGTTGCAGGTGCAAAACCCGGGGCGCTTGTGCTCGCCGAACACGAGCAGGATATCGGTCCCGAAGGCAAACGGATTCTCATGGCCGCACAGCGGTTTGGAGCCGGGCGTTCTGTGGTGCTTTGTGTCCAGAATTTCTGGCGGTGGCGTCTTGCCAAGGACGCTGTGCCTGAACAATTCGACCGGTTCTGGAGGCAGTTGTTGCGCTGGATTGGTGAAGGGGCCGCAGTGGAGTGGCGGGTGTCCTTCCCGGCCCAGAATTTGCGTGCTGGAGGCGAGATCCGTGCCCAGATCGAGTATGCGGGTGAAATGGGCGAGGGCTCACGCCAGGTACGCGTACAGGTTCAAGATCCTGCTGGAGACGAAGTCCTGTCTCAGGAACTGGATCCCGCAGGCGGTTTGCGCGAGATCCGGTTCCCGTCAGAAAAGCCGGGCGACTACCGAATCCAGGTGGTGGAAGTGGAGACGGGAAGAAAAATGGCGGAGCGCAGTGTGGAGGCGGTGGAAGTGGTTGAGGAACTGCAGAAAACGGCCCGGGACATGGAAACGTTGAGGCAGTGGGCCGCGCTGGGTAAAGGCGAGGCTTACCGCGCAGAGGATCTGAAGAACCCGGGGGATATCACGGGCGGACTCGGAAAAGTGGCGCAGTACCGGGAGTCGCGCCGGGAGCGGCGTTCGGTGGGGCTGAACGCCTGGGTCTTTTGTGGGGTGCTGCTCCTGTTGCTGGGCGAATGGGCACTCCGCAGACGCTGGAACCTCTTATGAAAAACCGTACCGGATGGCTTCACCGAATCGCGATGGTTCTTCTGGCCGGGCTGCTGAGTTCAGCGGGAACGGCGGGCGCTACGGAACGGGCTGCCACATTTTTTGTGGGCCGTCTCAAGTACGCGAACAACGACGGGAACGACTGTGCGGAGACCGCGGAACAACTGGCCAAACTCGTCTCCAAGGTCTCGACGATCGAGGTGCATGTGGAGCGCAAGGTGCGCACGCTCGAAGATTCGCTTTTCGACACGCCATTTCTCTTCATGAACGGACACAACGACTTTGTGTTCTCGGAACAGGAACTGGAAAACTTGCGCCGGTATCTTGCGCATGGCGGGTTCATTCTGGGATCGGGATGCTGCACCAACCCGGCATTCCCGGCCGCATGGCGCCGGGAGTTCAGCCGGTTGTTTCCCGGGAGCGCGGTTCAACCCATCGGCTACGACCACCTGATCTACCGTTCGTTCTACAAAATGCCCGCGCTCCATTCCATGGACAAGTCGGGCGACATCCATCTCGAAGGCGTGTTTTATAAAAAACAACTCGTGGCCGTCATGTGCCAGGACGGTCTTTGCTGTTCCTTCGCCATGGACGCTTCCTGCAACAAAGGCAAGGGGGTGCCTCCGGACGAAGCGAAGAAAATTGCCGTGAACATCGCCGTCTACGCACTCACCCACTGAGCCTCAACAAAGTTCCAGGTTCCCCACGAGGCCGGCAACTTCCGCCTCTGGCACCCTCTGCAATCAGGAAACCGCTCGCACCACAGGCCGGTTTTCTCAAAACCGTCCTCCGGAACAATCAGCCCGAATTTTTTCTCGAAGGAAAAAACCCGGAAAACCCGTTCAATCCAGAGCCTGAGCCCGCAGGTTGCGGAACTCGATTTTCATGGGTTTTCCAGGATGGATCTGGAGCCCGAGCGGGGCGGGAGCAGAAAAACGGGGGTCGGAGTAGCGGGTGATTTCGGTGCCGTTGAGCCAGACGGTGATGGTGTCGCCCCGGACCTCGAACTTGATCGTGTTCCAGTTGCCCGCCTTGAGCAGCGCATCCACACCTTTTCCCCGGCCTTCTTCAGGATAGTTGCCGACGTAGATGGAACCGGTCATGTCGCGTTTGAGGCTGCCCGAGATCCCGATCTGCACCTGGGCCTGATTCGGTCCGTAAAAGGCGGCTTTGCCTGCGTCCTTGGAAAGCTCTTTGGCCAGCGGGTTTCGTAGGCGGAAGAACACACCGGTGTCGGCGCCTTCGCTCCAGCGGACATCGGCTTCGAACACCACGTCATGGTATTCTTTCTCGGTGAAAAGGGTGCTCCCGGTTTTTGCCGGATCATTCTCGGCCACTAGAACGCCATCCTTGACCTGCCAGAAAGGTGCGGCGGGTTTTTCAAACGTGGTCCAGCCGGAAAGCGATTTGCCGTCAAACAGGGACTGCATTTCGGCCGCGAATGTTTGGGAAACTGCGGCAGCGGCGATCATCACGGAACACAGGGAGGAACGGAATTTCATAGATGTGAGAATAACCACGGGTCCGGGGGGATGTTTGAGGTGAGTTTCCAACCTTGCGTCAGGCGGGGCCAAACGCGGGAAAGCCCCAGGCTTCTGGGATGCCTGGCGGGTGTGTTCAATGCGCAGTCCGCCGCGGGGCAGCGCACCAGTCCTTCCCGAGGGCTGATTTGAGCGGGTCATCACCGGCCTCGCAGTAGCCGATGTGGGAGTGCCGGTGCCAGGATTCGGCGAGGGTAAACTTCCGGGAGCGCCGTCCCAGTTCGGCGGAATCGTGTTCAAGCAGTTCCAGAAAGCTTCCGGGGCCTTGCGTGAGATCGAGCCATTCCTTCTGGCTCCGGTGCGCCGAAAGAGCGGCCTGCCGTTGTGCGTGGACCGGAGCCACATTGACATAGGCATCGGGATGGACAGGCTGCCGGTCCGGGGTCTGGTGGCCGCGCGGCATGCTGTGGTAGAGGGTTACGGGGGTGAGCGTGGAGGGTTTGGGCGGTTTGCTTTTGTAGAACGGCACGCCGCGGGCAAAAGCGCCTGAGACCGCCAGTCTGCAGGTGGCCATGTGGTCTTCCATGTAATCCTGGGCGGGGTGCGTAAGGAGAATGGTGGGTTGCACCGAACGGATCAGGGCGCAGACGCGGCGAATGTTTTCGTCGGTATAAAAGACCTGAAGATCATGGCAGAAAGGCGGATGCCATGTGGCACCCAAGATCTTGGCCGATGCACGCGCTTCCGCTTTGCGGAGCGTGGCGGTTTTTGCGGGAGGCGTTGTGGTGCTCCCGAGGTTCCCGGAGGAGATGTTGCAGTAGTGCAGGTCCCAGCCTCGGCGTCCGAGTTGGAGCAGGGTGCCAGAGGCATGGAATTCAATGTCGTCGGGATGGGCAAAGAGGGCGAGGACTGTGGGCATGGGTGTGATGTCAGTGAGAGTTCAAGGAGAGGAGAGGAAAGCAAACAGGTCGCGCACCTGGGCGTCGGAGAGCGAGTCCAGGAGCCCCTCGGGCATGAGGGAGGAGGCAAGGGCTTTGGAGGATTGGATCTGGGATCTCGGGAGGCGCGTGGTCTGCTGCGAAAGATCCGTGAGTGTGATGGTCTGTGGGGTTTCTTCAGTGATGAATCCGACGAGGACTTGGCGGTCTGTGGTGGTGACTTCAAACGCCGTGTATTCCTCGCGGATGGCGAGGCTGGGATCCACGATGGCCGGCAGGAGAAAGTCGAGGTTGGTGCGTTCGTATCCGGTAAGGTCGGGTCCGATCCGGCCGCCCGGACCCTTGAGTGTGTGGCAGGTGGCGCAGAGCGAGCCAAAGAGCGTCCGGCCCGAATCCTGATCGCCGCCGGGATTTTTCAGAAGGGCGCGCACTTGGCGGATCCGTTGTTCTTTGGCTTGGGAGGAGGGCCGGAGCTGGCTCCAGAGTCTTCGGATGAGCGCATCGCATTCGGGGTCATGAAGGCCTTGGATGCCGAGCAGGGAGGCCGTGGGGATGTTTTCGCGGTGGATCTGCTGGCGTTCCGTAGCGAGGAGAAGTTGGCGGGCCCAGGGGGCGCGGGAACTGAGGACGGCGACAACATCCGGGAGGAGTTCTTGTTTGAACGGGGGTTCGGCGGCCAGCAAGGCGGCCGGGATCCGCGGATCCTCGAAGCGTTGCAGGGCGCGCAGGGCGGCCCGGGCAATCTTAGAGTCCTGATTTTTGGAGATGAGCTGGAGCAGGGGTTCGAGGGCCTCGGGCGCCTGATGTTCCCCGAGGAGTTCGATGAGTTCGAGCCGGTCAGAGGTCGGAACAGATGTTTTGGACAGGTTGTGGAGTGCGGCGCTTCGGGCCTCCAGCAGCCCCATCCGGAACCCGATCTGGATCAGGGCGTGCGGGGGATTGTTCTGTGGCCAGAGCTTGGAAATAGTCGTGCGAAAGCGATCAGGGACGGTCAGGGCGCCGTGGCCCCGGAGACCAAGTTCGAGGCTGAGAAGCATCGCGTCGTGCAGGTCTTTCGGGGCGAATTTTTCCAGAAGAACCGCTGAGAGGTTGAGGTGGGAATCGGTGGGGTCTGCGGCACACCGGCGGAAGACGCGCGGGGCGAGGTGCTTGAGAAAGAGCGGTTGTTTCCAAAGGTCCTCGTTCTGGAGCCAGCTGGTGGTGGTCTTGAAATCCGCGGTGAACGCGGATTCGAGCGTCCACCAGAGCAGGAGCGGAATGTGGACGTCTGCGTTGTCCTCCGGATGGTGAAGCAGCGGAGTGAGCAGGGCCAGGCCGGTTGCGGCCGGGAACCGTCGCGCGGAACTGGCGAGCTGGCTGCGCACTTCTGCGGAGAATTCCGTGCGCGCAAGTTGGAGCAGCGGATCCAAAAGGCCCGCCTCGAGGGATCTCTGGTCTCCAAGAAGTCTCACGGACCATGCACGGACTGCCGGGATCGGATGGGCAAGGCCCCGCTGAAAATCGCCGGTTTGGAGGAAACCGCAAGCGTTCAGCGCCCAGAGCGCTTCCAAGGCCACGGGGTTGGTTTCGTGATGCAGGAGCGTCCGGAGCGGAGCCTCCGAAGCCGGGTCCTTGCGTTCGCCCAGCAGGCGGACAGCGGTCTGGCGGTGCCATTTGTTGGGATGGCGGAGGGCATGAATCAGTTCAACGCTTGTTGCAGACTGAAGGTCGACGGGGGCAGGACGCGGGATGGCCTTGGCCTTGAGCCGATAGATCCGGCCCCGGTCATGGTCCCAGGTGTCGCGGGGATCGACGTGGGTGAGTCGCGAATCGTACCAGTCGGCGAAATAGACGGCTCCGTCTGGACCCGCCTTGGTGTCGACGGGGCGGAACCAACGGTCAGAGGTGAGCGCCTGCGGGTCTAAATCCTCGGTGCGGAATGAGGAAGTGTCTGGGATGAGTCGTGTGTCTTGAACCCGGTTGACCAGGGCGAGGCTGGCAATCATGTGCCCCTCCAGTCCGGGCAGTGCGCCCCCCTCGTAGATGAGGAGGCTCTGGGAAAACCGGGGCTGGAACCCTTTGTGGGCCATGTGTTCAAAGAAGCCAAACGCGTGCGGGTTGAGGAGCGGACCGTGTTTCGCCCAGCTTTTGACCGAGGCACCCCCTTGGACATGGTGAAGGCCGCGGGTGCCGCCGCCGTTGGTGCCGGAAAAACAGCGTCCCCAGCGGTCGAACTCGAGGCTGTACGTGTTGCCGCCACCCTCAGCAAAAATTTCGAAGGCCCGCGAGTGGGGATGGTAACGCCAGATGGCCTGGCCCTTGAAATGGATCCCGGCAACCGTGGAGGTGCAGGTGCTGCCCTGTGCCCCATAGATCCAGCCGTCGGGTCCCCAGTGGAGGCTGTTGGCCGTGGCATGCGTGTCCTCCAAACCGAACCCGCTCAGCCGGACTTCCGGGTCGGAATCCGGCCGGTCATCCTGATCCCGGTCCGGGTAAAAGAGAAGGTACGGGGGATTCAATACCCACACGCCGCCTCCTCCCGTGAGGATGCTGGTGGCGATGTTGAGTCCGGTGACGAAGTCTTTTGCCGACTCGAATGTGCCGTCGTGGTCGCGGTCTTCGAGAATAGTGATCCTGTCCCTGCCCGGAACGCCCTTGGGCGGGGGTTCAGGCGTTTTGTCATACACGGCGCGGAGGTACTCGTCGTACTGAACGATCTGGAGTCCGGCGGGGAACGGGTACTGGAGGAATTGGACCACCCAGAGTCGGCCACGCGCATCGAAGTGGAGATTGAGTGGTTGCCGGACGAGCGGTTCCGAAGCCACCAATTCCATTTCAAAGCCGGGTGCGACTTGGAACGCGTCCACAGCTTCCTTGGGTGAGAGCGGCTTGGAGTCGTCTGTAATGGCACCGCGGCCCTTGAACTGGGCGACGAACTCGGAGAGCGACTCGTGTACGGGCGGTGCTGGGGTTTGGGCCGGCAGTTCCGTGGCTGCCGCGAGCCAGAATGCGGAAAACCCGAATGCATGGAGTAGCAGCCCTCGATTCCTGGAGGTTGCTCCAATTCCGGGCGCTGGTTTGAGGCGGGGACGCGCGTTTTCGGCTGACGCGTTTTTCGCAGGCCGTGGAGCGCGTGGAACGCGGGCCGGAGTGGGCGCGGAATGTGGGGGGCGGCGCATAGAGCGTCTGCCTCCGAAAGTGACAGGCGGAATTGTCGAACGCGAGCCTTAACAGGGCGGATCCGACGGTTCTTGCGCCGGCTGTGGGGGGGGCATCAGGAGCCGGAACAAAACGGCAGCGAGAACCAGTCCACCTCCGATGCAGGGCCAGAACCCGGGTTTTTCGCCGAGTGCAAGGAGCACCCAGACGGGGTTGAGAATGGGTTCAAGCAGGGCGATGAGAGAGGCTTCGAGTGCGGGGATGCGTTGGAGGCCTTTTGCGTAGGCCACGTAGCCGAGCCCCAACTGGAGCACGCCGAGCGCAGTCAGGATCATCCAGCCCTGGGCTGTCGGCCACGGTGGGGTGAGGAACGGGACGGCAGTCAGTGCGGTCAGGATATTGCCGAGAAAAATCGCGGAGAGGGGCGATCCGGATCGGTCGCGTCTGAGGAGGATCGCGGTGGCGGCATAGGTGACTCCCGAGACGAGGGCGAATGCGATGCCGGTTGCCCCCTGGAGCGAGATTTTCTCCACGAAAAACAGGCTGACCCCTGCAAACGCTGCCGCCAGCAGGAACCAGTCGGCCCGGTGGGCGGGTTCCTTTAAAAAACGCGGGGCGAGCAGTGCGACGTAGATGGGGGCGGTGTATTGGAGGACAATCGCATTGGCCGCCGTGGTGAGGCGGGTGGCGCACACAAAGAGGAGGACGGTGCCGACATAAGCGAACGCGGCGCCGATCTGGAGTTTGGAAAAGGACCGGGGTGGTCGGCCCAGGAAAAGAAGGATGACGGGCAGTGCGAAGGCGCTCCGGGTTCCGGCGATGGCCACCGGATTCCAGTCAACGAGCTTGATGAGGAGCCCGCCCGAGCTCCAGAGCGTGGCGGCGAGGAGGAGCAGGAGGACGCCGGATCTGCGTTCGGAAGGCATGGCGATCCGGTGCGGGTTTTTTTGGGCGTCCTAGAAATCGAACAAGTCGATGTTTTCGCTGTTGAAAACAAACGGTTTGCCGAGGAGCAGGTTGTCGCCTTCGATCGTGATTTCGCCGAGGCGCCCTGCGGAATAAGACTTGGCGTTCGGTTGGAGGGAACCCCGTCCGAGGGCGGCGGCGGCGTGCAGGGTCAGATAGCCGAGGTCCAGTGTTTTCCAGAGGATGATGCTCTGGGTGACGCCCTGTTTGATGTAGGCGCGGTTTTCGTTGGGGAGCCCCAGTCCCATGACCTTGATCTGGCCGCCTTTTCCGGCCTGTTTGACGGCCTCGGCGGCGCCCGGCACGCCCGGGGAACAGATGGACATGAGAAGTTTGAGATTGGGGTGTGCGCTGAGGAGGGCCGTGGATTCGGTCTGGGCCTTGTCCTTGAGATCGTCGCAGGGTTTGGTCGCGACAAGTTTCATGCGCGGATATTTCTCGGCCAGACGCTGTTCGATGTGTTTGCGCCAGGCGTTCATGTTGGCCGCGGTGAGGGAGGCGGTGATGATGGCGAATTCACCTTCCTCGCCAGTCAGACGGGCGGCTTCGTCCATGAGCGCGTGGCCGATCCCTTCGGGGGTCGCTTGGTTGACGAAGAAATCGCGGGCCTCGGCGGTGGTGTCGGAATCGTATGTCAGCACTTTGATCCCTTTCTGGCGGGCTTTCCGGAGGGCGGTGGCGATGCCCTCCCGGTTCTCGCATGCGACAGCAATCACGTCCACGCCCACGGTGGTCCAGTTCTCGATGATCTCGTTCTGTCTCGCTGGATCAGGATCGGTGGGGCCGTCAAAAAGGAGTTCAACCCCAGTTTCTTGAGCGGCATCTTCGGCGCCCTTTTTGCAGGAGATAAAGTAGGCATTCCCTTTGCTCTTTGGCATCAGGGCCACGGTGATCTTTTTCTGGTCTGGATTTGAACTGGACCGGGAACAGGCCGCGAGTAGGAAGCCGAGGCCGAGAACAAGCAGGAGACGCAGTGCCGATTTCATGGGGAGGGTTGGGTGCGGGACGGTTTTCGGGAGGAACGGAAATAAGCCAAGGTCGTAAGGGTCAGTGCAGTCAGAAGAAGGACGCCAGTGAGGATTCCGGCAGTTTCACGGGGTTGCCGCGCATGGACAAGGCCGTTGTTGAGCACGGCAAGAGCAGCCACGCCAAGCAGCGTGCCATGGATGGTGCCGGTCCCGCCAAAAATGGAGGTCCCGCCGAGAACCACGGCGGTGATGGCCAGCAGTTCATAGCCCGAGCCCGCATCGGCCCGGGCTTGGCCCAGACGCGCCGTGTAAATCACAGCGGCAATGCCCGCCACGGTTCCCACGCCAACGTAGGCGAGCGTCTGGATTTTTGAGAGAGGCAGCCCCGCGTACACGGCACCTTCGGGATTAAACCCGGCGCTGCAGCAGTTCCGTCCGGCGGTGGTCCGGTGGATGAGTAGCCATGCGGTCCCGGCGAGCAGGAAAAAAATCCAGGCCTGGGTGGGAAGCCCGAGAAGCCGTTCCTGGCCCAGGAAAAGAAACGTGTTTGGGAAATTGGTGAACGTGTCCGTGCCTCGGGTGAGCGCTTCTGCAATTCCGCGGAACAGGGAGAACGTTCCGAGCGTCACAATGAGCGGCGGGAGTTTAAGGCGGGTGACAAGGGAACCATTGAGCAGGCCGCCCACGGCGCCTGCAGCAACGGCAGTCACCGCGGCCAGGGTGGGAGGAAAGCCTGCGTCGCGCCAAAGTTTGCCGAAGATCACGGCGCAGAGGCCGAGGAGCGATCCTGCGGAGAGATCAATGCCGCCGGTGAGGATGACCGGAGTCAGAGCCACGGCCAGAAGCCCGATTTCTGCGGAATGGCGGAGGATGTCCGCCGCGTTTTCCCATGTGGCGAACCTGCGCCCGAGAAAACTGAAAGTGATCCATTCAGCCAGGAGAATGAGAAGGAGCAGGGATTCGTGGCGGAAAACCAGGGCCCGGATCCGAGCCAACCGGTGATGGAAAGCGGTGCTCATGGGGTGGCGGAGGATTTGCGGTCGAGGATGACGGCCAGAAGGATGACGGCACCTTGCACGGCCTTTTCCCAGTAGGCTTCGACGTGGAGATAGGTGAGGGCGGGGCTGATGGTGGCCAGAAGCAGGAGCCCGAGTGCCGCGCCCCAGAGTCTGCCGCGGCCGCCGGAGATTGCGATCCCGCCCACGACGGCTGCCGCCACGGTTTTGAGTTCGAGGCCGGTACCGGACTTGGGATCGACCTGGGGCGACTGGACAAGGTTCATGAGTGCCGCGGCGGCAGTCAGCAGGCCGCAGAGCAGAAAGGTGAGAGCCTTGGTGGTGCTGGGGGAAATGCCCGCCAGGCGTGCAGCTTCGGGATCAGAGCCCACTGCGTAGAGGCAGCGGCCGGCCCTGAGGTTTTGGAGGGCCCATGCGAGAATTCCTGTGAGGAGGAGTGCCGCGGCAATGAGCGTCCACTGGCCTGCAGACTGGGAGAGTCCAAACCACTGGAGATCCGCGGGAAGATTGAGCAGGGCGCCCTGTTGGTGCCACCGGACGGTTTCCCGGAGGATGACCATGGTGGCGAGGGTGACGACGATGGAAGGCAGTCTGAGAATGGCCACCAGCCAGCCGTTGAATCCTCCGAGCACCGTGCCGGCGAGCAGCACGGTGGGCACAAGCAGGGAGGTAGGAAGATTTTTGGAGGCGAGAGTTCCGGCCAGCACGCTGCAGAGCGCAAACTGGGAGCCCACGGAAATGTCGATCTGCCGCACGAGCATGACGGCAACCATGCCGCAGGTGGCGACGAGGCACGGGGCCTCCATGCTCAGGCGGGAGAGAAGCGGCTGAGGGCTGAAGAATGCAGGGGCAGCGAATCCGAGGACGGCGAGAAGAACTCCCAGCACCATGACCAGACTGGCTTCGCGGGACAACGGCTTCATGCCACCTCCCTTTTTTCCCCGTAACCCAGAGCCGCCTGAAGAACCTGTTGCGGAGTGGGTGGAGCGTCAAAAGAACGGACGATTTCACCTCCGCGCAGGACGGCCACCCGGTGGCTGAGGGCGAGCAGTTCGGGAAGTTCACTGGAGATCAGGAGCACCGCCAGGCCTTCGGAGGCGAGTTTCCGGATCAGTGAATGGATCTCGGATTTGGCTCCGATATCGACGCCCTGAGTGGGTTCATCGAGGATCAGCAGACGCGGGCGCGTGGCCAGCCAGCGGGCAAGCGCCACTTTCTGCTGGTTGCCCCCGGACAGCGAGCCCACCGGGGCTTCCGGTCCCGAGGTTTTCACCGCAAGCGATTCAATGAACTGGTTTGCCATGGAGCGTTCCCGGTTGCGCCGGATCCAGGTCCATGGAAAAAGCCGGGGTTGAACTGCCATGGTCATGTTGTGTTCCACCGGCATCGGAAGAATCACGCCGTGCCGGCGCCGGTCCTCGGGCAGGTAGGCGATGCCGTGTCCAATCGCATCCCGCGGAGAGCGGATTTGGACTGGGTGGTTTTCCAAAAGAATGGAGCCTGAGTCAGCGGGTGTGATTCCGAAAAGGACCCGGGCAAGTTCAGTGCGCCCGGCACCGACCAGGCCGCCGAGTCCCAAAATTTCACCGGGCCGAATCTGGAGGCTCAGATTCCGGATTCCTGCGGCTGTGCAGGTGAGATTCTGGAGCTCGAGGAGCGGGCCGGAGGCGGTGGATGGGGCGGGGAGTGGAGCGGACGCGGCCACTTTGCGGCCAACCATGAGTTCGACCAGTTGATCGTGGGTGACCCCCTCCATGGGCAGGGTGGCGATGCTTTCGCCATCCCGGAGCACGGTGACATGGGAGGCGATGGCCGCGATTTCCTCGAGTCGGTGGGAGATGTAGAGGACAGCAACGCCCTGGGAGGCGAGTTCGCGGACGATTTCCAAGAGCCGGTTTGCCTCCTGTTCAGGAAGGGAGGCGGTGGGTTCGTCCATGATGACCACGCGGGCACCGGAACCAAGGGCACGCGCGATTTCCACCAGTTGTTGTTCCGGCATCGACAGGGCGCGGACTTCGGTTTCCGGCGAAAACTGTGCGCCGATGCGCCGGAGCAGGGAGGTGGCGGTCTGGAGCCGGTTTTTCCAGCGGACTCTGGAGAGTGCGCTGTGGGGTTCAAGAGCCAGGCAGATGTTTTCTGCAACGGAGAGATCCGGAAAGAGGGCGGGTTGCTGGTAAATGCACGCGATCCCTTTGGCCCGTGCCGAAACTGGGGATAGGGGCTGGCTGGGTTTTCCGTCTAGAAGGAGTTCACCAGAATCGGGCTGGTGCGCTCCGGTCATGACCTTGATCAGAGTGGATTTTCCGGCACCATTTTCGCCGAGCAACGCGTGGATCTGTCCGGGAAACAGGGCGATGGAGACGCCGCGCAGAGCGCGCACGGGACCGAAGGATTTGGTAATGCTGCGGAGTTCGAGGACGGCGGACATGGGCGGAGACCGGGAGATGGAAAAGGAAACTGGGGGGGAAGGCAATCTTGTGTCCCAAAATGGGGGTGTGGTGCTGTAAGGAAGAGAATGATGATGAATGGGTTCTCAAAAAATGTGTGGATGCGGGGTATGGGAGATGAGAACCCTGAAGTCCGGCGGAGGTTGCGGCATGTCTGAAACCCGGAGGGGGCCGGATGCGGATTTGATGCGGCTGATGGTGGAGCATCAGCGGCGGCTTTTTGCGTACATTTACGCGCTGGTACCCAACCGTCAGGACGCCAGTGACATCCTTCAAGACGCCAGCGTAGTGATCTGTGAGAAGTTCCATGAGTACAGGCCGGGCACAGATTTTGTGGCATGGGCCACCCGGATTGCGTTCTGGGAGGTCCGCCGTGCGCGCCAGAAATATGCGCGTTCCAAGGTGGTTTTTGATCAGGGAGTGGTGGACGCGCTTTCTGAGACGATGGGGGCCATGCAGGAGGAACTGGATGTGCGCCATGAGGCGCTGGCCCACTGTTTGAAACGGTTGCCTGACCGGGACCGGGAAATGATCCTGCTCCGGTACGAGCCCGGGGCGGGTGTGGAGGAAGCGGCCCGGCGGGTGGGTCGGTCGATGGATGCGGCGTACAAGGCGCTCGCCCGGATCCGGAAACTGCTCATGGATTGCGTGAGCCAGCGGTTGGACGGGGAGGGGGTGGGCGCGTGACGGCGGAAGAACGGGCGGAACTGGGGGAGTTGTGCGATGCGCTCGTGGACGGCCGGCTTCGAGCCGGGGACCGGGACCGGTTGAACGCGATCCTTGCGGGATCGGAGGAGGCGCGCCGGTTTTACGTGCGGTCAGCGGGGTTGTCCTCAAGCTTGCACGAGTACGCCGCCGAGATTTTGACCGGCGAGGTGACACCGTTGGTTCGACTGTGGGGGTGGTGGGCAAAAATCGCGGCTGGAATTGTGCTTGGGGGGGTATCCCTTTTTCTGCTCAGACCGGACTCGGACCGTGGAACCGTGGCCCGGATTTCCGGGGTGCTTGATTGTCGTTGGGAAGGAAGGAAAGCCGAGAGCGGCGAGTCTGTGGAGTCGGGGCGGGTGTTGAAGCTTGAGAGCGGCAGTTGCGAACTGACGTTGGACTCGGGCGCGCGGGTTGTTCTGGAGGGGCCTGCTGAGATGCGGGTTTTGTCGGCATGGGAGGTGACTTTGGAGCGCGGGGTCTTAAATGCGGTGGTGCCGACTGAGGCGCAGGGGTTCCGGGTGGAGAACGCGGAAATGGCGGTGGAGGGGGGCGGTGCCGAGTTCAGCGTGGCGGTGGAGGATGAGAACTCGGAGGTTTTTGTGCACCGGGGCTCCGTGGCTGCGGGGAGTGAGGGGGGCATGGCAGTTCTTGGGGAACAGGAGTCGCGCAGATTTAGCCGCGGTGAAACCGGGGAAATCAGGGGGCGGGATTTCAAGCTGAGCCGGCTACGAAAAAACCTTCAGTGGGTGCGGAATGCGCAGCCCTTGGGAGGGCAGCACTGGGGATTTGATATGGACCGGGAGGGAGCCGGGACGCGTCATGGCGGGAAACTGGCGTTGGGGGGCGCCGCGGTGTCTGGGCAGGGTGTGCGTGGGAGCGCTGTGCGGATTTCCAAAGAGCAACCTGTTGCCGTGCAGGTGCCATGGTTGGGAGATCTGACGGAATGGAGTTGCGCATTTTGGATCCGGCATCCGGGGCCGGGTGTGCCTGCTGTGGGCGGGTTGCTCCGAGTCGGAGGCGAGGACGGGATCCAGTTTGGGGTAAATACAAGGCCTAGCCGGGGGGCGATGGGGGCGTTGGCGGTACTCTCAGGCAACGCGTTGAAGCGCCAGGTTACAGGTCAGAAGAGTGTTTTTGACGGCCAATGGCACCATGTGGTGTTGGAGTTCAGCACGCGTTCTGCGAAATCGAGCCGGGTTCAGTTCAAACAGTACGTGGACGGCCGGTTGGAAGGTGGCGGAGTCCTGCGGCAGGCGCGCGGCAGGCATGGCTCCGGCCGGGCATGGGATCGCCTAGAATTTTCCGGACCCGGATCTGAATTGGACGAGTTGTGGGTCTTGGATCGCGCCCTGATGCCCTCGGAGATCCTGCATCTGCGGATGTCGCACGAGTTGCCGGCTCCGGCATCGATGGCAGGGCTCTGAGTGTGGACCGGGTTCAGGGCAGAAGGGTGAGGCAGAGCAGGGCCACGATGGTTGGAGGAAGAGCCGCGAGGAAGAGCCGGGCCGGGGAGATCCCTTCGGGAAAATATTCTGCGAGGATGTTTTGACCTGCCGGGTTGGGAGCGTTGGCAATCACGGTGAGGCCGCCTCCACAGACTGCGCCGGACACCACGAGGTGTTGGAGGTGAGGCCCGAAATCGGGCACCAAAGTGGCAAGGAAGGTGATGGCTGCGTTGTCGTTGAATGCCGTGAGCGCCGTGGATCCGAGTAGCAGCGGGAGCGGAGCCAGAGATTCCAGAACTGGTGCGATCCACCAGCCTTGCAGTCCGCCGTGGATCACCAATCCGGCCAGGAAAAAACCCACCAGGAGCGCCGGTTGGAGTTGAACCCGGTTTTGGTGGGGATGCGTGGCGGAGGTAAACGCGAGGAAAACGAGGAAGCTGCCTATGAACAGGGCGGGCGAATGGGCGGTGAAAACGGTCCAGGCGAGAAAGCCCAAGTGGACCCCGGTGATCCACTTAGGAACAGGATCTGCGCGGCCTTCCCAGGATTCCGGTCCGCCCGGGTCCACGGGTTCATTCCGGGCGAGTTGCCCGAGTTGTCGGCGGAATGCGAGGAATGCGGCGCCGTTGGATACCGCAATTGCCGTGGCGGCTTTCCAGCCGAAATGGGCAAAGAGGAAAGGGGTGTCCCAGTGCCACGCATGCACCACCATGAGGACTGGCGGAGCGGCAAAATGAGTGAGTGTTCCGCCCACGGAAACATTGACGAAAAGCAGGCCAAGAGTGGCGTAAGCAAGCGGGCCGGAGGGTCTCCGGTCGAACACTTTTTTGGAGAGCAGCAGGGCGCAGATGGTCATCGCTGCGGGTTCGGTGATGAGGGAGCCTAGGAGGGGGCCTCCGGTCAGAATCGCCAGCCACCATGCGCCTGGCGTGGACTTTCCAAGCTGCGCAAACCAGCCAAGGCATGCCTGGGCGCACTGGAGCACGGGCCGGGTGGCTGCAATGCTCATGATCACTACCACAAACAGGGCTTCGGTGAACTGGACCCCCTCGTTCACATACGATTCGGCGGTATGCCAGCCTTTGAAGCCTGTGATCATGGCCAGCAGCGGGATCGCCCAGATGCCAAAGATCGCTTCGACCTCCCCGAAAAAGTGGAGGGCTTCCACCGGAAAACTGGAGTGCTCGGCGTCCGCATGCAACTGGCGCGCTTTTTTCTGGATCGCCGGCGCAAAAAACGTATGGAGGATTGCCCCCAAAAAAATCAGGGTGGCGGCTAGGTTCAAGGGTTCCGTCTGAACTCGGAGCACGAGAGTTTCCCAGAGGCTGGAACCCGCCGGCATCGAATGAACGGGCTGGGGAAACGTGGGGGTGCCAGATAGAGAGGCAAAAGCCGGACCCGACAGGAGGAGCAGGAGAAGCGTGGCGTGAAACAAGGCAGAAAAAGGGTGGCGTCGAAGCCGGGGGAGATCCGTGGAACTCCGACGCGAGGAATCGTGAAGGAAATCGGGGCGACAGGATTCGAACCTGCGACCTCCTGGTCCCAAACCAGGCGCTCTACCAAGCTAAGCTACACCCCGCAAGACCGATGACACTAGAGGCGAGTTGGGCGGTGCGCAAGGTTCATCCTGCACCGAAAGCGGATTGCCCGTAAGAGATGGACGCCAGCACCGGGACGGGCAGCAGAGATTCCAGCACGGCCCGGTTGGTTTCCGAAGCCACAGGGTCGCCCGCCGGGGTTGCATCGTTTAAAATGACTCCGGCGCATTCTAGCCCGGCGGCTCGGATGGATTCCACCGTCAAGAGTGTGTGGTTCAGAGCACCGAGCCGGTTTGCGGCAACCACCAGTACCGGGAGGGCAAGTTCCGTTGCGAGATCAGAGATCGCGTAGCTGTGGGTGATTGGGACGCGCCATCCCCCGGCGCCCTCGACCAGAACCCTGGAGTGACGTTGCGAAAGCCGGGCATATGTTTCCCGGACAAGATCCAAGTCGATTGGGCGGTTCTCGACGATTGCAGCCGTGTACGGGGCAGCGGGGGGGCGGAGCCAGACGGGGTTGACCTCGTTGAGTTCAAGGACGGTGTCGCTGGCTTCGTGGAGAATTTCTGCATCGGTCCGTTCACCGCAGCAGAAGGGTTTGAATCCCACCGCATCCACACCGCGAGAACGCCAGAATTTCAGAAGGAGGGCGGAGACGAATGTTTTGCCGACATTCGTGTCAGTTCCCGTGACAAAAAGGCTGCGTTCGAGGAGTTGCATGGGCTCTGGGCGGCCGTTGAAGGAGTTTAAACCGCTCAGGCGCCGATGGATTCCTGCAGTTCGGCGGCGATTTTGTCTGCGTGCAGGTCGATCCTGTCTGCGTCCCGGCCCTCGATCAGGAGCCGGATTTTGGGTTCCGTGCCCGAGTAGCGGAGGAGAACCCGGCCGGCGCCTTCGAGTTCCGCCTCGGCTTCGCGGACGAGTTGAAGGGTTTTGGGCAGTGACTCGAGCGGGGGTTTTTCTCGGACTCTGAGGTTGCGCTGGGCTTGGGGGTACTTGGTCAGGCAGCGTTTGAGTTCGCTCAGCGGTTGGCCGGTTTCGACCAGGATTCGGAGGATCTGGAGGGCAGCCACGATCCCATCTCCGGTGGTGGAGTAATCGCGGAAGATCATATGGCCGCTCTGTTCGCCGCCGACGTTGAGGTCATTTTTCATCATGGCCTCGATGACGTAGCGGTCGCCGACCTTTGTCCGGAGCACGCGTCCTTCGTGCCGGCTGAGGGTTTCGTCCAAACCGAAGTTGCTCATGACCGTGGCCACGAGGGTGTTCTGGGCCAGGCGCCCCCGCCGGATGAAGTCGAGCGCGGCGATGGCCATGATTTCGTCGCCATCCACCAGTTCGCCTTTTTCGTCGCAGAGCAGGACCCGGTCGGCGTCGCCGTCATGGCTGATCCCGACGTGCGCCCCGGTTTCGCGCACGATGCGTTGGATTTCTTCCGGATGCGTGCTGCCGCAGTTGGCGTTGATGTTCCGGCCGTTGGGGGCGTTGTGGGTGACTACGAGGTCAGCGCCCAACTCCCGCAGGATGCAGGGTGAAGACTTGTAGGAAGCGCCATTGGCAGCATCCAGGGCAACACGCATCCCCTCGAGGGTGAGTCCCTTGGGAAAACTGGCTTTGGCGAACTCGACATAGCGTCCGAGCGCGTCGTCGATGCGGGTGGCCTGGCCGACTTTGCCGGCGGTGGGCCGGATCGATTCGATTTCGCCACTGAACACCAACTGCTCGATCCGCCGTTCCACGGCGTCGTCGAGTTTGTAGCCGTCATGCCGGAAAAACTTGATCCCGTTGTCCTCGTACGGGTTGTGGGAGGCGCTGAGCACGATGCCGGCATCGGCCCGGAGCGAGCGGGTGATGTAGGCGATGCCCGGCGTGGGTAGCGGCCCAATCATGAGCACGTCTGCGCCCAGCGACATGACCCCCGAGGCCATGGCGGTCTCGAGCATGTACCCCGAGAGCCGGGTGTCCTTGCCGATCACAATCCGCGGTTTGCCCTTGGAACGGCGTCCGCTCATTTCGCTGAACACGTGGGCGGCGGCCCGGCCCAGTTTCAACGCGGTTTCGGCGGTCACGGGTTCGATGTTGGCAACGCCGCGGACGCCGTCGGTGCCGAAAATCTTACGGTTGGGACTCGTTTGGGGCATGGATGGATGGAATGAAGGCCTCGGGAGAGATGAGCGGTAGCCCGTTCCGGTATCCGAGCACAAGCGGGATCCGGCGCGCTGTTGAAAAAATCAGGGGGGCTGGGGAACGCGTGGGCGCCCGATGCGGCGTTGCCGGGGGTGGGGATGGAAACCGGGTTGCCGACAGGGACGGGTTTTGATAGAAGAGCAACGAGGTGGGCCTGATGAAAAACTCGGATCGATTCAGTTCTGTGGTGCGCGTTCTGAGGTTGGGAGTGGGCTGTTTTCTGGTGGGTTCGGGGTTCAAATTGGGTTTTGACGGCACGCGGGATTCCTCAATTGCCGGCCTCCTCACAATGGTATCCGGGGCTTTCTTTTTCGGTCCGGAAATGCGGTGGCTGATTTCGGACCGTGTAGCTCGGTTGGTTTCGGGGTTCATCTATCCAGAGGCCACTGGGGAACCGCCCTTGGACTACACGTTGCCGCGGTTTTACCGAAAAAAGGAGCGGTTGCCGGAGGCATTGGAGCATTACCAGCGGATCCTGTACTATTACCCGAAGGATTTGACGGCGTACATGGAGGGGATCGAGGTGGCCTGGGAGTTGGAGGATCCAACCGAGGCCGAGCGGCTGTACAAACGCGGCAGGCGCAAACTCTGCGATGCGGACCGGGACGCCTTGGCGCGGCACTGGCAGGCCGTGTGTCCCGCAATTGAGGCGTAGGCGCCTTTTACAGCGGGCCGGGTTGCACGAGTCCACCGGGGCTACAGGATGAGCATGCAGTCGCCGTAGCTGTAAAAACGGTACCGGAGCGCCACTGCCTCCCGATATGCCTCGAGCACAAACTCCCGCCCAGCCATGGCGCTGACCAGCATGAGCAGGGTCGATTTTGGGAGGTGAAAGTTGGTGAGCAGATGGTCTACTACCCCGAACGTGCAGGGGGGATGAAGAAAGATGTCGGTTTCACCGGATCCCGCTGGCACAGGGCGGCCAAGGCTTTCAAGAACCCGGGTGGTGGTGGTGCCAATCGCGGTGATCGTTCGGGCTGCATTGATGGTTTCGGCAGCCTCTGGGGAAACATGGAACCGTTCGGAATGCATCCGGTGCTGGCTCAGGTCGTCCGCCTGGACCGGTCGGAACGTGCCGGCGCCCACGTGCAACGTGACAAATGTGTGTGGAATCGAGGCTAGGATTTCGGGTGTGAAATGCAGCCCGGCGGTGGGTGCCGCCACCGCTCCTTTCTCCGTCGCAAAAACCGTCTGGTAACGCTCCAGATCCGCGGGTTCCGGTGCCCGCTCAAAATACGGGGGAAGCGGGATTTCACCGGCCGCCTCCAGATCCACAGGGCCTTCAAAGCGGATCAGGCGCTCGCCCTCTGGGCAGATCTCGGTCACTGTTCCCCGGACGCCGAGAACAGAGACGGAATGGCCGACGCGCATTTTGCGCCCGGGTTTGACCAGGCACTTCCAGGTGGTGACGTCCGTGGACTCCAGAAACAGGAGTTCTATCCCGCGATCATCGGAAAAAACCCGGGCAGGAATGACTCGTGTGTTGTTGAGCACCACGAGTCCACCGGGTTCCAGCAGGGCTGGGAAATCGCGAAACTGGAGGTGCTCGATCTGCTGAGTTTTCCGGTGGAGCACCAGCATCCGGGCACCGTCCCGGTTCGGGAGCGGATGCCGGGCAATGAGTTCCTCCGGCAGGGTGTAGTCATAATCGCTCGTCAGCAGGCTCATGCGGAAGGGGCGCTCTTTCGTTCGATTTCCGGACGGTCAGACTGCGGCCTTTGCCCGGCTGCGTTCTCCGAAGACGCGCTGGAGACCGCACCGGTTGGCGGCGGCGGTCACGAGGTCAGCCACGCGGCGTCTGAGGCGCCATGCCCGGTACCAGAGGACGGACGCGAACAGCAGGTAAATGCCCCACCAGAGGTGGTCCTTGTGGTCGGTGAACGCCTGTCGGTACAGGAGAGCGGAGAGGGCGATGAAGTTGGCGAGGAATGTGGTAACCACCATCTTGAGCCGGAGCCGGACCCGTGTGAGGCACTTGGGGCCGCCATGGTATTCGGTCACGGTGTGGAGGGTGACGATCCACCAGAAGTTGCCGTAGATTTGAACGTCCCAGCGTTTCCAGCCCGTGTCGGCGGAATAGCGCCAGCCTTCGGTTTCGAGCAGGGCAAAAATCTCGGTGAGCAAGCTTTCGCGACCCTGGCCGGATTCGTTCCAGAGGTCGAGTTGAGCGGAGCCGCCTTTGTGGGAAACGCCTTCCTCTGGGGCGTCGATGACGGCGCCGGGCGTGCGTTTGTACTTGAGCCAGGTGAAGTACCTGGCCCAGCCGCGGCCGAGTGGCTGGGTCAGTGCAAGGAACGCCACGAGGAGCCGTGCCCGGATCGTGTCAAACTGGGGCTCGATCCTGGCATTGACCATGGAGCTAAGGGCCACCAGAAATGTCCCGCCAAACATCATCAGCGGGACGATGCGGAGGTTGGGGAAAGCGACCGTGACCACGAAGATGAAGGCGGTGAGTGCCACCCATTCGATACTGCCCAGGTAAGCGGCAATGACGGACTGCGATGCTGGGTAAATGGACTGGAAAAGGCCCTGGCCAAACACCCCATGGTAGATCACCGGTTGGTTGAGCAACCAGCGGAACCGCGGGGCGCCGTAGATCTGGCCCTTCCACTTCGCCTGGCCGGTCGGCCCGAAGAAGATGAGGTGTTTGAAGCGCAGCATTGCTTCCGCTTCGCCGTACCCTTCCTGTTGTTTCCGGAATGCGTCGAGGGTGAACCGCCGGTAATGCCAGACAATGGCGCTCGGGCTGAATGCGATGACGCCGCCGCTGGTTTGCAGGCGCCAGCAGAAATCCACGTCGTCCCCGGCTTTCCGGTACTCGATGTCAAAGCCGCCCACGCTCTCAAATGCCCAGCGGTGGAACGCCATATTGCAGCCTGGGATGTGTTCAGCGACCACGTCTGTGAGCAGAACATGGCTGGGGCCGCCCGGGGCTGCGGCCACCGCTGCCTGGATCCAGTCCACCGCCGGCGGCGAAATATTCGGACCGCCCACCCCGGCAAAGTTGCCGCTGAGCAGTGTGCCAATCAAGTAGTAGAGCCAGTCCGGATCCGGCATGCAGTCGGAGTCGGTGTAGGCGAAAATCTCGCCCTTGGCCGCCTTTGCACCCGCGTTCCGGGCGTAGCTCAGGCCCATGTTGGGCTGGACGATGCTTTGGAACGAGGGCTGGGTGGGTTTCGGGTTCCGGGTGCGTTCCTGAAGCCAGCGGGCCACGATCTGCTGGGTGTCGTCTTTGGAGCCGTCATCGACGAGAACCACCTCAAAATCAGGGTACTCGACTTGATCCAAGGCGCGAAGGCAGTCCCCGAGAGTTTTGCCGCCGTTGTAGCTGCAAACGATCACCGACACTTTCGGGTAGCGCGGCAGGCCCACCCGGGACTGGATGGAACCGGAACCGTTGAGTTTGGATTTGAGTTTGTGAAAGGCTTTCTTTGGCTTTCGATCCCGGGTGACGAGGCCGAACTCCCAGTCGGTGATTTCGTGGCCGCCAGTGAACCACTCGTCGGTCCAAGAGAAGAAAATGGTGCCTGCGGCGCCTCCATTGACCACGGTGTCGAGGTGCCAGTCGAGGACCTCGGCCTGCATATCCTCGCCTTTGCGGAGAGTATCCAAGCCGAACTCGCCAAGAATCAGCGGCTTGTCCTCGGCCAGGTTTTGGAGCCGGGCGATGTAGCGCTCGAAGTCGGGTTGGCGCTCCAGATAAACGTTGAACGAGTAGAAATCGACGTTTTGCGGGAGGAGATACTCGGTGGGCGGATAGCTGGCGTAGCTGTAGAGCGGCCGCGGATCCGTTGCCCGGGCAACGGAAATGAGTTTTTCGAGAAACTCCACCACGCGTCCCGCCCCGAGCCAGCGCACCATGGTGGTGGGGACTTCGTTGCCGACCAGATAGGCGAAGATGGCTGGATGTCCGCGGTGTTTGGCCACGGCATCCCGCACGGTCTGGATGATTTGACGGCGCAGCGCGCGTTGGTTGAGAAACTCGACGTGCTGGGTCCAAGGAATGGAAATCATCACCCGGATGCCGGATTCCGCAGCCTGATCCAAGAGCCAGCGTGGTGGGACATGGTAGACCCGGATGAGGTTCACACCCAGTTCACGCATGAGCGCAAAATCGGCCTTGGCCTGTTCGGGCGTTGCGGTCAGGTCACCCTCTGCGTTCGGTTTGAACGGGCCATAGGTGACGCCCTTGAGAAACCATTTGCGATCCCCTTCGAAGAAAAACTTGGCCTGGATCTTGATGGGCTCCATGGAGTGGCTGGAGGCGGGCTGCGTTTCCGGATGGTCGGGCATGGAAAAGGGAGTGGCAGAAAAGGGTGGTCAGGCGGACAGTGCGGTGGCTGCAATTTCGCCGGTCTTGGCGAGGTCGGCCTCTGAGTGGGCCAGGCAGAGGAAACCCGCCTCAAACTGGGACGGTGCAAAATAGACGCCGCTCCTGCGGCAGGCATGGAAAAAGCGGCCGAAAGCCTCCCGGTCGCTTCGCTGAGCATCGGCCAGATTCCAGACCGGGCCTGGGGTGAAATAGAGGCAGAACATGGAGCCGATCCGCTGGAAAACGTAATCCTTTCCGGTTTTGCGGAGTGCATGCCGGACGCCCTCCTCAAACTGGGCGCCTTTCTCCTCGAGTTGTTTCCAGCCATCCACGCGTTCAAGTTCACGCAACTGGGCAAGGCCGGCCGCGAGCGCGAGGGGGTTCCCGGAAAGCGTGCCCGCCTGGTACACGGGGCCTTCTGGAGACAGCATGTCCATGAGTTCTGCCCGACCTCCAAAGGCTCCGACAGGAAGGCCGCCGCCGATCACTTTGCCAAGTGCAGTCAGGTCGGGGGTGATCCCGCAGCGCTCCTGGTACCCGCCCTTGGCGAGCCTGAAACCGGTCATCACCTCGTCAAAAATGAGGAGGACGCCGTGGTCTTTACAGAGTTTCTGGAGGAGTTCGAGGTATCCCGGTTTGGGGAGGTAAAGGCCGGCATTGGCTGGGACGGGCTCAAGGATTACGGCTGCCAGTTCCCGGCCGTGCTCGGCAAAGCAGGAATGGAGGGCGTCGGTGTCGTTGAAAGGAATGGTCAGGGTGAGTGCAGCGAGCGCAGCCGGCACTCCGGCAGAGTCGGGTTGGCCATGGGTGAGCGCACCGCTGCCCGCCTTGACCAGAAGCGAGTCCACATGCCCGTGGTAGCAGCCTTCAAACTTCAAAATCCGTTCCCGGCCGGTGCAGCCTCTTGCCAGACGGATGCAGGACATCGTGGCCTCGGTGCCGGAATTCACCATCCGGACTTTTTCAAGCGAGGGAACCCAGTCTACCAAGGTGCGGGCCATCTCAATCTCGACCGGGTGGGGTGTTCCGTAGCTGACACCCCGGGTGGCTGCGTCTTGGATGGCAGTTTGTACAATGGACGGAGCATGTCCGAGAATCGCTGGACCCCAGGTGCCCACGTAGTCGATGTATTCGTTTCCATCCACGTCCCAGAGCCTGCAACCCTCCGCTCGCGCCACAAAGAACGGGTCGCCCCCAACGCCGCGGAATGCGCGGACCGGGGAATTCACGCCGCCGGGAATTAGCCGGCGGGCTTCAGCGAACAGAGTGGAGGAATCAGGCATGGGAGGGCGTAGCTATAGGGCAGGGCGGAAGAGGGCTCAACTCTCAACCTCGCAAGAAAAGGCAATGAGCCCGGAGCCGGCAAGGCGATTGAGCCGGGAATCGGATGGGAATTCCGAAGCGACGGGGGCGCCTTCAGGGGCGCGGAGAGGGAACGAGGGCGATCCGGAAGCCGAGATGGGAGATGCGGCGTTCGATTCCGTAGCTGGACCGGTATGCAGACCTGCAAAACGACGGGGAACCAATGTACCACGAGCCGCCCCGGATCACGCGCGAGGAACCTTCTGTTGGACCGGCCGGGTCGTTGCCTCCCTTGAGTTTGAACTCAAACCAGTCCCGGCACCATTCCCAGAGGTTGCCGTGCATGTCGTAGAGTCCCCAAGCGTTGGGCTTTTTGCCAGCCACGGGGTGGGCGGCTTGTTCGGAGTTGGCTTCGTACCAGGCCAGTGGGTCGAGTCCCGGGTCGGCCCCAGTTTTGGAGGCGAGATTGCTGCCATCATTCAGAGCCGAGGTGGTGCCTGCGCGGCAGGCGTATTCCCACTGGGCTTCGGTGGGGAGATCGAAGCGCCAGCCCTTCGGAATGAGCCCCTCGGCCAGAGATTTCCGGGTGAGTTCCTCGCAGAAACCGGTCGCGTCCTCCCAGTTGACCATTTCGACCGGATTGGAGGGATTGACGAAGCTGGAGGGATTTGAGGTCCGGAGCGCCCCCCACTGTTGTTGGGTTAGTTCGGTGGACTGGATGAAAAATCCATGTGTGAGGGTGGTCTCGGCCGGTGCCTCGTTGGCAAAGCGTCCAAGTTCACCCTTTGGGCTGCCCATCAGGAATGTTCCGGGCGGGCACCAGACCAAGATCAAGCCCGGCAGGGCAGAATGGCTGAGTTGGACGGGAACGCTGCTCTGCGCAGTGGCGCTGATTCTGGCTGCTGCCTCCTCGCCCCGGATCGCCGCGGTGGAAAAAACAAAGTACAGCAGAACCGCCCACGCCGTGGCGGAAATGGGCGCTTGGCGGGTCAGAGAAAAGACTGCCATGGAAGGAGAGAGAGGCGGGGGTGGGAATCGAACCCACGAATGCGGCTTTTGCAGAGCCGAGCCTTACCACTTGGCGACCCCGCCTTTTCACTGAGCCCGGATGGTTAGCGGAACATTTCAGGGACGTCAACAGGAGAACGTCCCCGGACACAGTCCCGGGAGACCGCGGACCGCAGAGGCGTTATTCCTTGATTCGGAAGCGGCCTTTGCCGGCCTTCTCAATGTTGGGATAGTTGTTTTTTCCGGTCGTGCTGAACCAGACGTAAACGTTGGCGTATTTCTTGTCCAATTTGGTGGCCAGATCCGCCACGGAAACTCCTTCGGGGCCCGCGGCTTTGAGTTCTTCAAGGATCAGGCCGGTCATTTCGCCGCGCGGACTCCGGTTCCCGGAGGATTTCCGGCGGGACCGGGTTTTGGCGGGTGCGGAAGCGTCGTCTCCCGGGGCGGGAACGGATTTCCCGGGTTTTCCGAGCAGTTCGCGGGTGAGCGCCTGGATGCGGGCATGGATTTCGGAAAGTTGTTTTTCGAGGGTGCCTTTGCGCTCCTCGAGTTTGATCATTTCCTGCAGGCAGGCAGTCCGGCTTGAAGTTTTAGACATGGCGTGGAGTCTTTAGCTAATGAAGGCCGAGGCAAGAAAAAAATTAGGTTCTCTTCCTTTGGGAAACCCCGCATCGGCCCGCTGCAAGTTGTTTTCCCTCAGGATGAAGGGAATGGGTTGCCAGCGGCCTAGACGCCGCTAGTCTTCCCCGTTGTCACACGTCATGTTCCGCGTCGCTCCTGCACTGATGCTATTGTTTTTGTGGGCTTTCGGTGGTTGCGCCCATTTCTCCGGGTTCAACCGCCGGGTTCCCGCGCGCAGGCAGGTGCCGCCCCCCGAGCGGCCGGTGTACTGGTCGGGAGATGGTGTTCCGGGCGCCCCCCAGATCGTGGTTGGGCTGCAGGAACAGCGCGCTTTTTTCCTCAAGGGGCGCCGCGTGGTTGCCGAGACGGGCGTTTCCAGCGGCCGGAATGGCTTTGAGACGCCGCCTGGCAAATACCGTGTCATCCAGAAGGACGAGAAACACGTGTCGAACCTGTACGGGGATTTCGTGGGGGCAGACGGACAAGTGATCCGGAAGAACGTGGACATTTCCAAGGACCGTCCCCCGGAAGGATCCGTTTTTTCCGGTGCGCCGATGCCTTATTTCCTGAGGTTCTCGCGCGGATTCGGTTTTCATGCCGGTCATTTGCCTGGTCGCCCGGCGTCCCACGGTTGCATCCGGTTGCCTGAGGACATGGCAAAACACTTTTTTGAGAACTCCCAGATTGGCACACCGGTGCGGATTGAAAAAAGCTGGCTGCCGGACTCGGCGGTGAGGGCGAGCAGCCTGAAGGTGGCCTCGAAACCTCCGCAGAAGGCGGTCCCGAAATTGCAGGGGGGAGGTGCTCGTGGTCGGGCGCGGCCGGAGCCCAGAGGGCGTGTGCAAAATCCTGAAACTGGGTGGAACAAAATCAAGGCGTGGTTTGGGCGAGCGGCGAGGTGAGGGGGCGGAGCGATTTGGCAGCCTGAGGAAAGCGGGTTTGATTCCGGAGCGCTGTTTGGGTTTGCTCACGGCTGTGGATAAACAAAAACCCATTTTAGTGGCCGGCCACCGGGGGCTCGCTGGAGGCGCAATTGTGAGGGAGCTTGCGGCAGCCGGGTACGGGCGTTTGTTGCGGCCTGCGCGGGAGGCGTTGGACTACCGGGACCGGGAGGCGGTGCGCCGTTATTTCGATGTGGAGCGTCCGGCTGCAGTGGTGGTGGCCGCGGCCAAGGTGGGCGGGATCCGAGCCAACAACGATTTTCCGGTGGAGTTTCTCCTGCACAATTTGCAGATCCAGAACAACCTGATTGAGGCTGCAGCAGATTTCGGTGCCGAAAAACTTTTGTTCCTGGGCAGTTCCTGCATTTATCCCAAGCACGCGGAGCAGCCGATGCGTGAGGAGGCCCTTCTGGGTGGCCCGCTGGAGCCCACCAACGAGGCGTATGCAGTGGCCAAGATTGCGGGAATCAAGCTTTGCCAGGCCTATTTCCGGCAGTACGGACGTCCCTTCATCTGTGCCATGCCCACCAACCTGTACGGTCCCGGCGACAATTTTGACCTGGCGGGTTCTCATGTTCTGCCCGCCCTTCTGCGCAAGGTGCACGAGGCAAAGAGTGCCGGGGCGCGGACCGTGCAGGTCTGGGGAACCGGGCGGCCGCTGCGCGAGTTTCTTCACGTGGACGATCTGGCTTCTGCGTGCCGGTTTCTCCTCGAGAATTACTGCGGCATGGAGATTGTGAATGTGGGTTCTGGTCAGGAAGTTAGTATCCGGCAACTCGCCGAACTCATCTGCGAGGTGGTTGGGTTTGGAGGCGGCCTCGAATTTGATTCCGGGGCGCCCGATGGAACTCCTCGGAAACTTCTGGATGTGAGCCGGTTGACCGGGCTTGGGTGGCATGCACGGATCCCGCTCAGGGAGGGAATCGCAGCAACTTACGCTTGGTACCGAGCCGCATATGATGCGGGTACGGCGCGCAACTAGCCCATTCCCTACGATCAGGGGAGTGGCGGCTGTGCGGGAGGGATGTCCATTTCAGGGATGGCGCAGTTGGTAGATGTCAAAAAACCGGCTCTGGTAGGCGAATTCATAGCGTTGGTGAAATGAATCCACAGTGGCCTGCGTCAGGAGGGGCGTCTCGTCGTACCAACTTGAAATCTGGAGCGGCTTGGACCGCTTGGGGAAGGCTAGGTACTCGATCCTGGAAGACATGATTTTTGGGAGGACGAAGGCGTCCAGGTCGTGTCCGCTCTTTTTGAAGTCCATGAGCGTGGTGTGGTTCCCAATTTGCAGATCCTTGGGAAAGAGAAAGCCTGTGGCGAGAATCCGCCCAAGGCCGCCCGGCCTTGTCCAGTTGAGGTCTTGATCGCCGCCAAATCCCAGCGCGACATTGCCGCGTGCCTGATTGGCAATTCCCCGAATGTCTTCAAAAAGTGCGTCTGCGGGAAAACGGATAAGATCGTAGCCGTTCTTCGCGCCCCGTGCGGTTCCAACCACTGCCAGCGATACCGAAAGACAGACGGCGGCAGGTTGAAGAATGTCGCCTTGAGGAAGGCGGAATCGGCATTTTGATAAAAAAAGAAGCAGTAGAGGAAGCGCCGCGATGAGATGGTGTGGACCGCTGCCTGCCTTGCAGCTGGCCAGAAAAAGAGCGGACAGGGAGAGGCCCGAAAGCGTAACAGTGACCGGATCTGTTTCGTGCTTGGCACCCTTTGAGTCTTCAGCAGCGCAGAGTGCCGCCCCCCCCACGATCAGCAGCCAGCACATCTGGGTCGCAATTACATCAGCCGGGAATCCGTGGCGGACACCCCCGGTAAGCATGCCAAGGTATTCATTCAGTGACACGCCTTGAAAAAGAAACGGCGAGCTGACGCCAACAAAAAAGACAAAGAAAAAAATAAGGTTCCGCAGTGCATCACGAAGGCTTCTTTTTTCCAAGTCCAGCGCACCGGAAAGGACATACAAAAACCCGTGTATCCGAAGGTTCCCGGCGATTGCGGCTGCGACTCCGCCCGCCAACGACCGAGCGATTCTGCTCCGGATCGGAAACCAAAGTGCGTAAAGGGCCACGATTTGGATCAGGCAGAATTCGAACGGCATGAAAAAACCGAGGGAAAGCAGCATTCCAGTTAGCCGGTAGCTGGATTCCTGTTTTGAGGAGGCGGGAGATTTAAACTGAAAAATGACGATCCCCATCAGCCAGATCAGATACTGGAGCGCTCCAGAAAATTTTGCGGCTGAGACCGAAACTCCAGCGAGTTTGAATGCGAGCAAGGTCGGCAGGAAATAGAGCGGTCCATAAAGAATGGCGTGTCCGGTGTTATTGGTCAGAGGCGTGCCGTACATGGGGTTGCCGTCCAAGTATGCCCTTGCCACATTGGCGGCGGAAAAGTCCGACAGACCAAAAAAATATGGGGTCGATAGATAGATGAGGAGCAGGCAAAGGTGCGCGGTGAGGCTGATACAGAAGATTATTTTTTCCTGTGCCAGTTGCCTCCGGGTTGCGCGTTGGAGAGCCAGAGCCAGAAGGGCTCCGCAGAGAACTGTCACTGGAGCGAGGCTGTAGATGGCGTTCAGTATGATCTGCATGGCACAAACCGATCGGCGGATAAGGTCGTCTGAGTGGGGCGGGCGACTCTCTGAGTGTCGCCGAAAACTGGTGTGGAGTGAAACTCGGATCAAGCCGTTTGTCTGGGCATTTCCATGTCACAGGGATCCCACTCATTGGCGGTTCGGGACGTCCAAAAGTTCCAATCCAAAAGAGGCTCGGAGTTTTTAGGGGGCTGAGAGCGGGCTTGAACTCGGGGGCGGGAATTTTCAGGCTGGGGCTGTGAAGGACGCCCCCACTCAATCCACTCACGTTTGTTCGGAGTTTGAACACTTGGCATTTGCCAGAGTTTGGAGGTTGTGCCGAACGGCGGGGTTCCGTTTATTGGGTGTATTGGTGGGGGTGGGATGTCTTTGGGGGGCGGGCATTTCGGCGGCGCCTGGAGGGGGAGTGAGTCCTGGGGAACTGGTTCGGTTGAACCGGAGTGAGACGCTTCTGTTCAAAGGAGAAAACTACAAGCCCGCGCCGAAAAGCCAGGAGTTTACGGTTCTCAAGTACGACGCAGCCCAGAAACTGGTTTACGTCCCGTATTACAAGGAGGATGGGACGGCGGTGGCCGTGACGGTGCCTGTGGAAGCAGTGGAGGGGGTAGCCCGGGACGGATGGGGCGAGTTGTTGCGGGCGTTTGAAGCATTCCGTGACCAGCGTTTTGACGAGGTGCCTCGTGCGCTGGCAGCGGCAGGTCAGGATCCGGCCCTGAAGGCGCTTGCATCTGCGTTGCAGCCGCGGTTCACGGGTTTTTTAACTGCGGCTGGGGTGGCTCTGGGGGGCAGGGCTCAGGCTTTCGGAAACCTTCTGGCCGGGATGCGCGAGACGGCGGTGCAACTCGACAAAGCCGGACATGCCAGTCTGGCGCTGGCCTTGGAGGAAGGGTTGGACAAGGTTTCCGCCCGGGTGCAGGCGGCGAATCCCGGAGGTGCCCCTGCGCTGGCGGGGTCGAAGGTGGATCGGGAGCCGTTGCGGGAACGAGCGGTTGCCGGGGCGCTGGGCGTGAATCTTGGGCGTCAGGCTGCGGCGTTGCATCGGATGCTGGAGGCCAAACGCTGGGTGGAGGCAGGATTGAAGGCGGAACCGTCGCGGCCGGATTTGAAGGCGTTGATGGCGCGTGTGGAAAAGGATCTTGGAGATGCGGAAGACGACTTTAAGGCGGCCAACTCGATGCGCAAACATGCGGGCGGGGCGGTACACGCCCTTTCGGCATTGGACCACGGACTGAAGAAGTGCGCTGACCACCCGAAGTTGAAGGAGTTGAAGAAAGAAATGGAGTCGGCCTTTGAGGAACGGACTTCGCCGCCGGTGACGCCGGCTCTTGTGGCGGCATCGGGTGGCAGCAGCGCGGCTGTTTTGGAGGAGGCGCGTAAGCTCTACACGGCGCGGTGCACCGAGTGCCATGATCTGGAGTTGCTGGATTCGCGGTCCATGGACGGATGGTCACGCGCGATGGCGTCCATGGGGGGGCGCGCGCACCTCAGTGACGGTCAACGCGGAAAGATTCTGGAGTATTTGGCGGCGGCGCAGCGGACATTGAACAAGTGAGCACCTAGGGAGCAAGGCAGGCGTTTCAGAGGCCAAATCGGTTTAGGCGATTCAGGGTGCCGATGCGAGGCGCCTTGCCGGTGCCTTGCCGGATTTGCTCGCGCTTAGAGTTTGGATGCGATGGTTTCCAGTGCGAGGACGCAGTAGGCGGTGACCAAAACGGGATCCTTCTCCATCCAGCGGCCGGTTTCATTGACCCACGAGCCATCGCCCTGTTGGAGGTCGAGGAGTTTTTTGGCCAGGGCTTGGGCCCAGTCCAGCTTTGAGCCGTTGGGAAGGTCGAGTGTTTCGCGCCCTGTGGCGGCGAGGCCCTTGGCCATCAGATGGTAGTAGTAATAGAGGCCGGCTCGCCCCATGCCGGGGTTTTCATCGAGGCTAAAGTTCTTCCTGAGCCAGTCTTCCGCGGCCTGAACGCGTGGGTCGCTGGGTTTGAGGTCGGCGTAAATGAAGCTCAGGAGGCCGGCGTAGGTCATTGAGCCGTAGCTGCGGAGGGGTTTGGATCCGTCGGTGGGATCGGCGTTGCTGTAGCCGGGGTAATACACAAATCCGCCGCGATTGGAGGGATCCTTGCTGCCAGTGGGATTTGATTCGGGCAGGTTTTGGGTGCGTGCCAGAAACTGGATGGCGGCATTCCAGTCCAAATCGTCCTTGGACTCCACGTTGGGGCGGGCAGCGCGGTAGGTGCGCAGGGCCTCCAGAGCGATGAGGGTGTTGTCCAGATCGGGGTGCTGGCGTTTCGGGCTGACGCCGGTGGGGCCGTAGCCGATGCCGCCATCGAGCGACTCGGTGGCCATGCCCTTGGCCTGCTGGCCGATGATGAACGAGCGGGCCTTGGTGATGAGGGGTTCGTCTGCAGGGAGGTTGCGGGTGAGCAGGCAAACCAAGGCAAGGGAGGTGTTGTAATTGGAGAGGCCCGTGGAGTAGATGCCGCCATCCGGCTTTGCCTGGGAGCGCACAAACGCGTATCCTTTCTCAAGGAACTCAGGGCGCGCGCCCGAGGTCTGAAATTTGTTCTGCGGGTTGCGTTCAAAGGCAAGGAGCGGCAGGCAGGTCAGTGCCGGATGATCCGCATTGGACCATGTGCCATCGGGCTTCTGTTGCGACTTGAGCCAGCTCAAGCCGCGGTCGATGGAGAGTTGGACCTCGTTCTTGAGCGAAACATGGCCGGGCTTTTCGCGGATGGGTTCAGCGATCGTCGCGGGGCATGAAACAAAGAAAAGACCGGCTGCAACGGCCCAGGTGGCGGGAGTCAGGATGGTTTTCATCAGTTCTTGGGGGTTGTGGGTTGCGAATCCGAATGTGGCAAAAGCCGAAGCGTGATCTCGACGGGGGTGGCTAGGGGGGGCATCTGTTTGCGGTGCGGTTCCCACGCGGAATCGTCATCCCGACCTTTCCGGGGGTTGTTGATCAGGGCAGAGGGGTTGTGGACCAGTGCGGCAAAGCAACCGTCCAGTTCGGCAAGAAAAGTGCCTTCCCGAATGTAGGACCCGGTATAAATCCACGGGCCGCGTTCGGCGGAGCGTTTTGTGCCGGAATGGAAAACCCAGTCCTCAACCGGGGCGGATTTTTTCCGGCCTTTTTCCTTCCAGGAAACCGTGAATTGAAGCGGGCTGCCCTGCGGTGCCGGGGCATTCTTGAGAAACTCCGCGTTGAGCTGCCCGGGGGCGGGATCGGCGGTTTGGCTGGAGGGTTTTGCGCCGAGGAGGAGCATGGCGACGTGAAGTTGCTTCGGGGAGATATCAGTAACCAGAAGACTCTCGTGTGTACTCCCAGAGGGCGTGACCAGCAGATATTCCAGACTGCCTTCCAACTGGTTGACCCGGGCCTGAAAGGAGGCCGTCCCCAGGTTCTTGTCGAGTTGGATCGATCCGACGCGGTAGCGGTTGTTTCCGAGTTCCTCGACGGGTGGAGGCGGCGCAGGAGCATCCGAAGCAGGCGCCACAGGCGCCACAGCCGACGTGGGCGACGTGGGCGACGTGGGCGACGTGGGCGACGTGGGCGACGTGGGCGACGGTGCGGGAGGGTTCGAGTGCCCGGTGTGTGGGACGCACGTTGTCAGGACGAGCGCGGCCAAGATTTGGATTCGGCGTGGGTTGAGTTTCACAGGGGCTGTTCCGAATACGGTTTTGAGGGAGGATTTCTTGAAGTTTCCTTCAGTTTTTTTTCAACGCCCCGGTTTCTTGAAGGACAAGCTGGTAGCGCCCGTTCCTCGACTGGAGGCGAAGGGGCGCCTGGAAGGCATGGCTGAAGTTTTGGGAGGTGAGGGTTTCTGATTTCGGGCCGGAGGCCACGGGCTCGCCGTCCCGGAGAAGAAGTGCATGCGAGAAAACCGGGGTGATTTCTTCGACATGATGGGTGACGAGGACCAGAGCGGGTCCGGCTGGATCGGAGCCGAGGCGCTGGAGGAAAAGGAGGAATTTTTCGCGGGCCACAGGATCGAGCCCTGCGCAGGGTTCGTCGAGGATGAGGAGCTTGGGTTTGGCCATGAGCGCGCGTCCGATGAGTACGCGCTGGCGTTCGCCCTGGCTGAGAACGGCCCATTCGCGGTTGGCGAGGTGTTGGGCCTCGACCAAGCGGAGCATGGCCCGTGCGGCTCTTGCGTCGCCTGGGGCTGCGGTGCCCCAGAAATCGATCATGGCGTATTTGCCGCAGAGAACCGTGGCGAGAGCGGTTTCGTTCTCGGGCATCATCTGGCGGATGCTGCTGCTGACCAGGCCGATCCGGGTGCGCAGAAGGCGCCAGTCGCTTTCACCGAAAGTCTCCCCGAGGAGTTGGATGGAGCCGGAGGTGTGGGAGAGGTAGCCGGTGAGTGCGCTGAGGAGCGATGTCTTCCCGGAACCGTTCGGGCCGAGGATCACCCAGTGTTCACCCGGGCGGACGGTCCAGTTAAAGTCCCGGAGGAGCCGGACTTTGCCCCTGGAGATACAGAGGTCGTTGATCTGGAGCAGGGGTGGTTTTGGGGTCTCCATGGGTTAGGCCGGTGGCAGAAGGTCCGGGCGAACGGAACGGGTTTTGGCGATGGCCTGGTCTCTGCGCCAATTCGCGATGGCGCCGTGGTTGCCGCCGAGCAGGATTTCTGGGACGCGGAGTCCGCGGAATTCGACGGGGCGCGTGTACTGGGGGAACTCGAGGAGGCCTGAGGCATGGCTGTCGTCGCGAGCCGAGGCGGCGTCGCCGAGGACGCCTGGGATGAGGCGTGCGATGGCATCAACAAAGACGGCGGCAGCGAGCGCCCCATTGGTGAGCACGTAATCGCCAATCGAGATTTCGTCGTCGACAAGCTCGTCGATGGCGCGCTGGTCAATCCCCTCGTAGTGGCCGCAGAGCAGGATGAGATGCTGAAATCGGGCGTACTCCTCGGCCATGGACTGGCGGAACATGCGACCTGCCGGGGACATCAGAACCACGCGGGATCCGGGTTTTTTGAGAGAATCAATGGCGGCAAAAATGGGTTCACACTTGAGGACCATGCCCTGGCCGCCGCCGTAGGGTGCATCGTCGGTGGTGCGGTGTTTGTCCGTGGCCCAGTCCCGCAGGTTGTGGGAATGGACCTCGATCAGCCGTTTTTCCTGGGCGCGTCCGAGAATGCTTTCGCCCAGGGGCGCGGAAGCGATCTGCGGGAACAGGGAGAGGATATCAATGCGCAGGGGGGCACTCACTGGATTGGGGAAACGGTTTCGGGTGTGGTGCGCTGGCCTTGGGTTTGAACAAACGGAGCGCATTCCGTGGCGAGTCTTGGGGAGAGAACCGCCACAATCCGGAGTGCGTCCTCCTGGTACTCGGACTCAAGGATCTGGGCCTGCCTGTGGAGGCGCGCCACCAGTTCGCCTTCGGAATGGGGGATGCGCAGTTCACAGACTCTGGATCCACCAGACACAAACTCGCTCATGCGTTGGAGGAGAGAATCGATGCCCTGACCGGTGTGGACAGAGATGAATTCGGCTTCGGGAAAGGCTCTGCGGAGGCTGGCGAGGGTGGCTGGATCTTCGACCCTGTCGATTTTGTTGAATGCCACCAGAGTGCGTTTTTCGTCGGCGCCGAGGTCGCGGAGCACGTCGAGCGTGGTTTTGTGGAAATCGAGCACCTTGGGTTGTGAGGCGTCGAGCAGGTGGATGAGAAAATCAGAAAGGACGGCTTCCTCGAGGGTGGCGTTGAATGCTTCGACCAGATGGTGCGGAAGATTGCGCACAAAGCCAACGGTGTCCGTAAGGAGGAGGGGTTGCCGGTTGGGGAGCGCCACCTTCCGGGTGGTGGTGTCCAGCGTGGCAAAAAGTTTGTCTTCGACGAGGACGTCTGCGCCGGTCAAGCGACGGAGCAGCGAGGATTTTCCGGCGTTGGTGTAGCCGACGATTGCGGCGTTTGGGACCGGGGTTTTTTTGCGGTCTTTGCGCTGGGTGGCGCGGGCGGAACGGACCTGTTCGAGTTCGCGTTTGCAGCGGTCGATGGCGTTGCGAATCCTGCGTTTGTCCTGCTCGAGCTGGGATTCGCCCTCGCCGCGGCCCCCGATGCCGCCGCCTTGGCGGGCCAGATGTCCCCAGGCGCGGGTGAGGCGCGGCAGGGAGTACTCGAGCCGGGCAAGTTCGACTTGGAGTCTGGCTTCACTGGTCTGCGCGCGTTGCCCGAAGATGTCGAGAATGACTTCGTGGCGGTCGATCACGGCAATGCCTTGCGCGATTTTCTCCCAGTTGCGTTGCTGGCTGGGGGAGAGTTCGTTGTCAAAAATGATGACGTCGCAGCTGTTTTCCCGGGCAATGCCGGCGATCTCCTCGGCTTTTCCGGATCCGAGCAGGAACCGGGCATGGGTTTCGCGGTGGTGGACGAGCAGGCTTTGGATGACGGGGATCCCCAAGGTGTCGACCAGTTCGCCCAGTTCCTCCAGCAGGCTCTGCGCCTCTGGACGGTCTGCCGGATCGCTGTAGGCTCCGACGAGCAGGGCTCTCTGGACTTTTCTGCTCTCGTGGGTGTCAAACATGGGTCTTGAAGCATAGCGCAACCGGGGTGCGGTGCAATCCGCATGGTGCCATGCGGAAGCAAGGCTTGAAGCGCGTGGGGTGGGCGTTCAGGCTCAGGCCCAGATGGTCAAGGGTCCTGCACTGTTGATGCCGTTGGTTTCCGCGTTCCTGTATGCAGTGGCTGCCCTCTGCCTGAAGCGGGGCACCGAGCGCGGCGGTGGAGCCTGGCGGGTTGGTTTTGTGTGCAACGTCGTGCAGGCTCTGGGTTTCGCGCCCTGCTGGTTCCTGGGCGGTGACCTCAGCGGAAACGGGTTCTGGCATGCCGTGGCCTGTGGGGCCTGTTTTTTCTGTGGCCAGGTTCTGACGTTTCTTGCGTTGAGCCGCGGAGACGTATCGCTCACGACTCCAGTGATGGGGAGCAAGGTTCTATTTGTGGCGCTGATTGCCGGTTTGAGCGGTGGGGAACGGCTCGGTGGCGGGGTGTGGGGCGGTGCGATCCTGACCACCCTGGCCACGGTGCTGTTGGGGGGCGGCCATTCCGGAAACGGCCGGCCCGGGGTGGTGGCGGCGAGCTTCGGGTTCGGGTTTTCGGCGGCACTGGCGTTTGCGGTGACTGACGTCCTTGTGCAGTGGTGGGCGCCTGCGGTGGGTTTTGGCCACTTTGCTCCGGTGATGTTCGGCACGGTGGGCGCCCTGTCGGTTTTTCTGGTGCCTTTTTTTAACGGGGGACTGGGTGGGCTTGCGTGGGGCTGGGTGGGTGCGGGGGCATCGCTCCTGACGATTCAGGCGGCCGGGGTTGCCTACGCGATCATTGCGTATGGGTCGGCGACCCTGACCAACGTGCTCTACAATTCGAGGGGGATCTGGAGCGTGGTGTTGGTCTGGGCCGTTGGGCATTGGTTTTCAAACCGTGAGAACGAGGTGGGGCGCGGGGTTATGGTGCGGCGCCTTGCGGGGGCGTTGCTGCTCCTCTCCGCGATTGTGGTGGCGACCCGTTGACCGCCGGTCGGGGCGGTCGAAACGAGATCGCATGTTCAGGGGGGGCAGAAAAATGAGGGGTGGCGTGCTAAGTTCCCCAGGGGCGATGCGATTCAAAGGTGCAGTCGGACAATATCCTCCTTCAAAGAAAGAGGCCGGCGCGCAGCACTCTTATGAAACACGATTCCTCAAACCTGCCCGAGTTCTCTCGCGAAAAGTACATTTTGGAGCATTCCTTCACGCCGGACATGATGCCAGCCACGCGGCGCGATTTCCTGCTCAAGACCGGGATGGGGTTTGGTGCTCTCAGCCTCGGGCCGTTGTTCGGGCTGAACCCATACGAGGCCTCTGCGGCCACCGCGGCAGGGTTGGCAACGCCTCTGGCTCCGAAGGCGCCGCATTTTAAGGCGAAGGCCAAGGCGGTGATCCATCTTTTCGCCAGTGGCGCGCCCTCGCATGTGGACACTTGGGATCCGAAGCCGGCGTTGAACAAGTACGACAATAGCGCGCTTCCCGGGCTTGAGGGGCTGGCGTTCGGGTCGCCGTTCAAGTTCCAGCAGTCCGGCAAGTCCGGGGTTGAAACCAGCGAGGTGTTTCCGAAGCTGGGCGAACTGATCGACGACATTGCGGTGGTCCGTTCGCTGTGGACGGACATTCCGGCGCACGAAGTGGCGGCGCGAATGATGCACACCGGATCGTTGCAGTTGCCGAAGCCGTCGATGGGGTCGTGGGTGGTGTACGGGCTGGGGACGGAGAACCAGAACATGCCTGGGTTCATCACGATCGGGGGTGCTCCAGAGTGGCGGCAGTCGGCGTTCCTGCCTGGGATGTATCAGGGCTGCAACGTGAACTATTCCAGCAAGATGGATCTGGACAACGTGATCATGAACATCCGCAACCAGTTCACGCCGATGGAACGGCAGCGCCGGGAGCTGGATTACGTCAAGAAACTCAACCAGATGCACTCGGCCCAGTTGCAGAAAGACGCGCAGTTTGAGGCACGGGTCCAGTCGTTTGAGATGGCGTTCAAGATGCAGACGGAAGCCACCGACGCTTTTGATATCACCAAGGAGCCACAGGAGGTGCGGGATATGTACGGGACGACGGAGGTGGCGGCCAAGCTGCTGGTGGCAAGGCGGTTGGTGGAACGGGGGGTGCGTTTTGTGCAGGTGGAGGTGGGCGGTTGGGATCACCACGGCAATCTGGAGACAGCGTTGCGCGGCAAGGCTGGCGAGATTGATGGGCCCGCGGCGGCACTGATCAAGGATCTGCGCCAGCGCGGGATGCTGGACAGCACTCTGATTGTCTGGGGCGGCGAGTTCGGTCGGACCGTGACGCGGGACCGGAACGGAAGCGCGTCGCCTGGGCGCGACCATAACGGGCGCGCGATGGTGGCGTGGATGGCCGGGGGCGGAGTGAAGGGCGGTCAGGCCTACGGGAGCACGGACGAGTTTGGGGCGCGTGCGGTGGAAAACAAGGTGCACATCCATGACCTGCATGCGACGCTGATGGCGTTGCTCGGATTTGATCACACGAAGTTCACCTACCGCTACAACGGACGGGATTTCCGGTTCACGGACAACTTCGGCAACGTGGTCAAAGACCTGATTGCCTGAGGCGAGGGATGTGGTCTGACCTCTCTGATCAGCGCTTCAGATCGCGCAAAACAAAGCCCTGCGGGTCGGCGACAAGTTCCATGGCGCAGAGTTGCGCCACGTAGCGGAGCGCCGCGGAAACCGGGACGTTCCGGAGCGAAAGGGTGATGGGTGTGGTCCTTGGGCTGCCTTGGATCAAGATCTGAGCTCCCCGCCCGGCAGGGTCGAGTTGGCGCGACTTTTGTCGGATGAACTCAAGTGCTTCCTCCAAGGTCGCGTCGCGGAAGTCGACAATGGGCAGGAGGATGTCGCCTCCCAGGGTGGGGGCGGGAGATTTTTTAGCGGACGGTGTGAACTCGATTTCGGCTCCTTTGAACGTGCCCGAGGGGGTCTGTACTGAGACGTTCCCTTTCGCAATGGTTTTTCCAGAAGCGGATTCGATTTCATTTGCCGTGACTTCGACGGCTGGGCTCTTTGCCTCTCTGGGCGGGGTGTTTCCAAGCAGGACTGCATGCGGGGTGACCTCGGCCTGGGCCCCGGAGAGATAAGCGACGTACCTGAGGACTGCGCGCAGGGGAACCGCCCGGAGACTCATGGTGATCGCGGGTTGTTCTGCTCTCTGTTTGTCCAGATTCAGGACAATATTCACGCCGCGTTGTTCGGCTGGGGATGAGGGGTCCAGTTTGCGGCTGACCTCACGCAAGTACTGCACCGCTTCGGCTGGGGTTGCGTCCTTGAATTCCACCTGGGGGATGACGATGGAATCGAGTTTCTCCTCAATGGACGGAGAAAAGGAATGCGGGGTTCCGTCTGCGTTCACTGCGGTCGCAGTGATGGCGACTAGGGTCCGGTAGGCAACGGTGGAGGTTTTCCTCGAGAAGTAGGTCCCGGACTTTTCCTCCCGTGTCACCTTGTCTTTTCGCGTGCCGAGACCGATCAGCACGGCGTGGTGATTTCCAATCCGGGTCGAGATATGGGTGGATTGTTCCAGAACTTTTGGTGGGGTGGAGCTTTCGTCGAGGCTCCTAACCGAGGGCTGCAAATCCAGTTCGATTACCGGCTCTTTTCCAAACGGCACTTCAGGCATTTTGGGGGTGACCGAGAGCCGGACGCCCAGGGGCTCGGTTTTGTTTCCGATCACGGTGTCCTGCATGATCTCAATTGTGGCTGTCTGTGCAAGGCGCGTAACTACCCGTGGGGCGGAGAGGACATCGGCCGTTTTTTGGAGAATTGCCGTGAGCTTCTGGAGCTGCTCTTGAGAAAATGGGCCGGACAATGTTTCGGGCCCGGCAATAGCCCGCAGGTCTGCGGGAATGGAGTCCTCAGGGATCTGATAGAACACCGATTCTACCGAGATGGCAGGGGAGGCTGCAGCAAAGCCTGAGCCAGTGGATTTCTGGGGAGTGTCGGCAGCCTTGGTAACGCCGAGGAAGGTGAGAGCCGTGGAAACGGCCAGTAGCAGGGTTTTCATGGGGATTGGGGTTTGGGTGGGGAAAGCGATGAGTTCGAGGCGGGATCGGAGTGAGGTGCCGCGCTGGACGATTCCAACGAAGCCGAGGCAGAGGCCGGGTCCGGGGGATTCAGACTCCAGTTTGAGCAGGGCATGACCGTACGCGACCCGGTGTTCGGGTGTGGCGTCGCGGAGGACATCGGCGTCACAGGCAGCCTCGCGGTCCATGCGGACCCGGAAGAATGCGAGCCAGAGCACCGGATTGAACCAGTGGATGGCGAGAAGGGTCCAGAGGAGGGCGTGCAGCCAAAGGTCGCCTCTGCGGAGGTGGAGCAACTCGTGGCGGAGGACCAAGCCAGTCTCGGTGGTGTCCAGTTGTGCGGCAAACTGGGGAGGCAGGAGCAGGGTGGGGTTCCAGAGGCCGCACACGGCCGGGCCATCCACAGCAGGGGTGATGCAGATGCGGGGCGGCTGTTTGAGTCCGGCTTCCCGCGCCAGATCCGAGATCCGGGCGGTGAGCTCGGGGGGAGTCGGTTGAGGCAGCCGCAGCAGGGTGCGGAGGCGAAGTCGGAAGATGAGGAGGCTCAAGACGCCGAGCCCGAGAGCGCCGCAAGCCCAGAGGGCGACGCCTAGGCGTTTCCAGGGGATGGGTGCGGTTTGCCTGAGTGGGGTGGTGATCGGGGCGACTGGGATCTCCTGCACGGGAGCGCTGGGGCGGAGCGCGGGTGGCGTGGGCGCTGCCTTCACAAGAATCGAGGCTGGGCTCCACCGGCTCTGAGTGGAGGCAGGCAGGATGAGTACGATGAGGGCCGGAAGCCAGAGCCCATGGCGCCACCGGGCGCTGAGGTGTTTGCGCAGGAGAAACTGTAATCCAAGGATGATGAGTGTCAGAAGGGATGCACGCAGACTGCCTGCGAGCACCCAGGCGTGGATGGAGTCTAGGGAGGGCATGGCGGGTTAGGACTTGAGGGATTGATCCAGCAGCTTTTTGAGTTCCCGGACGTCTTCCGGGCTGAGCTTGGTGCCTTGGGCAAAGTGCATCAGAAGCGGCTTGGCTGCTCCGCGGAACACCCGTTGGAGAAAGGAATCGCCCTCCGATTTGACGCAAGTCTCCCTGGAGACCGCGGGTTGGTAGGTGCGGGTGCCGGATTGGTTTTCACCCACCGCGAGGGCGCCCTTTTCGACGAGGCGTCCAAGCAGGGTGCGCACCGTGTTTTCTGCCCAGTGGGTGGACGGGGCAAGTTGGCGGGTGAGTTCGGAGGCGGTTTTTGGAGCGGAATCCCAGAGAGCTTCCATGAGGATCCACTCGGATTCGGAGATGTCAGGAGCGGGCATGAGCAGAACACTACATGTGTAGTGAATTGAGGCAACTACAAATGTAGTGGGATTTGGCGGCACGTCCCGATTCCGATGAAATGGATCGCGCCGAGCCGTGTGCTCAGCGGGGTTCAGCAGTACCCGGCTTCAGCGACGGAACCGCTTGGCAGATCTCGGGCCATCCGGGGAAATTCCAGGTGTTGGGAAACCCCTTGCACTGGGCGGGTTTGACGGCTTGAAGGAGGCATTCGCGTCCGTCGAGGAAGGCGCACTTGCCATTGGGTTTGTCGAGGAGCGCAAGGCCGTCGCGCTGGGGGCGGAGCCGTGTGTGATTCTGGATGAACTCGAGTTCCGGGATTTGGAGGTGACGCGCGATGGCGGCGATCTCCTGTTCGGTGACTTTGACGAAATCCGGCCAGCGGCAGCACTGGGTGCAGCGTTGGCAGGTGTACCAGACATTCAAGGACATGGCGTGCGGGAAAATGAAAAGGGGACAGGGCTAAGAGCCATGTCCCCTTTTTTTAAACCCGTTGGATCCGGGTCAATCTGTGAATTGGACTAGGAGGCGGCCCCTTCTTTAAGGCTGACGGCTTTGTAACCGCCGATGGCCTTGAAGTAGAGGAAGAGCAGCAGATAGATCGCTGCCATGGCCGCCGGGATGAACGAGTCGGCTTCGAGCGTCCTGCGGTCGCCGAACTGGTCGGCGGTGACCACTGCCTTCTGGTTGTCCGTCTTTTCCTTGGCTTCCTTGGCCTCACCGAGTTTTTTGCCGTCCAACCCAACGATTTCCGTGGAAGGGAAGTCTAGGAACCGGGAGCCCTTCGGGGCCTTGTACTCTTCAAAGAGAGCAGAATTGGCTTTTTTGAGTTCTTCAGCGGCAAAGCGGTCTTTGCAGTAGCCGAGGCCTGGGCTGCCGATGAGGCCAGCGGAGAGCATGCCGATGCCACCCATGATGGACATGGCGACGGCGCCGGTCTGTGGGAAGCGGTCGCCGACAACGGCGAGCATGGTGGGCCAGAAGAAGGTTTTGCCGATGGCGTAGACGCCCAGTGCGAGGAGCGCCACGGTGAAGGTTTGCATGCCGCTGGCGAGCTTGAGGCCGACGCAGGCGATCACGGAGCAAACAAACAGAAGGCTGACCGGGGTCAGTTTCAGGTTGGTCTCAATCCAGTGCGCGCAGAAGCGGAGGCTGAACATGATGGCCGAGGTCCAGATGAACAGGTACTTGCCCTGCTCGGAGTTGAACAGGTTGCCCGTGATGTTCTGGATCCAGCCGTCGGTGCCGAGTTCCACCGCACCCACCAGAGCGTGAGCGATGAAGAGGACGAAAAGGACGATGGAACCGAGCGAGAACCGGCAGATGGCTGCTGCCGCGAGCATCAGAACGCCGCCGATGATGTTGCCGGTCATGGGGTTGTTGAGGATCCCGCCGAAGAACTTGGCCAGCAGGAAGCAGGCAACCGCCGAGCCGAGAAGGCCGACGTCCTTGAACATTTCCACAAAACTGGCGCCCTTTTCTGCGGCCTCGGATTTCGGGAACTTCTGACCGAGGAACATGAGGGCGTACAGGGCGGTCGGGACGAGATAGAGGGCGAGCTGGGTCTTCCAGCCGACCTGAAGTTTGTCGTCGAGGATCCAGCCTGCGACGGTTCCGAGAACCATCCCTGCGGGCCAGGAGGCGTGGAGGATGTTTAGGTAATGGGTGCGGTTGTTCGGGAAGAGGGTGGCCACCAGAGGGTTGGCGACGGCTTCGAGCGTGCCGTTGGCAAACGCGAAGATGAACATCCCGATGTAGAGGAAGTTGTAAGCGTTTTCCGGGGTGCTGGCCAAGAATGTGACGGCCGCGGAAGCGATGTGGCCCAACAGGGCGAGGGCCACGAGCTTACCGTATCCGATTTTGTCAACGATGAGGCCGCCGAGGATGATGCCGAAGCAGAACCCGGAGAAGCCTGCGCCGCCGATGGCACCGAGTTGGGTGGCCGTGAATCCGAATTCCTTGGCCCAGTTGTCGAAGATGCCGCCGCGGATGGCGAAGCCGACGCCTGCAGCGAGAATGGCCATGAAACCGGCCCAGAGGAGCCGCATGGCGTTGGGGGCGGCAGGGCCGTCCGAGGTTTTTGATGAAGTGGACATACGTGTTTTAGGTGTTGGATGGAATGGTCGGGGATGGTTTTCCCTAGCCCCGACCGGGTCACATGGTCCAGAGGAGAGTCTCGGACTGGAGCGCGCGACCGTTTTGGGGGAGGTGCGTGGCGGAACCTTGGGGGCCCAGCAGGCACAAGCCGTGCATCTCAGGCGGGTGGCTCCGGTGTGTCAACGCAGAATTCAAGGGCCGGGAGCAGGCACTGGCCCCATCCCGGGCTATTCCAGCCGGCCCAGCACCCAGTGGTATTCCCGTGCGATGCTTTGCGCGACGGATTCCGTCGCCAAATCGGCCGGAAGCACGCCAAAGGTGTAGGTTTCAATCTCCAAGTGCGAACAGTGCCCCTTGCGCAGTTCGTTAAAGAAGTCAGGGGTCAGTTCCGAGGCGGTGGATTCGAGCGCACCCGCGGAATTGAGGAAGAGCGGGACATGGAAATGGACCCGGAGCTCCTTGGCAGTGGGGAAGGACGGGATTTCCTGGAGGGCATGCGGGAGGTCGTACCAGGAGATGAACGCGCCAGTCTCGGTCTGGACCTTGGTCTGGTGGAGGTAGGTGGGTTCGGCAAAAGGCCGGAGCGCATCGAGCGTGGCCGGGGCGCAGCGGCCCTTGAGCGCGGCGCTCAACTGGACCTTGGAGATCCGGATCCCCTCGGAAACGTAGGTGCGGTAGGAATCGGCGAGGTTTTCGAACTGGAGTGCAACGTGGCAGGTGTCGAAGCAGACGCCCAGATGGCGGCGGAGCATTTCTTCGGCTTGGGATTCGGAGCAGCCCAAGATTCGGACGATCTCGGCACAGCCATCGGCAAGGCAGAACTTTTTGTAAAACTCGACGGTTTCCTCGGTGGTTTCGAGGAGGCAATCCGGTTCGGGTTCAATGCCGAGATGAATTTCCTGGCCGGTGTCCTCGCGGAGGGCAGCCAGGTAGGCAACGGCCGTGCCAAGGTTTTTCGCGATCAGGGACCGGTCGGCGTCGGACTGAATCCATGGCTTGAAAGAGCCTGGCACCGTGGAGATGGATCCATCCACTTCCGTCGGGAGAAAGTGGGAGAAAACGTCAGCGACTTGGAGGGTGTACTGGAGTCGTTCCTGGGTGCGCCAGTCGGGATGGTAAACCGATTCCTTGACGGTGGTCCCGTGGAAACTGCCAAAGGGGAACGCGTTGACAGAGAACGGGTAGAGTTGTTGGTCCGCAAAAAAGGAGCGGGCCTCCTCGATCAGATCCGGGGTCGAGGCGAGTTGTGAGGCGGCAGTCTGGGAAAGTCGGAGCCCCAGCCCAAACCATTGGTCTGCGGCCACGGATTTTTTGACTGCAAGGGCTTTTTCCTGAATGGCCGCAAAGTTTTCGGCCCAGGATTCGCCGGGATGAATGTTCAGGCAGTAGGTGAGATGGAGAGGGGGGCGGTGCTGAAGGATCATCGCGGGCGGGCGTTCGGGAGTTCCAAAGGGCGCTGACCCCGGGGTCAAGAGCCGGGGTGAACGCGCTTCCTGAGTTCCTGAATGGCGGACTCCATTCTTGCAAGGTCGATTTCATTGACCTCGTGCCGGGAGCCGATCCCGGCCGGGAACGTGACGCAGAGTTCGCCGCCGAGGTGTTCTTGGAAGTCGCGCAGTCCGGCAAAAACGAGGCGCTGGCCGTCTGGGGAGCGGGCGTCGAGTTCCTCGAACCAGAGTTGGAATCCGCTCTGTTGGAGGCCGCGTGCAATGGCTTCGAGTTGCGCGGCCGAGATCCAGTTCTGGCTATGGGCGTAGATGGAGTCCAATAGTACGCCGGAAGCGACTGCTTCTCCGTGGGAAATGCGGAACTGGGAGAGCAGTTCGAGTTTGTGTGCGGACCAGTGGCCGAAGTCCAGGGGCCTTGCCCGTCCGTACTCGAAGGGGTCGCCATTGGTCCGGATGTGTTCGAGGTGCAGTTCAGCGCAGCGTTGGACCAAGTATTGCATCGCCTCAAAGTTTCTGGCGGGAAACAGCGCTGCGTTCTGGCAGAGCCACTCAAAGAACGGTTCGTCGCGGATGATCGCGACTTTGAAGGCTTCCGCGACCCCGCAGAGCCAGTCCCGGGATCCGAGGCTGGCGAGGAACTGGAAATCGTTGAGCACGGCAAAGGGCGGTGCGAACGTACCGATGGCGTTTTTGCCCCCCAGAAAATTCACGGCGTTTTTGACTCCTACGCCGGCGTCGTTCTGTCCGAGGACTGTGGTGGGAACCCGGATCTGACGCAGGCCACGGTGGACCAGGGCGGCAGCAAGTCCCACCGAATCCATGACTGCGCCGCCGCCGATGATGAGGACATACGACTGGCGGTCCATGCGGTTTTCAAGCAGGAGCCGCATGAATCCTTCCACGAGGGAGAAGTCGTTTTTGGACGCTTCGCCGCCCGGGACGAGTTGTGGGGAGAGCGCCAGTTCGAGGTGGTCCGCATGGGCTTTGAAATAGGCCAAGATGTCTTCGGACAGTGTTGGCCGGGCATTGGCGACGTGCGAATCCAGAAACACCATGGCGCGGTGTTTCCGGGCCTCGCCGAGGCGCTGCAGGGTGTCGCGCAGAAGCGGGTTTTCTGGGGCAAACAGGTGGTGCGTGAAGGCGACCGGGAAATCCCAGTGCACCGTGATTTGCTGGCGAACAACGTGGGGGGCAGGAGCGGCGGACATGGGGAGAAGGGGGTCAGCGGGCATCGAGCCATGCCCGGGTCAGACGGGCCAGATCCATGGCCGATGCGGGCTGGGAGTCGAGGGGGAGCGACGTGGACCATGCAATTTCGTAGCCCGGCGCCGTGCTTCCGTGGGACCCGTGGATTTTGCGGGTGTCAAAACTGACGGAGAGCGGGGGCCATCCGAAGAAGAGTTCGCAGGGGTCGTACCCGGGTTTGTTGTGGATATCGACGTGGCTGGCGTAATCCGGGGCATGCGATTTTTCGAACCACGGGTAGGCAAACCATGCGCCGGGTTCGGCAACGATGAGGAGTTCGCCGCTGCGCGGGTGAAGGAGTCCGCGGTTTTTCTGGTACTCACGGGTGAGGACCTCAGCAACGCCTGGGAGTTTGGAAAGTACGTCGGCTGCCTTGGTGGTGGCTGCGGAATCGCGGCAGTAGACATGGGCGATCTGGTGGTCCACCACGGCAAAGGCGGTGCTGGTAAAAAAGTCGGTGTAATCCATTTTCCGGATGTCGCGGACTTGGAAGAGTCCGGCATCGCGGAGGGCGCGGTTGGGGAAGATGGCGCCGCGCTGGACGGGTTCGATGGCGTAATCGCCTACGATGAGCCAGTCGTAGCCGTTTTCGGAGCAGGCGGCTTTGAGCCGGGTGAGGTAGCCGAGGAGCAGGTCGAGGGCTTTGCGGGCGGCGGCGGAGTTGGGGCCGAAGCGTTGGAGATCGTAATCGAGGTGGGGGATGTAGGTGAGGAGAAGGTCCGGGGCGAGGTCCGGCATGCCGAGAACGGCACAGGTGGCATCCACGATCCAGTCGCTGGATTTGTGGTTGGCCAGGGGACCCCAGTAGTTCATGAGGTTGAACGGGCGTCCAACGGCTTCGGTGAGGCGTTGTTCGAGCGAGGCGGGCTGGGTGTAACAGGCTTGGATCATGCCGCCGCTGTGTTTGTGGATGGGCGCGGGGGTGACCACGAGGTCCACCGGTTCGCCCATGCTCTGCTGCCAGAACATCATGCCCACCGTGCCCCCCTTGGCCCGGAACTGGTCCCAGATCCGGGGTCCCTCCACCAGGGCGGCGGATTGTTCCCAAAAAAGAACCTTCCTCAGGTCCTTGAAAAACAGGCCGTTGGCCACCAGTCCGTGCTGGCCGGCGTCGGCTGCGGTGCGGAACCCGGCTTGGAAAACGCTGGTGACTGCGGGGAAAAAAGTGGTGGCGGACCGGAACTCGGGCAGGTCCTTGACCAGATTCCAGCCGAGGGCAGCGACATCAATGACGAGGAGTTTTTTAGGCGTGGCCACGGGAAAGAAAGAGTTGGTGGGAGAAAGAAACCACGAAATTTGTAGATGGCGAGCGTGGGAAACGGGGAAGGAAATTTTGTCTAAGGGCGATGCAGGAGCGGGATTTTGGGGCGGTGCATGTGCAAACTCTGGCGGTCAGCTTGCATAGAAGGACCGGCTGACGCGCTGGCTCAACGGCCAGAGGGCCAGAAGGAGGAGGCCGGCCAGAATCCCAAAAAGGCCCGTGGACGCGCAAAATCCTGCCTGGATGGGCAGGAGCAACCGGATGAGTTTCCCAATCCGGGGGGGTACAGGAGTGCCTTCGCGGATGCTCAGGCAGTTGAGGAGTCCGATGACCAAGGCGGTCCCAACGAGCACCTTGAGGGAGTGAGCGCCGATCTGATCCCAAAACGGAGTGCCCATTCTGCCCCAAGCCAGAGTGGAGCCCAGAAGGAACAGAAGTCCTGCGATTGGGGCAAAGCGAGCGGAAGGCGGAAGCACGCGGAGTGTTTCGTGTCGGGCAAGGTGGGTGACGCCGGCGATCCAGAGCGTCAAGCCCGTTGCGGCGAGGAAGACTTCCGTGGGAAAAACGGAGGCCGGCGCCGCTGCGGCCCCCGCGAGGAGGCTGAGTCCGCGGCAGAGGCCCATGGAGAGGGGACCGAGCACCGGGATGGCCTTGAGGAAATGGTTGTAGGCAGCGACGGTGAGCACCAGAGCGGAGGCCGTCAGGAAGCAATTGAGTCCTGCCGCTGCGCTCAATCCAAGGGCTGCCACTGTGAGGAGGGCGGCCACGGCGCGGGCAGTGGCTGGTGCAATGGCTCCGCTGGGGAGCGGCCGACTAGGGCGGTCTCTGAGGTCCTCCTGGTAATCGGCCAGATCGTTGTCCACGAGGCCCGCCGCGTAGAGACAGAAGCTAGCGAGGATGGGAAAGAGCGCTTCGTGGGTTGGGATCCCGAAGTTGGCGAGAAAAAAGCCAGCCAGAGGGTCGCCGCCGACCGTGAAGAGGTTGGGGGCGCGGATAAGTTGGAGCCAGGAGCGAACTGGTGGTTGCATGGGGTGGGTGACTCTGGGGAGGAATCGGGGGGGAAGGCAAAGGCGAAAAAAGGAGGGTTTGCAGGGGGGCGCTGGGAGGCCGGGATTGGATCAGAAAAAAATGGGGACTGAGAGAGTTTGGCGGGAGTGTGCTGTGCAGTGGGCGGGAGGGGGTGGAGGACGCTTGACTCCGCGGCGGGTGGTTGAAATAAGGGCCTTTCAGAGTCCCCTAATCCAACCCGCATGAAAACTGTGCTTTCCCTGAAAACCGTCACGTCGAATGTTAAACCCCTGGTGGAGGACGCCCTTGCAAAAACGGGCGGTCTTCTGAAGCTGGCCCCGTGCTGGGTGCCGCGTTCGTTCCTGCAGCCCGGCAAGCGTTTGAAACTGCATCCGGACGATCTCTACGCGTTTGGGTTGAACCGGGGGGGGATTGACGAGCGTTGGTTTGCTTCCACGACGCCTGCGGCGAACGAGAACCGGACTGAGGACGAGGGCCTCAGTTATGTGGTGGCGGGCGATACCCGGTTCACGCTGGCTCAGGCAGTCGCCGAGTGCGGTTCGGTGCTGATTGGAAAGGCGATCTGGGACAAGTACGGCAAGTGGCCGGTGTACTCGAAGTTTTTCGACAACATGGGGCCGATTCCGCACCACATGCATCAGTCGAAGGAACAGGCTGCTTTGGTGGGGCAGGAAGGAAAGCCTGAGTCCTACTATTTCCCCCCGCAGCACAATCCAGTGGGGAACAATTTCCCGTACACGTTCATGGGATTTGAACCCGGGACGACCAAGGCGCAGGTCCGGAAGTGCCTTGAGAACTGGAACAAGGGCGACAACGGGATTTTGGATCTTTCGCGTGCGTACCGTCTGAAGCCTGGGACGGGCTGGCTGATTCCGCCGTGCGTGCTGCATGCGCCGGGATCGCTGTGCACCTACGAACCGCAGTGGGGCTCGGACGTGTTTGGGATGTACCAGTCGCTGGTGGAAGGGCGCGAGGTGCCGTGGTCGCTTCTGGTCAAGGACATGCCCAAGGACAAGCACCAAGACCTCGACTTCATCGTCGACCAGCTGGACTGGGAAGGCAACGTGAACCCGAATTTCAAGGACAGCCATTACCTTGAGCCGGTGCCGGTGGCCGACACCCGCAGCCAAGGATACGTGGACCGCTGGATCGTCTATGGCCGGATCAAGGGAGAACAACTCTTCACGGCCAAGGAATTGACGGTGGATCCCGGTGTCACCGTGACAGTGAAGGACAGCGGCGCATACGGGCTGACCTGCGTCCAAGGCTTGGGGACCATCAACGGGCAGCCGCTCAGCAGCCCGAAAATGATCCGGTTCCATGAGCTGACCGATGACGAGTATTTCTGCACCGAAGCAGGGGCTCAGGCCGGGGTGACCTACCAGAACACCAGCGCGACGGAACCGCTGGTGGTCCTGCGCTACTTTGGGCCGGAGGTGAATCCGGACGCGCCCGAGATCGGAGCTTATCGCAAGAACACGTTTGCCTGATTGGCCCAGAGTACCCGGTTGCTGTAGAACGCTAGAAAGCGCTCCAGGCCGGGAACTTTAGGAATTCGAGGACGCCGGGCGGTTGATCCGTCCGGCGTTCTTCTTTTTCGAGGAAAGGCGCTTTTTGAGGGGGCAATTCAGAGAAAATGAAACCACAGTTCCGCGGCCGGGTTCTGAGTGGAGGGTGAACCGGGCACCGATCAGGCTAGCGCGGTGTTGCATGATTCTCAGGCCCAGGCCTTCGGATTTACAAGGGGGCTCACTTCCGCCTGCGGATCGCTGGAATCCACAGCCGTCGTCGGAGACGGTGAGTCGAACATGGGTTTTGGACTGACTCAGGGAGATTTGGATCTGGCTGGCGCGGCTGTGCTTGACCGCGTTGCAGACGGCTTCCTGAACCATTCGGAGCAGCTGGTTCCCCGTGTCGCCATCCAGACTTGGAGAGGATCCCTCAGAAGAAAATAAACAGGCTGTGCCATAAAGGCGCTGAGCGCGGTCAGCCAGTTTTTCGAGGGCATCGGTGACGGAAGGGCCAGACGCCACGGCGGGGCTGGTGAAATGGGCCAGTTGTCTTGCGTGCTCTGCGGTGTTCCGGATTTCTTCCAAAACGGCGGTGAAACGGGAGGTGTCCAGATTTTCTGGAAGCGTCTGGAGAGCCGAGTGAAGGAGGAGTTCAATCCCGACAATTTCCTGACTGATGCCGTCATGAAGCTCGGAGGCAACGCGAAGGCGCTCCAGTTCGCTGGTTTGCAATATTTCGCGCTGGAGGGTTTCGCATTCGGTGACGTCAATGACAGCCACCAGAATCTGGGGGACGTTTGCGGTGGAGAACGGGCGGGAGTCCAACTGGACGCAGATTGTTTTTTGGGAGCGTGGGATTCGGCCCGGTCTCCGCGGGGATGGTTTGGCGATTTCAAGCCTGCAGGAGGCGGGATTCAGACTTGTGCGGAGGGATTGGAGATGAAAATGGAGCGTGTCCTGATGCTGCGGGCCGACAAAGCGTTGCAGCCTTGAGCCGACCAAGTTTTGGACTTGAAGCCCGATGAGTTGGGCAAAGGGCTGGTTGGCTTCCAGAATTTCGCCGTCGAAGTTCAATGTGAGGTAGCCCACCGGTGCGGCGTTGTAGAGTCGGGCAAACCGTTCCCTTGAAGCTTCAAGACGGTAGAGCGTTTTGCGGAGTTCGTCGTTCTGCGAGAGGAGTTCGGTGCGGTGGAGTTCGAGATCACGAAGGGCTTGCAGAAGAAGGGGGGATTCCTTTGCCCCACGGCTCCAGATGTCCCAGAAGTTGTCTGGACGGCTGAAACGTGGCTTTTTGAACGGGAACTTATTGGCGGGTGGGAGGTGACTGGGGGGCATTCTAATTCCGGGTTTGATTGGGATGGGAGATCAGAACGCAGACGGAAGCGCCGCCGGAGTTGTTTGAGGTGAGGGCAAAGATCTGGAGACCGCAATGGCTCCCCCGAGTCATACCAGACTGGATTGTGACTGTCATTTCTGTTCCGGAGCGGGAACGGACTGTTTTTGAGAGTGCGGAACGGAACCTGCGAACGGAACCGGGCGCAAGATGATGTTCAAAAAGGGACGTGGAATCTGGGGCGGCGGCCGGGAGAAAATCGAGGGATTGAGCGTTGGCAGCCTGGATACGCCCCAGTGAATCCAGAATGAGCATGGGGAGCGGGTGCTGTTGGAAGGCTGACCTGAAGAGGTCGGAAGAGGATTGGGTGGATTTAACGGGCTGGATGTCCACAAAGGTAGCCACAACACCGTCCACGGCGTTGTCTGCGGTCCTGTAGGGCATGATGCGCATGAGGAACGAGTGGCCGTCGCGGGTACGGACCTCGGCAGCCTTGGGGCGGAGCGACTGGAGCACGGCCTTGCAATCGTCGAGGAGGGAGGGGTGTTCGAGTTGGTTTGTCAGGTCGGAGAGTGGGCGTCCGACATCGGAGGGGATCAGGCGGAAGATCCGGCGCGCAGGTTCCGCGTAGCGTTTGATCAGGAGTTGGTTGTCGAGGAAGAGCGTGGCGATCTGGGTGGAGTTGAAGAGATTGAGGATGTCATCGTTGGCGCGGGAAAGCTCCAGGGCTTTGGCTTCGACCTCGGCGTTGACGGTGGTGAGTTCCTCGTTGAGGGATTGGAGTTCTTCCTTGGAGGTTTCCATTTCCTCGTTGGCGCTCTGGAGTTCCTCGTTGGTGCTCTGAAGTTCCTCGTTTGCGGATTTGAATTCCTCGTTGGAGGTCTGGAGTTCCTCGATGGTGGCTTGGAGAGATTCGCGGGTGCTGAACAGTTCGCGCTCCAGAGTTTCCACGGCGCTGAGGCCAGATAGGCGTGGGGATTTTTGGGTGGCGCTTTTCAGGGGCTTGGCGACGGAGCGGAAGGTGACCAACAGCATTCCATCAAGGGGTCCTTGGTCTTCGAGTTTGGAGGCCGTGAACTGGACGGAGGTAGTGCCTGAGGGGCCGCGGACCTCCGGGCAAAGGCGTTCCACTTCGCCCCCGTGTTCAGAAGCCCGCCTCAGAGCAGCGGCGAGTTCAATGCGGAGGCCCGGTCTGGCCATTTCGAGGAGGTTCAGGCGTGGTTGGCCCGCCGGTGGTTCAAGGAAGGTTCCGGTTTTTCCGTGGATGAAAAGCACGCCGCCCTCTGAGGTGCAGAGGACAGAGGCGGGGCAGAAGCGCTGGAGGAGAAGGTGTTCGAGGTGTTGGTTCAGGCGATGAGCATGGGGTGCCCTGCTGGTGGTTGGCGGGTGCGACACGGGCGCGGAATTCTGGTTTTGCTCGACTGGCTTATGGAGGCGTTTGAGGTGAGCGGGCAGCTCTTTCTTCCGGAAAATCTTCCATTTTCTGTCCACCACTTCAAAGAGGTCTGAGAAGCGGCCAATCGTTTCGGAGGAGCCGAGCATCAGGATTCCGCCTGGGTTCAGGGCGTAGTGGAAGACGGGCAGGAGTTGGGCCTGAAGCTCTGGACTAAGATAGATGAGGAGGTTTCTGCAGGAGATCAGGTCCAACCGGATGAATGGCGGGTCTTTGATGACGTTCTGGATGGAGAAGATGGCCAGATCACGTATTTCCTTCCGAACGCGGATGTCGCTTTCTGATGCGACAAAAAACCGGCGCAGTTTGGAGGCGGGAATGTCTGCGGCATCCTTTTTTGGGAACCTTCCAAGACGGGCCTTATCGATGGCGCCGGCATCGAGGTCTGTGCCGAACAGTTTGATGGAGCCGAGTTGCCCTGCGGTGTCGAGTGCCTCCCGGAAAAGAGTGGCGAGAGAAAACACTTCCTCGCCCGTGGCGCAGCCTGGAACCCAGATCCTGAAGGGATGGTGCATCGGGCGCTGCCGGATCAGGCCCGGGAGCACATTCTTGGCAAGGGCTTGGAACGCATCGGGGTCCCGGAAAAACCGGGTGACCCGGATAAGAAGGTCCGCCATGAGTTGGTCGATTTCTTCCGGTTGTTTCTCAAGGAGCGCGATGTACGTGTGGCAGTCAGGGCAGTTGTGGATCTGTATTCTCCGCTGAATCCGCCTTTCGATGGTGCTGGATTTGTAGGCAGAAAAGTCGTGTCCGGTTCTTGAGCGCAGCAGGGCGAAGATTTGCGTGAGGGCGCGCTGGGTGGTTTCGAGAGTGCCTCCATGGCCTGGGAGCAGGCTCTGGAGTTGGTGTCCGAGCGAATCGGGGGCGAGTACCGAGTCTGCCAATCCGGCGCGGATCACACTCGCGGGCATTCCCTTGAACTGGGCTGTTGCTGGGTCTTGGGCCAGGACAATGCCGCCCGCGGCTTTCACACAGGCGGCGCCACGGGTGCCATCGCTTCCGGAGCCAGAAAGAATGAGCGCTACGGAGGCGGGTCCTCGGTGGGCACTCAGTTCGGTTAAAAAAGAGTCGATGGGAAGGGGGCGTCGAGCTGATGGGCTTTTGGGAGATGGAGGGATGTCCTTAAGCAGAACGGCTTGGCCTTGAAAGCCTGGGGTCTTGCCCGGGGGGCACACATAAAGGTGGCCTGGTTTCAGGATGGTTTCGTTTGAAAGCTCCGAAACGGGGATCGCCGAGGATTTCTGAAGCAGCTTACAGAGGATGGCGGTGGAGCGGCTGCGCCGATGAGTGACAAGGAGGAATGCGCAGGGCGGGTTCGGTTGGAGACGGGCCAGAAATTTTTGCGCAGATTCAAGACCGCCGGCGGAAAACCCGATGCCAACTACGGGGAGTTCCGTCGGCACAGGAGCCTTTGCCGCGGCAGTCTTGGGGTGTCGCGGGGGAGGGAGTCCGGTTGTCTGTCCGAACGGGGAGCTTTTGTTTCTGCGTTGGACCGGCTTCACAGAAACATCGGATAGCGTGTTAATGGAGTGGACGCTACCGGATTTCCGGGAGGATGCGTCCGAGGAGTTCGGAAATCGGGATCCGCTCCTGTTTCATGGAATCGCGGTGGCGGAGGGTGACAGTGCCAGCGGTTTCGGGTCCATTTTCGCCGAGGGTATCGAAATCGATGGTGATCCCGAAGGGGGTGCCAGCCTCATCCTGGCGACGGTACCGGCGTCCGATGGCGCCACTGTCGTCGTAGAAAACGTTCATGAATGGGCGGAGCAGGTCGCGCACCTCCTCGGCTTTGCGCACCAGTTCGGGCTTGTTTTTAAGGAGCGGGAAAACGCCGACCTTGATGGGGGCGACCCGGGGGCTGAACCGGAGGACCACGCGGGTCTCAGCCTTGCCTTTTTCGTCGGTGACCTCCTCCTCGTCATAGGCGTTGCAGAGGAGGGCGAGGAGGAGCCGGTCGACACCTGCGGACGGTTCAATGACGTGGGGTACGTATTTTGCAGCTGCTTCCTGGTCAAAGAACTCCATCGATTTCCCGCTGTGTTTCTGGTGCTGGGAAAGGTCGAAGTCGCCCCGGGCAGCGATTCCCTCGAGTTCCTGAGTTCCAAAAGGGAACTTGTACAGGATATCGACGCAGGCGCGCGCGTAATGGGCGAGTTCCTTGCGGTCCTGCCAGTAGATTTCTAGGGAGGTTCTGGGCAGGCCGATGGATTCGTACCAGCGGAGGCGCTGTTCCACCCAGTACCGGTGCCAGAGTTCCCAGCCCCAGTCGGATTGCGGGGTGTCGAGTTGCGAGGTCTCGGAGTACGCGGCAACTGAGCCTGCCTGTTTGGCGACGATTTCGTCGGGCTTGATGAAGAACTCGAGTTCCATCTGTTCGAACTCGCGGGAGCGGAATGTGAAGTTGCGGGGGTTGATCTCGTTCCGGAACGCCTTGCCGATCTGGCAAATGCCGAACGGAACTTTCTGGCGGGAGGTGTCGAGGACGTTTTTGAACTGGGCAAAGATGGCCTGTGCGGTTTCGGGACGGAGGTAGGCGACGTTCTCAGAGCTTTCCGCAGCGCCGACAAACGTTTTGAACATCAGATTGAACATCTGCGGTTCGGTGCACAGGGAGCCGTTTTCCGGGTTGTAGCGCGTGGTGTTTTCGACCTTCTCAGCGCGTTCCCCCACCAGTTCCGGATCCTGAAGGCCGCGCTGGGAGTAGTACTGGCGCGCCACTTTGCGTGCGCTGTCGGCCGGTTTGCCCTGCGCCAGCAAGACCGAGTACGGCTCCGAGAGGGTCTGTCCCGAGGGCGACTGAGCGCCGTCGTAGTGGTACACCATGCCCGACTGGGGTTCGATCTGGTCGGCGCGGAACCGTTTTTTGGTGAGGAGACAGTCCACCATGGGATCCGCGAAGGTGTCGACGTGGCCGGACGCCTTCCAGATCTGGGGATGCATGATGATGCTGGCTTCCAGACCCACGATGTCTTCCCGGTACCGGGTCATGGACTGCCACCAGAGGTCCTTGACGTTGCGTTTGAGTTCGGCGCCGAGCGGGCCGTAATCCCAGAAGCCATTGAGGCCGCCGTAAACTTCGCTGGACTGAAAGATGAAGCCGCGCCGTTTGCAAAGGCTGACGATCTTTTCCATGCGGCTGATGCTGGTGGGTGCCTGGCTCATAGGGGGGCCAAACGTGGGGAGGGTTGGCCTCTGGCTCAAGCCGAAAAGACGGTGGAAAGGGGGCTGTTCTCCCGGGGGAGGTATGCTAGGGTGCCACGAACATGAGTGTTTTCGACGGGGCAGATGGGTATTCAGGTGAAGAGCCGCAGATGCGAAAGTGGCTTTTCCGCGGCCTCATTCTTTCCTTGGTATTGCATCTCGGGCTCTACTTTTTTTTGAGGTCCAAGGACGTGGAGCTCTTTCAGGCGGGCATGGAACTGCCGGCGGCACCGGCGCGGTTTGTGGTGAACAAAGTGGCGATTGATCCGAAGTTGCTCGAGCCCGCCAAGAAGCTGGAGGAGAAGAAGATCGTGCTGCCCACCCAGATGAGCGCGCAGGACACAAAGATTTTGCAGGAGAAACCCGAGCCCAAGGAGGTTCTCATTAAGCCCCAAAAACCGGATTCGCCGGAGTCGAACACGCCGCTGGGCCGGGACAAACCGGACATTGCCCCGGTGGACTTGGACACGCTCCTCAAGTCGGCAGCGCAGAGCGCCGGCAAGGCCGATCGGAACCTCGGTGCGGTCGGGGCCGCGCTTCTGGATGCGAGTGTCAAGGCTCCGCGCCAACCGGTGGTTTCCGTGACGCCCGGCGGCGCCACCGGCGCCGCTGGGGTGGACGGAATCCCGGGCCGACAATCGCTGGACGACGCCCTAGAAAAAGCCGGGTCCCCGCTCGGGACCAACCAGCCCGTGGCCATGCCGGGCGGGGCACTTTTCGAACACGACAAGGCGGAACTCCGCGCTGATGCCCAGGTGGCGCTGCGCAAGGTGGGCCAGTTGATCGCGTTTTATCCGGGCGCCACTTTCCTGATCAGCGGCCACACCGACTGGACCGGCACCCCCGAGTACAACCTCCGGCTGAGTGAACGGCGTGCCGAAGCGGTCAAACGCTGGCTGGTGGAGGCTTTTGGGATCGCGCCGGACCGGATTGAGACGGTGGGGCGCGGCAGCGCCGAGGCGGTAGTGCCCGCTGACCGGGACCTGATCGCCCAGCAGCCTAACCGCCGCGTCGAGATCCTGATCCGGCCCGGCCTCCTCCCCGTCCAACCCGGCGCCAGCCCGGCCCCGGGAGGCGCCAACCCCGGCGGCGGCCTCTTCCTTCCGCCGCCTGCCCCGCTGTTCCGCTGAGCCCTTGCCGGGCTCCGGAGGGGCGAAGGGTCCCGCTGGCGCTGCCCAATCCTCTTCCGGGAACCGGCCCGGACCGCCGCACCCCTCGGCTGTCCGAACCGTCCCGGAACCCCATGGCAGGGTGCCAGCGGGACTCTGCGCCCCTCCGTGCGTCCATCTCCAGTTCCCCAGTGGCCTGGGTGGCCTGGGTGGCCCCAGGGTGCCGGGTGGGCCGGGTGGGCCGGGTGGGCCGGGCCGGCGCTTTGCTGGAGTTCAAGACGGTTGCTCATTACACTGGGGAAATCGAAACCCGGGGCGGGTTCGGACTTGCGGTGGGATGCCGGGAATCGGCTCCGGTAGACCCCGGGACCCAAACCCGGGCAAGTGCCAGAAGCAGAAGACGCTGCCGCGTGATGGACCCAGATGGACCCAGATGGACCCAGATGGACCTGATGGACCTGATGGACCTGATGGACCTGATGGACCTGATGGACCTGATGGACCTGATGGACCTGATGGACCTGATGGACCTGATGGACCATCATGGTCCAGTGGCAGGATTGCCCTGCTCCGGGAGGCTACAGCCAGTTGGACTTAGCCTCCGGCGACGATCCGGATGATTTCTAGGCTGTCGCCCGGCTTCAATGCCTGGGCAGGCCACTCGTCCCGGCGGAGAGCCACGCCGTTGAGTTCCACCAAAACCGCCCGGTCCGGAAGGCTGAGCGCTTCAATCAGCGCGGTAATCGTGGGTAGCCCTTGGTGGAAGTAATTCTGGCCGTTGATCCGGAGTTCCATGGGGTCAGGGGCTAGAGGCAAGGGGCAAATTCAATGGGCGAGAATCGCCGAATCCCAGTCTTTCCAGACGGGGTCGAATCCTCGGGTCCGGAGGAGGTCGGCGATTTCCGCCGGGGACCGCGAATCGGCGATGGAAAACTGTTCGGTGGCACGGGCAGAGGCGTCGAGGTTTTCCACGGGCACCATGCGACCCCGTACAGTTTGGTGGAGGGAATCGACGCCTTCGCCGGTGTATCCGCCCGGTTCGGTGTGCGAGCCTGCGCTCATCATGGTGATCCCGAGCGGCAACAGCGCGTCCCGGAGTGGGGCGGGTTCGCGGGTGCTGAGGACAATGCCGATCTGGGGGAAGCAGATCCGCAGGGCACAAATGAGTTGAACAAATTCGCGGTCTGGGAGGGGGTGCCGCGGGGCGAACGAACCGGCACAGGGGCGGAGCCGGGGGAGGCTGACGGTGAACTGGGCTTTCCAGCAGACTTTGAGCAGGTGTTCGAGGTGCGCTGCGAGGGCAATGGCCTCTTCCCGCCAAGGGGCGAGTCCGAAGAGGGCGCCGATGCCGATTCTGCGGAAGCCGCCTTGGTAGGCGCGTTCGGGGCAGGCGAGACGCCAGAGAAAATCCTTTTTCGGGCCTGCGGTGTGGAACTCGGCGTAGGCGTCGGGGTGGTAGGTTTCCTGGTAGACAACCAGGCCCTCGGCGCCGGCTTGGACGAGTCGCGCGTAGTCGGGGGCTTCCATCGGGGCGACTTCGAGGGCGATGCTGGGCACCTCCTTGGCGAGTTCAGAGACGCAGTTTTCCAGGTAGCCGTTGGAAACAAAGCGGGGATGTTCGCCAGCCACCAGGAGCAGGTTGCGGAACCCCTGGGCAGTCAGGTGACGCGCCTCGCGCAGGACGGCGTCCTCCGAGAGCGTGACGCGCAGGATGGGGTTGTCACGGGAGAACCCGCAGTAGGCGCAGTTGTTGACACACTCGTTGGAGAGGTACAGGGGGGCAAACAGGCGGATGGTACGTCCGAAATGGTTCCGGGTGAGGGTCTGGCTCTGGCGGGCCATGGACTCCAGCGTTTCCGGGGATGCGGGTTCGAGCAGGGAGGCAAACCGGCGCAGCCGAGGGGAAGCGGGATTCTCGAAGGGCAGGCTCATGGGATGCTTGGAGGGCGGGAATATAGGGCTGGCCCGGGCGAAGTAAACACGGCAGTGTGAGCCGGGTGAGCGACGCAATCTTGGTTTTGATGCACGCGGCGGTGTGGGCGGGGCTGGGAGGTTCGGCGGTGGGCATGCAGCTCAATCTCGTGACGCTCCGGGTGTTGAGCCGGATGGTTCCGGGAAGATGGCGTGAGCCTGGGATGGTCTCGATCCTTGTGCCGGCCCGGAACGAGGCCCGGAACATCCGGGCGTGTGTGGAGTCCCTGCTGGGGCAGGATTATCCGCGGTGGGAGATTCTTGTGTTGAACGATCATTCGACGGACGACACGGCTGGGGAACTGCAAAGGATCGGTACCGATTCGCGGTTGCGGGTTTTGGAGGGGAAACCGCTTCCCGAGGGGTGGACGGGGAAGAACTGGGCGTGCCATCAGTTGGCGGAGGCGGCGTGTGGGGAGTACCTGTTTTTCACGGATGCAGACACGGTTCACGGAGCCGGGATGGTGGGAGCGCTGGTGGGCGAGATGGAGCGGAGCGGGGCGGGGTTGGTTTCGGCGTGGCCGCGGTTGGACACGGGGAGTTGGGCGGAGCGGTTGGTGGTGCCGTTGCTGCCGTTTGCGGCGTTGGTGTGGTATCCGGGGTGGGTGTTGGAGGGGTTGCGTGGAGTGCCGTGGGTGGGACGGGTTCCCAAGGAATGGCTGCGGAGTTTGGGCGCGGCGAACGGACAGGTGATGTTTTTCAAGCGGTCGGTTTACTGGGGGATCGGCGGGCATGCCGGGGTGCGCGGGCATTTGGTGGAGGACGTGGCTCTGGGGCGCGCGGTGGCCGGGCGGATGGGGGAGGGCCTGTTTTTGGTGAACTGCGATGCCGGGGAGTTGAGCCGGTGCCGGATGTACCGGACATTTTCTGAGGTCTGGGAGGGGTTTTCAAAGAATGCGCGGCCGGTGTTTGAAGGGGCGGCGGGCGGTTTTTTTGCGATGGGAACGGTGCATTTTGCGGCGTACCTGCTTCCGTTTTTTCTGGCGTGGGGTGGAGGATGGAGCGGGGTGCTGGGGTGTTGGGAGGTGGGGCTGGTGTATTTGTTGCGGGCGGCGGCGGCTTTGCGGTTTGGGAATTCGTGGCTGGGGGTGGTGCTGCACCCGGTGGGCTACGCGCTGGGCCTGTTGATTGGTCTAAACAGCTGGGTGTGGAGTTGGCGCGGGCGGCTCCGGTGGAAGGGGCGGGTTTACCGGGAAAGCCGGTTCAGGGAATCTTGATTTTTGCGCGGTGCCCGGCAATCTATGGGGGCCGATGCAACTCACCCTGCTCAAATCTAAGATCCACCGTGCAACGGTGACCGGAGCCAGTCTCGACTATGAGGGAAGCCTGACGATCTCCTCCGACCTTGCGGAGCGCGTGGGTTTGCTGCCCTACGAGCGGATTTTGGTGGGCAACATGGGCAACGGGAACCGGTTTGAGACCTACGTGATCTACGGGGAACCGGGCGAGGGCCAGATCCAGTTGAACGGCGCCACGGCTCTTTTGGGGGCGGTCGGAGACCGGTTGACGATCATGAATTTCGGCCAGTTCACGCCTGAAGAAGCTGCCGAACATCACCCGGCTGTGATTGTTTTGGACGAACGGAACGACGTGGTCCGCTCGGAGGCTGGCACTTTCCTGACGGCATTCAACGAGGCGGGTTTGCTTGCGGCCGGTATGGACGGGGCCGGGAAAGGGGTATGAACGCGGTGACCCCCATCTTGGGCGTGACTTTGAATCAGGATATTTTCCTGCATCCCTTCGCGCTCGGGTTCTATTTGGGCTGCGTTTTTCTCGTGATCGCTCTCTACCAGTACTTGAAGCTCAAGTCGGAGTTGAACCGCTTTCGCCGGCACCTGAGTGACCGGCTGGAGATCGAGGCGGACACGATGCGCAAGAGCCGTCAGGAGGCGGAGACGCTGCGCAAGGAAAACGAGAGCCTGCGGATCAAGGTGAACGCCTTGAACGAGACACCCGACCGGAAGGCGGTCCGCGACTTGGAGGTGTATGCCCGGGCCGAAAAACGGCTTTTTGTCAATGTGCCGGGATTCGCGCCGGCATGGGAAACGGCCAAGAGCGAGGCTGCGGCGGAGTTGTCGGAGGAGGAGGCTGGCCGGAGCACGCCGAAGCGGATTTTCAGCCGGCTGTTTGGCGGTGGCGACAAGATGCAGTTGCCGAACCGGGATGGGGAACCCAAAGGCGCGGGCGGGGACGGTCCAGTGGGCGGGCTTTGATTGGGAGAGGGATTCCGGCTGCGGCTTGAATTGGAGCGGCTCCGACAGGGGCTTGCATTTCTAGCCGCTGGCTCTGGGAGCGGCTCGGTCCATCCAGTCCATCCAGTCCATCCAGTCCAAAAGGGGCGATTGAAGGCGTTGGTGCAGAGTGGGGGGGGCTTTCTCGGGGAACACCTGCACCGGCTGCCCAGCCGAGCGCACTCCACTGGACAGGGCTGAGCCGGCATAGCGCGCCCCGTTTGGATCCAGATGTTTTCCGACCCGACCTCTAATCCTCGAGGAAAAAGAGAACGTCGCTGAGTTGGTCCGTTTTGGCGGAGAGCGTTTCCCAATCGGATTTCTGAAGCGCCTCGGTCATTGCGGCGAGGCGGTCGCGGAGGTCTTGTGCATCGGATGGGGCAACGCCTCTTTCGAGAAGAGCCTCGGCCCGGCGGCGCAGGCTTTTTGTGGTGGCGATCAGGCTGGAAGCGGCAGGTGTGACCGCGGTTCTGGCGCCAGCGGATTCTGGGTCCGTGGAGAAGAATTCTTCCGCTGGGAGTGAGAAGGGATCGGAATCGGTCTCTTTGAAGAGCGCGGCGAGGTTGGTGCGGGCGGCATCGAGGTTGAGCCGGTGCTGTTCGGCGGTATCGATCACGGCGCTTTTGGCGAGGCCGGTGCGTTTTTCGGTGGCGGTTACTTTGAGAAGCCCGTTGAGGTCGATCTGGAATTCGACGATGACCTCGTTGCCAGCCGGGACTGCCGCGAGGTTTTCAACCGTGAACTTGCCGATTTCGAGGTTCTCCGAAGGGAACTCGGATTCGCCCTGGTAGGCGATCACCTCGATGGATTTCTGGTTGTCCGAAAAGGTCCGGAAACATTCCGACTTCCGGACGGGGAGCGGGGTGCCGCGTCGGACAATCGGAGCGCAGCCGAGGACCGGCTCGAGTCCGGGATAGGCGTTCTCAAAGATGGCCGCGATGCTGTAGGTATGGGCGGTGATGTCGATGAGAATGGCCGGGGCGGGTTTGCCGGCGAGGCTGGCGCCTTGGATGGCGGCGCCCATGGCGACAATGAGGTCGGGGTTGATTTCATGGCGCGGTTCTTTGCCGAGACGTTCCGCGAGAACCTCATGGACGAGTGGAGTGCGCGTTGCGCCGCCAACCAGCATGATTTTGTCCACCTCGGAGGCGGTGACACCGGCATCGCTCAGGCTGCGCTGGAGGCAGTTGAGCGTTTTTTCGAGCAGAGGCAGAATCAGTGTTTCGTATTCCGCCCGCGAGAACTCGGAGTCGAGATGGGCGTCGGGAGTGAGGTATTCTTCGCGGACGGAGGTGAACGGGTCTTCGGAGAGACGGATCTTGGCCTGTTCAAGCGCGGCTTTGAGCCTGAGTTGAGTGGTTTTGGAGAGGGTGGAATCCGGCTGTTGTTTGAGGAAACGCGACCCGGCCTCTTGAGCGAGGAGCAGATCGAAATCATCTCCCCCGAGTTGGGTGTCGCCGTGGCTGGCGCGGACTTCGACCACCCCGTTTTCAACGGTGACCAGTGAGACATCGAAGGTGCCGCCTCCCAGGTCAAACACGAGGAGGGTTTCGCGTTCGAGGTTTCCGGTGCTACCGGCGCCGTAGGCGAGGGCAGCAGCGGTGGGTTCATTGATGATCCGCAGGACTTCGAGTCCGGCGAGGCGTCCGGCATCGGCGGTCGCCTGACGTTGGCGTTCGTTGAAAAAGGCGGGTACAGTAATGACGGCGTGGGTGACCGGCCGGCCGAGGTGGAGTTCAGCGGCGCTCTTGAGTTCGCCCAGGATGAGGGCGCTGATTTCCTCAGGTCGGTAGGGTTTTCCACCGAGCAGGACGGTGGTTTCGGTGCCCATGAGGCGTTTGACGGAAAGGACCGTGTTTTCAGGGGCTGAAATGGACTGGTTTTTTGCAGGCTGCCCAATGATGAGTCGGCCCGCGGGGTCGAGGCCGACGGCGCTGGGCATGGACGGTTGGCCCGCGACTGGAATCACGGTGATTTTGTCGTCGAGAACAACGGCGATGCTGCTGTTGGTGGTTCCGAGGTCGATGCCAACCACGAGGTCAGGTGCGGTCATGAGGAAAGAAGATGAGTGGGTTTCAACGGCGAGAGACGCGGACATGGGCCAGACGCAGTATTTCTGCAGAGTCCGACTTTTGCCAGCCCGGGAGAACTTCCTCGAGCACTGTGTGGTCTGGGAGGGAATTGTCCTGAACGGATTCAACGGCGGTCATGCGTGCGGGATCGAAGGGTTGTTGGAGGACATGGATCCGTTCAAGACCTGCGTTTTTGAGGAGACCATCCAGGTGGAGGCGAAAGATGGCGAGGGCCTGGCTTTGGGTATTCCAAGCGGCATCCCATGTGGCGAGGGTTTTTTTGGTCGCTGGCAGCCAGGAGGAGGAGGTGGCCGGGCGGCGTTCAAATGCGGCGGCGAGGCGCTGGACGCGGTCTGCGAGTTCGATCAAGCCGAGGAGATGGTTTTTGGGGATGTCTGGATGGGCCTGCTGGGGTTTGATGCAGCGGGTGAGGCCGTTGACGGTGCCGGACAGGGCGTCCATGGCGGAACCAAACTGTTTGAGGAAATCGATGGTGCGTTTGGCCGTGCGCCGGTTTTCCGCGGTGGCGGCGGCGATTTCTTCGCGCAAAGCGGACAGGGACGGGGCGATCTCCTCCGGGGCATTTTCCGGGTTGTCTTCGAGGGGAGTTTCCGAGGTGTCCATGAGGCCGGCTATTTCCGGTTTGAGTTCAGGTCGTGCTCTGCAGCGGCAGCAGCAGCGGAGAGAAGGTTTTTGAAGGGGTCGGCCCCAGGTGGGCGTGAACGGCCTGGGATGTGGGAGAATTTTTCAAGGGCATCGATCGGACCTTCCGCTTGGGAATCGGTGTTCAGCAGAAACCAGCGCCAGCGGTCCCTTTCCGTGCGGATTTGGGCATAGGCTTCTTGGAGCATCTGAAAGCCTGTGGGATCCTGTTCCGGGGTGTGCTGGCGGAGGAGTTGGTGGTAGGCGGCACGGACCTGGTCGTCGGTGCATCCCAGGTTGAGGTGAAGAACAAGAAACGGGTTCATGCGTGCAGGGCCTTGTCAGAAAAGTTCCGGTTGTTGGATCTGCGGGTCTGTTTTCTGGTCCGGTTTGGAGGGGTTGGCGATACGGTCTTTCAGGGTGAGGAGTAACCGCTCAAACGCCCCGTCGGGAATTCCTTCTTTCCGGGCTTCTTCGCGCATCTGTTCAATGGCTGGGGTGTCATTTTTCTCCACCGCCTCGGCAAGCCTCTTCGCGAACGCCGACACACTGAACTTGGGGTTTTTGCGCGACGGTCTCGGGGTGGGAGGCGGCGGCGGTGGCGGTTTGAACTGGTACTTGGGGTTGAAATCCGCGTCCTCATCGAAATCGGTGTCGTCGTCGAAATCCGGGGGATTTTCCCGGATCCTCTCGATTTTTCTCGAGAGGGCCCGGGCGGCTTCGAGCACGGAGGCTGGGCCATTCTTTTCGGCGGCGGCGACCATTTCAGCCAGTTTTTTGTCGAAAGCCGTCGATGGTTCAAATTCGCAGAAAGCGACCTCCACCATCATGCTGGCGAGGCAGAGATGGGGGGGGGATTTCGAGTTTTTGGAGTACGGTCGCAGCAGGGTGCGAATCTGGCTCCGGAGCCGGATGGGGTAGGGCCAGTGGTCGACGAGTCTGTCTTCGGGCCAGCACACGGAGATGACCTTCTGGGTGAAATTTAGGAGGCCGTCGGGGTCTGTATCGGCGTGGGTTTGGAACGCGGCTTTGAGTGTTTTGTGGAGAAGTTCGCTTGCAAGGGCGGAATCCGAATGACCGTACCCCTTGAGTTTTCGGGCGCCTTCGGCAGTTCCGAGCAGGGCGGTCATGGTGCGCCAACCGGGGGCGTCCTTGAGGTGTTGGTTCCAGGATTCTGTCCAGCCAGTGCGCTGGGGATTTCCGTGGATCTGGGTGAGAATCCTTTCCACGAAAAGGGCGAGAACCGGGTGAGGGGCGAGTTGGACGGCCTCTGCCGCCATTTCCTGGTTTTGTTCCAAGGCAGCTCTCAGGAGGCGCTGGCTCCAGAGGGACAGGGGCAGGGAGGTTTCCCCTGGGGTGTTCCTGCTGAGGGATTCGAGTTCAGCCCAAACTGCATCTGCGGCGCGCCGTTTTTTGTGAAGTTCGTGGGCTTGATTGGAAAGGGCGTCTGCAAGGGCGCAGCGCGTGGAACGGTCAAGCGGGTCGAGTTGGAGGGCTGCGCGCAGGTAAGGGAGGGCCTTGGAAAAGGCTTTGCGTTCGGCGGCGAGTGAACCGGCCTGGAGCAGCACCCTTTTGTTGCCCGGGAACTTCTCAACCAACTCATCGAGCAGCCGGTTGCGTTTGGAGTCATCGCCGGAGGCTGTGTAGAAATGGAGGAGGGCCAGATGCGCGGCCTCGTGCGTGGGATCAGATTCCAGCGCCCGGTTGAGGGCTTTCAATGCGAGCGGTTGGCTGCGGAACGGCTCCCGTTTCAGTCTGGCAAAGACGGGGTACTCCGGAGGCTGCATGAGTTGTTCTGCGAGCCAAAGCCAGCCGATGCTTTCGCGGACCGGGTTTTTCCCGTGGATCTGGATGTGCAGATTGTGCAGGGAGACCCATTCCCGGACAAGGTCTGAGCCCGGCAACTCCTCGGCCTCGAGCAGGATCATGAAGCGGAGGATGGAGGCGAGGATCACGGGGCGTTCTGAAAACTTCGAACGCCTTCTGAGGATGCCGATCCATTCAGCACGGCGATCTTCCTCAATTTTGCTGGAGTGGTGCTGGGGCGGCAGGAGGGATGTTAAGAGCAGGCAGCCCAGTTCAGGATGTGGGCCGCGGAAATCTTTGCCGAACCCTTTCTGGAGCGCTTCCAAGGAGCGGTACACATGGGCTTTCATCCATGCGGCCTGTGCTTCCTCGATGGCTGCGGCCAGAGTGAGCGGATGCCCGGTGACGGCGAGCCACCATTCGGCCCGGGCCCTGGCTGGAGCCTGAGTTTTGTTTTCCGGCACGGCTGCAGAGCCTGCGATGGCGGCGGCAGCGCGGACCAGTCCTCCGGCAGTTGGCAGTTGGGCAAAGCAGCGTTGTGCTTGCTGGGGTTGATGCAGGAAATGGTGTCGGACACCGCGCAGAAACATGCGCCAGTGTTGGAACGGGGAGTTTCTGGACAGGTTGCGAAGGAGGCTTTGCAGGTCATCCCAGCGGCCCTCTCCGGCGGCAGCGCAGGCGTGCTGGACCAGTTCCAACTCTTCCGCCAGCCGGGATGCGGGAGTGTCTGGTTCCTGTCGGGGCGGGGCAATGAATGCGGTGACGACGCAGTCCACAGCCACCCAGTGCGCCGGGGTGACGGTTTGATCCGTGGCACACAGATGGGCGGCCTCAAGCACCGTGGGCCAGAGTGTGGCCAGTTTTGCGTGTGGGTCGACGGGGTGTGCAGGAGTCGGGGTCTGGACGGAAGGCCGGGCTGCCCCGACCGTGGCTGGTGGGGCGGAGGGTTTCTGGCTGAGTTCGGCCCGGAGTTGTTCCCAGAGTTCCGGTGCGCAGATGCCCTTCAGGTAGGCAAGGACCGGTTCCGCATCTTTGAACAGATGCCGGGCATGCATTTCCCGGACGAGTCCGACGTTGGCCTCAATGAGGAGCGGTAGAAATCGGGCCCTGTCCTTTTTGCAGAGTTCTTTTGCCAAGTCCCGTGCTTTGCGCCATTTGGCCTCAGCCAGTGCTGCAAGTACGGGTTCGGCTTCCGGGTCTGATGAAAGCGGGTTCGGGGCCAATGGACGGGAGCGCTGGTGGGATGAGTGAAACTCGGCGGTCGAACACCTATTCGCGCGAGTGCGGGTTTTCAGTGTTCTGACGGCGGAACGGCGTGGTTGCTAGATCTCCGGGGTAGTGACGGCAAAAAGGGCGGGTTCCGATGGACGGCATGCGGTTCCAATCACCCTTGAACCCGTTTTTGTGCGTCGGCCTGGATCCAAGTCCAGAGGGTGTTGAGCGAGTCGGTGACCTGCTGCTTGGCGGAAGCCAGTTCCCCTGCGGACAGGGGGCCCGACTGGGTGCTGCGGCCGTAGAGGTAGAACTTGATTTTCGGTTCCGTCCCGGATGGGCGCACGGCAAAGCGTCTGCCATCGGCGAGGTCGACCATCAGCATTTTTTCTTTTGGCACAGGATCGCCTTCGATGTCGGTGAAGTCCTGTTCAGCAAAGTTCCGGAGCGCTTGGACGGCGGATCCGTCGACGGTGGCGGGCGGTTGGGTCGCGTAGGACTGGACCAGACGCTGGATCTGGGCGGAGCCCTCGGCCCCTTCAAAGGTAAGGCTCCCATTCTTCTCGAGGTAAAACCCGTGGGTGGCGTAGATTTCATCCAGCAACTCGGGCAGGGTGAGGTTTCTGGATTTGGCCCAGGCTGCAACCTCGGCAAACACGACGGCCGCGCCGTTGCCGTCCTTGTCGCGGACGAAATCCGCGGCGCTGTACCCGTAGCTTTCCTCGCCGCCGCAGACGTAGAAGCTGGAGTGCTGGAGGCGGAGGGCGCGGGTTTCAGACTCGGGAAGAGCGCGGTATTTGGCGCGGGCCTCTGCCGGGAGCGCGGCCTCGTACTTGCCGAGTTTCTGGCCGATGTATTTGAAGCCCGTGAGGGTTTCGACGCAGCGGATCCCGTGTTTTTCGGCGATGGCGCGTTGGAGGTCGGTGGTGACAAAGGTTTTGATGAGGACGCAGCGGCCGGCGTTTTCGGGGGTGATGACGCCCTGTTCGAGCAGTTTGGAGATCCTGTAATAGGCCATCAGGGAGCCGATCTGGTTCCCGGTGAGCAACTCGAGGTCGCCCGAGCGGGACCGGACGGCAACGCCCATCCGGTCGCAGTCCGGGTCGGTGGCGATCACCAGGTCCGCGTTCTGGCTTTTGGCGAGTGCGATGGCCATGGAGAGCGCCTCGGCGTTTTCCGGGTTGGGCGACTGGACGGTGGGGAAGCGGCTGTCGGCCGACTGTTGTTCAGGGACGGTGGAGAATTGGAACCCGAGTTTTTGGAGGATGGGTTCGATGATGGTTCCGCCGGTGCCGTGGATGGGGGTGAAAACGATCCGGAGGCTGGACGCGGCGCGGACGAGTGCGGGATCAAGAATGAGGGATTCGAGACGCTGGAGGTAGGCGGAATCGTTGTCATCGCCCAGGACGGTGAGGGTCCCGCGCTGGGATTCCTCGACGGGTTGATAGGAGTCCGAGGCGATGGAATTGACCCTGCCGATGATGGCGCTCGCGTGGGGTTCCACGACTTGGGCGCCGTCCCCGAAATAGACCTTGTAGCCGTTGTCGTGGGGCGGGTTGTGGCTGGCGGTGATCACCACACCGCCCTGCGCGTTTTCGTGGCGGACAGTGAACGAGAGCTGAGGCGTGGAGCGGGGTCCTTGGAAAAGGCAGACGTCGCAGCCGTTCTCAGTGGCAACGCGTGCGGCCAGTTCGGCGAATTCTTTGGAGAAAAACCGGGTGTCATGGGCGATGACGAGTTTGGGGCGGCCGGGGAGGCCGGCCTGAGTCATCCAGTCCCGGAGATAGGCAACGAGGCCCTGGGTGGCGCGGCTCACGTTGAAATAGTTCATTGCGTTGGTGCCAACGCAGGGCATTTCGGGGCGGCCGAGGGGTTGCGGGGCGCCCTGTTCTGCGGCGGTCACCTTGCGGCCGATGGTGCGACCGCGGAGACCGCCGGTGCCAAAGGCGAGGGTTCTGAAGAAACGGTCGTCGAGTTCGGACCATGCCTCTGAGAGGACCAGTTCGCGGATGCTGGCCTCGACGGAGGGATGACCGCCTGCGGCGAGGAGGAGCTGGATGTTTTTGGCGCTGCTGTCACGGAGAAGGCCGGATTGAACTGCGCGGTCAAGGGAGCTGCGGAGGTCGGTCATAGGAGCCGGGGATTTTATGGGGGACGGAAGGGAATGCAAGGCGGCTGGGCGGGGTTGACATTGCGCTTGTCCTCGGGGCGGGGGGCGCGGATTCTGGGATTTTTACCATGGCGGAAAATCGCAAGCGCATTGTGCTGAAGTTTGGGTCCGGGATTCTTGCGGACGAGGGGGGGAACACGCTGGACGAGGGGCAGTTTGAACGGCTGTCGGCGGAGGTGGCGGCGTTGGTGGCGGCGGGTCACCAGTGTGTGGTGGTTTCGAGCGGGGCGGTGGCGGCGGGGTTGGCCCCGATGGGATTGGACCGGCGTCCGGAGGGTTTGGTGGCGCGCCAGGCGTGTGCGGCGGTGGGCCAGTCGCGGTTGATGCAGCGCTACTCGGAGCGGTTTGCGGCGCATGGGCTGAGCGTGGCCCAGTTGCTGTTGACGCATGGGGATCTGGACAGCCGAAGCCGGCACCGGAATGTGCGGAACACGCTGGAACGGATTCTGGAGCGCGGGAACGTGGTGCCGATCATCAACGAGAACGACTCTGTGGCGGTGGAGGAACTGAAGTTTGGCGACAACGACCGGTTGTCTGCGGAGGTGGCGCTTCTGGCGGAGGCGGACCTGCTCATCCTTCTGACGAGCGTGGATGGGTTGCTGGACGGTGAGGGGCGCACGGTGCGGGTAATCGAGGACATGGACGCGGTGGCGGGTCTGGCGCGGCAGGAAAAGGGGAAACTTTCTGTGGGCGGGATGGTGTCGAAGTTGCAGGCCGTGCGGCTGGCGGTGGATGCGGGGATTACGACCTACATTGCCCATGGGCGGTTGCCTGGACAGATCGGGGCGGTGGTCGCGGGGGAACCGGTCGGCTCCCGTTTTGTGGCGGGCAGCGGTTCGAAGGGAGTGGCGGGGACGTTGGAGGACGAGTAGGGTGTTTGGAAACCGGCTATGGAAACCATGACAGATCTGGCGGTGCAGATGCAGGAGTTGGGGCGCAGGGCGCGGGCCGCAGCCAGGGTGCTGGCCCGGGCAACTGCAGCGCAGAAAAACGCGGCCTTGGAGGCCATGGCGGAGGAGATTGTGCGAAGCGGGACCGCGATTCTGGCGGCAAACGCCGAGGACTTGGCGCGCGGGGAAGCCAGCGGACTGAACGGGGCGATGCTGGACCGGCTCAGGCTCAATCCGCAGCGTCTGGAGGCGATGGCCGGGGGCGTCCGGGAGGTTGCGGCGTTGCCGGACCCGGTGGGCGAGAAGATCCGGGAATGGACCCGTCCAAACGGGCTCCGCATTTCCAAGGTGCGCGTGCCGATCGGGGTGGTGGGGATTATCTACGAGTCGCGACCGAACGTGACTTGTGACGCGGCGGTGCTGTGCACGAAGACGGGGAACGCCACGATTTTGCGGGGCGGCTCGGAATCGATCCGTTCGAATGTGGCGATCGCCGAGGCGCTGGGGCGGGGTGCGGCGCGTGCAGGGTTGCCGGCGGACAGTGTGCTTCTGGTGGGGACCACGGACCGGGAGGCGGTGCGGGAGTTGTGCCGGATGGACCGGTACGTGGACGTGATTGTGCCGCGGGGCGGGAAGGGGTTGATTGAGACCGTGGTGACCCATGCCCGGATGCCCGTGATCAAACATTACGACGGGATCTGTGCTTTGTATGTGGATGCCGCAGCGGACCTTGGGATGGCCGAGAGGATCGTGGTGAACGCGAAATGCCAGAGACCCGGGGTGTGCAACGCGGTGGAGACCGTGCTGGTGCATCGCGCGGTGTTGCCGGAGTTTCTGGCTGGAGCTGGGGAGGCGCTTCTGGCGCGCGGGGTGGAGATCCGTGGGGACGAGGAGGTGTGCCAGATCCTTCGGGGGCGTGCGACGCCTGCGGTGCCAGAGGATTACCGGACAGAGTTCCTGGATTTGAAATTGGCGGTGAAGGCGGTGGGGAGTTTGGAGGAGGCGATCGCGCACATCGAGGAACACGGTTCGCATCACAGCGACGGGATCATCACCCGGGATTCAGGTGCGGCGGAGGAGTTTTTGAGGGAGGTGGACAGTGCAACGGTGTACTGGAACGCGTCCACCCGGTTCACAGACGGCGGCGAGTTCGGGTTCGGAGCGGAGATTGGGATCAGCACGGACAAACTGCATGCCCGGGGGCCGATGGCGCTGGAGGAGTTGACCACCTACAAGTACCAGTTGCGCGGGGACGGGCAGGTGCGGGGTTGAAAGGCGTGGGTGCGAGGCACTTGGGGCTTTACGAATGAGCGCTGAAGTGGTTCAAGAAGGGGGTAGTCCCCCTGTCGATCCTGTCAAGGAACCCCCCAAAAGGCATGGAAACTGATCGTCCTCCGATCCTGACCGGTGAGCTTGGGCCACGTGCCGGCGTGTTTGAGGCCTTGGATTTTGCCGTTCTTTTGAGCGACGAAAACGGGCGGGTGGTGGATTGCAATGGAGCGACGGAGCGGATTTTTGGCTGGAGTTGCGCGGAGCTGACTGGCCAGCGGGTGGGGGTGCTGAATGCGCCCCAGAATGCGGCCCGGTTAAACGCGGAGATCGGTTTGGGGTTGGAGCGGGAGGGGTTCTGGCGAGGGCAGTTGTCGTTTCAAAAGAAGGGTGGGGCGCAGGTGGTCACGGATTATTCGGTGCGGTTCATTCAGTTTCCGAACGGGAAGGGCCGGATGCAGTTGCACTGCCACCGGGAGGTGGCGGCGGTTGGCGGGGATGCCTGGGAGCAGTCCGGGGAACGGTTGCTGTTGAGGGCGCTGATCGATGCGGTGCCGGACCTGATCTTTTGCAAGGACACGCAGGGTCGGTTTTTGTTGAGGAACTCGGCGTCGGAGCGGCAGATGGGGGTGGGTGGGGCAAAGGCGATTGGGTTGACGGTGTTTGAGTTGGAAGAGACCCGGCGCTATGCGGATCGGTATCACGAAGACGACATGGAGGTGATTGGCCAGGGACGGCCCGTGGTGAACCGGGAGGAACCGTACGTGGCGGTGGATGGGAGTGTGGGATGGTACCTGACCTCCAAGTACCCGTTGCGGGACGAGAGCGGGGAGGTGATCGGGTTGGTGGGAGTCTCAAGAGACATCACGGCCAAGCGGGAGACAGAGAATAAACTCGCGGATGAACGGCGGTTGTTGAGGACTTTGATTGACGCCATTCCGGACCTGATTTTTTTCAAGGACCGCGCCGGGCGGCATTTGGCATTGAACGAGGCAGCGCGTCGTGCGTTTGGGGTGACGGATGCGGAGGCACTGGGGCGGACGGTGAGGGAATGGGCGGTGCCGGAGGCGCTGGTGAGCGCCTATGAGGCGGACGACCGGCAGGTGGTGGAGACGGCCCGCGCGCTGTTGAACCGGGAGGAGCGGTGTGTGGACGGGCGTGGGGAGGAGCGCCGGTTGATGACCTCCAAGTATCCGCTGCTGGATTCGGAGGGGAATGTGTACGGGTTGGTGGGGGTCTCGCGGGACGTGACCCAGTTGCGGGAGTCGGAGCGGGAAATGGAGAGCAAGAGGCGCCAGTGGATGGGGCACGTGGAGCGGTCGCCGATGGCGGTGGTCGAGTGGGATGGCGGGTTGCATGTGCAGCTGTGGAGTGGTCAGTCGGGGACTCTCTTTGGGTGGGAGTCTGCGGAGGTGGTGGGTCGTCATTTTGCGGATCTGACTCTGGTTCATCCGGAGGACATGGCGGAGTTCGCCCGCTGCATGACGGGTTTGGTGGAGGGGCAGAGCGGTCAGGAATTGGAGACGCAGGTGTTTGAGGTGCGCAACCGGACCAAAGGCGGCGAAGTGCTCCATTGCGTCTGGCAGAACACCGTGATGCGGGACCGGGATGGAAAAGTGGAGTCGGTGCTTTCTTTGGTTCGGAACGTGACGGAGCGGGTCCGCTCCGAGGCGCTGTTGCGGGAGCATGAGTTGCTTTATTACACGCTGGTGGAGGCCACAGGCACGGGTTTCGTGCATCTGGACGAGGAGGGGCGTGTGGCCGAGGTCAACGAGGAGTTCATGCGGATGACGGGCCGCCGGGGTTTTGAGGATCTTTTGGGAATGCCTCTGGAAACTTGGGTGGCTGAGGCGGACCGGGACCGGGTCCGTCAGGCGTACCGCGAGGGTTTGAAGGCGGGTGCAATCCGGAACTTGGAGGTCGACCTGGTTTCACCGGACGGGGCCGTGGTGCCGGTCGAGTTGAGTGCTGGTGTCCGCGAGACGGGGAAAGGAAAACGGTTGCTAGCGTTCTGCCGTGACATTTCTGCGCGGCGCCAGCGGGAAGCCGAACAGCAGGATTTTGACCGGCAACTTCAGGAAACGCAGAAACTGGAGAGCTTGGGGATTCTGGCGGGAAGCATTGCGCACGACTTCAACAACCTGCTCACGGGGATCATTGGGAACGCGAATTTGGCGCGGTCTGATGCGGGAGAAAACACCGAACTTGGGGTGTATCTGGATCAGATCGAGATTGCGGCCACCCGGGCGGCGGATTTGTGCCGGCAGATGCTTGCCTACTCGGGCAAGGGTCGTTTTTTGGTCGAGGAGTTGAACCTGAACTCGGCGGTGGAGGAGACGGCGCGGTTGGTGCAGATTTCAATGAGCAAGAAGGTGGATTTGCAGTACTCGCTGCTGCCACAGGTGCCCCAGATCCGTGCGGATGCAACCCAGGTGCGCCAGGTTCTGATGAACCTCCTGATCAACGCCGCAGAGGCGATTGGAGACCAGCGGGGGACGATTCTGGTCAGTACCCGCGTGGTCAACGTGGCTCGAGGCAAGACGCTTCCGGGCAACCTTGTCGGCCCCTTGGAGCCGGGACGCTATGTCTGTCTGCGGGTCCGGGACACCGGGGCCGGGATGTCACCGGAAACCAGAAAACGGATCTTTGAACCGTTTTACACGACGAAAAAAACGGGGCGCGGATTGGGTCTGGCTGCGGTGCTCGGAATCATGAGGGGGCACAAGGGGGCTTTGAGCGTGGAGAGCGAACCCGGCAAGGGAACGTGCTTCGAACTCCACTTTCCATGCATCGAGAAAGACGGTGCTCTCGCAGTGGCGGGTGGGACCGGCGATGCGCCTTGGAAAGGATGCGGAACAGTGTTGGTTGTGGACGACGAGGACACGGTCCGGGTCACCGTGTCGCTGATGTTGCAGTCCTTGGGGTTTGTGGTGCGGCACGTCAGCAACGGTGCAGAGGCGGTGGCAGCCGTGGCGGAGCGAGAGGAGGACTTCGCTCTGGTCCTGTTGGACCTCACCATGCCGCAGTTGCACGGGGACGAGTCCTTGCGGGGGATGCGCCGGTTCCAACCTGGACTGAAAGCCATCGTGATGAGCGGGTACGACGAGACCGAGGTGGTGGCGTGCTTTGCCGATCAGAGCATGGAGGCGTTTCTCCAGAAACCGTTCCGGCTCCCGCAGTTGCGTCAGAAAATCCAGCAACTCCTCGACACGAGTTTGCGTGGATCGCAGCCGGGTTAGGGCGCCGGTTCGGGGCGTTTGGGGGATGTGGGAGCCGCCTGACGATGGTGCCACAGAAGGTGAAGAGCGGTTCCGGCGAGAATGGCGGCGAAGTCTGCCGGGTCGGGGGTACCCCGGCCGAGTGCCGGGGCGAGGCCTTCGGTGAGGACCGCCGAGAGGCAGCCGCAGAGGGCGATCCGGACCCGGGATGAGCCGGTGTGCAGCAGGGATTGTGCGGTCTCAAGAGAGGGGAGGAGTGCCAGGGGAAAAAGCAGGCTGGGAAGGCTGTCCCGGAGCAGGCTTGGCGGAATGGAGCTGCGGGTGAGCCTGAAAACAACGTACAATCCCAGCACGGCGCAGAGTTGCCTGAGTTGGCGGCGAACTGCTGTTTTCACAGGGCCAACAGGATGACAATGCCGGAGCCGGCAAGGGTCAGTGCGAGATCGATCAGGATTTGGGTTGCGGAATGCATGGGGAAAGTGATGGAGGCTGCGGAAGTTTTTGCGCGGACGATCGGACCCAAGGCGAGTTGTTATTCCGGAATTCTGTAGTGTGCCATGCCTTTGGAGCCCCGTTCTTGATCCGAGGCCGCTCTTGAAGAGCCGCAGGGGTGTGGGATAGACTCCCGAGCGGTGGCCCATGACTGAGGATTTGAAGGAACTGTCGCTTGCCGATGGGCAGATCCCAGGCGTGGCGGATTCTGGAGGAGCCGGGGCAGTTGGGCGCAGGCATCTTTTGCGGATGCTGGAATGGGGGTGGGCAGTGTCGTGTCTGTCGGGCTGGATGATCCTTGGGCAGGGATTTTTGCGCGGAGAGCAGACTGGCAAATTCTGGGTCATGGGGCTGGCCTTGGTGGCACACCTTTTTTGGGGATGGTGGGGAATGGGACCGTTCCGAGCTTGGATCGGTGCCGCAGGCTTGCAGCGGAGTGAAATGCCGTGGCCGATTGTGCCGAGACTTGGCGCGCTGGTGTTTTTGGGGGGCGAACTGCTGCTTTCGGCCTTGTGTATTTGGCTGGCTTTGCCCTCCAGATCCGCAGGGATCGTCCGGTTGCTCTTACTGCCCGGTCTCTTGCATGCGGTCATTCACCTGTCCCTGGGAGGGGCGCTAGGGTTTACGGGGTTAACGCTCGCAGTGTACGCCGGATTTTTTGGGCTGGGCTCGGTCCGCGGCTGGGGCTTTTTCTGTGAGTGCGCGTTCACCCTGCTGTTGAGCGTGCTTTGGGTGTCTACCGAGAAAAGCCGTTCAGATGCCGAGTTGGCAGCGGTGCGTTTGGATGCGGCGAACCGTGACTTGGGCCGGATGGCGGTTCAGGCGCAGGAACTTGCGGTGGCGCAGGAACGCAACCATATGGCCCGTGAGATTCACGACCTACTGGGCCATTCGCTGACGGTCATCGGGGTTCAGTTGGAGGTTGCCATGGGGGCCGCCGGGCCGGAGGAGGCCCGGGAGGCAGTGGCCAAAGCCAAGATCTGCGCGTCTGAAGGACTTCGGGAGGTGCGTGAGTCAGTCAGGATGTTGCGCGGCGGGGTCTCGTATGCGCGGAGTCTGAGCCAGGGGGTGAAAGACCTGGTTTTTGAGCACCGGAACGGAGGCCGGAACGTTGAACTTCAGGTGTTGGGTGTGGAACGCGAGCTGCCAGCTGGGGTGAAGTTGGCTTTGTACCGTGCTGCGCAGGAGGGCCTGACAAACGTGCGCAAGCATGCGCTCGGGAGTCGCGCATGGGTGGAGTTGGATTACCAGGCCCAGGATGCGGTCCGGTTGGTCGTCCGCGATGACGGGCCGGGTGGGGAGAGCGTGGGCGCGGGGTTTGGGCTGCAGGGTTTAAGGGAGCGCGCGGAGATTCTTGGCGGAACCCTGGTGGTGCAGGGCGGATCGGAGGAGGGATTTTCAATCGCTTTGACTGTACCCGTATGAATGTGATCCGCGTTCTTGTGGTGGATGATCAGGCTTTGATGCGGGATGGGTTAAAGGCGTTGCTTTCGCGGCAGGAGGGGTTGGTGGTCTGTGGGGAGGCGGCCAACGGTCAGGAAGCACTCTTCGAGTTTGAGCGACTCAATCCGGACGTGGTTTTGATGGATCTCCGGATGCCAGTGTGGAACGGGATCGAGGCCACGCAGCGGATCTGCGAGCAGACGCCCGGTGCCCGCGTCCTGGTGCTTACCACGTTTGACGAGGAGGAGGAGGTGTTTGCCGCTTTGCAGGCGGGGGCCTGCGGCTACCTGCTTAAGGACGTGTCGGCGGGCGAACTTTCCAGGGTCATTCGGGAGGTTGCCGGCGGCCGGAGTTTTTTGGACGGCGAGGTGACTGCACGGGTGCTTCGCGAGTTCCGGAGGCTGGCGGTTCCAAGGGCGCCACGGCGAGATCTTCCCGGGCTATCGAGCCGCGAAAATGATGTGCTTCGGTTGCTCGCCGCCGGAAGGTCCAACAAGGAAATTGCATCGGATCTGGGAGTCGCAGAGGGCACCGTAAAAAACCATCTGACCCGGATTTTCTCCCAGCTCGAGGTCCTGGACCGGACTCAGGCCGTAATCAAGGCGCGGGATCTAGGGATAGTCTGAGGGGGGCGGATTGCTTCCCGGTCATGACGGGGATGACCTCGGCGTGACTTTCGTCCTGTTGCCGGCTGGTCAGACGCCGGGCAGAGTTTCCAGCACCCCGCCGTTGTGCGTGGGACCCGGAGTTCAAGGGTTTCAGGAAGTCGCCATGAAAATTAAAAATGTTTTTGATGCGGTTGCCGGATTTTTACAGGGATGTTGTTTCAGGCGCCGGGACTGGTGCGTTGGGCTGTGGATGGGAGTCTGGGTTTTTGCCGGGACGGCATTTGGGCAGTCGGTTCTGCCTCCGGAACAGCCTGCTCTGGGGCCGGGTGGGGCGGATTACCGGCATGGCGGGGTGCGCAAATGCGGTCCGTTCGGTTCTGGGGCGCAGACCTGCTGGATTTTCGAGCCCGAGGCGCCGGTGTGTGTTACGGCTCCGATCGTGGTTTTTCTCCACGGGTACGGCGGTGTGGAGTCTGGGAGCAGCGGGGCATGGATTTCGCATTTGGTGAGGAAGGGGCACAGTGTGATTTTCCCGCTGTACCAGACGGATCCGTTTGGGCTGGAGAACTACACCCGGGACGCGATGGTTGGGGTACGGAATGCGTGGAAGGTGTTGGCCGAGGAAGCCGGGCATCCCCGGCCTGACCCGGAAGGGCGCTGGGCGGTTCTGGGGTACTCCCTAGGGGCAAGCATTGGGGCAAATCTTTGTGCAATGGCTGAAAAGGAGGGGTTGCCTGTGCCTCGCGCGCTGATGGCCTGCAACGCCGGTGATGCCAACGTGCTTTTGGAGTTTGCGACCCCGGTGTTGCAGTCGCCCTCCGAGATTCCAGACCTGTTTCTGTTGGTGGTGGCTGGAGCCGAGGACCGCTTGGTTGGGGAGACCGTGAGCCGGGCGATTTTTGAAAAATCGGTTCGGGTGCAACCCCGGAACAAGAATCTGATCCGGTTGGAGTCAGATTCCCATGGGCAGCCGGGGTTGGTGGCGGACCATTTTGCGCCGGTGTGTCCGGACATGAGTCTGAGCAATTTCGAGGACCTGCAGTCGGTATTCAGCGGCCGGGCGCAGCTGGGCGGGAAAAGGAAAGGCCGGGGGGGGCGTGCGGACGCTCTGGATTACTACGGGTACTGGAAATGGATGGATGCCCTGATCGGGGCCGCATTCCATGGGAATTCCCGGGACGCGGCGCTTGGAAACACTCCCGCACAGCGTTTCATGGGCGTATGGAGCGATGGCACGCCGGTGCGTGAACCGATGGTTGAGGAGGCCCAGTGAGGCTGCCGGCCGGCAGGCTCAAGGGCGCGGGTTTGACGCGGACGCGTCCTGAACCAAGTTCACCTGAATCGAATCCAGGAAGTGGCCCGGAAACTCCGTGGCCCCAGATTCACGGGGATTTCTTCCAGCCTGGTGGTCGGCAAGATGGAAGCTCATCAACAGATAGCGTGTGCCCGCAGGCAGCCTCATCTCCAGACGCAGGGGCTGCCAGGTCATTCCCCGGGGATCCAGAGACAGTGAGCGCCGGGCCGAGGCGGAGACGAGTTCGGCGTTTTCAGACGGGTGGGGTTCCGGTTGGGCCGAACCCGGTTTCCATGCTCCCGGTTCTGCGGAATCCGGGAGTGCATCCAGCGCACAGAGGATGAGGCTGATGCCGTAGCGCTTGGCTTCAGCAAAGGGGACGCTTGAACACTGGGCTTCGCACGTGACACTGGCTTCCCCAAGCCCTGTGAGTCCTTTTGGAATCGGGACGATCCGGTAAATGTCTGCCGAGTAGCTGAAGCCGGGGTGTTTGCCTTCGTAATCGGCACGGCAGAGCTGGAGCATCCGTTTCCCGGAGTTGGGTTGGACGCCCTGCTGCGCGTCAACCACCCGGCTGAAGTCGCCGCTCCACCGGTTCGGCACGACGGGAATCCCGTTTTGGCCGGGAGTCGGCCCGGACTCAAAGCTTTCATTCAGAAGCGGGACCACTTTTCTGTGGGGAAACGCGGCTTTTCCAAAAACGTAGGAGGCGCTGAAAAGTCCGAGCAAAAGCCCCGCCGCGGCTGCGCCGAATGTTTTCAAGAGCGGATTGCGCAAAACCCGCCGGGAGGTGCCGGGGGCGGGAAGGTCAGATTGGATGGAGTGCCGGGCAAGGATCCCTGGAAGCGAATGGTCCAGAAGCCACGTGTCTAGAAGGCGGGTCCTGAAATCGGCAGATTCCAAGGCATGGTTCAGGCGTTCCAAATCGGCGCCGGCGAGGGTCCCGTCCTTCCAGCGTTCGAGCGTTTCCACCAGGTCGATGGAGTTCATGCCCACAGGCCTCCCCGGATTCGGTTCTGAACGCAGTCCATCAACTCCGCCCGGATCCGGATCAGGGCTTTCTTGGCGGCTTCAAACGAAAGGCCGGTTTCGGCGGCTATTGAATCCATGTCAGCATTGAGGTGGTACCGGAGGGTGAGGAGGCGCCGGGACCGGTCTGGAAGGGAATCCACGCACTGGTCCAGTGCCGCGATGCGGTCGGTAGCGGAATCCGGATGGGCTTCCTGAAAGCAGTGTTCAACCCGGTCCAGAAAAAGCGAAAGGGAGTCCGGATCGGCCGTGGGGATGGAGCGCTGGTTTTTTTCCCAGTGCCTGCGGACCAAGTTTTTTGCGACCCCGCGGCACCATGCGGCCTGGTTGAGGATGGAAGTGCCTTTTTCCAGTTCGGCAGCGAGGCGGACCCAGACTTCCTGAAGGAGATCCTCGGCGGCATGGGAATCCCGGACCAGACCGCCGATGAAGGCTCCGAGGAGATGTCTGTCCCGGATGAATTGTGAGGCCGCGTCGTTGAGGAGTTTGGGCAGGGGACCGCTCATGGGGTCAGGCGAGGAGTTCCTTGATGGGGCCGGTGCTGTCGCCGTGGCGTTCGACCTGAACGCCGGACCCTTGGAGGAGGGTGAGCCAGGCGTTGCAGAGTGGGGTGCCCTTGGGGAGGACGATGTTGTGGCCCATCTTCAAACCCGCGCCGTGGCCCGCAAGGAGGGTGGGGCAGTTGTCGCCGTTGTGTTCGGTGCGGGTGTTGGTGCCGAACGCGATCGTGGTGTGGTCGAACAGGCTGGAGCCATCGGGTTCCTTGGAGGCCTTGAGTTTGTCGATCAGCCCGGCGAGCAGTTCACTGTTGGCGGTATCCCGCCGCTGGGAGGCGTCGAGTTTTTCGCCCATGGTGGAGTGGTAATGGCTCATGTCATGGGGAAACACCTTGATGTCCAGGCTGGTGAGCAGCGTGTCCACAGGTTGGCGGTATCCGATGACCCGGGTGGAGTCGGTCTGGAGCGCGGCAACCAGAATGTCGTACATCAGTTCAATCTCTTTGTACCCGGCCAGCACGGACTTGGGGGCGGGCATGGACGGTTTGGGACGCGGGATTTCAAGCCACTGCTCGTCCTTGCCGAGCCGGATTTCGATGTCGCGGATGCCTTCGAAGTATTCCTCGAGTTTGGCGTTGTCGTCATTGCCGAGGCCGCGCCGAAGGTCGTGCGCGTCCTCCAAAACGGTGTCCAAAACGCTGTGGCGCTGCCGGAGCAGGGTCTTGCGTTTTTCAATCGGGGTGTCTTCGGAAGAAAAAAGGCGGTGGAACGCTTCGACCGGGTTTTTCTGGCCCGCCACCGGTTTGCCGCTGGCATCCCATGCCACGGAGAGTCCCGGGCCGTGTCCCGAGTTTCCCGCGTAGGTGCCGCAATCGAGTTGGAGGGAGGTAAACCGGGTTTCGCGGCCGAACTGGGCTGCAGCCACCTGATCGGCGGAAATGGTGTTGTGGAAGCTTTTGCCAGGCACCGCGAACTGGTTGGCGCCAGTGAGCCAGAAGGTGGACCCCTGGTGGCCCGCGTTCACAAAACGGTGCGTCAGCCCTTGGAGCACGGAAAAATCGGCCTTGTGACGGGCGAGGGGTTCAAGTCCCAAGGGCAGCGGATAGTCGGCGCCGGGCTTCTGGTTGTCTGGAAACCAGGTCTCGGTGGTCAACCCCCAGCCGAGTCCGAGAAACACGAGGCGTTTTGGCCGGGAAGCCACGGTCGCGGCGGAGGCGAACCTGCGGAACCCGAGGGATTCGAGGAAAGGAAGGGCGATCAGCGAGGTGCTGGAGCGGAGGAACTGGCGTCTGGAGGAGGTCATAACGAATTGGGGTGGGAGGGGTTGTTACTTCATGTGGAAGGGTTCGCTCTGGATCAGGGCGTGCAGAGTGGCGCGGAGCGACAGGTTTTTGGCCCGGGCTTGGAGCAGGAGGGAGTCCACCAGGGGTTCGTCGCTGAAGCCGCAGGGGCGGCCCAGTCCGAACTCGATCAGGGCGGAGATCATTCCGCGCGCAAACGCTTCGTCCTTTGCCGCCACTAGGGAGCGCATTTCCGGGAAATCCCGGAACTCGGGACCGCGATGAAACGCGCCGGAGGGGTCGATATCCCAAGTTTTGACGGCCTTCGGGATGGGTTTGCCCTGGTCGTCTGTGGCCTGGTAGGAGTCCTGAGTCCGCCAGAGGCCTACGGCGTCGAAGTTTTCGAGGGCAAAACCGAGGGGATCAATTTTCCGGTGGCAACTTGCGCACTGGGGATTTTCCTGATGGGCCATGACCCGTTCCTTGGTGGTGAGCACTTTTCCAGCAAGGCGGGTCAGGGCGGGAACGTTGGCGGGGGCAGGCGGGGGCGGATCGTTGAGGACCTTGCGCAGGATCCATGCCCCGCGTTCCACAGGGCTGGTGTGTTCGCCGTTGCTGCCCATGGCCAGAATCGCGGCCATGCCCAGAAGACCGCCCCGGGGCGATTCCGGGGGAATCGGTACCTTCCGGAACTGGTCCCCATGAATGGCAGGAAGTCCGTAGTAGTCGGCCAACACCGGGTTCACCACCACGTAGTCTGCCTTGAGCAGGTTCCGTATGCTCCCGTTCTCGCGGAGAAGGAGTGCCACCGATTCGTACACCTCATTTTTGGCGGAGAGCTTTGCGCCGTAATCAAACCGCGGGTAGAGGGTAGGGTTGAACTGGAAAAAATCGAGCCGGTCGAGATTCAGCCACTGGCGGGTGAATGCGCGTACAAACTCCTTGGACCGTGGATCGTCCAGAAGCCGGTCAGTTTCCCGCGCGAGGCTTTGGGGGACAAGGAGGTCGCCGTTTTCACCCAGAGTGCGGAGCGCAGTATCGGGAGGTTCGCCCCAGAGAAAAAAGGAGAGGCGGGTGGCCATCTCCAGGCCGCGCAGGGGCCGCCGGGTTTCAGCCGGTTCGGCCCGGTAAAGGAACTTGGGCGAGGCAAGCACCACGGCCAGGGTTTCCCTGAGGGCAACGCTGTGCCGGGTGCCCTGCGCCCTGGCCTCCTGGTAATGGGCCAGCAGCCGGTCCAGGTACCGGTCCGACGGCGGCGCCCCCCGGAACGCCTCTAGGGCAAACCTCTGGAACCCGGTACGGAGTACCTCGGGTTTCGGCACGGCATGCTTGTCGTCCAGCGGGATTCCCGTCAGGGCACGGAGTCCGGGGGGCACCGCTTCCTCCGATTCCGGGACGCGCTCAATCTCGATCCAGTCCACCCAGATCACCGGTTCCGGTCCAATCCCGTTGAGCTTGCGGCCCTGTTCCCGTTTGAAGTTGAGCTGTTCAAACGAGTCGGCCGTGCCTTTTTCGCGGATGTACACGCCATAGGCGTTTTGATCCCGGTGTTTCCAGTTGCGGTGGAACGGGATCTCAAAAATGCCCGGGTTTTCCAAAGTCCCGGTCACTTCATGGACCGAAGTCGTGGGGCGGCTCCGGCCTTTGAATCCGAAATCAATGAACCGCCGTTCAGGTGCAGCCCCGGGTGCCAGCCCCGCCCGGACACGGATTTTGTAGTCGCCCGGCGGGAAATCGTTGGGAAACCGGATAAACAGCGAGCCGTTGAGTCCGCCATCGATGTCGTGCAGGGCAAGGTAAGCGCCTGTCTCAAGGCCGGGTTTTTGCAGGTACCGGGTCTGGTTTGCGAGGGAGGCATGGCCGTTGGCGAATGCGCGGTTGGCCTTGTCCGCATTGTTCTCCACAGTGCTGAATCCGAACGTTTCCGGGGAGGGCGCACCCTGAATTTTCTCCCAGGACCGGCGGAAGATCGCGTCGGTCTTGGAGTTTTTCCGCAACGCGGCCACCACGGAGGCGTTCTCGGGGCGGTTGGCCGCTGCGTCGACGGCGTTGACCCAGGCTTTGGCGCGTTCATGGGCGTCCAGGTTTTCCGCGACGTAACTGCTGATTGCTGCGTTGGTGGATTCGACCTCAAGCCTGAGGAGTTTTTGGGTGCCGTGGGCCGCATGCAGGACAGAGGCTTCATCCAGGGCTTCGCGGGCAATGGTTTCGTACTGTTCAAACTGGTTGCCGGACATGAACAGGTTGGCGCCCACGGTGTCGAAGCGGCTGGCATCAGTGTCGGCGGGGAGGTCGCTCGTGTCCACATCCACCCCCAGCAGGGACCGGATCGTATTCTTAAACTCCCGCTGGTTGAGCCGCCGCAGGGTGATCAACCCGTGCTGGTCGCTCAATGAACGGCGCGCTGCCACCAGCGCATGCGCCAGTTCATCCAAGAGATCCGCTTTCTGTTGCGCGCCGGGCTGCTTTTCTTCTTCCGGCGGCATTTCGCCCGAATTGAGGGCGTCGAGAACCTTCTGCCAGCGTTCTGCGGTTTGGGGATCGGTAATGCGATAGGAGAGATCATCCACCCGGAACTTGCCCTTCTGTTTTTCAGGGCCGTGACATCCCTTGCAGTGGGTGTCAAGCAGGGGCCGGTGTTTGTCCCCGAGAACGGCTTCGGGGGCGCGCCCGGGGTTCGGGGTGGGCGCGGTGTCCGCGCATGCGAGAAGGGGAATGCCAAGGGTAAATGCCAGGAAGGACCGCATCGGAAGGGGGGATTTCCTTATTGTCCGCGCACCCCCATAAAAGGGGACAATTTTTTTGAAAAATTCCGGGCCCCTTGCTTTCAGGGGAGTAAACCGGCGGTTCTCCGGACGGTATCGATAATTCTGCGATCGTCTGAGCCGGACTCCCAGACGAGTCGGAGAAGATCCGGGAGGGTGGTCCGCATCCGGGCAACAAACGGGCGGTCCCCCCCGCAGCCGTACATCAGGTCTGGGGGCATTTCGCCGCGGAGTTTGAGGCGGGCCTTGGCGATGAGTCGGGGGAGCCAAGGAATCCCGTCCACGGCCTCGCTTTTTGGGGGCAGATCGTCCATGGACGCCACATGGTGCGAAAGTTGGCCGTGCTGGACCTCGGTGAAATAGGCGAGCCGGATGCGCTGGATTTCGACCACGGTTTCTAGCCCGGGTTCACCCCAGTCTTGGAGGTCGTCTACAAAATCAAAAAGCTCCTGGCAGGTGCATCCGATGGACTGCAGAAACGCGGTGTCTTCTGGGGAAAACATGGAGCGCGGGGAACGGCGCCCGGCATTCCAAGCCTGAATGGCGCGGGCATGGACGGCGCGAAACTCGGATTCCCAGTCAGGCGTTGGCATGTCGGGAAAGCTAGCAGAGGTTTTTGGGACGGCAATTTCTGAACCACCGATTCCGGAGGCGCTGTCCATGGGGAGACCGGATGGTTTTTTGGGCGGAACCGGGCGAGTATGGTGGGGATGTTGGCCAGGGTGTATTCAGCGGCGGTGCTGGGGGTGGAAGCCTTTGAGGTGGAGATCGAGGTGAATGCGGGGGTGGGCGGGGATCCCCGGATGGTGCTCGTGGGGTTGCCAGACACGGCGGTGAAAGAGAGCCGGGACCGGGTCACCACAGCGATCAGCAACAGCGGGTTCACCTGGCCCAAGTGCCGCACCACCATCAACCTGGCTCCTGCCGATGTGAAAAAGGAGGGGCCGAGTTTTGATCTGCCGATTGCGCTGGGGTTGGTGGCACTGGGGGAACGGGGCCTGCTGGACCGGATGCAGGACTGTTGTGCGGTGGGTGAACTGGCGCTCACGGGGGAGGTTCGGCCGGTCAAGGGCGTGCTGCCTGTAGCGTTGGAGGCCAGGCGCCGGGGCCGTGAGCTCCTGGTGGTGCCAAGGGCGAATGTCCGCGAGGCTTCCATGGTCGAGGGCATCGCGGTGTACGGCGTCCGCACCCTGCGCGAGGCGGCGGAGTTTCTCGGGGGGCGGTGCGCGCTCGAACCCCTCCGGGAGGATCCGGATCGGTTTCTGGAGTCCCAGAGCAAGGCGGACTGCGATTTCGCCGAGGTCCGGGGTCAGCACCAGGTGCGTCGGGCCGTGGAGGTGGCGGTGAGTGGAGGACACAATCTTCTCCTGCTCGGTGCGCCCGGTTCGGGCAAATCCATGATTGCGCGCCGGATCCCGACCATCATCCCGCCCATGAGTTTGGAAGAAGCGATCGAGACCACCAAGATCCACAGCATCTGCGGGCTGCTCAACGAGTCGGAACAGGCGTTTGTGGCCACCCGCCCGTTCCGTGCCCCCCACCACACGGTCTCGGATGCCGGACTGCTCGGGGGATCCTCAACGCCGAGTCCCGGCGAGGTCAGCCTTGCCCACAACGGGGTTTTGTTTCTCGACGAACTGCCGGAATTCCGTCGGAGCACTCTGGAGGTGTTGCGACAACCCCTGGAGGACGGCCGGGTCACCATCACGCGCGCCGCTGGCACCATGTGTTTCCCGGCGGAGTTCATGCTGGTTGCCGCAATGAACCCGTGTCCGTGCGGCAACTACGGCAGCAGCCAGCGGGAGTGCCGGTGTTCGGTCCAGCAGGTCACCCGGTACCGGGACAAGATTTCCGGGCCCCTTCTGGACCGGATCGACCTGCATCTGGAGGTGCCTGCCGTCCCTTACCGAGAGATGTCCAGTGCCGAGTCCGGCGAGGACTCGGCGGCGATCCGGGAACGGGTGCGTTCGGCGCGGGGTCGGCAGTTGGCGCGGTTCCAAGGCGAACCCCGGGTGCGTTGCAATGCACGGATGAGTCCGCGGTTGTTGCGGAAACATTGCGGGATGGATTCCGGCGCCCAGGGACTGCTGGAGGCCGCCATGAACCAGATCCAGTTCAGCGCCCGGGCGCACGACAGAATCGTGAAGGTCGCACGCACCATCGCGGATCTGGCCGGGACCGAGCGGATCGAGACCGAGCATGTAGCCGAGGCAGTCCAGTACAGGAGCCTCGACCGCCGGATCTGGGGGTGAATTCCGCGCCTGATCCGTTGGACCGGTCCGCGGTGTTTACTCTTTTTAACCTAGGGCGTGGCCGCGGGTAGTCAGGGGAAACGGTACCCGGACTCCCCCGGCGCGGTGGGAGGCCAGCGCGCCGTGGATCAGTTCGACGGTCCAGCGACCGTCTACCGGGCCGCAGAGGGGTTGTCTGCCTGTCCGCACGCTTTCCAGCAGGTCTTCGAGAGCCGCTTGGTGGCTGGAAATCCAACGCGCCATGTCCTTTCGGGGTTCCGGAACTCCAATGCCCGCGCTGCTCACCGGAACCCAGGAACGCGCCTCTGGATGAGGCTTGAGCGGGTTGCCCGGGAGCACGTGCACCAAGGGTTCCACGTCGATCCGGAAATCCAGAATCCCCCGGGTGCAGATCGCCTGAAGCCCAAACGCCGAGTCCTTCCCGCCCGCATCTTTCCGGGAATCAAAAAACAGGGGGACCCCACCCGGCATCTCGTAGCGGGCATGGATTTCATCGCCCACCAGCGGGCCGATTCCCTCGTCGCCCTCGCGGAAATCTGAGCCGGCGGGTTGGCCCGCCTGAAAAACCGTGGCGGTACAGGCCAGAGGCGGGCCCGACAAAAAACAGGCCAGATTCAGCAGGTGCGATCCCAGCACCCATAGGTCGAGAATACCGCCCCGGTGATCTTCCTTGCCCCGGGCCCGGAGCTCCAGCAACTGGCCCAGACTCCCGTCCTCAAGGATCTTTTTCGCCAGTGGAAGCACCGGGTGATACCGGTTCCGGTGCGCAACGGCCAGGGCTACGCCTTTTTCTCGGCACAATCCCACAATTTCATCGGCCTCAGCAGGGGTCCGTACAAACGGTTTTTCAACGTAGATCCCGCGGACACCCGCGTGGATGGCGGCGATGATCCAAGCGTGGTGCTGGTCGACGTGCCGTGGGCAGACCGAAACCAGTTCCGGGCGCACGGTGTCCAGAAGCGTGTGGGGATCGGCAAAGGCCCGCACCGGGCCGAGTCGGGTTTGGGCGGCTGCGAGACCTTTCGGGTCAGGATCCGCCACCGCGACGACTGCAGTGGTGGGGAGTCCCAGCCATGCCGTGTCGAGGCCGTGTCCGAAGTTGCCGCGTCCGGTGTGGCCGAGGATTCCGACGCGCAGCGGCGTATTCGGGGCGGTTGTGGCCAGCAGGGGCAGGAGTTCGAGGAAGGTTCTGCGGGTCATGCGCGATGTGGGGCAGAGCGGTGCCTGTGGGGCTGTGTGGGAGGGGCTTGACTTGAGATGAGATATGTGTTCAAGTGAACAGTGTATGAATCACGCGATCCAAACTCTGGGCCGGAAGCGAGTGACGGCAAAGAGCCTCGGGGCTCTGCAAAGGGCAGGCCAACAGGGCCAACAGGGCCAACAGGGCCAACAGGGCCAACAGGGCCAACAGGGCAAAAAAGCCCAACACCGAAGCCACCAAAAAGGCGGACTGGCTGGGCGCCGATTTTTTGGAAGGACTGCCGGGGCCTTCCCCTGGGCTTCTGAGCGGGCCCCTGAGCGGGCTTCTTCCGGTTTGGCGGAAATTTTGGCGGAAATTTTGGCGGAAATGTCAGCTCCCGGGAACGGTCCTGACGGGGTTCGGGAAATGCCGGTGGTGCATGGGAGGATGCGGACTCCGCAGGGGGAAGCGGTCATGGGGGGGGGCTGGGGGGGCTTGGTTAGCGCCTTGGGTGGTGCCTTGGGTGGTGCCTTGGGTGGTGCCTTGGGTGGTGCCTTGGGTGGTGCCTTGGTTTTAGCTCGGAGTACCGCCGGGAGTATAGCGTCGAGTTGCGGGGAGGGGGAGCTTTTGAATCGGGCTGAGGGCCGTGGTATGGGCGGGTTGGGGGGCTTGAAACAGGCAGGGCATGTGGTCCGGCGTTTTTTCGCTGGGTCGGGACGATTGTTCTTCGGTTCGTGGGGTGGGGCGCTGGCTGGGATCCAGTTTTTGCTGGGGATCTGGCTGGTGGCAGGAGCGGGGTTGGTGCCCTGGCGGCCGGGGTTCTGGCAGGTGTTTCTGCCGGCGTTTCTGGCGGTGGAACTGGCGGGTTGGCGGTTGCGGGAAGGAATGCGGGGTTCGATCCCGGCCGGGAGCTGACTTGGGACGGGTGCACCCGGCTGCACCTGAATGTGCGCCAAGGGGGTACCAAGGGGGTACCAAGGGTTCAGGGCTGTTTCCGCGCGGGGCCGGTCTTGCGGGGCTGGGGGCGGCTGGTTCTGGACTGGCGGCGTTTGGGTCGACCCCGGGCCTGGGCGGGCTTGAGGGATTCTGGGGATTCTGGGGATTCTGGGGATTCGGGCTCAGGCGGGAGGGCGGTGTGCAGGCCGGTGCGGATACCGGTGCGGGAAGGTTTTCTGCCCGGTAGCGGAGATGGGGGGGGGGCAGGGATGGCGTTGGCCCATTCGAAATCTGGGTCTGGCATTTCGAATTGCTGGACCTTTTCGGGGAATCTGGCCTGCAGGAGTTCGTATTGGTCGGCGAGGTCGGGGTCCGGGTGAGTCCAGTTGTGGAGATAAACGATGCCGCGGATTTTGGCTTGGAGCAGGGTTTTGGTGCAGTCGAAGCAGGGGCGCATGGTGGTGTATGCAGTTGCGCCCTCGACGGAGATTCCAAACCGTGCAGCGGTGATTACGGCATTCTGCTCGGCATGGACACAGATGCAGACATCGTAGCCAGCGCTGCTCCGGTAATGGTCCCGTTTCCTGCAGCGGACGCAGCCGCCGTCCACGCAGTTGGGGACGCCCTCTGGGGTGCCATTGTATCCGGTGGCAACAATCCGGTTTTCTTTGACCAGAACGGCACCGACTTTGCGTCCCAGGCAGTTGGCATTTTTTCGAACCGCGATCGCGATCCCCATGTAGTACGAGTGGGTTTTGGACATGACGGGGCAGCTGGGTGGTAGACGGTCCGAGAGACTGGAACTTTTCAGTATCTTTAGCAAACCGCAAGGGTGAGCGCGGGCGCTCGAGGATTCCGGGATGCAACTTTCTGGTCCGAAGCGGGTTGTAGGAGTTGGGTCCCCCCTTCAGGTCAACCGGATAAGAGTTCTCAGGTGCCGTGCTGGTGGTTGTGTTCTTCCAGCCCGGGATTGCGATTTGGCGTCTGGTCGTGGAAGGTTGCGACTCGTTGAGTTCCCCATTTTTTTACCAGATGATGAAAATCCAGAATCCAGCGGTGTCGGGAAATGCGGTTGGGCGTACGGCAATGAGGGCCGTAGTCACTTCGGTGGCGTGGGCGCTCGCGGGAGCCGCGATTTCTGGCATTTGTGCGGAGGCGCCCTCCAAGTACGGGCCGACCGTGGAGAGTTCCGCGCGTCCTGCGGGGGCTGTCCCGGCCGGAATGGTCTGGGTTCCGGGTGGCGAGTTTTCTATGGGAACGGAGGATCCGACCCGGATGACGTGCGAAGGTCACGGGGACGATCCGATGCACGACGCGCGGCCGATTCATCGGGTGGTTTTGGACGGTTTTTGGATGGACGCCACGGAGGTCACCAACGAGCAGTACGCGAAGTTTGTGGAGGCGACCGGATATGTGACGGTGGCGGAGCGGCGTCCGAAGGCAGAGGACTTTCCGGGAGTTCCTCCTGAGGCACTGGTCCCGGGCTCGATTTTGTTTACCCCCACTGAGGGGCCGGTGCCTCTGGGGAACTTCATGGCATGGTGGCGGTACGAGGCGGGTGCCAGTTGGCGGCATCCCAACGGCGTCGGAAGCGATATTCGGGGCAAGGAAAATTACCCGGTGGTCCATGTGGCGTATGAGGATGCAGTGGCGTATGCCAAGTGGGCTGGGAAGCGGTTGCCTACCGAGGCGGAGTGGGAGTTTGCGGCCCGCGGTGGGAAGGCGGGGAAGCCCTTTGTCTGGGGGGACGATTTTAAGCCGGGCGGAAAATGGATGGCGAACATCTATGAGGGGCTGTTTCCGGTCAAAGATCTGGGAAGCGACGGGTACGTGGGCGCGGCCCCGGTGCGGCAGTACCCGGCAAACGGATACGGGCTCTACGACATTGCTGGAAACGTCTGGGAATGGTGCGCGGACTGGTACCGTCCTGATTACTACCAGCAGTTGGCCAGCCAGGGGCCAGTGGCGAGAAACCCGCAGGGGCCTGCGGACAGTTTTGATCCCCAAGAGCCCGGGGTGCCGAAGCGGGTTCACCGGGGCGGCTCCTTCCTTTGCACGGATCAATACTGCACCCGGTACATGGTGGGATCCCGCGGCAAGGGGGAGGCGTCTTCAGCCTCCAACCATGTCGGGTTCCGCTGTGTGCGATCTGCGGTGGAGAAGTGAGCGCGGTCTTGGCTTGGTCTTGGCGCGGCCAAGGTCAGAGCGCCGTTCAGGCTGGTACCGGTGGGGTGAGACTCAGCAGGGAGCGACCCGCGTGTGCTCTGGTCAAAACTGTACGGTGTGCCCCGGTGCCGGGCGCGTCAGGCAAGGCCGCTGAGCAGGGGTTGGGTAAACTGGGCGATCCGGGACTGATGGTTGAGAAACCCATCGGAAATCGAGGTGTGCAGCTCCAGAGCGCTTTCGAGGAGTTCCTTGAGCAACGGCTCAAGCGGCAGGCTCGGTTTTTCGGTTTGCGCAGACTGAGATTCGTGGGATTCCTCGGAAGAAAATGGAACGTAAGGGCGCCAGTCGATCCGCCGAATTCGATGGAGCAGTGCATCGACAGCCGCGGGCGCGTCCAGTTGTCCGTGCGCGTCCTGAGGCATGGAACGTTGAAGGAGGGAGCGGCACCGTTCCAAGCAATGCACCAGACTGCGCGGCACCTCCGGGTGCTGCCAGAGCAGTTCAAGCACATGGAGCGGTTCGGCGCGCATCTGGAAAATCCGCCGGTATGCATCCCGGCACCCCAGGAGTCGGAGGAACGCGCTCAGTTCGATCTCGGTTCCGTGCCGCCGCATCCCTTGGGCGGGCCCTGAGAGCGCTCCGCTGATGGAGAGCACGGAGTTTGCGGTGATGATTGCCCGCTCCAGCATCTGGCCCAATTCGCAGAAGCGCCATCCGTCATCGGCAAGCATGGTGTTCGCGGAAATCGCAAAGAACTGGGGCACAAGCTGGATGACATGTTCCGCCAGTCGCCGGGTAGCCTTCTGGGCTTCTTCCTCACCGATTTGCGGTCGGAAACGTTTCCGTTGAAAGCGGGTTGAAAGTTGGTTGAGCGTGGCCAGCGCCTCTGGGCTGATACTGTCTGGAACGGTGTAGGCGTTGGAGGCCGCCCGCAGGAATGCATGGACGACCGAGCCCGGCTCCGGCAGGAGCAGCAGCCGGTAGCGGTCCATGGTGTTCGCAATGCTCCTTCGGCTGGTGCCCGTGGTTTTTTCAATCGGTGGCAGCAGCCGGTTCCAGATCGGGCGGTATAACTTCCGTTCCGCGGAATTGAGTTCTTCAGACTCCAGGGTCTCGATCAGCGCAATGAGTTGGGCTTGGTGGTGGGCGCGCTCCAGGTAACGGCCCATCCAGTAAAGCGCATCGGCCACCCGGCTGGTGACCTGCCGCGCAGGAAGGTGCGCTGCGGAAACGCGGCGCGGAACAAACGGCAGCGCGGTATCGGAAGACGGTCCCTCGAGGATCCATGTATCTTTGCAGGTCCTCGGTGCAACGGATTCCTCGGCGGTGGATGGAAGAACCCGGGTGAGCGCGCCTGGAAGGAGCGTGAAATCCGATCCGGTGCGCACGGCAAAGAGCACATGTTCCTGAAGTTGTTCCACGGGTCTTCCGCCGTGGAAACACAGGGTGGTCGACCCCAAATGCTTGGGCTGGGCGATGTAAAGGTGCGGCTGCCGCCGAATGTCAGCCAGAACCGAAGCGAGGGCCGGGGTCCGGTGGTGTCCTTGTTCCGTGGGGCGCAGGGACTCGATCCGGAAGCGGTCCGGGCTTTCGAGTACATGTTCGCGCTGGTCAATGTCCCCGAGCCAGTAGGTGGTTGCGCAGGGGAGGACCGGCGTTTCAGCGAGGTAAAACCCGATGATCTGCTGGCTGAATGCGAGCAGGGTTTGGTCGTCTGCAAGCTGGCTTCCAATCGCGTTGAGGAGCGACACCGAGCCTTTCCGCAGGCAGTGGACAAGGCCCGCCACCCCCGAGGTGGGGGATCCCCCGAAAACCAGTGGGTCCAGAAGCGAATCCGCCTGCCCGTTGCCAATCACCTCCACCCGCTTGAGGCCGCGCACGGTTTTGAGGAAAACCTTGTCGTCCAACACCAACAGGTCGCCGCTTTCCACCACAGGGATCCCCATCCGGCGCGCCAGAAAACTTTGTTCAGCGGCGGCTGCCGAATTCTCTCCTGCTGCGAGGAGCACCACCGTGGGTTCTCCCTGCACCCCCTGGGCTGAGGCGCGCAGTTGTTCCAAGATCAGCAGCGGGGCGTCCGTGAGGGATTGCACTGCGTTTTCTTGAAAAATGGAGGGCAGAATCCGGGCCAGGGCGCGTCGGTTCTGGAGCATCTGCGAAATTCCGTGCGCCTGCGCAAAATGGTGTCTGCGGACCAGATGGCGTCCCGAGGCGTCTCGCGTGACACAGATTCCGCTCAGATGCAGGAACGAGTTGCGGGGTCTGGGGAGTCCGGAGGCTGCTGCCTGAAAATGCGGGCTGCCGAGCACCAAGGGCACAGGAAGCACGCCTGCGCGCAGAATGTCTTTGGGACCGTAGATGTCGCTCAGGAAAAGCTCAAAAGCGCGCAACCGCTGACGGAAGCCGCGGCTGAGCAGGTCCCACTCCTGGGCGTTGAGGATGTGCGGGAGAAGGTCACAGGCCCAGGGTTGATGGCCCCAGGGGTCGTTCCGGATCAGGTCGAATGTGACACCCATTTCCCGGAGCGTGGCGGTCATCCGCTCCTCCAGAAAACGCAGTTCGCTCGGTTTGAGCCGGTTCAAATGCGAGAGCAATCCGGCATAAAGCGGTCTCGGGGCGCCGTCAGGCCCAATGACCTCGTGCCATTTTCCTTCGTTCAAGCTGGCTGGTTTGGGTGCGCAGGCTCTCGATGGCATGAGTCCGCAAGACTCCACGCCGATGGGATGCCCGGTCAAGATTCAACTCGTTCTCGTTGGGTGCCGGGCTCCGGAAAGTCCGGGCTGCCGCAGGTAAAACGGGCTGGAGCTTTTTGAGGAAGCACCGCAAATCGGGGAGGTGATATTTTCGTTCTGGGAGGCTGTGGGTGTGTTTGCAGGGGCGATTTGCATCCTGATGGGAACCGTCTGGTGGACTGTGGCGGCTTTCAGGAGGAGTCTTTGGTGGGGGATTGCCTGTTTTTTCTTCCTGATCCCCGTCGGACTGCTCTTTGCGATCCGGGACTGGCGACTGGCCCGGTGGGGGGTAGGACTCACCGTGCTCGGTTGTGCGCTGATGTTGCCCGGATTGGCGGCAGTTTTGGTGCACTGGCCCGAAATCGAGGAGTTGGCGCGGGAAATGAAAGCGGATTTGTTCCCGGGCTTTTAGAAGGAGCGCCCTGCGGCTGGCACCGATGGAATTCAGGAAAAAGCTCCAATCGCCTGACAAATCCGTTGACAGTTGGAGATTGGGCGAACTAGTTTGGCCACCCTTTTTCTAAAAACGCGTACCGGACATGAGAACCTTTTCAGCCAAATCGAACGAAGTGAAGCGCCAGTGGTGGGTGATTGATGCCGCCGACCAAGTGCTTGGGCGTGTCGCCGTAAAGGCTGCAAACCTCCTGCGTGGCAAGGAGAAGGCGATCTTCACCCCGCACGTGGACACAGGCGACTTCGTGATCGTCATCAACGCCGACAAGGTGCGTGTGACGGGCAAGAAGGAAGAGCAGAAGAGCTACATGAGCTTTTCGGGCTTCGTGGGTGGCCACAAGTCCGAGTCGTTCAAAGCGCGCCGCGCTCGCCGCCCGGAACTGCTGGTTGAGAAAGCGGTCAAAGGCATGCTGCCCCACAACCGCCTCGGCCGGGCCACTTTCACCAAGCTCAAAGTTTACAGCGGTTCGGAGCATCCGCACCAAGCCCAGCAGCCCCAGGCTGTGACGGAAATCAAGTAGGGCTCGAAGAGAACGGTTTTTTAGAACACCAATCACATGTCTCAGGAATTCATCGCCACTGGTCGCCGCAAGACAGCAGTCGCCCGGATCCGGATGTCGGCCGGAACGGGTAAAATTCAGGTCAACGGACGGCCTCTGGAAGAATACTTCAAAACCGTCAATCTTCAGAACACGGTTCTCCAGCCTTTCGAAGTGGCCAAGGTTTCCAACACGTTTGACGTCAAGGTCAACACCCACGGCGGTGGAACCAGTGGACAGGCCGGTGCGGTGCGCCTCGCAATTGCCCGCGCATTGACGGAAGCCAACTCCGAACTCCGCGGTTCTCTGAAGATCGAAGGTCTGCTGACCCGCGATCCTCGGATGAAGGAGCGTAAGAAGCCCGGCCAACCCGGTGCTCGCAAACGCTTCCAGTTCTCCAAGCGCTAAAAATTTACGGGGATTTCCCCCCCGAAGACCGCTCTGCGCGCTTCCCGTGCGCAGAGCGGTTTTTTTTTGCTCGGACGCAGGAAGTGCCAAATTGCCTCGCAGACGTTTGATTTCCCCACACCCTGAAAACCCCTTGGACCGCGGGCGGCGCCGTCTCTTTACTGCGCGCTGGGTTCGCAGGATTCTCCCCCCAGAAGGGCGAGCGCTTCCCCCACCAAAAAAAGGCTGCCGGTGACCAAAGTCGGTCCGTGGCCTGACTCAAGCGCCTCGCGGAGCGACGAGGCCGGTTGAGCCTGGATCCCCGGGTTGGTTTGTTCCCAGATACCGGCCATTTCTTCCGCGGAAAGCGTGCGCTCGTTGCCAACCGTCACAGTCACGGCACAGGAGGCAATCGGCCCAAGTGCCGCGCAAAAAAGGGCAGCGTCTTTGTCCCGCATCATGCCGAGAACGATTCGGGCTTTCTGGTTCCCGCGGAGTTCCCGCCAAGTCCGCTCGAGTTGCTTTGCGGCGTGAGGGTTGTGCGCCCCGTCCACTACCAGATCCGGTCCCAGAGATTGAAACCGTCCCGGCCACTGTGCGGCGGCAAATCCACGGGCAATCTCCGCACCCGAAACTGGGAGCCCTGAAAGCTCAAGTGCGCGTGCGGCAAGAGCCGCATTCCATTTCTGGTGGGAGCCAGCGAGGCCGATGATGCCCTCAAACGGGGCGGTGATCACTTCAAACTCCGCGTTTCTGGCGTGCGCGGTCTCGCGGAAGACCCTGAGGACCGATTCAGGTTGCGGAGCGGAGACCGCGGGGCAGCCGGGCTTGATGATGCCGGCCTTTTCTGCGGCGATGGATTCAAGGGAATTGCCCAGCCACTGCTGGTGGTCGAGTCCGATGGGCGTCAGCACGCTGACCTTCGGACTCACCACGTTGGTGGCATCCAAGCGTCCCCCCATGCCTGTTTCAAGTACCGCAACATCGACCTGCTGTTCGGCGAAATGCGCCAAGGCTGCCACCGTGGCCAGTTCGAAAAAAGTCGGCGGATGGGTCAGCCCCGAAACGGAGTCGCGCAATTCCGTGAGTAAACGAGCGAGCCGGCCGTCAGGGATCGGAGCGCCATTCACCCGAATCCGTTCCCGGAAATGGACCAGGTGGGGAGATGTATAAAGTCCGGTACGGAGGCCGGCGGCGCGGCAGGCTGAATCCAGAAGCGCGCAGACGGAACCTTTCCCGTTGGTCCCGGCCACATGGATGAAAGGGACACCGAGCGGGTCGGGCGTGGGAAATACGCGGAGCAGTTCGCGGACAGAGTCCAGCCCGAGTTTGATTCCGTGAAGCTGTGCGGCGTAGAGCCAGGACAGCGCTTCGGCGGGGGTCACGGGGTCAGGTAATTCAGGAGTTGGGCGAGTTTTTCCCGCAGTTCTTTGCGGTGCACAATCATGTCCACCAAACCGTGTTCCTCCAGGAACTCGGAGGTTTGGAACCCTGGGGGAAGATCTTGGTGGGTGGTTTCCCGGATGACGCGCGGCCCGGCGAATCCGACCATGGCTTTGGGCTCGGCCAGGATCACATCGCCGACGGTGGCAAAGGAGGCGCTGACGCCGCCCGTGGTGGGGTGTGTGAGAACCGAGATGTAGGGCAGACCCGCCTTGGAATGGAGGGCGAGCGCCCCGCAAGTCTTGGCCATCTGCATGAGGCTCAGAACCCCCTCGTACATCCGGGCTCCACCCGACGCCGAAAAAATCACCACGGGTATCCGGTTCTGAGTGGCGTACTCGATGATCCGAGCCAGCTTTTCGCCCACGACCGAGCCCATGGTCGCTGCGATGAAGAAAAAATCCATCACCGCCAACGCCACCCGTTGGCCGTCGATTTTGGCGTCCCCGGTGATCACAGCGTCCTTGAGTCCGGTCTTTTTCTGGTAACTCCGGAGCCGGTCGGCATAGCTGGCCATGCCGGTGAACTTGAGTGTGTCCACGGAGAAAAGACCGGCATCGTGCTCAGTGAACGAGTCTGGGTCCACAAGTTGGTGGATCCGGTCGTAGGCGGAGAGGGTGAAATGATGGTCGCACTTCGGGCAGACGAGAAGGTTCTGGACTAGTTCCAGATTGTGGATCACTTCGCCGCAGCTGGGGCATTTCTGCCAGAGCCCCTCGGGGACTTCGCGTTTCTTTTCGGAGGTGAACTTGGGTTTGGAGAAAATGCCCATGGATGAAAGCAGCGGTGGTTGGAATGCGAACGGGAGAAAATGAGGTTCCTGTCGCGGCTCAGGCGCGGGCGACGGTGGCAGCCCGGACCGAGGCGGCGCCGGCACGGAGCAGGGTGTGGGCGCAGGCGTCGAGGGTGGCGCCCGTGGTCAGGACGTCGTCGATCAGGATGAGGTGACGGTTTTGCACGGGAGGATTTTTGCTCAGCGCGAAGGCCCCGCGCAAGTTTTCCATGCGGTGTCTGCGGGAGAGGTGGGTCTGGGTGGGGGTGTGCCGGGTCCGCTTCAGCGCGTTGCACACCTCAAAACCGTGGGTCTGCCCCACCCAGTGCGCAAGAATCTCCGACTGGTTAAACTGACGTTTCCGGAGCTTGGCCGGGTGCAGCGGCACAGGCACCAGCAGATCCGGGAGCGGGTTCTGAAGGCGGGGGTCGGCCAGGGATTCCCCCAGCCAACGCCCCAGTGCGTGCCGCAAATGATGGGCCCGTTGGTATTTAAACCGGTGCACCAAGTCCCGGACCACGCCCCGGCTCAGGTAACACGCCACGGCGCATTTAAAGTGCCACCGGCGCTGCGCGCAGTTCGGACAGGTAAACGGTCCGTCTATGAGCCCGTAGAAAGGAAGCGAACACACCTCGCAGGCAGGTGCCCGGATCTGGACCGCTGATTGCAGACAGTTCCGGCACAGGTGATTCCCGGGCCGGGTCGGGGCAAGGCAGAGGGCGCAGTGCGGAGGGTAGAGCAGGGAAAGCAGGGTCCGGCCTGACCGAATCAACGGGACCAATAAAGGGCCGAGCAATGGCCCAATCGATAGGCGAATCGATGGGGAAATCGATGGGTTAACCCGTCGTACCCCGTTTTTCACGGCTCAGCCTCCATCCCACCACACAACCACAAATCAGGAGGGCTGCAACCGGCACGAGCCCGATTTGGAGCTCGGACCCGATGAAGGGCAGGCATTCCCCTGTCCGCTTTGAGAACTTGCTGAACGCCATTTTCACAAACACGAGGCCTGTGTGAAGTCCGGCACTCGCCCAGATCGCGCGGGTCTGCATCCGAGCCAGCCCCAGCACCGCCCCAAACACCGTCAGCGTGGTCCACTCCGAAAGCAGCCGGGCCGGATCCTTGAATTTGTAAAAAAGACCGGGCAGCAGGGTGAACGCCGATGACCAGCACACCGACCCGTCCGGGATGGGCGCGGCTTCCTCTGCCCTCAAAAAATGAAGGCTCGAGAAAATCAGAGTGGCGCTGACGAGTGCGGCGATGCGCGAGAAACTGCGCTGGAAAACGCCCTGCAGAATCCCGCGAAAGATCGCCTCCTCAAGGAAGCCCACGGCCAGTGCACTGAGCAGGATCTTCGGCACGGCCTCCCAGGGCAGCACGGATTTGAATCTGTAAAATCCGCACAACACATATCCGGTCGCCATCACCAGCACGGTGAGGCCGGAGGCTGCGAATCCGAAACAATAGTGGCGCAATGCGGCAGGATCTTTCTCCATTCCCAGTTCCGCAAGGGATCGGATCCGGAGGGCCCTGGCCAGAAGTGGGAGCAGCGCCAGAGCCGCCAGCAGCACCGCGCGGTGGAAGTACTTTTCAAAATCCGCCTTCGGAATGAAGGGGAGCACTTGACCAAGGCTCTGGCCCGCTTGAAAGAGGGGCGGAGCCAGAAGACAGCCCAGAATCAGGGTCCCGAGAAAATAGCCGAGGATTTTGAGGAGGTCTTTCACGGAAACGTGGTAGTAAAAGCGTTTGGGGCGAAACCCGCATCGAGAATAAAATGAGAAACTGCCACGTTTGGAAGACCAAGACAGAGGACGGCCGCAAAAGAGAGGTGCGAGCCGGGAAATTTGGCAAGAAATGGCGGTTGCAGTCCAAGTGCAACGGGGACGCGGTCTGGACCTACCATGATGTGCCGGAACTTGAGGACCTGTTGGTTCTGCATGACGTGCTGTGGCGCAAGTACCAGAGGAAGCACCTTGCCTGGGAGGACGTGGCTGCGGTCGAGCAGATGATTCAAGATGCCGGCGGCGAAGTGCCTCTGTACGACTGACCGCGCCCCCGGGGATTTTGCATTAAAACAGGGCTACAGGAGGGAACTGGGCGGGAAAACCCTTCTTGACCTCCCAAAGGTGCGGCCTTGTAATCCGCCCTTTGCCTTGGAGAGAACGTTTTCAGGGCTAACCCGTTTTCTTTCATGAGCAAAAGCAGAGCCCGCAGCAAAGCCCGCAAAGTTCTGGCCCTATCCCTCGCCGCCGCAGTCCAGTGGACGGTTCTTGCCCAGGAACCCGAGGCGCCGATGGTTCAGGACGTGGAGGTTCAGTTTGTGGGGGGCGCGTCTCTGGCCCGGGAGAAGGTCCTGGCCAACATGCAGACCCGCGTGGGCAAAAAGTACGACGAGCGCGTGGTGGAGGACGACATCCGCAACCTGTACGCGACGGGCAACGTCAACAATGTCCGCATCTACGGGGAGCGCCGTCCGGACGGGGTGAAGGTCATCGTGGTGCTGCAGGCCAAGGCGAAGGTGGGGGAGGTGCTGCTGAGCGGGGTTCAGAAGCTCAAGGAGGGCCGGATCCGCAAGGAGATCGGCACCAAGCCGGGCGATGTGCTCAACGAAGCGAGCATTGAAGCCGACCGTCAGAAGGTTCTGGATTACTACGCGGGCAAGGGCTTCACCGAGGTCGAGGTGCGTACCCGGATTCAGTCCGACGAGGCAGCTGGAACCGCCTCGGTTTCATTCGAGGTGCAGGAAGGGGACAAGGTCGAAATCCGCGCGGTCCGGTTTGAGGGCAACTCGGCAGTTTCCACGGGCGACTTGCGCAAGGCGGTGAAGACCAAGCCCAAGAACATGCTCAGTTTCCTGACCAAGAGTGGGCGTGTGAATGCGGACCAGTTGGAGCAGGACGCAATCGCCATCCGCGAGTTGTACCAGGACCGGGGCTATGTGGACGTGGAGGTTGCCCCGGCCCGGGTGGAGCGGTCCGGCAGCGAGGCAGAGGTGGTTTTTGAACTGCGCGAGGGCCGGCAGTACCGGGTGGGCAAGGTGACCTACGCCGGTGCACGGGTGATCACGGCCGATGAACTGGCTGCCAAGGCCAAGGTTCAGGAAGGGGCCATCTATTCTCCGCAGAAGGTGCGTGCCGACATCAAAGGCATTCAGGATCTCTACGGGATCAAGGGGTACGTGGACCTCCAGGCCATTGCGGACACCACCCTCAGCGGCGAGGGCGTCATCGACGTGGCTTTCCAAGTCGAGGAGGGCGCACAGAACTACGTCCAGCACGTCAACATCACCGGCAACGTCCGCACCAAGGACAAAGTTATCCGCCGGGAAATGGCCGTGCAACCCGGGGACATCTACAACACCGTCCGGGTGGATGCCAGCAAGCAGCGGCTCCAAAACCTCAACTACTTTTCCAAGGTCGACATTTTCCCGGGCGATACCCTCGTGCCGGGCCGCAAAGACGTGAATGTCACCGTCGAGGAAAAGCGGACGGGGAACCTGATGTTCGGCGCCGGCTTTAGTTCCATCGACAGCCTCTTGGGGTTTGCTGAAATCAGCCAGAGCAACTTCGATCTTTTCAACTGGCCCAACTTCACCGGTGGCGGTCAGCGGTTCCGGATCCGGACCCAGTACGGGACCCGGCGAAAGGACTTTGTCATTTCGCTGACGGAGCCCTACTTCATGGACTACCGGGTGTCCCTTGGGGGCGAGTTGTTCTACCGAGAGGCGTCCTTCGTGAGTACCGTCTACAACGAGCGGCGCTACGGTTTTGATCTGAACTCGCGCAAGGCGCTCAACGATTTTCTCTCCGCGCGCGTGGGGTACCGCATCGAGAACATTGGGATTTTTGATCTGGATCCGGGCGTGTCCAAACAGATCCGGGAGGAGGAAGGGGACCGGGTCAAGAGCCAGATCTACTCCGGCCTGACCTACGACACGCGGGATTCTGTCTTTCTCACCCGCAAGGGCGAACGCGTGGATTTCCAAGCATTTGTTGCAGGCGGTCCGCTGGCAGGTAAAACGGACATTTATGGGTTCTCCTTGGAGGGGGCCAAGTACTTCAATTTCAAGTGGGACACCATCCTCACCATCAACGCCGAGATTGGCAACGTCACCACGTGGGCCGGCGGAGACCGGGTCCCGATCTTTGACCGGCTTTATCTTGGGGGCGCCAACAACCTGCGCGGATTCCGGTTCCGTGACGTGGGTCCCAAGGATGATGACGGCCAACCCATCGGGGGCTTGAGCCTGGCCCGGGCAACCATCGAGTACACTTTCCCGGTCATCGACAAAGTGCGCGGGGCGCTCTTTTACGACGTCGGCATGGTGGGAAAGGGAAGCTACTCCTACAATGGCGACCTCAATAGCGACATCGGGATCGGTGTCCGGCTGGAATTGCCCATTGGCCCTGTGCGGATCGATTACGGGATTCCGGTCCAGACCGACCCGTTCAACAATTCTGGCGGCCGGTTCCAGTTCAACATCGGCTACCAGTTCTGAAGCCGCAGGGGCCCGGACCTGCCCCGGCCCCAGTCCATTTGACGTATGAAAACAAAAGTAAAATCCGTTTTATTTGCATTGTCAGCCCTGTTTGCCCTTTCCGGTGCCGCCTCCGGGCAGACCTTGAAGGTGGGCACGGTGGATGTGCAGAGGGCTCTGAAGTCCTACTACAAGTTTGAGCAGGGCAATCAGGAACTGGAGCGTTCCCTCAAGGCTGCCCAGAGCAAGTTCAGCGACAAGGTGGCGACACGGCAGTCTGCGATCACCGAAATCGGGAAGCTCAATGTGGAGATCGACAAACCCGAGTTGAGCCGGGACGCCAAGCAGACCAAAAGCAAACTGCGCGACGAAAAGATTGCGGATCTGAAGACTCTGGACTCCGAGATCCAGACCGAGGAAGCCAAGTTTCGCAACGAGTTGAACACCCGCAAGGCGGCCCTGCTGAAGGAGATGTTCGGGGACGTGATGAAGGTGGTGGACGAAAAGGTGAAGAACGAAAACTACCAACTCGTCTTGGACAAGTCGGCTGGAGGCGTGGCTATCGGTTCGCCTGTCATCCTTTACGCGAACAAGGACTTCGACTTCACCGACGAGGTGATCGCCATTCTGAACAAGAGCAAGCCCAAGGAAGAAGTCGCGGCCAAGGCCGAATCCGTCTCCAAGGACGAACCTGCCACCAAACCCAAGAAGAAGTAAGGGTCGTGGAGCTAAGTCTCAGGGAACTCGCCGACCTCGTTTCGGGCCAACTCGATCCGGCGGCCGACCCCGCTCGGGTCATCCGTGGCGTTGCAGCGCTGGCCGAGGCGGCGGAGGGCGACATCACGTTCTTCGGCAATCCACGCTATCTTCCCGCCCTTAAAAAGTGCCTCGGTTCGGCTGTGCTGGTGCCGTTGGACTTTGCCGAGCCTGTCCCTCCGGATGTGGTGCGGGTTGAAAATCCGTCCCTGGCTTTCTCAAAGGTCGTGGCACGGTTTGCTCCGGAACCGGTGACCTACGCTCCCGGAGTCCATCCTACGGTGGTCTTGGGTGCCGGGGTGGAGCTGGGCGAAGGCGTGAGCTTGCAGCCCTATGTGGTGGTGGAGGACGGGGCAAAAATCGGCGCGGGAACGGTGGTGGGCGCTCATGGGCACATTGGCAGAGACGCCGTGGTGGGGAGCGGTTGCCAGTTTGCTCCCAGGGTCACCGTGGGACACGGATGCCGCGTGGGTGACCGCGTGATTCTTCACAGCGGTGTGGTGCTCGGCAGCGATGGATTCGGATTCGAATTTTCCGGCGGGCGTCACGTCAAGATTCCGCAGACCGGAATCGTGCAGGTCGACAACGACGTTGAGATCGGGGCGAACACGACTGTGGACCGTGCCCGGTTCGGAAGGACTTGGATCGGAGAGGGAACCAAAATCGATAATTTGGTCCAGATCGCCCACAACGTGACCGTGGGCAAGCATTGTCTGCTGGTCTCGCAGGCCGGAATTTCGGGCAGTACGAAGCTGGGTAACTACGTGACAGTGGCCGGCCAGAGCGGGATCGTGGGCCACATCGAAATCGGGGACGGTGCGGTGATTGCAGCCCAGTCCGGGGTGAGCAAGGGGGTTGCTCCCAAGGAGGTGGTTTGGGGGACACCCGCGCTGCCCATGCGGGAGGCAAAGGAACTCAACGCGTGGGTCCGCCGCTTGCCCAAACTCGGCGAACGGCTTAAGCGCCTGGAACAGGCGTTGTTCGGCAAATGCGATTCCCAGTCTGCTCAAGCCGAGCAGTAAAATGACGGTGTCCCCCCGGGGACTGAGCGGCGCCTTGCCGCTGCCAACCGCGCCTCAATTCGGGGCAAACGGGATTCCAAGCCGCGCCGCGACCCGGAACGGGCGTTGCAGGGCCTCGCGCATCCGCTCAGATTCGTCCGGTCCTCGGCGGTCGACACAATCCGGGTGCGTTTCGGTGGCGGCGATGAGTCCCAGCAGGTGGAGCACATGGGCAGTGCTGTGCTTGTAGGCGGACGCGCTGCCGTGGGAGTCGAGGCGGAACACCTGGTCCTCCATGGACTGGATGGCTTCAAAAAGTTTGTAGACGCGGGTGTCAAACCCGCCGCCGGACTCCGTCCGGAAACGTTTGTTCGGCGAGGAATCGTCCAGCCACAGGTCCTTGGCAGCGCAGATCAGCGGGGCAGCACTGCTGGCTGCTCCGATCAGCAGCGGCATCCCCATCCGAATCGCGGTGGGGATCCCAAAGTCGTCCCCACTGTGAGGCTGGAAATCCAGTCCAAGGTCGCGGCACATCGCGGTCCAGTAGAGAAAATGCGGCTCGTCCAAGGTGCTGATTTTTCCAGCCACAAACTTCGGGTGCTTGGCGAGTTGGAGCAGGAGCCATGGGCTGAAAGGTGTGGCCCATGGCACAAAGGACGGTTCCAGAGCGTGGACGATCCCTGGGCGCACCAGCCATTCGGCAATCTCGTAGTAGCCATCCCTGCGTTTTTCTGGGGCAAGCCCATCCAGATGCCGGGAGGTCATGAGCATGACTTCGCAGTTCTCATGGCTCTGAACGATGTCGAGCAGCGGTCGGTAGCGTTCCGCGCGGAAGCCAGAGTCGGCCTCGGCGCCGCGCGCGGTGACCCCCGCGATGAAGCGCGTGTCTGGAAACTCTGCGCGGAATCTCTGGAGCACCTCGGCATAGAGGGGGGCATCGAGTTGAAAGATGTAGCCGGTGTCGGCATTGAGAACGGGCACCAGCTCCACGCCGTAACGCGCGGCGGCTTCAAGCATCCAGCGGATGCTGCGGGCAAACCCCTCCCAGTCCGGTTTGGCGTCTTTGAACGGCAGCAGGGCTGCGGAGCAGAGCCGGGGTTTGCTGGAGTGGTCGGCCAACGACTCCTCGCTGACATGCGCCCAGTGGGTGTCTGTCCATGGCGTGAGCGGGGTGAGGGCTTCGGGGGCGCGGATCAGTTCGGTTTTGGCCATGGAAGGATCATGCACCCGAAAACTGGGATGGAAAAACAGGACTTTCAGTGGAATATAAGCGGAAAAACCGATGGAACTCTACCAGCTCGAGTACTTCCTTGAAGTTGCCCGCCAACGGAACTTCACCCGGGCCGCGGCGCGCTTGCATCTCGCGCAGGCTGCGTTGAGCGAACAGGTGCGCAAACTCGAGGAGGAAATGGGAGGCCCGCTTTTTGTCAGGGGCCGGCGGGAGAGCACGCTGACGCCCGCTGGCGAGATGCTGCGCTCCCATGCGGAGATCCTGCTGGGCCAGGCGGAGGTGGCGCGCCGTGCCGTGGCCGGCTTGCTGAAAATCCGCAGGGGCCAACTCGCGGTCGGATCGATCCCGTCGGTCAGCGCGTGCCTGTTTCCCGATGTGGTGGCTGGATTTCGTGTCCGGCATCCGGGAGTGGATTTGTGTTTGTTGGAGGGAACCAGCGAACAGGTGGGGAGCTGGGTGGAGGAAGGCAGGGTCCAGCTCGGGGTGGTCCAGTTGCCCGCGGGGAGCGGCAAATGCGTCCAGTCGCCCCTGTTTTCAGAACCGTTCCTGCTGCTGGTGCCTGCGGTTCACACTTTGGCCCGGAAACGCAGCGTGCCGCTGGCGAGTCTGGCCGACGAGAGTTTCATTTTCTACCGGGGCCGGGTCCGGGAGGTGGTCGAAAGCGCGTGTCGTCTGGCGGGGTTCGAACCGCGGGTGGCTTGTGAGACTGGGGAATTGGAAACGATCCGGTCCTTGGTGGCGGCGGGTTTGGGCGTGGCCCTTCTGCCCCGGCTCGCCCTCGGCCGGGTGGCGGAGGGCTGCCGGGTCGTGGGTTTGAGCGGGCCGGGCGTCAAGCGGGAGGTCGCTTTGCTCTGCCGGTCCGGCGCACAGTTGCCCGCCGAGGGAATGGAGTTTCAGCGCCTGCTTTTCGCCGCACTGGGTGAGGGCGTCATGGACAAGAGATCCAGACGCTGAAAAGGGCGCTGCGCTCAATGATCTCCCGGACGCTTTTTAGGCGTGGTGGGAGAGGTAGCGTTCCGCGTCCAGAGCGGAGGCGCAGCCCTGTCCGGCGGCGGTGATGGCCTGACGGTAAACGTGATCGGCAACATCCCCTGCGGCAAACACGCCGGGCACATTGGTCTGGGTGCCCTTGTGCTGGATCAAGTACCCGTTCTCGTCCATGTCCAGCTTGCCCTTGAACGGGGCCGTGTTGGGGACATGGCCAATGGCCACAAACACACATTTGACCTCCAGTTCGCTTTCCGAACCCGACTTGAGGTTCCGGAGCTTGATCCCGCGCATTTCGCCCTGGTCGTCGGTCAGATACTCCACCGGTGCGGAGTCCCAGACCATTTCAATCTTGGGGTTGGCAAGCGCGCGGTCTGCCATGATTTTCGAGGCGCGCAGGGTGTCGCGCCGGTGGATCAAATACACCTTGGAAGCGAACCGGGTGAGGAAAGAGGCTTCCTCGCAGGCCGAATCGCCGCCGCCAACCACGCAGACGGGCACGTCGCGGTAAAACGCGCCATCGCAGGTGGCGCAGGAGGTGAGGCCGTGTCCGACGAGTTCTTTTTCGCGGGGGAGCCCCAGCCAGCGGGCGGAGGCGCCGCTGGCAACGATCAGCGTTTGGGTCTCCACCCACTGATCGTCGAGCTTGACCCGGACGTGTCCGTTTGCGGCCTCAAACTCCGTGACGGTGCTGTACTGGAAGCGCGCCCCAAAGCGTTCGGCCTGGGCTTTCATGGTCATGATCAGTTCGGGGCCGTCGATGCCCTCTTTAAAGCCCGGGAAGTTCTCGACCAACGTCGTGGTGCTGAGCTGGCCGCCGGGTTCGTGGCCTTCAAGAACCAGAGGCGAAAAGTTGGCCCGGGCGGCGTAGATGGCCGCAGTGAGTCCCGCACAACCCGTCCCGACAATGATCATTTTTTCCATAGCTGGCCCGGAAGTTAAGCGGAGGCTGGCGGCCTGCGCAAATGCGGAAAGGTGAAATTCAGACAAACCCGGGGCCCTGCGATTGATCCTAAAAAAATGGGTGCGTTCAACGGCTCAGGGCTGGACGCTGAGCACGGAAAATGCGGTAGTGATGGGGAGTGAAGGCCCCTCGTTTCTCCGCCCCTGTGCCGGCTCGCCCGGCGTCCACCCCGAAGCAATCCGGTCCCGAGCCCCGGAGAAAATCGGATCCGCCTGAAGGCGGCGCGGTTTCTGGAAAGAAGCAGAAAAAGCTGGTGACGCCCGCTTTCCTCAAAAACTACGTGCTGGACACCAACGTGCTGCTGCATGACCCGCAGGCCATGTTCCAGTTTGAGGAGCACGTGGTTTGGATTCCGGTGGAGGTCTTGGAGGAACTCGACCGGTTCAAGTCGGAATCCACGACGCGCGGGGCGAATGCCCGTGAGGTGCACCGCCGTCTGAACGAGCGGTTTGGCTCCATCGAGCAGATGAAGCACGGGGTCAAACTTGAGAACCGCGGCGAACTGCATGTGTGCATCAATCCGCATGTGAAGTTTGATGAGCACGGCTGGCAACTGCTCAACGAATCCACCCGGTTTAAAATGGTCCGCGCGCTCTTTCCGGACATGTCGGTGAAGGACAACCGGATTCTGGCCAGCGCGGTGTACCTTGCCGATACCCAGACTTCTCCAACGATCCTGGTGACCAAGGATATCAACATGCAGCTCAAGGCCCGGACCCTTGGGCTTGAGGCGCAGGACTACCGGACGGACCGCGTCGAGGATGGCGACATCCGACGCACCCAGCGGCTCGGGGCTGCCGAGGAGTTCGAGGCATTCGACATCCCCGGGTACACGCTCCAGGCATTTGCCAGTCAGCAGCAGATCGTTCTTCCCGAGGCCGCCCATTTTCTCCCCAACCAATACGTCCTGCTCCGGAACTCCGAGGAACATTCCCATGGGGTCCCGGCCCGGCATGTCGGACGCGGCGAGTTCCGGCGTCTGACCAACGACCACATCTCCATCCGCGGCGGGCGCACCCTTCAGGCCGCCAACCTCGGTCAGCGGTTCCTTTTGGATGCGCTTTATGATCCCGAGATCTCGCTCGTGACGGTTTACGGCAAGGCGGGCACCGGGAAGACTCTGCTGTCCGTTGGCGCCGCACTGGAGCAGGTCCAGAAGGGGGAGTACGAAAAGATGCTGATCACCCGTGTCATCATGCCCACCGGACGCGACATCGGTTTTCTCCCGGGCCGCATGGAGGAGAAGATGCAGCCCTGGGTGCAACCGGCCTATGATGCGCTGGAGATGCTCCTGGCGAGGCCGCGAAAACCCGAACAGTTCGACCACAAAAAGCAGAGTGCCCGGAAGTCCCCTGTGCAGACGGAGGAGGTGGCGGCGCGTCAGTCGCAGCAGCCGATGGGAGGAGGAAAAGGTGCGCCCCGGCCGTATGTGCCGTTGATGGAGGCAGGGTTGCTGGAGATTGAGGCGATTGCGCACATCCGTGGTCGTTCCCTACCCCGTGCAATTTTCATCGTGGACGAGGCCCAGCAACTGACACCGCACGAGGCCAAGACGCTGGTGACCCGGATGGGCAAGGGGAGCAAGATTGTCATGATCGGCGACCTTGCGCAGATCGATAATCCCTACGTGGACGCCCATACCAACGGTCTGGTCTACACTCGGAGCCGGCTCCAAGGGCAGCCGTTCATGGCCCATGTGAACCTGTTCAAGGGCGAACGGAGCGAGATGGCCGAGGTGGCGGCGAACCTGATGTAACCCAGCGCATGGCCCGGGAACAGAAAGGCCGGATTGACGTGAACGCTGCTCAGAACCCGAGGCAGGGGTTGAATTCGGCGTTTTCGGGTTTGAACCTCGAAGGGCTTCCGGCCGGTGAAGTCGCACCGAAACCGGAGGAGAATCCTGGCCCACAGTGGAAGTTGGGACGGGTGGTTTTGCGCCGTGAAACGGCGCACCGCGGGGGGAAAGTGGTGGTTGTGGTTGACGACTTTGCCACGCACCTTCCGATGTCTGTGATTGAGAAGTTGGCGAAAAAACTCAGGGCGGCGTGCGGTTGCGGCGGCACCTGTCGTGGGCGGGCCATTGAGCTGCAGGGGGATCAGCCCGCGAAGGTGCGCGAATTGCTCGAAGCGGAAGGATTCAAGGTCGCCGGGGTTCGCTGACCGGGGACGAATCGGGAAGATGCCGGATGCGGAACGCGCCTGGGGTCATCCCGTGGAGTTCCTTGAATGCGGCGTGCAGGTAGTGGGGGTGGACAAATCCTGTGAGCTCGGCGATGGCTTCCACGGTGAGGTCTGTTTCCCTCAGGAGTCGTTCGACCTCCCGGAACCGGACTCTGGCTATTTCTTCTTTTGGCGTCCTTTGGAGGGCCGCTTTCATTCGGCGGTCCAGTGTGCTCCGGGAGGCCCGGAGTTGCTGGCAGAGCACGGTGACATCGATGCCGTTCAGCGCGTTTTCTCGGATCACACGCACCGCCCTGGCCACCAGGGCATCGTGGATGACGAGTTCGTCTGAGGAGCGTCGGATCACGATGCCTTTGGGTGCAATCAGAAGTGGAGCGGAAGGGGGAGGGGCGCCCTGAATCAGGGAGTCGAGCAGTTCTGCGGCGGCGAATCCAACGGCGTCCCCGTCAAACCGGACGCTGCTCAGGGCGGGAGTCGCAAACGAGCAGAGGGCCTCCTCGTTCTCGGCGCCCACCACACCGAGTTCTTCCGGGACACCCACTCCTGCGCGCTGGCAGGCCTCGAGCAGATGAACGCCCAGTTGGTCGTTGGCGGCAAAGATTCCAATCGGCTTGGGAAGACCTGCTACCCAATCGGCCAACCGCTTCTGGCTTTGTTCCCAATCCTCCACCTGGTCCGAGCGGGCTTCAAGCGAGGTGCAGAAGGATCCCAGACCTGCGGCCGTCTCCGTGAAGTTGCGCATCCGCTCCACAAAAAACTTTTCCGTGGCCAAGCCGTAGGTAGCGAAGTGGCGGTAACCGCAGGTGTGAAAATGCTCGGCCACCATGCGGCCAATCTGGGCGTTGTCCATTCCGACGAACGGCCGGTTTCCTGCGAGATGCGTGGAGCGCAGCTCCACCGCTGGAAGCCCGGTTTCCTCGACGACCCGTGCCATCTGGCGGGTGAAGGTCCGGGTCAGAATGCCGTCCCCCTTCCATGTCCGGAGCCATTTTGGGGGCGAGGAGTCCAAGGCGCGGAGTTCGAGGAAGGTCGACCACGGTCCGCGGGCGGAAATGTAGCGCCGGATTCCAGAGAGGATTTCCCGGGAATACGTGCGCGTGGTCTCGATGAGGAGAGCCACTCGGGGGGCTGGACGGCGGGGGGGCATGGGTGACCAAAAACCTGAGTTTTTCTGAAGCATGCCTGTAATGACGCTGGCCGCCAAGCCGTTAGGCTGGGTCCCACATGAACCGGCGCCAATTCCTTGCAACAACTACTCTCGCTGCAGTCGGGGTGGCTCGCGCGGGCGCGGTTCCAACCCATGACACGCATATGAAACCCAAAAAAGTGCTGGTGATCGTCGGAGACGCCACCGAGACGGTGGACACCCTCTATCCCTACTACCGCCTCATCGAAGGCGGTTTTCAGCCTGTGGTGGCTGCCCCGGAGAAGCGCAAGTACCAGATGGTGCTCCACGAGAACAAACCCGGCTGGACCATCACCAAGGAATGGGAAGGGTACACCATCGATGCCGAGATCGCTTTCAAGGATATCCGGCCCGAGGACTATGCCGGGATCTTTTTCAGCGGCGGCCGCGCCCCGGAGTACATCCGGGAGGACGAGGATCTGCTCCGGATCACGCGCTGGTTCTGGGAACAGGGCCGGCCCATGGCCAGTGTGTGTCATGGGGTCGAGATCCCGGCACGGGCAGGGATCGTGAAGGGGCTTCGGATGGCCACCGTGGCGAAGTGCAAGTTCGACCTCGAAGTGTGCGGCGGCATCTATGTGAACGAACCCTGCGTGGTCGACCGCCACATGGTCAGCGGCCGGACGTTCCATGACAACGGGCACTTCGTTGGCCCTTGGATCCGGATGCTGGAGCACTGGGTCAACACCTGAACTGCTGCCTCAAGAGAAAGCGCGACTTTTCCTTCGGGTGCAGGTTGAAAATGGGGCGGCGAAAAGCTTTAAGCCGCCGCATCCCCATGATCCCCCGTTTTTTCATCCTGCTCATTCTCTGTGCCGCTTCCGTTCTGGGAGCGGAACGTCCCAATATCCTCTGGTTTGTGGTGGACGACATGTCCCCGAATTTCGGGTGTTACGGGGAGAAGCTCATTTCCACGCCCCATGTGGATCGTCTCGCGCGCGAGGGGACGCTTTTCCGGAATGCGTTTGTGACGGCCCCGGTGTGTTCCCCCTCGCGCTCGGCGCTGATCACGGGGATGTACCAGACCACCATCCGTGCGCATCACCACCGGAGTGGCCGGGGCGAAATCAAAAACCACCTCTCCACGGGAGTCATCCCTGTCCCCAAACTTTTCCAGGAGGCAGGCTATTACACCTGCATCGGCAGCGGCCTGCTCGATCTCGACTACCGCGGGCTGCCTTTTGGTGAATCCAAGAGCCGGGGAGGAAAGGCCGGGGCCAGCAGTTCTCAGAGGCTCGGTAAGACCGACTACAATTTTGAGTGGGACGCTCAGATGTATCACAGCCACGACTGGGCCGGTCGGGACGCGGGGCAGCCTTTTTTCATGCAGGTGCAGCTTCACGGCGGAAAACTACGGGAAGGCAGTGAGGATCAGCGGCGGGCTTTCCGGGAACGCGTGGTGCGGGAGTTGGGGGCGGGCACGGATCCGTCCAGGGTGGAGTTGCCGCCGTACTATCCGCGGGATGCGGTGCTGTTGCAGGATTGGGCGGATTATCTGGATGCGGTCCGTCTCACGGACCTGCATGTGGGGCGGGTTCTGGAGCGGCTCGAAAAGGAGGGGATTCTGGAGCAGACGCTCGTGGTGTTCATGACGGACCATGGAATCAGCCATGCCAGGGGAAAACAGTTTCTCTACAACGAAGGCACCCGGATTCCCATGGTGGTGCGGGGGCCCGGAGTAACCCGCGGAAAAGTCCGGGAAGATCTGGTGGAGCATATCGATCTGGCCGCTTTTTCCCTCACTGCGGCCGGGGTGCCGATTCCGCAGGAGATGCAGGCCAGGGATGTGCTCTCCGCAGACTACCAGTCTCGGGAATGGGCTTTTGCCGCACGCGACCGCTGCGACGAGACCACCGAAAAGATCCGGAGCATCCGGACTCCGCGGTATCTCTACATCCGGAACGGGCATCCCGGGAGGCCGCACTTGCAACCCAATGCCTACAAAGACGGCAAAGCGATTGTGCAGCGGTTGCGGGAGTTGCATGCCGCCAAGGGGTTGCCGGATTTGTCGGAGAGACTGTTGTTCAGTCCCGAGCGACCTGCGGAGGAGCTGTACGACTGGGGCGCTGACCCGTGGCAGACTAGGAATCTGGCGGGGGATCCTGCGCATCAAGGCACGCTGGAGGCGCTTCGGAAACAGATGGATGCGGTGCTTGCTGCCACGCGGGATCCGGCTCCGGAGAGCGAGGCCGCCTTCGACAGTGACATGAAGGTGTACCTCCACAAACCCAACGCGGAAGTGGAGGCCAATATTGCATTGATGAAAAAATGGGCTGCGGAAGGGCGCTGAGCAGGAGCGGACTTGTTTCGCCTCCCTTTTCCGAGTAGGTCCCTTGTGCAGACTCATGAAGCGCTGGGTTTTATCGGTACGGACGAGCCGCGGTGAGATCCACCGGGTGGCACTCCGGACGGAAGGGATGGTTCTAGGCAGCGCGGACACCGCGGACCTCCGGATCGAGGAGGAGGCGATTCTGGGGCGCCATGTGCGGATCGCTCCGCGCGCTGACCGGATTCGGGTTGAAGCAATGGACGGTGTGGTGCGAGTGGATGGAAGGGTGCTGGAGTCGGCTCAGGAGTGGGATACGCCGGTGGTTGTGGAGTTGCCCGGCGTGCAACTGGCCATCGAGGCGGATCCGGAGGCCACGCTTCCCGTGGATTCACCTGGGTGGAAAGGGGATTTGGATGCGACCGTGCCGATGGCGGACACGATGGCGACCGTGCCGATGGCGGACGGGATGGACGACGGGGAATTTGGGGTTTGGGAGGAAGCACCTCTGCGCGGCAGTTACCGGCTGCGCGAGGAGATTGCCCGGGGCGGGATGGGCCAGATTTATTCCGGCGACGACCCGCAACTGAGGCGGCAAGTGGCCGTCAAGGTCAGCCATCTTTCCGGGACCGGTGTGGATGCGAGGTTTACGAGGGAAGCCGAGGTGTTGGCGCGGTTGGCGCACCCGAACATCGTGCCGATTTACAGTCAGGGCACAGACAAGCGGGGACGCCCTTTTTATGCGATGAAGTTGGTCAACGGACTGACATTGCAGAAGGTGTTGGATGGGCTGCGAAGGGGGGATGGGGAGGTGGGGGCGGCCTATCCATTGGCCACGCTTTTGACGGTTTTCAGGAAGGTGTGTGATGGTGTGGCATTTGCGCACAGCAAGGGGATCCTGCACCGGGATTTGAAGCCGGAGAACATCATGCTCGGGGAGTACGGGGAGGTGCTGGTGATGGACTGGGGCCTTGCGAAGGTGAAGGGCATGGCCGAGGAACCCGTGGTTGGCACCGTGGGACGGGACACAGGCGTTGGCATGACCTTGGAAGGGGCCGTGATGGGGACCCCGCAGTATATGTCGCCGGAACAGGCCACCGGCATGGTGGCGGACCTGGATGAACGCAGCGATGTCTACAGTTTGGGTGGGATCCTTTATGCCGTGTTGACATGGTTTCCGCCGGTCGAGGGGACCACGGTCCGCGAGATTCTGACCCGGGTTCAGACCGGCCAGATCCGGCCAATGGAGGAGGCCGGGCGGGATGGTCAGAGGGCGTCGCGGAACCGGGAGGCGAGGATTCCAGATGCGCTTCAGGCTGTGGTTCGCAAGGCGCTTGCCCGGGAGCGCGAGGAGCGATACCGGAGCGTGGAAGAACTCGCCCGGGAAATTGAAGCGTATCAGAATGGGTTTGCAACCGAAGCGGAAGGTGCCGGGGCATGGCGCCAGTTTCTTTTGTTTGTGCGGCGCAACCGGGGCGTTTCGGCCGCTGCAGGACTGCTTTTGGCGATGGCGGTCGTTTTCACGGTGCGTTTGGGTGTGGCAAAAGAACGTGCCCAGAGGAGTGAGAGCCTCGCCAAAGAGAACGAGCGGAAGGCACTTGTGGCCCGGGAGTCGGCACGGCAGGAAGCGGCGCGTGCTCAGGTGGCACTCGCGGAGGCCGCGGAGGAATCCGGGGACGCCGAACAGATGCGTCTCGCACTTTCCAAGGTTCCAGAGGATCTGAGGGACCCAAACTGGGCGTATTTGACGGAACGGTCGGATGCCGCGGATTTGAAAATCGCGCCGCCAGACGGCGTGCCGTGGTTGGAGGTGGAGGACTGTCCTGCCGAATCCGGATCGATTCTGGCGCTGCAGACCCACGGAGGTGTGAGCCGGGTAGACACCAAGACGGGCGCGGTGACGTCCCTGTGGAAGGCGGAAAGGGCGGGGGCCATTCTCCACAGTTTCACCGTCTCCCAGCAGGGCGATGCCGTGGCCGTGGTCTGGGTCCGGGACAAGACGCTCGAAATTGAAGTGCGGAATTCTGAGACGGGTGTTCTGCTGTTCCCTGAAATTCTGGTGGATCACCGGGAGGATCCCAACGCCCTCTTCCGAAGCCGGAGCATGGTGCGGGTTTCAAAGACCCACGTGTTTGTCTGGTCGCATTCCAAGGAGAAACGGGAGAGATTGGAGGTGTGGGACATCGCCACGGGAAGCCCCGTTTGGAGGCGGGAACAGGTCCGAAGCTTCACCCTTGGTGACGATGCAGTGCTTCTGCTGGATACGGAGGGTGTGAGTCTGCGGCTGGATCCCCGAGACGGGCGGCTGCTTTCCAAATCGACGGAAAAAGTGCGGGATGCGGAGCAGTTCATTCCCGGCAACCTCTGGTTGGATCCGAAACAGCGGTGCGTGCTGGTCGGGAAATTCTACGGGAAACGGTTTGTCCGGTGGCACAATCCGGAGGGGTTTCAGCTCCGATGGGAGAAGCGCTATGAGGACAGGGCTCCCTTGTTTGTTCGGCCGGATGCCCGGTTCAAGACCGTGGCGATTCTTTGCGAACGCTCGATCTTGGGCGGGGTCATGGAGATTCGCGATGTGGAAACCGGCGATCTGATCCGGGCCTATCCGTTTCAAAAAAGGTTGAACGAGCAGGGCTCTTTTCGGCGTGTGGCAGGAAGTGACTCGGCATTCGCCATGGCCTGGGATGGCCGGATTCTGGTCTGGCGCACTGGGCTGGAAGTGCCGGTCAGTAGGATTCATGGCCTGCCGCTCGGGGACACGGCGCTTTCGGTTCACTCGGAGATTGGGGGTGCAGACTCCAAACTGGTGGTGTCTGACATGAAACTGAATCTCATTGCCGAGCGGAGGGTTGAGGGATTTGGGTTCGACCGGGCTGGGACCATCTCCCAGAACCTTTCAGGCACTCGGGTTGCCCTACGTTACTACGACAAGATGGGGGCCTATCGGATTGATGGAGACCGGATCGAGGAACTCTGGGCACCCAGAGCGATCAGCGGCCCCCACCCCTTCGCGGTGCATCCCACCCAAGACCTCATCTGGAGTGGAGACCGGATGCTGGAGCATTCCACCGGACGCGAATTGCGTAGGCTCGAGCTGGGCACGCTTCAGCTGGTGGTTCCTGGATGGGCTTATCGGGGCGGTGTTTGGGTGGGAGACAACCATCTTGTTGCAACCGTCATCCAAGGCGGAGGCCAGGCGAAACAGGGACCCGCTGTGGGCGAAGAACGCAGCTTGGCGCTTTGGAACACGGACACGGCCAAGCTTGAGGCGCAGGCGCTGGCTCCCCGGGTGTTGGATTTGGCCGGATCCCATGACGGTCGCTGGGTCGCGGAAGGCGGGGATGACCGCAAGGTGCGGATTCGGGAGGGTGCCAGCCTGAAGGTGGAGCGAGAGTTCCGTGCACACGATGGCGAGGTGGACTCGGTAGCATGGCACCCGTCGCTGCCTTATTTGGTGACGCATGCCCGCGGCTCGCTCCGGATTTGGGACGCCAGAACCTGGGCCATGGTTGAGGAGTTGCGTGTGGTCTACGGCAAGGGAATGGTGTGGATGGCAGGTGGGGGCCGGCGCGTCGCGTTGCGGATGGAAAGCGGGTGGACCTTCCTCTACGAACCGGTTGTCTTCCGGGAGTGAGCCGGGGGGGCGGACTGTCCTTGGTCCAACCGGTACTGGCGCTGGTAGCGGAACGGCGTCACGCCCATGTGCTTTGAAAAATGCTGGGTGAACGTGCTCTGGTCGCAGTAGCCAAGCTCCCGCGCCACCTCGCTGATCTGTGCCCCGTCCTGACGCAGCGCCTCGCAGGCTGCTTGGATCCGAAGTTTCATCAGAAACCCCTGTGGGCTGGTTCCAAAGGCCTCGACAAACTTCCGGTGCAGTTGGCGCGGGGAAAGGTGGGCCGTTCTTGCCAGAGTCGCCACGTCCACCCGTTCCCGGAAATGTTCGCGCAGATAGGCGATGGCGCGTCCCACCGCCTGGTTGGGCGCCATGAGCGGGTCGCCTCTGTCGTAGGAAACCGATACCCCCATTAATCCGATCACCCGGTCGGTCCGGTCGCGCAGCGGAAATTTGTGGGTCAGAAACCAGTCTGGGATTCCCTGACGGTTGAAAAACAGCTCCACGATTTTCAACTTGGGCCGTCCAGAATTCAGCACCTCCTCATCATCGTTCCGGAAGTTCCGGGCAAGATACTCGGGAAAAAGTTCGAAGTCGTTCTTTCCCAGAATCGACCCTTCGTCCGGGAACCCCATGCGCTCGTGGAAATTGCGGTTTGCACACAAAATCCGGAACTGGGCGTCTTTGGCAAAAAAGGAGTGATCGGGCAGGGCATCGAACACCTGATAGAGAGGGGTGAGTGGGGAGAGGGAACTCAGAAACCGGGTGCGGAGGGCGGACCAGTCTTCCGAATCCGGAGAGGGTTGAAACTTTTTCACATGTCTGATTTGCCACAAAAAACGTCAGACGTAAAATCCCGGGTTTTGGGTTATACATGG
>CAIURC010000213.1 GCA_903901425.1 uncultured Spartobacteria bacterium | reverse complement strand
CGGTTCGGCTTCCCCTGGTGTTGACGGGACGCGCGTATGCCACGGCGGCATCCATCGTGCTGGTATCAGCGGTGGGCTCGTGTGCGTGGGTGGCACGCAGGATCCGGGAACTGGATCTACTGGCCGTGCTCAAGGCCGCAGACTGACTGCCAGGAGCTCCGAGGCGCAGCGGGCCACGGGGCCGGCTTGAATCCTGTCCATGGGCGCGCCCTTCATCCGGGGTTCGAAGGCGGCCATGGGCGCATCGGGATGCGCTGCAGAAAAAACCATGGCTTGGGGGTGCCTTGGGCGCCAGTGGAACGGGTTGGTCGGGCCAAACAGCGCGATCTGGGGCACCCGGAAGGCCGAGGCCAGGTGTAGCGCAGCGGTATCGGTGGATACCACTAGCCGTGCGGAGGCAAGTACTGCCGCGAAAGTGGAGAGCGGGATTTTGCCGGAAAGATCCATGCAGGAGCCGGGGATCGCCGCGTGGATCCGCTGGAGATGCTCCTGTTCGAAGGGATCGGAGCCGCCGGTCAACACCACCCGGATCTGGAACTGGTTCTGGATTTCACGCGCCAAGGCCGCCCAGCGGTTGGGGACCCAAAATTTTTCGGGGCGCGCGGTGCCGGGATGGAGGACGACAAACGGGTCCTGACCGAGGAGACGGTGGACGGCAGCAGATTCAGCGGGGGGCAGGACGAGGTGGGGGGAGTCGGGTTCCTGAGCGGCTGCGGGAGGGTTCAGGCCTGTGAGCAACTGAAGGTGATGGTCCACCGTGTGCCGTTCCCGGACCGGGGAATCGATCAGGCGGGTATAGGCGCGCATCCTGAACCGGGGCGGTGCCGAGAAAGCGAGGCGCTGCGGGGCCCTTGAGATCCACGCGGCCAGCGCGGAACGGTCCGTGCCGGTGAAGTCGAGGCAGGCGTCCGGACGGAGTGCCAGCAGCGTTTTCCAGAAGGCGAGGCCGGGGCCAGAGCGCGGGAGAACCAGCGTGGTGTCCAGATGGGGAAAGAGCGGGGTCAGCGGGGCGCAGGTTTCGGTGGTGGCCAGCGTGATCCGTGCCTTGGGAAACTGGACACGGAGCGCAGCCAGGGCGGGGGCGGTCAACACGAGGTCGCCAATGCGTTTGAGTTGGAGAAACAGGAAATGCATGCGCGGAGTGCGTGCTGTTTCAGGAAGCCAGACAGGGCCGATGCCCAAGAGGGAAAAGGGCGGAAGTCAATGGGCTCCGGCCACGGGTTCCTCAACGGCTGGAGCGGGAACATCGGTTTCGAGGCTCCTGAAAAAGACCTCGAACCGTTCGCGTTCAGACTCGAACTCCGGCTCGGAACCGGTCTCTGCGACTGTGTGAACGGGGTGAAACGTAACGTGGACGGTGGAGAACGGTTTCGGGAGCCTGAACCCGTCCCAGCTTTTCAGGGTCCAGTAGTTGGAAAAATGGACATGGACAGGGAGGATGCTGCCTCCGGAGATCTGGGCGAGTTTGATGATGCCCGGATTGACATGGTACTTCGGGCCACGGGGGCCGTCTGGGGTGATGGCCATGACGGACCCGCGCTGGAGGGTGCGCTTCATCTCAATCAGCGCGGCGGCGCCCCGGCGGGAGCTGGAGCCGCGCACGGACTCGATTCCGAAGCGCTCCAGGAGTGCGGAGATGATTTCGCCGTCCTTGCTAGGGGAGGCGAGTGCTGCGCCTGGGCGACCTGGGAAGAACCTGCGGAACAGATAGCCCATGATGAAGAGACGGTTGTGCCAGAATGCCCAGAGCAGGGGGTTTTCGGGGTTGGGCGAGCGGAGAACATGGGCATGGTCGGTGAACCGGAACTGCAGGGTGCGGCACCAGAGGCGCATGATGAGCGAACCGACCAAGCCGATCCGGCGTGCTTTGGGGTTGAGTGTAGGTGTCATTCCGGTTCGGCCCAGCGGAATGCGCCGGGATCAGGGAGTCCGAGCAACGCCAGGATCCGGGACACGACCGTGTCGGCCAGATCCGCGAGTGTGGCGGGATGGCTGTAAAAGGAAGGCGATGCCGGCAGCACAACCGCCCCGGCTTCCATGACCGAAACCACGTTCCGCGCATGGATGAGGTTCCAAGGGGTTTCGCGCGGTACCAAGATCAGGCGCCGCCGTTCTTTCAGAAACACATCGGCCGCCCGGAGCACGGTGGAATCGGCGGTGCCGGCAGCGATCCGGCCGAGTGTCCCCATGGAACAAGGCACCACGACCATGGCATCAAAATGGGCGGACCCGCTCACAAACGGGACCTGCATGGTTTTGTCGCCATGCACGCGGTAGCCCTCTGGGACTGACCAGGAACCGAGTTCCTCCCGGAAAACCTGATGCGCGTAGGCACTGAGGACCACGTGCACTTCATGCTGCGCCGGGTCGAGCTTGGCGAGCAGCCGTTGGAAATAGATCGCGCCCGAGGCGCCCGTGGCTGCAATCACCAGTTTCATCGGATCAACGCGGGGCGCCGGGCGGCTTTGCGGTCGCGGGCGGAAGGTTCTGCTGGGCAGCGTCCGCGGCATTTTCCTCAGCCTGTTTCTTCAGGTAGGCGTTGACCGAGGCCGTCCACTTGTTCCAGTCGGAGCCATGATCGGCGTCGAGGAAGATCTGGAGATCGGTGAGGGCCTCCTCGTGGTTGGGGTGGTTTGGGAGTTTGGCGACTTCGAGCAAAGCAGGCAGCTTGACGGTGTCCTCCCGGTTCATCAGGTCGGTGACCAGGATGTCCAGCACCTCGGCCGGCATCTGGGTGTTTTTGAGGAGCGGCAACACCCGTTTGTATTCGGAGTCGGGGAGCAGGTTGGTCACGTGTTGGGTCGCCTCGGCTTTGCCCTCGGGCGGCAACGTGGGAATGAGATTCAAGAGGACCTGAGCGGTTTCCGTCTCATTCAGATTCGAGGTGAGCGCCTGGTCGATCTTCAATTCCCAGGGCTCCAATGGACGTGCCGGTTTTGCCGCCGGCTTTGGATCCGCAGACTGCACCACCACGGGTTTGCGCACCTCAGGGATGGATTCCGGGATGGAGGCCTGAACCGGGGCTGGTGTCGCGGCTGGAGTCAGGGCCGGGATGGGGGCCGGTGCGGTGGAGGACTGGAGGAAAAAGAAGACGCCTCCGCAGACGGCTGCGAGGACGACGGCTGCGATGAGAAGCGAACGGCTGTTCATGGGATGAAAATATTATAAATAACCGGCGGTGTGAAGCCTGCGCGTCATTTCCGTTTGGCGCCCCAGCATGGAAGCGTAGGTGTCCCGGTGGGCGGAATCCGGTTCGCACCGGGTTTTGGCGTCGAGTTGGACAATTCGGGCACAGAGTTCGCGGAAAGTGGCGGTTTGGCCGTGGGCGGTGAGCGAAGCGAATGCGCCTTGGATGGCGGCCCCGAGTGCGGCGCCCTCGGCGGAGGCGAGGCACACGGTGGGGACGCCGAAGATGTCGGCGCAGATCTGGCGCCAGACAGCGCTCTTGGATCCGCCGCCGGTGAGCCGGATTTCGGCCGGGGTAATTCCCAGTTCGCGGAAGCGCTGGAGACCGTAGGCGAGGCCGAGGGTGACGCCTTCCATGGTGGCGCGGGCGAGGTAGGCGGGCCGCATGGTTTCGGTGGTGAGTCCATGCAGGACGCCGGTGGCCGTGGGCAGGCTGGGGGTGCGTTCCCCGTTGAGGTAGGGGAGAAAGAGGAGGCCCCCTGCGCCGGCCGGGGTCGAGGCGATTTCTTTTTCGAGCGTTTCGTGGTTCCAACCAAAGAGCGCGCGGACCTGTTCGGTGGCAACCGTGACGTTCATGGTGCAGACGAGGGGGAGCCAGCGGTCGGTGGAATCGCAGAAAGCGGCCACCTCGCCTGCGCGGTCCACCACGGGTTCAGCGGAGAATGCGTAGACGGTGCCCGAGGTGCCGAGGCTGACCGTGACTACGCCCGGTTGGACGTTGCCGGTGCCGATGGCGCCCATCATGTTGTCACCGCCGCCGGCGGAGACGACGGGGCTTTTGTCGAGGCCCCATGCATCGCGAAGGTTGTCGCGGAGCAGGCCCAGAGCGCGTCTGGAGGAGGCGAGGGTGGGCAGAGACCGGTGAAGATCCGGGTCGATGAAGTCGACCAGAGGCTGGGACCATTTTTTTTCCCGGACATCCATGAGGCCAGTGCCGGAGCCGTCGCCGAACTCCATGCCGCGTTCGCCGGTGAGGTGGAAGTTGATGTAGTCGTGGGGAAGCAGGACGGAATGAAGGGCCCGGTAGTTTTTGGGTTCGTTCTGTTTGAGCCAGAGGATTTTGGGGGCGGTGTATCCGGGGAGCATGGCGTTCCCGGCCAGTTTGATGAGGCCCTCCGGGCCCCCGAACTCGGCCTCGAACTGGCGGCACTGATCCTGAGTGGAAGTGTCGCACCAGAGTTTGGCGGGACGGATGACCTTGCCTTTCTTGTCGAGGGGAACAAACCCGTGCTGCTGGCCACTGACCCCGATGGCTTGGATTTCGTTGCGCCGTTTGCCGAGTTTTTTGAGGCATTCCCGGACCGTGGAATCGACGGCGTCGATCCAGACCTGGGGTTCCTGTTCCATGTGTCCCTGAGGCAGGTTGGGAATCAGCGAGTAGGCGCTTGAGGCGGACGCGAGAATGGCACCGGTTTCAAGGTCCAAGGCGATGGTTTTGGTGCTTTGCGTTCCGGAATCAATGCCAAGAGCAATCATGTTGTAGAAAAATGGGTTTGGGAATTTCGCCCCCGGTGCAGTATGCAGGGAGCGACTCCTGCAGAAGGGGGCTATACGAAGAACGGATTGAAATCGAGAACCGAAAAATGGCCAGACCAAGGGTGAACCGCATTTTGCATACGCGCTACCGGGTGGAAGACCTGGAACGGACCGTGGCCTTTTACCGGGATGTCCTCGGACTCGAGGAGGTCCGCCGGCACCGGTCTCCCCGTGGATCGGAACTGGTTTTTTTCAAGGCCCCAGGCAGCGACGAGCTCATTGAAATCTGCCGGTACGAGGCCAGCGGCCCCGTCCATGTGGGGCATGACCTCACCCACTTGGCGTTTGACGTGGAGGATATGGAGGCTTTTGGAAAACATTCCGCCTCCCTCGGGTACCCGTTTTCCGATGGGCCTACCGTGACCGGCACCGGGAGTGTGATTGCGTTTCTCGATGCTCCGGAGGGGTACGAGGTCGAACTCATCCAGCGGGAACCCACCCCTTCCAAGGAAAGCTGAGCATGGAATTCGACTGGCTGGACGCCCCTTTCAACCTGAAGCCGATTCCCCCAAGGGAGATCGAGGAATCCTTTGAGGATCCTTTCAGCATCCGGCTTATGCCCGAGGGCCGCAGCGATGCGGACGCCAGGTATTTCAATCTGGGACGCACCGTGGCGGAACGTGCCGTGTTCAGCGTTTTCTGGACGGACGGAAAACGCTACCGGGTCTTGGCTGCGCGGGAGATGGTGCCGGAGGAGGTCGCGTTTTATCAGCGGAAAAATTCAGAAGCAGGAGTTTGAAGGCGGTACCCCATGAGAGTCATCACCCAGTGGTCGGAAATCCCGGAGTTCCATACGGAGGAAGAGGAGGCTGCGTTTTGGATGGAATCGAGGCTGGATGCCCGGCTGATGAACGCGGGAGTCTTGAAGTCTGACACCCGGGAGTCGGCCACGATCAGCCTGCGGTTTGATCCGCGGATGCTGGCCCGGATCAAGAGGTTAGCGCGGTCCCGCTACCTGAATTACCAGAGCATGATCAAGCAGTGGCTCAGCGAGCGTCTGGAAAAGGAAATTTGACCGCCAACCGGCGGTCGAAAGTCGCAACCTCCTGTGGGGAGGTTCACGATCTGCCACTTTGGCGAATCCATTAGGCCAACGTGGGGTTTTCCCACGACGATTCTGGCTTCGAGCCGGTGGCAGTGCCCTCTCCTCATCCGCGCCGCCCCGGATTACGGCTCCCTGATGCCCGGGTCCGGTTGCCCCGCCTTCGGTCCCGAGCCGAGGGTGGGGCATGAGAAAAGCACGGCCCACGGCGGAAAAAGGCAAGGACGGCACCTATCACATCACCGGCAGGATCGTGGACAAATCCCGCAAGTTCCGTGCAAGGGACAAAGCCAATTTCCGCAAACGCCTCCGCCAATACGAGGAGTTCTGCGGTGTTCTGGTCCTCAACTACGCGATCATGTGCAACCACTTCCACATCACCCTCTTCGTCCCGGCTCCTCCGGAACAGATGCCCGACGATGCCGAGATCATCCGCCTGGCTTATGTCGGTAACATCTCCTACGGCCCAAAGCGGCTCGAACGCGAACTCACCGAGGCCCGCAAGAACGGGGACGAGGACACCGCCGCGCGCCTCCGGGACAAGGTCCTTCTGCGGCGCTGGGATATCTCGAAGTTCATGCAGGTTCTCAAACAGACCGTTACCCAGGATTTCAACCGGCTCCACGGCCGCGAAGGAACGCTCTGGGAGGGCCGTTATGTGAGCATCCTCATCCAGAACACCGAACAGGCGCTGGCCCCGGTGGCGGCGTATGTGGACCTGAACCCGGTCCGTGCCGGGATG
>CAIURC010000212.1 GCA_903901425.1 uncultured Spartobacteria bacterium | reverse complement strand
ATCTCCCACTGGCGAAGAATCGGCCGGAACCCATCCCTTCACGGTGTTGGTGCCCCAGCGTTGCAGGCCGTCATATTCTCCGATCCACCAACCGCGCCCTGCAACGGCGGGACCACGGCGTCCGCCTCGACCGAACAACATCAAGGGCCGGCCACTTTCACGTGCATTGGAATACAGCGGCGCATAGTCGGCGAAGCGGCCCGCCACGGTGAACACGTTGAGATCGGTCCCAGGGCGGTTGGTGACGGCCACGGTCCGGTAGCGAAGGCCGCGGTACTCGAACCCATCACCCGGAGATCCCCCGAGATGGCGGGCGGTCACGAACTGACGGGGGCCGATGACGGTGCCCAAGGCGAATTGCCAACGCCCTTGCCAATCCCAACCGCTGCCTGAGAGCGCCCCGGAGGGAGGGGTCGTGTTGTGTGCGGGATCTCCAGAGCCAAACACGACGACGGCGTGGGCTGAGGGCAGCGCCCACAGGCAGCACACCATCCATGCCTGAAGCATCGCTGAAAAAACAGGATGCCCCGGCACACGTTTCATGAGTCCGAGGGGAGAGGCGGGCGATCTTTCCGGGAGCGCTGCTCGAGGAAGAAACTCTTGAGGATGTGCCGGCACTCTTCTTCGCGAACGCCAGGACTGATGGCGCTGCGGTGATTGAGGGTCGGAAACTGCAAAAGATTCATGGCTCCTCCCGCCGCCCCTCCCTTGGCGTCAGGGGCACCAAAGACCACTCGGGCCAACCGGCAATGGACAATGGCACCGGCACACATGGGACACGGTTCCTTGGTGACGTAGAGCGTGCAGTCGGTGAGGCGCCAATCACCGACGGCTTCCTGGGCCATGGTCAAGGCCAGCATTTCGGCATGGGCGGTGGCGTCCTTGAGCAGTTCCACCTGATTCCACGCGCGTGCGATGACTCGATTTCCGCGAACGATCACTGCCCCGACCGGCACTTCCTGAGCATCGTATGCCTTGACCGCCTGGCGCAGGGCCTCGCCCATGAAGGCGCGGTCCAACTCCGGATCCGGGATGTCAGGCTGGGAAAGCGGTTCCATGATCAGGCGCGGCGCATGGGGCTGCTTTGTTCGAGGGTCCAGGTGGATCCGCCTTCTTCGTGACAGTGGGCATGGGCCGCGAAGAATCCTCCACGGTGGCTCCAGAAGAGGGGCCAGATTTGCTCCCGGTCGGTTTCGGGAAGATCGAGCAAAGCCAATTCGGCCCGACTATAAAACCCGAACTCCCCTTCACGATGCGGGGGCGGCACGTGTTGCAAACGGGGTTTCACCTCGAAGAGAAACATCAGCCAATGGGTCTGGCCCTGATAGCCATACTCACTGATAAGGCCGGTGAGGTGCAGATCGGCCGGAGTCAGTGTGACACCGGTTTCTTCCTGAGCCTCGCGGCAAGCGCAGACGTAGGGGGATTCGCCGATGTCCGTCTTGAGTTTGCCCCCCGGCGGACTGAACAACCCGCGATTGGGATCCTGAGCCCGACGCAGCAGGAGGATATTGTCCTGTGAGTCAAAGCAGTAGAGCAGCGTGGCGATCTTGTAAGGTAGCGGCACCGGCATCACTAAAGCGCGGAATCTTCCGCAGGGAAAGTCCGCATCCCGGATCTGGTTCCAACTAAGAGAGCGGAGGGAGGATTTCCAGAATGTCGGCCAACGGAAGTCCCTCCGTATCGAAGAGCGTGTTGCGACGGCCATAGAGGAGCACCGGAGCGGTCAAACCGAGAGCTTCGCGGATGCGCTCATCGGCGTCGGTGCGGAAAAAGGCCGAGGGACGGCTGCGATAGGCGATT
>CAIURC010000211.1 GCA_903901425.1 uncultured Spartobacteria bacterium | reverse complement strand
GGCAGTTTGCCCAGCCATTTTTCACCTGCGCGCTGCGGCTCCACATCGCGCCACGACCGGATGTAGCTGCACGCCGTTTTGGTGGCATAAAACATCTCCATCTTTTTCACCGCCCCGGCTTCCGCGGGAACCACCTCAAGTTCCGGCACTCCCTCGGAATCCAAGCGCAACGCGGCGCGTGGCTGAGGCGGCCAGAACACGTCCCGGCCTCGGACATGCTTATCCAACCACATGTTGCAGTTCTGCTGGATCTTGTCGGTGTCGTGATGTCCGCGGGCCTGGATCGCGAATGCCCAGGGCACACCGGGCTGGAACCGTTTGAAACTCTCCAGGCCGCGTTCGTGTCCCCCGTGATGGTCGTTGGACCCGTTCAAAAACAGGGTCGCTGCGCGGATTGCTGGCACATGGGCCTCCGGCGCCATCCACTCCAGAAAGATGCGCTCCCCGGAGGTCGGTTCCGGCACGGGCACGGGCGGATTTTCGTACATCCACACCTGGTGGTCCCGGTAATAGACGTTCCATCCAATCCCGAAATGCGGTACCACGGCTTTGACCCGCGGATCGGTGCCCAGATTCCACATCAGAGTCCCCCCATAGGAATAGCCGCGGGCCCCCAACCGGCTCCGGTCCACTTCCTTCTGCCGCTCCAAATAACTCAACGCCCGGCGCTCCAACGCGTACCAGAGGTAATCCGAGCACTGGCGCGGATCCGTGATCTGTTGCCCATTCTCCAGCCCTCCGTTCACATGGAACCCCACCGACCGGTCCATGTTCCCGTGCCGGAACCGGTCCGGGTACCGGGTGTAGTGGGTACGTCCCGCAGTTTTTCCGCAGTAATCATGGGCCATGACCGCCCAACCATCCAAGACCATGTCCCGGCCCGGGTTGGCGGCCCCCATCCACCCGTGCACATCCAGAAGTCCGGGCGCCTGCGTCACGCCCTCCTTGACGCTGTATTTGCAGTAAACCCGGATCTCCTCCCCCAACAGATAAGCGCTGATGTAACTCTCGCGCATCCGGATCCCGTCCACTGTCTTGTCAGACACCACTTCCTCCCGGAAATCGCCGGCATCCGGATCATACTCGCTCCACAACAGGCCGGGTTTGAAGTCCACCGGTTCAGCGCCCGGTGCGACCGGGGAAATCCAGAGGAGCGTGGCACCTGCAAAAATGCAGAAATTTTTGAGATTCATCGGTTTGAATTAGGCAATGAGTTCCTTCAGGACGCCCGAGCTGTCGCCATGCCGCTCGAGATCGAGCCCCAGCCCCCGAAGCAGGGTTAACCACACGTTGCACAAGGGCGTGTTGCGCGAGACCACGAGGTTGTGCCCCAACTTCAACCCTGCCCCTCGTCCCGCCACCAGCGTTGGACAGTTTTCCAGCGTGTGGACGGTCCGCAGGTTGCTCCCGAAAACCACCACGGTGTTGTCCAGAAGACTCCTTCCTGCAGCATCCTTTTCCGCCTCCAACCGGTCGAGAAACCCGACCAGCAATTCGCTCTGAACCCGGTCCCGCTTCTGCGAGGCATCCATCCGTTCCCCGATGCTGTAATGGCTCATGTCATGGGGTGCCACCTTGATGGACAGACTCTTGAGCAGATTAGAAATGGGCTGCCGATAGGTGGCCACCCGGGTGCTGTCGGTCTGGAAGGCCGCCACCAGCAAATCGTACATGAGCTTCACCTCCTCCACCCCCATCAGACCGGCGCCGGGCTCGCGCAATGGCGCGGCGGGTTTCGGGACATCCAACCATTTTTCCTCCCGGCCCATGCGCAGCTCGATCTCGCGGATTCCCTGGAAATACTCGTCCAATTTTTCGTGGTCGCGCCGGTTGAGACCCCGCTTCAAATCGGAGACCTCCTCGCCCACCGCATCCAGGATGCTGCGTTTCTCACGCAGCGCTGCCTGGCGTTGTTCCAAGGGCAGGCTATCGGCTGAAAACAGCTTATGAAAAAGCGCCACGGGGCTGTTCACGCCTGCCATGGGTTTGCCACGGACATCCCATGCGAGCGAGAGTCCTGTGCCGTGGCCGGGCCCGGAGAGATCAGGATCGGATCCGTTCAACTGGAGCGAGGCGAACCGGGTATCGCGTCCGAGCACGCTGGCTGCAACCTGGTCCGCCGAGATGCTGTTGTGCATTCCGCCACTCCCGTCGCCGTAGCGGTTTGCACCGGTCAGCCAGTAGGTGCTGCCCCAGTGGGCTTCCGCCGAGAGCTTGTTGCACACCCCCTGCACGATGCTGAACGAATGGCGGTGCCGTTCCAGAGGCCTAAGCCCGTCCGGCAACGTGTAGGAAACCCCGGGCTCCTGAAGCGATGCAAACCAAGTCTCCTGGGTCACCCCGTAGCCGATCCCGAGGAAAACCACCCGTTTGGGAGGCAGACCCGGTTCGGCGGCGCGCACGAACCTTCTGAACCCGGCCGACTCCAAGGCCGGAAGTGCAAGCAGGGTTCCTGCGGTTCGCAGAAACTTCCGACGGTTTTGAGGGGCGTTCATTTTTTCTCCGGTTCTATTTGGTTCTGAAGGTCTCGCTCTGGACTAGGCCCAGCACAAATTCCCGGACCGGGTACCCGGCTGGACGGGCCCGCTCCAAAATTGCATCCACGAGCGGTTCGTCGCTGAAACCGTAGGGCCTGCCCAACGCGTACTCACAAAACGCCTCGGCAAAGCCCCGGGCAAAATCGTCCTGCCGGGCCGCGATGAGGTCACGCAGCTCATGGTAATCTTTGAAAGCCGGCCCGTTGTGAAAGGCGCCCGCCGGGTCGATCACCCACTTTTTCTCCCCTTTACCCGGGTACTCGTACCGGTCCTCGGTGCGCCAGCGGCCGGCGGCGTCGAAGTTTTCGAGCCCGAACCCGATCGGATCGATTTTGCGGTGGCAGTTCGCGCACTGCGGTTCTTCTTGGTGGGACACCAAGCGTTCCCGGGTGGTGAGCAGTTTGCCTTCCAACCGCGCCAACTGCGGAACGTTGGGCGGCGCGGGCGGCGTTGGCGCATGCACCAACTTCCGCAACACCCACGCCCCCCGGTCCACGGGACTGGTGTGTTCCCCGTTGCTGCCCATGGCCAGCACCGCCGCCATCCCCAAAAGGCCGCCCCTCGCAGAATCCGGGGGAACAGGCACCTTTCTGAAATTGTCCCCCGTGACACCGGGCAGCCCGTAGTAATCGGCCATCAGAGCATTCACGGTCACGTGGCTGGACTTGAGCAACTCCTGCAAGGACCCGTTTTCCTCCAGGAGTTGGCCCACGGTCTCGTAGACCTCCTGACGGGCGGCGTTTTTCACGCACAAATCGAAGTCGGGATACTTGTCGCCGTTGAACTGGAAAAAATTGAGCCGGTCCATGCCCAGCCACTGATGGGTGAACGGCACCACGAAATCCCTGCTGCGCCGGTCATCGAGCAAGCGCCGAACCTGAGCCCCCAACACCTCCGGTTTTGCCAACTCTTCCGAAGCCCCAAGGCCGCGAAGCTCCTCGTCCGGAGGTGCGCCCCAGAGAAAATACGAAAGCCGCGACGCGAGCTCCGTGCCGCTGAGTTTCCGGCGCCCTTTCTCCGGTGCTGGCTCCGACAGGTAAAGGAACCGAGGCGAAGCGAGCACCACGGCAAAGATCTGACGCAACGCCTCCCCCGGCTTTTTTCCTCCGGCCCGGTGCCCCTCGTACATTTTCAACAACCGCTCCACAAAAGCGGTGGACGGCTTTGAACCCCGGAACGCGAGTTCCGAAAACCTTTCGAGCCCCGCGCGCAACTCGGCCGCAGGCAGCTCCTGATTTCCCAATGCGGCAATCGGAATGCCTGCGCGTTCAAGCTCGCTGCCCACGAGGGCGCCCGCTGCGGGCACGCTCTCCATCTCGAGCCAGTCCACCCACAAAACCAGATCCGGGCCGACTCCATTGTCCCGGACTCCTGCAAAATACTTCCGGTTTCCCTGCGTGTCGTCATCCAAGCAGCCCCGTTCCGCCACATAAAAATGGCGTTCCTCGTTCCCACGAAGATCCACGGGAATCTCCAGGACCTGCGGCTCCTTGAGAGTTCCCGTCACCTCATGACTGCTGGTCACCGTGTAGCGGCCCAGAATCCGCCGTCCAAACTCAAGGAACCGGCGCCGGGCTGGGCTGCCTTCCACCGCTCCGACGCGGACCCGGACGATGTACTGCCCCGCAGGCCAGCCGCCCACCCCGAGGTCCACGGAATTACAGGCCGCGTTGTCGCCCGGAGTCAGAAAAGCGCCCCTCTGGCTGTCCGGTTGGGACACGTAATAAGACAGGAACGGCACGAGCGCCCAGTGCCCCTCTCCCTCGTGTCTGGCCCGTGTGAAATCCACAAAACCATACTCGGAAGGCGGAGGCGCGCCCTGGATCTTTTCCCAAGAGCGGTAGGGTTCCTCTGGGTGTTTCTTTGCCCGCAGTTCCTGAAGAATCGGCTGGTTCTCGGGCCTGCGCCCGGCCTCATCCACGGCATGCACCCAGCGCATGTACCGGCGCCGTTGGTCCAGCCTCTCCTGAAGAGACTTGCGTACAACCTCCAGCCGGGACTCCCCCTCCACCCGGCTGTAATACCGTTTCTCAGGAGCAGAACGGCGCGCATGCACTTCATTCAGCGCATCCAAAGCCAGCGCATGGTATTGCTCAAACTGGTCCCCCGACATCAGGAGCGAAAGCGCGTTGGTGTCAAAGCTGCCCAAACCGCCATCTGCAGGCAACTCGTTGACGTCCAAGCTCACCCCCAGCAGCGCCTGAACTGTGTTCCGGTACTCGCGCCGGTTCAATCGGCGCGCAATGCTCGCCCCGCCCTGGTCGGCAAGCATACGCCGCGCTACCACCATCGACTCCTGCAACTCCTCCAAGAACTCCAGCTTCGCGTCCCGGCCAGGCTGTTTCTCGTCCTCGGGCGGCATCTCACCCGAATTCACCGCGTTCAACACCTTCTGCCAGCGTTCCGCCGTCTGGGCATCTCCAATCGCCAGATTCAGGTCGTCGACCCGAAACGAACCCTTCTGCTTTTCCCGCCCATGACACCGTTCACAGTGCTCCCCCAGAAACCCCCGTTGCGTCTCCGCCATCGGTGCCCCGGGCTGACGCCCGTTTTTCGCGACAGACTCCGCCAGCGTTGGCTCTGAGAGCCAGCCGCACAGGAGCAACGCAAGTCCGGACCCGAACGAGACAAAGGCCCTCGGCCGCCTCGCCGCAAAAACACCCTCTCGGCACCGAAACACGGCTTGGTGCTTCAACTTGGAATCCTGTTTTTCCATCTGATCTCAGTTCCCGAATTCTACCCAGAACCCATTCCCCGGATTTGACTAAAAAATCCCCCGCGTTCGCGGGATCACCTCAGCACCAGTGCGCACCCTGCGCCTCGGAATACACCGCGTACAGACTCCGGCTGGCCGTCATGAAAAGGCGGTTCCGGCGCGGCCCACCAAAACACACGTTGCTGCAAATCTCAGGCAACCGGATCTGACCAATGCGCTGTCCGGCGGGGGAAAACACGTGAACGCCGTCGTATCCCTCGCCCACCCATCCCAACGCCGCCCAGACGTTCCCGTCCCGGTCACACCGGATTCCATCGGCCAAACCCGCCACGGTCCTGCCCCCGACCTCCATGGACATTGAAGCAAACTCGCGCCCCTGTTTGAGCTGGGCACCGTCCACGTTCCACACCTTGATGTTTTTTGGGGCGTCCTTGAAATGGCTGGCACCCGTGTCGCACACGTAAAGTTTGGTGTAGTCGGGCGAAAAACAGAGGCCGTTGGGTTTGAAGATTTCATCCGTGACCAAGGCTACCGTGCCTCCCGGATCGATCCGGTACACGGCCTCCTTCAAATGCAACTCGCCCCGGTGTCCTTCAAAGTTCCCGAGGCTTCCGTACCCGGGATCCGTGAACCACACACTGCCGTCAGGATGCACGACGCCGTCATTGGGACCGTTGAGGGGTTTGCCCCCCACCTTTTCCGCAAGAACGGTGATGGAATCATCGGGCTCGTAACGGACCACGCGCCGCGTCCCGTGCTCAAAGGAGATCTGGCGAGCCTGCCGGTCAAACGTGTTTCCGTTGCTGTGCCGGGCAGGCCTCCGCAGGGTAGTGACCCGGGCATCGTCCTGCAGCCAACGCAACTGCACATCGTTGGGGATGTCGCTCCAGACCAGATACTGGCCCCATCCGCTCCAGGCCGGTCCCTCCGCCCAGTACATCCCCGTGTGCAACCGCTCCAGAGGCGCCATCCCAATCTTGTATTTTGCAAACGCCGGATCCAGCACCACCACATCGGGTTCCGGATACCGCACCGGCTCCGCGCCCGGCCCAAAATCCCTGCCAAACACAGGCCCCGCGGCCGCCAAGGTTCCAAGTGCGGAAAGAAAATGACGCCGTGAAGTCTGGGGGGAATTCATACGCCGAGAATTGTCCAGAAGCCGGCGCTCTCAAACAAGCTCGGTTTCACCCGCACTTCCGGCCCTGCCCGGCTCAAGATCTCGCCCGCAGCCAGTCCAGCCGAAACTCCAGTTTCCGGCGCCGCTCCCCGGAAAGATCCGGGTACAACACCGGGTACCATGCGGTCATGACCGCCGCACGGACCCGGTCGCAGATGCCCAACCGTTCCTCGTCCCACGCACCGCCCGCATCCCGGTACCCGGCAAGGACCTCGCCTACCCATTTGGAATCCGGCTCTAAATACCGGGCGTTCCAAAGGAGCGAGGAAAGATCCCATTCCACCGGCCCCAGAAAGCTGTCCTCCCAGTCTGTCCAAAGCACGCCCTCCGTGGTGCTCAACAGATTCCCGGGATGGGCATCCCCGTGCAGGGCCTGAAACTCCCCGTCCAGTTGGAGTCGGGCTTCCAAGTGCCCCTGCAACATCCGGCTGTCCTCAGCACCAAACACGCCAGCCACGCCCTCAAGCACGCGCAAAGCCTCCTCAACAATCCCCAAACGCGGCAGTTCCCCGCAGTATCCCGACAGCAACCGGTGGCACTCGCCCAACGTCCGGCCCGCCTCGCCCGCGGCAGGTTCGCTGCCTGTTTTCTGCACAAACCTCCAGAAGTTCATCGGGAACCCCTCCCGCTCGTAAGGGCCCGGCGGGATGTCCGGGTGCAAAGGAATCACCGGGGCGCCGCGTTCTGAGAGAAAGGCCGCCACGGCGTTTTCCCGGAGGAACCAGTCGAGTCCGCGCCGCGGCCCGTCAGAATCCTGGACCACCCTCGCCACCAGCGAATCGGTCAACCGCAACACCAGCGTGCTGCCGTGCTGCAGCACCTCGCACCGGTCCGGCTCAATGCCGTGGTCCCGGGCCGTCCGGCAGGCCGCCCTCATTGCATCCTCTGTCCTTCGCATCCCGGAAATCCAAAGCCTGCCAGCCCCGCATGCAACTCCGAATCCATTACCTGCGCGCTTTCATTTGGCCCCCGGCCCGGGCTAGTTTTGCGGCCATGCCCGGAACCCAATTCCCAAATTCCGCCCGAGACGTCCTGCCCACCCCGCCCACGAGCGAACCCTGCGTCCTTGTGATCTTCGGAGCCAGTGGCGACCTGACCAAGCGCCTCCTTTTCCCCGCGCTCTACAACCTTGCCTGCGATGGTCTCCTTTCGGAAAACTGCGCCATTCTAGGCACCGGCCGGACCCGGATGACTTCCGAAGAGTTCCGGAATCAGATGGGCGGGGCAGAGGACGGATTACGGAAATTCCATACCCGGAAAGAGTTCGACGAGGCAGTGTCCGACCGGCTTTTGAGTCGGCTACACTATGCGCCGAGCGAGATTTCCGTGGAGAGTTTCCGGGAACTGCGCGAGACAGTGGCCCGCTTGGACGCCGAGGTCGGCGCGAAAGGCAACGTGCTCTTTTACTTTGCCGTGGCCCCCAAACTGTTTGGCGCCCTGTGCGAGAACCTTGCGCTGGCCGGGTTCCGCGAAGGCCAGGGCTGGAAACGGATCATTGTCGAAAAACCGTTCGGAACCGATCTGGCCTCGGCGCGCAAACTCAACGAGGAAATCCTCCGGCACTGGGACGAGGAACAAATCTTCCGCGTAGACCATTATCTGGGCAAAGAAACCGTCCAGAACCTTCTCGCGTTCCGGTTCACCAACGGGATATTTGAGCCCCTCTGGAACCGGGCAAACATCGACAACATCCAGTTCAATGTCTGCGAGGCCGTCGATGTTCAGGGACGCGGCGGTTATTACGACGGCTCGGGTGTTCTGCGCGACATGATGCAGAACCACATGTTCCAGATGCTCGCCTACCTCTGCATGGAACCTCCGGGCTCATTTGAGCCCAACGCCATCCGCAACGAAAAAGCCAAGCTCCTTCAGGCGGTCCGCGTTTATTCGCAGGACGAGGTTCCGCAGAACGTGGTCCGGGGCCAGTACGGCCCGAGCTTCAAGGAGGACGGTTCCGTGGACAAACCCGCCTACCGCGACGAAAAAGACGTCGCCCCCGGCTCGTCCACGGAGACATTCGCGGCCGCCCGCCTGTTCATCGACAACCTGCGCTGGGAGGGAGTTCCCATCTATCTGCGTTCGGGCAAGGCGCTTTGGAAACGCAGCACCGAGATTGTCGTCGAATTCAAACGGCCGCCGCTCGCCTCGATGCGGGGATCCCAGGTGAAGGAACTCGAACCCAACCGGCTCGTGTTTCACGTCCAACCCGCGCAGGGCATCGAACTGATGTTCCAGGCCAAGATCCCCGGCACGACTCTTGAACTCCAGCAGGTGGACATGCGCTTCGCGTATGGTGACGCGTTCAAGGCCTCCCGTTACACGGGATATGAGGTCATGCTGTACTCCTGCTCCCACGGCGATGCCACGCTCTTCTCCCGGGGCGACCTGGTGGACGCCGCATGGCAGATCGCGCAGCCGATCATGGATTACTGGAAATCGCATCCCGCGGGAGACGAGTTCCCCAACTACTCAAGGAACTCCTGGGGCCCCAAAGCCGCGCAATCCCTTCTTCAGGCGGATGGCCGCCACTGGTTTGAAGTCATCACCCCCGAGGTGCTGGAACGCTGTCCGCTGTTCAAGGGCGCAGACCCCCTGCTCCTGCGGTCTGTGGTGATGGCGCTCCGGCCCGCTTCAGCCGAGGCCGGGGACGTCCTGGTTCAGGCTGGTGACGCTGCCCACGAGTTGTTCCTGCTTTCGCAGGGGGAGGTCGAGGTGCTTTCGCCCGCTGGCCAACCCACCGCGACCCTGCATGCAGGCGGGTTCTTCGGAGAAATCGGGCTCCTCACCTCGCAACCGCGGACCGGCACGGTCCGCGCCAAATCCCGTTGCAACCTGTTCGTCTTGGACCAGAAAGATTTCTTCCGGATCCTGCGCGACCATCCGCAACTGGCCGAGGCCGTGACCGCCGTGGCCCGGGAACGCTACGCGCTCACCCTTTCGGCTGCAGACCTCGCCTGAAGGGCCACGACCCCACGCGACCGCTGCCCGTTGTGATTCTGAATAAACTGCTGTTTTGAAACCCTCCCCGGCAACCCCGTCAAGGGGTGCCGGGGAACGGTTGAATCACCTCAGGGCTGCTTTTTGAGGGTCAGCAGGAAGGCCTGAATGTCAGCCATCTCCTGGGGCGTGAGAATCAGCCCCATGGGTGGCATGGGCGATACGCCCAGGGCTTCATATCCCTGTGCCAACACTTTGTTCGGCTCCAGAAGGCTCTCGACGATGTACTTTTCTTCCTTGCGACCCGCGATGCCGTCCAAGGCGGGCCCTACAGTGCTGCCCTTCCCGCCCAACATGTGGCAGTTCATGCACGCCGCCACGGGGTGCTTCCAGAACAGCGTTTCTCCGCGCCCGGGATCGCCGGTGACCTTCTTGGAATCATCTGCCGAGGCGTCCGGAATCAGCTCCACCAGTTTCACGTCATCGAAGTAGCCGTCGCCTTTGGCCACGTGCAGGACGTTGATGCTCGCCTTGGTCGACTTGCCACTGTTGTACACCACCTCCACCTCGGTCCAGTTGCCGTCCCGGGTCAACCGGTCGGTTTCAAACCGGTTGATGTGGTCGTTGAAACTGATCTTGCCCCGCATCCCGCGCCCACGGATCCAGCCCGAGAGCCGGTACATCGTGTCGGGCTTCACCGCCACGTCCGCATACAAACTGGTGTCAGCCTCATCCTTGGTCCGGCACCGGACTCCGTTGCCGGAGTGGCCCTCGGTTTTGACCACCTCCCACACGGCATCCGCGTTTCCGGGGCGTTTGCCGTAGTCGCGCCTTTTCCAGCCCTCAGGCAACCCGTCGGCACCGGTCACCTCGAAACCCGGGTTGGGCAGAAGGTTCGGCCCTTCCTTGTACCCGGAGGCGTTGTGAATTTTGCCCAGCAACCGGAACGACTCGGCCATCCACTCGTCTTTGGCAGCGGCATCGGTGCGCATAAGGCGGACAAGGTTCTGGATTTCGGGTGTGGTCTCAAACTCACCGAGCTTCACCCGGGCCGCAAGACGCACCTGCAGGTCCGGATCGCTGACCACGCCGCTTCCAAAGTACAATTCCTGGTCTGGCTTTCCGGCTCCCAGCGCCCGGATCGCGTTGCGACGCACACGGGCGTCCTTGGCCATCAGCACTGCCTTGTGGGTTGCGGCATCGAGTTCCCCAAGCCCTTTCAGAGCCCAGAGAGCATGCACAGCGGCGATCCCACCGGCGTTGGCCGAAACCAGTTTCTTGAGCTCAGGCGCCGTCTGTTTGAGCTGGTTCTCCACAATCATCCGCTGCGCGTTCAACCTCCAGTACTGGGTGTCGCTCCCCAACGCGGCCACCAGACCCGCCGGGTTTTTCTCAGTCAACGGCTCCACCTTGGCGGGTTTTGCCTTGTCCCAAACCACCCGGTAAATCCGGCCCAGATGATGGTCACGCAGCGGGTTTTCATGGGCGCCGCCCACCCCGGTTTTGCCGGCATAACCGCCGCGGTCCATGCTCGGCGTGGGATTGTGCTGGATGATGAAGTTCTGCCAGTCGGCAATCCAGATGGCGCCATCCGGGCCGACCTCGGCATACACAGGAGACGCGTATTCGTCCGTGCTTGCGAACAGGTTCATCTGGTCTGCCGCCTTGTAGCCAGCGCCGTCCGGACGCACATCCATGAGCGCCACCAGTTTCATGGTGGGCTCGCAGACCATGGCCCGGCCTTGAAACCGGTCCGGCAGATTTTTTGAATAGATGAAGCTCGAGCCCGCCGCAGCCGTGTAGCCTCCGAACACATCCACCTGCCGGATATTCGGAGTGATCGGATGCGCGGCGTCTACCATGTTGATCTTTTTTGCAGACATCAGACGCATCCCCGCCGGTGCAAGCGTGGCCGGGATCCCGCCGTAAAAGAGGGGCGCGCCGTTCGCCGTGCCGCCAAACTGATCGCCCGCCTCGTTGTACCCATGGGCCCAGGTGTTGTTGGTGAACTGATGCAGGAACTCGATCGCCGATCCGTCCGCCTTGAACCGGTAGGTTCCCATGCGGAACTCCAGATTCTTCCCGCCCACGGTTCCCTTGAATCCCGAGTAGCCCACCGAGCCGTAGAGCCAGTTGTCGTAGCCGAAGTGCAGGTTCCCGGCTTGCGCATGGGTGTCGTTGATCCCCCACCCCGTGATCACTTCCTGCCGGACATCGGCCTTGTCGTCACCGTCCGTGTCCTTCAAGAACAGGAAGCGCGGCGGCTGCGCCACAATCACGCCACCATTCGTGAAAACCAGTCCGGTGGGAATATTGAGCTGGTCGGCAAACACCGTGAATTTGTCCGCACGCCCATCGCCATCCGTGTCTTCGCAGATGCGGATGGTGTCCTTGCCCCGGCCGTCCTCGACCACGCCATGCGGATAATCCGCAGTTTCGGCCACCCAAAGCCGGCCCCGGTTGTCCCAGGCAAATGCGATCGGCTTCTGGATCTGCGGTTCGCTTGCAAACAACTCCAGCCGGAAGTCGGCCGGCACCTGGCTGCGTTCCATCGATCCCTTTGGCGTGAAAGGCAACTGGTGCGTCAGCGGTTCCGGACGTTTCTCATAATTGGGCACGTTCGGATTCTTTTCCCGGCGTTCCGGTTCACGGCCGGCAAGGAATTTCTCCCAACTGCTCCGCCGCTCATCTCCCACCGACCAGACCACGGCGTTCCGGAGCATTTTTTGGAACATGGGATCTTTCCATGTCCGCTCGTCGTGCCCGCTGGCGGTATAGAAAACGCGACCCTTCCCCTGGGTGCGGGTCCAGGTCCAAGGCTCGGCTTCGGTTCCCTCGCGGCGCTCCATGAGAAGTTCCCGGTTGGAAGCGTTGTGCTGGTCGTGCACGTAGGTCTCGTCCCAGGTCTCGTAGGGCGTGACGTCCTTCAGCACGGGATGGCCCGGGGCGACCACCACCGGCTTGAATACGCCGGACTTGTGGGACTTGAACTTGCCGCCCACCAGCGCCGCAAACCGCGGATCGTTTCCGAAACAGGCGCTCGCGCAGTGGACCGGAAGAAAGCCGTGGCCGGCTTCCACAAAGGCGTTCAGCGCCGAGAACTGCTCCTCAGTCACGCGGTTGTGGTTGGCGTAGAGGAGAACCGCGTCGTAATAGCCCAGAGTTTCGGGATTGAGGCAGTCGGGCTTGGTGAAGTAATCGATGTAAATCGCTTCCCGGCCGAGCTCTTTCATGAGCATCGGCGCGTACTCGCCGCTCTTGTGGTGCTCGCTTTCGTGGCCCAAAAACAGGACGCGCAACGGGCCTTCGGCAGCCTGCGCCATGGAACCACAGAGCAACAGGCCGAGGAGCTTTCCGAGGATGGGGATGTTTTTCATGGGGAACTCGCTTTCTGTCTGGTCCGGCATGGGATACCGGCCTC
>CAIURC010000210.1 GCA_903901425.1 uncultured Spartobacteria bacterium | reverse complement strand
TTCTGCAGCATGGGTGAGGCCGCCCAGAGTGTGACCTCGAGGCCTTCGGGGACCGTGAACAAACCGGGCGGAACAAGCTCCGCACCGTCGTCCTTCACGACCTCCGGAGCCGGCACGCCCGGAGGCCGTTCCGTGTAGACCTGGAACTTGACGGAAGCCTCGCTCAGTTTGCCGCCCCGGGTCATGCCCCCATCGTCAATGGCCACCTCGGATTCGAATCCCACAACACCCGGCGGCAGGTCGAAAGCAATGATGGACGGGGCGTGTGTGCCGATGCCCTTGACCTCCGCGCCATCCACTTTCATGGGTTCGCCGTTCATGGCCTTGTCCACGCCGGTCCGACCCGCGCCTGCGGTGGCGCTCTTCCAGCGGAGCCCGGTCAGGGGACGGACACTGCCGTCGGCCATTCGGAGCCGGGGCTCGATCCAGTCCGCCCAGTCACAGCTGAACGAGCCTTCGTCGCGGACCACCAGCACCAGTTCCTTGGGCGAAGCGAGGTCTGCCTTCACGACTGCCCGGCGTGGAGCGGAACTGCTCTGGATGCGGGCCGATTCCGCGACCGGCTTGGCGTCACCCGTGGATTTGCCAGGCGCTGCGGTGGCAGCGGGCTTTGCAGGAGCCGGTTTACCGAACCCCTTTTCCCGTTCCTCTGGAATGGCAGCAGCGGGCATGGCCTTGAACTCGCCCGGAGCCGGCACGGTTTGCCGGGGTTTTTTGGGTCCCTTGTCGTCGAGGTTCAGATTGAGTTGGTCCTCGGAAACGGGTGCGGAAACAACCCCGCTGGCCGGCACCTCCATGCCGGCAACCCAGACCACGGCGTTGAGCACGAGCCTGCGGTAGCCGTCCAAGGACCAGTTTCGGTGGTAATGGCCACCGGTGAATCCGACGCCGCGTCCGCCGTCGGGCCGTTCGATGCCCCACATGAGGGTCTGGGGTTTGTCGATCCCGGCTACGCCATGTTCGTTCCAGAGGTTGATGTACCGCTTGATCCGTTCCCGGGTGGGCGTGGCGGTGACCAGGTCGCGGACCTTGGAGCGGTCGGCCGGGAACCGCATGTTGTAGTAAAACTCGTCGAACGCCTCGACCGGGCCGTTGATTCCGCGGGAGACAGGATGGTTGGGGAGCGCAGCGAGATCGGCGACCCAGTGCGGGTTGACGGACCAGCCCGTTTCAAACGCGCCACCGATCCACGGCCGGAAATATTTGTCGCCGTCTTCAGCCGATGGATGCACGGCATAGTGCATGAACAGGAATCCAACGCCTTTTTTGGCGAGCGCGTCCATCTTTGCCCAGCCCTTCCCCACGACGCTGGTGGCATCCGCGTAGATGACCACGGCCCGGGCGGTGTCCAAGACGGACTCATCCGCAGGCCAGCCTTGGATCACGCGGGCCCGGACATCGAGACCGCTCTGTTCGTTCAGGGCCTTGGCGAGGATCTGGCATCCGGCATTGAACTCGTGTTCGCCCGGGCCATGGCTGCGGCCACCGGCGAGGAAGACGATGTCGGTGGCGGCGGAAAGCGAACAGGCAGGGAGAAACGCCGCCACGGCGAGGGAACGGAGGGAAGGGATCATGCGTAAAGAATGACCACCAGCACCCCGGTGTGCTTAGGGAAAAAGCAGCGCCCCCCCCGGGGTGTGGAATCCCTAGCAGGTCCGGATTTCAGGCCGTGGCAGCCCCCCTTGCTGCCGATGTGTCCGTGTCGTTTTCCGAGAACCGAGTCGGACGGCTCACATCCGTTCCGGGACGCCGATCCCGAGGAGGCCGAGTCCGCACTGGAGAACGCGGGCCGCGTTGTCACAGAGGAGGAGGCGTCCCTCGCGGAGCGCACCCTCCGACTTCAACACGGGACAGGCCTCGTAAAAGGTGTGGAACGCGTTGGCCAGTTCGAAGAGGTAGTTTGCAAGGAGGTTGGGCCGGTAATCGTCCAGCACCTGGGGCAGCACCTCCCCAAACTGGAGCAATTTCAAAGCCAGATCCCGTTCCGGCTCAGTCCCCAAATCCAGCGCTGCACACTGCGGAACCCCGCAGCCCGCTTTTCTGAAAATCGACCGGATCCGGACATACGCGTTTTGGAGGTAGGGCGCGGTGTTTCCCTGGAAACTGAGCATTTTGTCCCAGGAAAAAACGTAGTCGCTCTGCCGGTTCGGCAGCAGGTCGGCATATTTCACCGCTCCGAGCCCAATCAATCGCGCGATTTCCAGCCGCTCGGCCTCCGGAAGGTCCGGGTTTTTCTCGGCCAACACCCGGCCCGCGCGTTCCTCAGCTTCGTCCAGCAACTCGCTCAGGCGCACCGTCTCGCCGCTCCGGGTTTTGAACGGTTTGCCGTCCGGCCCGAGGATGGTTCCGAACCACACATGGGCGAGCCGGAGGGTGGATCCGGGCTTCCAACGCCGGAACACTGCGAACAACTGCCGAAAATGCAGCTGTTGCCGGCCATCGGTGACGTACACGATTTCCTCCGGATTCCACTCCTCCATCCGGTACTCGAGGGTGGCAAGGTCCGTGGTGGTGTAGTTGGCTGCGCCGTCGCTCTTCTGGACCAGCGCAGGATTCGGCCGCCATCCCTCCCGGTCCCGGATCAGAAAAGGGTCTTCCTCCGGCGGAACGCTTTCGTCGGAAAAGACACAGAACGCGCCCTCGCTTTCCCGGGCAATCCCGCGGTCACACAGGTCCTGAACAACCCCCTTGAGCCGCGCGTTGTAAAAGCTTTCCCCCAGCGTCACGTCAAACCGCACGCCGAGCCGGCCGTATACCGCATCGAACTGTCCTTGGGAGAGCCGGATCATTTCCTTCCAGAACCCGAGGTTCTCCGGGTCGCCTCCCTGAAGCCGCACCAACTCCTCCCGGGCCGCCTCCAGAGTCGCCGGATCCTCTTTGCAGCGGGCACTTACCAGCTTGTACAGACGCTCCATCTCCGAGAGCGGGTCCCGCTGGAGCGCCTCCGGATCGAGTTCGCGTTTCCAGCCCAGAAGCAGCATCCCGAACTGGGTACCCCAGTCGCCGATGTGGTTGTCCCGGACCACTGCGTGCCCAAGGAACTCGGCCACGCGGGCAATGGCGTCCCCGAGGATCGTGGACCGGATATGCCCAACGTGCATGGGCTTGGCGACGTTCGGCGAACTGAAGTCCACCACCATTTTTTTTGGACGCGCCACAGCCCCGATGCCGCACCGGGGATCCTTGGACAAGTCCAGCATCCGCGCGGCGAGGAACTCCGGCCGGACCTTGAAGTTCAGAAAACCGGCTCCGGCCACCTCGGGAGGGAAACAGAGGTCCTCCACGGCAATCCGTTCCAGGATCGACTGGGCCACCTGCCGGGGATTGGCCTTCTGCTGCCGGGCCATGAGCATCGCGATGTTCGTCTGGTAATCTCCAAACCGACGATCTGCCGCGGGTTGAACCTGGACGACCCAGTCGCCCGGAACCGCTGCCTGAACCCGCGCCTGAAGAAGGGATTGAATTGTTTCCATGGTGAACCGGTAAAAGGCCCGCGGGCATATCTTACAGAAAGCCGTCCGCCAAGGCGCGATTGCGGGTCTCGCGCAAATCCCGGTCTGGAGCACTGGCCGCGGGACCGTTGAACGGTTGAATCCTGAGTTTTTGGAGGAAAGGAACTACGCCTTGGGTTGGGCGTTGTTCTCGAAGATCGCCATGATCTCGCCGGTGGAGGTGGCTTGGGCGAGGCGTTCGCGAACCGTCCGGTCATTCAAAAACTTGGCAATTGCAGCCAGGGTCCGCAAATGGGTCTGAAACTGGTCCTTGGGCACCACAAACAGGACGATGAACCGCACCGGCGAGTTGTCCAGCGAGTCGAACTCGATCCCCTTGGTGGACCGACCGAAAGCTGCCACGACCTGTCCGACGCGGTCCGAAGAGGCGTGCGGGATCGCGATACCGAACCCGATCCCGGTACTCATGGTTTCCTCGCGCTGGCGCAGGGCAGCCAGCACCACGTCCCTGTCTTGGGCCTTGATCTGACCTCGTTCCACCAGCAAATCCACGAGTTCCACGATGGCGGACCATCGCTCCATGGCCTTCATCTCGGGGATGATCTGATCGACTGAAAGTAAATTGCCCAGCGTCATTCTTTCGGCGGAGTTCCCGTGTCGGGGTGGTTCAATGTAGCCTTCCGCCTCCAACTGAAAAGAGCAAATTCTCCCCCGCCTTTCTCCTCCGGCCGCACTTTTGGCTTCCGCACACCGCCCGACAGACGCCAACCTGACCGCCGAATGAAAATTGTCTTTGCCGGCAGTGAACTGACCCCTTTTGCGCGGACAGGCGGTCTTGGGGACTTCCTGGACGCACTCCCGGCAGCCCTCGCCGCCCGCGGACACGAGGTCAGCCTGGTGCTCCCCGCTTACCGCGGCCTCAGGGAAACCAAGGAACTCGGACTCCGCGCCACCGGCGTCCGGATCCCGATCTCCATCGGCCACAAACGCCTCGATGCCGAGATTGTCCAGGGCGAGACCCCGTCCGGCCTCCAGCTCTTCCTGATCCGCCGGGACGAATATTTTGACCGCTCCGGCCTCTACGGATCCGACAACGGCGATTATGCGGACAACGCCGAGCGGTTTATTTTCTTCTCCAAAGCCGTTCTTGAACTGGCCCGACGCGTGGCGCCCCCGCCAGAAATCCTGCATGTGAACGATTGGCAGACCGCCCTGTTGCCCGTGCTGGTCCGGGAAAAAGCCCTGCCCCTCCGAACCGTTCTGACCCTGCACAACCTGGCGTTTCAAGGCACCTTCCCGGCATCCGAGTTTGCCTGTACCAACCTGCCGGGCTCCTTCTTTGGTGCGGACGGCCTCGAGTTTCACGGTCAGCTCAACCTGCTCAAGGGCGGGATTCTGCACGCCGACCGGCTCACGACGGTCAGTGAGGCATACTGCCGCGAAATCCATTCCCAGCCTGCCGGCTGCGGCTTGGAGGGCGCGGTCCGGAGCCGGACCCGGCATCTGACCGGGATCCTGAACGGGATGGACGCCCAGCTCTGGAACCCCGCGAATGACCCGCTGCTGCCCCACCGGTTCAGCGCCTCGGATCTTTCGGGAAAAGCGCTTTGCAAAAAAGCGCTTCTGGAGCGCACCGGCCTCAAGCCCGACCCCACCGGTCCGGTGTTCGCATGGGTTGGCAGGCTTTCAGAGCAGAAAGGGATCGACCTGCTGCTCCCCATCCTCGACCGGTTGCTCGCGGACGATGTCCGGTTGGTGGTGCTTGGCAAAGGCGATTCCCAGTATGAACGCGACCTGCTCGTCGCCAGTCGGAAACACGCGGGGAAATTTGTTTGCCTGCCCGAATTGGACGAACCACTCGCCCACCTGACCGAAGCCGGGGCCGACATCAGCCT
>CAIURC010000209.1 GCA_903901425.1 uncultured Spartobacteria bacterium | reverse complement strand
TCCCGGAGGGAACAAAGCGGGTAGCCGGTGCGTGGCGCTGAAGCGCCACCACCGGGACCCGTCGCCGCAGGCGCTGCACCCCGGCAGGGGTGCCAGAGGGAGGGAACGCTGCTGGCACGCCCTTCGGGGTGCATGCGCTTAATGAATTGCAGACCGGTGGTGGCGCGCAGCGCGCCACCGACCGGCTACCGGCTGTGTTCCCTCCGGGAACATGGCCGCTCGCGCTTTTTTGAAGGTAACGTGGCGCTGAATTTGTAGCTCGGGAGGATGCGCGTGTTGTTCCTAGAGGGAACGTCGTGGCGTGGGCGTCGTTTTCGGGGGGGACGTCTTTGCGTGCGTTCCCTTCGGGAATCGCCGTGGGATTTGCATCCGGGACGGATGCGTGTGTTCCCGGAGGGAACAAAGCGGGTAGCCGGTGGGTGGCGCTGAAGCGCCACCACCGGGACCCGTCGCCGCAGGCGATGCACCCCGGCAGGGGTGCCAGAGGGACGGAACGCCGCTGGCACGCCCTACCGGGGTGCATGCGCTCGTTGAATTGCAAACCGGTGGTGGCGCGCCACCGACCGGCTACCGGCTGTGTTCCCTCCGGGAACATGGCCGCTCGCGCGTTTTTAAAGGGAACCTGGCGCTGACTTTATCGATGGGCAGGATCCGCATTTCGTTGCCCGAGATGAACGTCGTTGCGCGTGTTTCCTGAGGGGAACTTCGCGACGAACAGTTTAGCGCTGGATGGAGACCCTCAAAAATGCGCGTGGGGCTCCCGTGTTCATGGGAATGGAACCCCGGGCTTGGACCCGCTCGGAAAAATCGTCAAGCGTTTGCGGGGCGCCGATAATCTGGGAGGTGAGGTTGAGCGGTGTCCACTGGAGCAGATCCGTGGACTCCTCCAGTCGGTACTGCAGAAGCGGGTCGTCGGTGCGGCGGACAAACGAGAGCGTCAGATAGGCTTGCTCGTTTAGAAGAGTTTCAGAAATGAGGCCTGGAATGCGTCCTGCTGTGTCGCCCATGAGGGGATGGGAGTTGGCCGCGTACTCGGCCAGGTTGGAGAACCCGTCCCGGTCCGGGTCGAGTAGGGGACTGCCGAGTGGATCCAAGCCGTACTGGTTTTCCCAAAAGTCCGGGAGCCCGTTTCCGAAATTGTCGATGGATGAGGAGGCTGTGTAGGTGACGCTTCCATTGAGGATTTGAACCGAATCAATCTGGAGCAGGTCGACACCGGCTTGAGGGCTACAGATCTGCAGGTCGGCAAGGGCGAGTTCGGAGAGGGTTTCAAGGGGGAGGTTGGCTTTGACCTGAAACCGGAGCAGGGCCAAATGTCCTGAGCCGGAGGAGAGGGCATTGGCACGAACGAAGTCGAGCTGGACGAGGCCTTCCTCAGGGGCCTGCTCAAAGGTGAACAGGGCGCCGAGCGGGCCAGGGGTGGCGCTGACGAGGTCGAGGTGCTGTGGATCGAAGTTGACCTGGACCCGGATGCCGGCGAGGCCGGCGGCGTTGTCGAGAGAAACGGGGAAAACGAGGATGGCGCCTGGGTTCGCTTGAAAGCTGGGGAGGCTGAAGGTCCGGTTTTCGGCATGGCACCATGAGGGGAGTGCTCCGGAGAGGATCAGGCTGGCACAGAGGATTTGGATGAGGCGATTCATGGCCTTTGGATGTTTGAGAATCAGATTCCCTGAAGGGCAGCGAGAGTGGCTTCGAGATTTTGGATGTCTTGGAATTCCAAGCGGCCGTTGCCGTCCAGATCGCCAGCCCGGATCTCAGCGGGTGTCGGTGGGCGTGCCTTTCTTCTCGTGAGGAACCTGAGTTGGGTGAGGTCGTTGCGATCCACAATGCCGTTTCCATCCACATCCCCGAGGCAGTGGGTGGTTCTCAGTTCCGGCAGTTCTTGGGGCTCAATCTCTGTGACCAAGGTCCTGCCCAGCACATCGGTGAAGGAGGCGTCGGTAAGCGAGATGGCCAGAGTGGAGTTCAGGCTCACGTTCGGCTGCAGCGAGAAGTTCAGGGAAAATATGGCGCCTCCCCCGGGGCGAAGCATGCCGGCTGAGCCGGAGATGATGAGCTCGCCCTGTGCGGAATTTGAGTTGTCGGATATCTGTAATTGGGCAGTGATGCCCGTGGTTCTGACCGTCGGTTTGCTGGGATCGGTCTGGGAGACGGGCCGGAGCTGTGCGGGGTTGTACAGAAGCCGGATGGAAAAGCCCTCCGCTGAAATGGCCGGTGTGGACAGGGCCAGGGACATGTCAACCTTAAGCGGTTGGCCGGGCAGGACATTCACGGGCCGGAGCGACAGCCGGAGTTTGCCAGGGACATCACCCTTGGTTTCCGAGGGGAGGCTCTGCAGGATCCGGGGCTGGGAGTTGCCCGGGGTGTAGAAAAAGCTGACGCCAGTCACGTAGTACCGGTACTCGATTCCCGGGGACACCGTTTTATCGATCGCAGTAGGGAGCGGGAGCAGATTCGGTTGGAGCATGTTAAACGGACCGTCTGCCGAGTCGGCTCGGTAGATGTAATACCCGCGGATCCGGGACTCGGAATTGGCGTTCCAGCGGACCTGGACCGCATCGGCCCCGGCGGTGGTGATGAGGCCGGAGGGCCTTCCGACGCTGGGGTTGCGCAGGGCGATGAGTCCGCCGTTGGCGAGGCCGCCGACGGCGTCGAGGTCGCCGTCCCCCTCCAGATCAACAGTGGCCAGAAGGAGACCGGAGGCGAATCCGTCTGCGGTGCCCCCCCAGACCTTGCTCTTGAGGGTGAACGCGCCGGCTGCCGAGGCGCGGATGAATTCGGAGACGCGTCCGGCGGTGTCGGAGAGGAGCACGTCCTGAATGCCGTCCTGATTGATGTCGCCCACCGAGACGCTGAGGGCGTCGTTGGTGAGCACGCCGAGGAGGTTGGGGACGCCGGGCTCCGCAAAGAAGGGCGGGGCGCCGGAGTTGAGCCAGAGTTTGACGGAACCATCGGCCAGGAGTGCGAGGAGGTCCATGCGGCCGTCACCGTTCATGTCGCCGAGGGCGGGCCGGGCCTTGGTGGATCCGGTGGGGAACTCCGTGCGGGTTGCGCTCCCTTGGGCGGTGCCGTCGGAGGTGAAGAGGAGAAGGGTGCCGGTGTCGCCTCCGACAACCAGATCGCCCTTGCCGTCGCCGTTCCAGTCGCCGCCCGCGAGCACCGGGCGGTTGATGCCCGCAATCACCGCAGCCAGCGGAGCGAACCCGGCGGTGATTTCTTGAAGGGCCATGGCGCGTGCGGTGCCGACATTCAGAAAGACCCGAAGCGTGTTTTCGCCCGCGATAAACAGGTCGAAGTCGCCATCGCCGTCCCAGTCGGTAAACGCGGCAGAGGCTGAGGATCCAACGGAGAGGCCGGACACGACATTCGGGTCCTGAGAGAAGATGGAGGTGAGCGTTCCGTTCAGCGGCAGTTGGGTGATCCGTTCAAAGGGCTGGAGGTTCGCAACGATGAGTTCGGTATCCACCCAGGTGACTCCGCCCAGAAGGGTCGAGTTGCCGAACAGCGGGCTGGTGCCGGCCTGAATTTCTTGGAGCAGGTTGAACCCGTCGCCGTCGGTGTCGCTGGAAGCCGAGATATCGAGGGTGCCGTAGTAGTACATCTCCCAGGCGTCGGCGACGCCGTCCGAGTCGGAGTCGTCCGCGAAAAAACGGGCCACGGCGTTCCGGTCGGAGGAGGCCATGGAAAACGAGAGCTGCCGGAGGGCGGCGCCCCACGGGTCGGCCTGCCGGGTGCCGTCCAGGGTCCAGTAACCGAAGGTGGTCTGGGTGAGTGAGGCGGTGGTGACGACGGTGCCGGGCGGAACGACGTTGCTTTCGTTAACGGTGCCCGTGGGAATGCTGCTCAGGGTGTAGCGGGGGTAGCCAAAGCGGTTGAAGGTCTGGAGAAGGGAGTCCACCCAGGCGACTCCCCCTTCGAGCACGGAGTTACCGTAGACGGGGCTGGTGCCGGCGGTCCGTTCAGCGAGGAGCCCCACCTGGTCGCCGTCGGTGTCGGAGGTGGCTCCGTTTCCGAGGTCGCCAAAGTAGTACTGTTCGTAGGCATCCGGGATGCCGTCAGAATCGGTGTCGCCAGTAAACAGGTGGGCGATGGCGATGCGGTTGGGGGTGCCGGCGGCCCCTGTGGTGAACGTGATTTTCGGGTAGGCGACACCCCATGGGTCCGCCTGACGCACCCCGTCCAGAGTCCAGAAACCAAAGGCGCTATTAGCGGAGAGGTCGGGTGTGGTGATAAGGGTGCCCGGGAGCGCGATGGTGGTGGAAGCTGGAACGGTGGAATCGGCACCGTTATTTCTGAGGCTGGACAGGGAGTAGCTCGGGTACCCGGCAAGGTTGCAGGTGACAAGTGCGGAATCGACGAAGGCGACGCCGCCCTCGAGGATGGTGTTGGGGAAGAGGGGATGGGTGCCTGAGGTGTACTCGGCGAGGAGGGCGATACCGTCGCCGTCGGCATCGGAGGCTGCGGTGGGGGTGAGAGAACCGAAGTATTCGATTTCGTACCAGTCGGGGAGGCCATCGGCATCGGTGTCCCGGATGGCGGTGCCATTTTTTTCGGGGAGATAATGGGCAGTAACGATGGTGTCCTCGACGAGGGGGACGGAGATGGGATTTTGGGAGCGGCCCCAGGGGTCGCGGTAGGGGTTGGAGGGGGCGTTGGAGACGGTCCAGTGGGTGAAGCGGTAGGTGATGGAGGAGGCGGTGAAGGTGGCGGGCGCGCTGAGGGTGGGGTAGGAGGAGCCGGACTCGAGGAACTGGGTGGAGGCGACAGCCGCGAGGGATGAACCGGTGGCGTCGTTGACGGCGTTCTGGGTGAGGTTGACGACTGCAGCCGGCGCGGAGAGGCCGAGCAGGAGCAGTAGAAGCAGGAGTCGGATCGGGTGCATGGGAAATCAGGGGGCTTTGGCTTTCAGGGCGAGGGAGTGGGTATAGCCTGCATCGATGGCAGTGACTCCTGAAAGACCGGCGGGAACAATCGTCTGGCCACTCGTGTTCCGGCCCCATGCCACAACGGTTCCGTCAGACTTCAGCGCCATGGAGTGGTAATCGCCTCCAGCGATTCTGGTAACGCCTGAAAGACCTACTGGTATAGTGCTTTCCCCATCCAAGTTTCGACCCCAAGCGACGACCGTGCCGTCGGACTTTAGTGCCAGACAGTGGTACCCACCTGCGTCAATTGCCGTAACGCCCGAAAGACCGGCGGGGATGTTTTTCTGGCCATCACCACCAGACCCCCAAACAACGATCGACCCATTCGACCGAAGAGCCATCGAGAAGAAGGAGCCGGCGGAGATGGCGGTTACGCTTGAGAGGCCAACGGGAACATTTGTCTGCCCTTCCGTACTCCGCCCCCAAGCGACGACTGTACCGTCAGACTTCAGAGCGATGGAGTGGCCGGCGCCGGCGGCAATCGCGATAACATTCGAGAGTCCCGGGGGGACGTTGATCTGGCCATCAGGATTGGCTCCCCAAGCGACTACGGTGCCATCGGATTTGAGTGCCATGCAGTGGTCGCCACACGCCGCAATCTCAGTAACGGATGAAAGGCCTGCGGGGGTATTGCACTGACCAGCGTTATTTCTTCCCCAGGCGACAACGGTTCCATCTGAGTTAAGTGCTACAGAATGGTATCCACCTGCAGCGATTTTAACGATTTCAGAAAATTTTCCGGTTAGGTTTATCTGACTATTAGCGTTACTGCCCCATCCGGGTATCACCGTGAGTCCATCCCATTCGCGGTTGGCTGCGTGCCAGTGGGAAAGGTTGAGGAGCCCAGAACGAGCCGAGTTCGCCGCATATTGGACTTCGGGATTTGTTGCGCCGTCCAGATTCATTTTCTTGAACAGAAACGGTCTTGCGTAAGCCAGAATTGTGGTCTCCCGTGCAAGGGGCACGCCTGTAAACACCCCGCTCTGGGCGTCGCCTGTAAGCATGCCGTTGGTGAGCGTGAGTTGGTTGTCGGCATAGAGCCAGAAAAGGGCGTTTAGCACGGCAGCGTCCGAGGGTGCGTCCTTGGAGATGGTGAGAGCGGGCTGGCCGTTTGCGGCGGGGATGGTGATCCAGTCGAAGGGGAGGAGGCCGCGGCTGTCGAGGGCGAGGATCTCGAACTTGACCTGGCCGAGGTCGATGTTCCAATCGGCGCCGACGTCCCAGGTGACGAGTTTGGGCGTGTTGGCGGGGATAGCGTCGCCGAGGTTTGCAGCGGTGTCGCCGACGAAGGTGACGGGCCGGAGGACGTTGGCGAAGGAGCGTGTGCCGTTGACAAAGGCGAGGGCGCGGACGCGGACGGTGGAGTCATCGGGGTCGTTGACCTAGTAGATGACGTCCATGAGGGTGGTGCCCGCGCGCATGTTCGCCGAGATGATCTGGGGCGTGGGCGGCGTGTTGGCCGCGAAGGCTGTGGCGCCGGAGAGGAGGAGTGCGGTGAGGAGTCTCATGGAATCGTGCTTTTGATGGCGAAAGAATGATACTGGCCAGCCGCAATGAAGACGACGCCGGAGACGCCTTCGGGGATGGTACACTGGCCGAATTCATTTGAGCCCCATGCCACGACGGTTCCGTCTGATTTCAGGGCCAGTGAATGGTTGACTCCCGCCGCTATGGCGGTAACTCCGTTGAGACCTGCTGGTATTGTGCACTAACCTTTGGAGTTG
>CAIURC010000208.1 GCA_903901425.1 uncultured Spartobacteria bacterium | reverse complement strand
GATGGACGCCTCCAACATCATCAAACCGGCGCTGAGCCGGGGCGAACTCCAGTGCGTGGGCGCCACCACGCTGAACGAGTTTCGCAAACACATTGAGAAGGACTCGGCCTTGGAGCGCCGGTTCCAGCAGGTCAAGGTGGAGGCCCCCAACGTGGAGCAGACCGTGCAGATTTTGAAGGGGCTGCGTCCGAAGTACGAGGCCCACCACAAGGCCCGGTACAGCGACGAGGCGCTCCAGGCGGCTGCCGCCCTGAGTGAACGCTACCTGACCGGCCGGTTCCTGCCGGACAAGGCGATCGACATCATGGACGAGGCCGGGGCGCGCGCCCGGATCGGGTCCATGACGCGTCCCCCGGACGTCAAGGAGATCGAACTGGAGATCGAACAGATCCGTGGCCAGAAGGAGGCGGCGATCAAGGCCCAGGATTTTGAAAAGGCGGCTTCGCTCAGGGACACCGAGAAGCAGGCCAAGGAGCGGCTGGAACAGATTTTGACCCGGTGGCGGGAACAGCGCGAGGAACGGGAGGTGATGGTCACCGAGGACGACATGATGCACGTGGTCAGCAAGTGGACCGGGGTGCCGTTGAACCGGATGGAGAAGGCGGAGACGGAAAAGCTGCTGCACATGGAGGACGAGCTCAAGGGGAAGGTGATTGGGCAGTCGGAGGCGGTGGTGGCGATCTCGAAGGCGCTCCGGCGTTCCCGGGCGGACCTGAAGGATCCACGGCGCCCGATTGGGTCCTTCATCTTTCTGGGACCGACCGGGGTGGGGAAAACCTTCCTGGCGCAGACCTTGGCCGAGTTCATGTTTGGGGACCGGGAGGCGTTGATCCAGATCGACATGTCGGAGTACATGGAGAAGTTCACGGCCTCGCGTCTGATTGGGTCGCCTCCGGGCTACGTCGGGCACGAGGAGGGCGGCCAGCTCAGCGAGGCGGTCCGGCGCCGTCCGTACTCGGTGGTGTTGTTTGACGAAATTGAAAAGGCGCATCCGGACGTGATGCACCTCCTTCTGCAGATTCTGGAAGAGGGCAAGGTGACCGATTCGCTGGGCCGCAAGATCGATTTCCGGAACACGATCATCATCCTGACCTCGAACATCGGGGCGGAGCTGATCAAGAAGTCCAACGTGATGGGGTTTGGCGCGCTGCAGCGGGACGAGCAGTCCTACGACGTGATGCGGGAGAAGATCCTGGAGGAGGCGCGCCGGGTGTTGAAACCGGAGTTTGTGAACCGGCTGGATGATCTGATTGTGTTCCACACGCTGGGGCGTCCGGAACTGTTGACGATCGTGGATCTGGAGATCCGCAAGGTGATGGCCCGGGTGAAGTCCAAGGACATCCGGCTGGTGTTGGACGAGAAGGCCAAGGATTTCCTGATCGAGAAGGGGTACGACCCTCAGTACGGGGCGCGTCCGATGCGCCGTGCGGTGGAGCGGTACTTGGAGGATCCGCTGGCGGAGGAGATCCTGCGCGGAACGCTGAAGGGCGGGGATTCGGCCCAGGTGACGTTCGAGGACGGGAAACTGGTGTTTAAGAGCGTCTCGGGCGGGCCCGTGGAAGAGGCGGGTGCGGCTGGCGGCGGGAGCGCCTTGGGCGAGGGCGGTGGGGCCGTGTGAGCGGCGGTCTTCCGCCGGGGGCCGACCTCGGGGCCAGATTGAAATCCGGGTTGGAATCCAGATTGGAATCCGGGTTCGAATTGAAGTTGGAAGCCGACCAGAGGCGCCGCATTTGGGCTTTTAGGGTTCCGGATCGTGTTTGCTTCGGGAGTCTGCTTCCGAAGCGGGCTATGGCGTGGGTGGGGGGCGTCTGCGTATTTGGGGCGCTGTTGGGGTTTGTGGGGGGTGCGGGAGCCGGCCAACCCGGGGGGCAGCCTGGGGGTGCGGGCTCCGGGTGGGCAGCCTTGAGCCCGGCGGCGGCTTTTGATGACCGGGATTTGTTGGTGGCAATGGAGGAGGGCGCCCGGGTTTTGTGGGAGGGCGGGCGCCTCAAGGAGTTGAAGTGTCCGGATCAGGGCTGCGCGGTTGAGGCGCCGAAGCCAGGGGGACAGGCCATTGACTTCGCGGCCCGGGTGTTTCAGGCCGAATCTGCCACCGTGGTGTTTGGTGCGTTTCAGCGCGCTGAAAAAAAGAAGGTGGCATTTGGGACCGCAGGGGGCGGTTTTTTCATCAGTTCCTCAGGTTTGTGTGTGACCTGTCGGCACGTGGTTTCAGAGAAGGGCACCAAGGGGATGGTGGTGATGGCGCGGGACGGCCGAGTTTTCCCGGTGAAACGGGTGTTGGCGTCTGATCCCGTGGAGGACGTGGCTGTGGTTGAGGTGGAGCTCCCTGAGGGGGAAGAAGTGCCGGTGCTGGGTTTGGCAGACCGGCGTCTGCCGGTTGGGGCGCCGGTGTTTGTCATGAGCCATCCGGACGAACGGTTTTACATGCTGACTACGGGCGTGGTTTCGCGGCACACCCTCTGGCGCGAAAAGGGAGGGGTCGCTCATTTTATGTCCGTCACGGCGGATTTTGCGAAAGGATCGAGTGGGTGTCCGGTGATGGACGATACCGGAGCGGTGGTGGGAATCGTGAACAACACGGAATCGATCTACTACGACAACGACGGGCGCAAAAAGCAGCTCGACCTTCAGATGGTCATCAAGAATGTCACGCCGGTTTCGGCCATGCGTGGCCTCTTCAAGGACGCCGGCGCGGACCGTGCCGCAGAGTGAGTTGGCCCATGGGGGGCGGCGCCGGCCTGGTGGGATGTGTTTTTGTGCCGGCTGGAGCTATTTTGGGGGCGGTGCGGGGGGGCGGGCGGAGTCAAAAAGGGACCGCCAGTATTCGAGGCGTTCGCCGACCCGTTTTTCCATGCCCTGTTCGCTGGGGAAATAATAGCGTCGCCCCTCGGGGAGGTACGCCTGGGGAACATAGGCTCCCTCGTAGTCGTGGTTGTAGAGGTAGCCTTGGTGGCCGAGGCGATCCGCGCCGGCGTAGTGCTTGTCCCGCAGGTGGCGCGGCACAGCCAGGGTGACGCCGTTTTCGACTTCCTTTCTGGCCGCGGATAGCGCGGCGTAGGCGCGGTTGCTTTTTGGGGCGGTGGCCAGATAAACGGTGGCATGGGCCAGCGGGATCTGGGCTTCTGGGAGGCCCACCAGCTCGCAGGCTTGTGCGGCGGCCATGGCCACCACGATCCCGTGCGAATCCGCCATGCCAATGTCTTCGCTGGCGCAGATGACGAGCCGACGCGCAACAAACCGGATGTCTTCTCCGGCGTGAAGCATTTTTGCGAGCCAGTACAGTGCGGCATCGGGGTCGCCTCCCCGGATGGATTTGATGAAAGCGCTGATCGTGTCGTAATGGCCGTCGTCTCCGTAGACGACAGCCTTGCGCTGGATGCTTTCCTCCGCGGCCGCAAGGTTGACCCGGACAGATCCATCCGGGGCCGGCGCAGTGGTGAGTGCCGCGATTTCAAGGGCGTTGAGCGCCTTGCGCGCATCTCCGTCAGCGAGGGTGGCCAGATGCAGAAGGGCGTCATCCGAGGCGGTGACATTTCGATTTCCAAGGCCGCGTATCGGATCCGCGAGTGCGCGTTGGAGGAGGGTCAACAGATGCGCGGGTAACAGGGGTTCGAGTTGGAACACCTGGGACCTGGACACGAGCGGGGCGTTGATGGAATGGAAGGGGTTCTGCGTGGTGGCACCGATCAGGCGCACAGTGCCGCGCTCAACGTCCGGCAGAAGGACATCCTGCTGTGCCCGGTTCCAACGGTGGATTTCATCAATGAACAACACCGTTTTTTCCCCAGTGTTCGCCAGACGATGCGATGCGGTTTGGATCGTTTTTCGGAGGTCCGCCACGGAGCTTTCCACGCCGCTGAGCCTTTCAAATCGGGAACGTGTCGCCCGAGCCACCAACTCCGCGAGACTCGTTTTTCCGGTTCCCGGCGGTCCGAAGAAAATGGCGGACCCGAGCCGATCCGCCTCGATGGCCCGACGGAGGAGACGGCCTTTTGCGAGGAGATGTTCCTGGCCCACGTATTCATCGAGGGAAGTGGGGCGCATGCGTTCGGCGAGTGGCGCTGCAGTCGGGCCGGACGCGGGTGGATCGGATGCAAACAGATCGGGCATGGGCGGGGCCGGGAGTCGGTCAGATTTCGAACCCAGGCGGGGCGGCATTCCGGACAATCTGGACCATGTCTTCCAAGGTGCGGCCTGAAAATGCGCGGACCAGTTCCGAGTTGAGTTGCTGCATGATCACCCGGAGTGGGCAGGTGCGCGGATCGGGGCAGGAACAGGGGTCTGCGGGCAAATCGGAGGAACAGGGAAGCGGGGAGAGCGGGCCGTCCAGAAGCCGTACAATTTCCTCGAATGAAATCGAGCCTGGAGCGCGGAGAAGGGTGTATCCCCCATGGGCCCCTCGTTTGCTTCCGAGGAGCCCTGCGTTTTTGAGCGCAAGCAGGATTTGTTCGAGGTACTTGAGCGGGATGTTTTGCCGCTGGCTGATTTCCTCAATCGTCCAGGAACGCGGTTCCAATGCCATGGTACCCAGTGCCCGGAGCGCGTATTCTGCCTTTTTGGAAATCCGCATGGGCGGTTTTCAAGGAGCGGGAAGGTTTCAGGCTGGGAGCGGCGGCCGGGACTGATGCCATGGGGTGGCCTGCTCGTAGGCATGCGCGGCTTGGAGCAACCGGGCTTCGTCAAAGGGTTTGCCCATGAGTTGAAGCCCGATGGGGAGTTTGGCCCCATCAACCGTGGCGAATCCGCACGGCACGCTAATCCCGCAGATCCCGGCGAGATTGGCGGCGATGGTGAAGATGTCGGCGAGATACATTTTCAGGGGATCATCCGAGTAACCGCCGAGGGGAAACGCCGGTTCTGGAGATGTGGGGCAGAGGATCATGTCCACCTTCTGGTAGGCCTGCACGAAGTCCTGCCGGATCAGCGTCCGCACTTTCTGGGCCCGGAGATAGTAGGCGTCATAGTAGCCGCTGCTGAGCACGTAAGTGCCGAGGATGATTCTCCGTTTGACCTCGGGGCCGAATCCTTCAGCGCGGCTTTTCTGGTACTGCTCCAGAAGGCCGGTGGCTTGGGCCCTGTACCCGTACCGGACCCCGTCGAATCGAGCGAGGTTTGCGGAGGCTTCAGCGGTCGCGAGGATGTAGTAGACCCCGACCGCGTGTTCGGTGTGCGGCAGCGAGATTTCCACAATCTCGGCACCGAGCGTTTCGAACAGGCGGAGGGCATCCTGCACAGCGGCGCTGACGGCGGGATGAGTGCCATCCACAAAGTACTCCTTTGGCACACCGATTTTGAGCCCCCGGATGTCCCGGCCCAGCAACGCGGTGTAGTCGGGCACGGGGGTGTCCAGACTGGTCGAATCCCGCAGGTCGAGTCCCGCAATGGCATTGAGAACGAGCGCGCTGTCCCGGACCGTTTTTGAAAAGGGTCCGATCTGGTCGAGGGACGAGGCAAAGGCTACCAATCCGAATCTGGACACCCGGCCGTAGGTGGGTTTCAGGCCTACGCAGCCGCAGAGGGCTGCGGGTTGCCGGATGGATCCGCCGGTGTCAGAACCCAGGCTGGCAAAGGCCAGGTCCGCTGCTACCACGGCCGCAGAGCCGCCGCTCGAACCGCCCGGAGCACGGTTCAGATCCCACGGGTTCCGCGTTTTTTGGAACGCGGAATTTTCACAGGAAGACCCCATTGCAAACTCGTCCAGGTTGGTGCGGCCAAACGGGATCGCGCCGGCGGCCCGGAGCCGCTGGATCACGGTGGCGTCGTACGGCGAAACGTAGCCGGTCAGCATTTTTGACGCGCAGGAACAGGGTTCCCCTTTGACGTTGATCACGTCCTTGATTGCCACCGGCACCCCGCCCAGAGGGAGGGAGACGTCCGCGGAGGCGGCTTCCTGTTTTGCCGTCTCAAAATTGCGGGAAATGTACCCCTGAACCTGCGGGTCCACCGACTGGATCCGGGCTTCGAGGTGTTCAAGGGCCTCCACCGGGGAGCAGTCCCCGTTGCGGAAGCGTGTCTGGAGTTCGGCGATGGAGAGAGAGGAAAGCGACATGGAAAAATGCGTCGGGTCAGACAGGGTAGGGCGAGTTATTCGATCACCTTGGGAACGACGAAAAGCTGGGCGGCCTGGCGCGGCGCGTTTGCAAGCGCGGTGGCGGCGTCGAACCAGGGATGCGGCTCGTCGGACCTGAACACGTTGCACACCGAATTGGCGTGGGCCGTGGGTTCGATCCCCTCCACGTTCACCTTTTTCAGGTTCTCCACGTACCCAAGCACTTTCGAGATCTGTTCCTGAAACTGGGTCACCTCTTCCTCGGTGAGATGCAGCCTCGCCAGACGGGCAGTGTATCGGACGTCAAATTCCTCGCTCATGGTGTGAATCGGTTGGATGAGGTCTCCGCGGAAATCTCAGGTCCGGAAAACCGGTCCCGCGGCAACCCGCCGTGATTCAATGTTGGCGGCACGGATTGTGCAATGCCGGTTTGGTGGGTTTCCATCTCGAGAAGCGCCCGTTTCCATGCCTGACCCGCCGCGTACCCGCCGGGGCCGCTCACGGCCTTCACCCGGTGGCACGGCACCCTCAGGAGCAACGGGTTCCGGCCACAGGCGGACCCCACGGCCCGATAGGCGTTCGGATGCCCAATTTCAATGGCCAGTTGCGAGTACGTCAGGGTTTTGCCAGGCGGGATCTGAGAAATCCGTGTCCAGACCGCCTGTGAAAACGGAGAACCGGTCTGGGGCGCCGGTGGAAACTGGTTCAACCGAGCCAGAAGACGGTTCAATGCGCCGGTATCCGGTGCTTCGGGCGGGGCAGGGGGCAGGACAACCCGGTGGAGTTGGCCGGCATCATCCACCTCAAGCTCGAGACGGAACGGGCCTTCCGCCAGTAAAACGCGCACGAGGACGTTTTGAATCCGCCGCACACGGTCCGGTGAAAATCTGGAGTCCGTTCGGGAGCTGGTTGTCCTCACACCACCCGGAGGATCCGCATGTACACCCAATAGAGAACGGCCAGCAGGGTGACAAACAGGACGAAGAACATGAACATCCCCTGATGGCGGTCTTTGCGCAAACGGGGCAGCGGGGAGGTGGTGGTCGCCTCCAGATACCGCGGGTCCGACAATGCAGGCGATCCCAAGCTCACTCCGCGACTCTTGCGCCGCAGGTGCTCTTCCCGGCGCCGTTTCTGCAGTTCCTCTGCAAGCCGCGGAGCTTCCTCGATCAACCGCTTTTTCCGCTCCATCTCGGCGCGGATCTGGTTCTCTTGGTCCGCAAGTTCACGCTTCTTGGCGTCCAGCGGGGTGGAAAGTTTCTGGGCGGGTTTGGTTTGCCTTTTCTGGGCCATGACCGGAACGGAGATGCGTGGAAAATCAGTGCCCGCGCGAGAACAGCGCGAAAACAATCAGGATCCCGACGAGGGAAAGCGGAAGAGTGAAAGCCAGACCCGCCTTGACCCAGTACAGGAAATCCCGCTCGTCGGTCTCCGCGTAGTCCAAGGAATAGCCCGGAGTCAGTCCGGGATCGGAATCGACTGCCCCGGGTGACACCTTGGGAATGGACCGCTGGAATTCGGCCCGGGCATCGTCGACAACGCTCAGGGCGCGGGTGATCTCCTTGTTGATGTCGAGGCCTTCCCACGCTTTCGGATTAATTTCCTCCAGAAGCTGGAGGTGCTTGTGAAAGGCATCGTCGATGGCTCCCAGCAGTTCCAACCGTTTGCTCGCGTCGTGGATCTCCCGCTCCAAGGAAACCTTGGCACGGGTGAACTTTTCGAGCATCTCGCTCTTGCCAGCTTGCAGAGTTTCCTGACGCCGGCTCATCTCCTCCAGTTCACGCTTCTGCCGCTCAATCGCGTCCTGCTGACGCTTGAGAGACATGAGCTGCTCCTGGGCTTTTTGAACCTGAGAATCCAGGTGTTCCGTGGTGAGTGACCCGTCATCCTGCAGGTCAAGAAGGCTTTCGTCGGAGCGGGTGCGGTCGGGCATGGCGCGTTTCGAAACAGTAGTCCGACTGCCCGTTTAAATTCCAGCGATTTTCAGAGAGAAATGATACCCGGCAGCCGGAGGGGGGCGCTTTCTGAGGTTCACCCGACCTCAGGCACAAAAACCGATGCTTCGGCGGTTCGGTTAAATGTAAACATCGGGACGGATGCTTCCGTGCATATCGGCGGGGAACGGCTGTCGCCACGCACAATCGGCATTCTTGCAAGCGGAGCATCGCCGACTCCGCTCCCAACTACGCGGGAAGCGCCGGGTAATCCGTGTATCCCTTCGGACCCGGCGAGTAGAACGTGTCGGGATCTGCCGGGTTCAAAGGCGCGTCTTTCGAAAAGCGCGCGGGCAGATCGGGGTTTGCGAGGAAGGGTACCCCGAATGCAATGGCATCGGCCCAACCTTCCTGCAGTGCCTGCTCGGCGGTGTCCCGGGTGAACCCGCCATTGGCCACAACGGTACCGCGGTATAAAGGCCGAAGCTCCCGGGGGCCAACCCCTTCCTTGGCTCCGTGCGCAATGTCCTGCGCAGTGACCCTTGTAATGTGGGCATACGCCAGACCGAACGGGTTCAGTTGCTGCAGAACGTAGCCGAATGTCCGCATCGGATCGGAGTCCCGCATATCGTTAAAGACGCCAGCCGGCGAAAAGCGGATCCCCACGCGGTCCGCTCCGCAGACATCCACCACAGCCCGGGTGACTTCCAGAGTGAGCCTTGCCCGGTTTTCCACCGGGCCGCCGTATTCATCGGTCCGCTGGTTGGTGCCATCCCGGAGAAACTGGTCGAGCAGGTAGCCGTTGGCGTTGTGAATTTCCACTCCATCAAATCCGGCGAGCAGCGCCAACTCGGCGCCGTGGGCGTACTCGGCCACAATCCCCTTCATTTCGCCGAGTTCCAACGCGCGGGGTGTCACATACTCGGCTATTTCCGTCCCAGTAAACACCTGTCCCGCCGGGCGAATCGCCGAAGGCGCGACGGGCAATTCGCCTCCCGGTTGGAAGACCGGATGCGACACCCGGCCGACATGCCAGAGTTGGAGGAAAATCAGGCTTCCAGCGGCGTGCACCGCTTCGGTCACCTTCCGCCATCCCGCCACCTGATCCATGGTGAAAATTCCAGGCGTGTTCGGATAGCCAAAACCCCGGGGTGAGACGGACGTGGCCTCTGCAATCAGCAGCCCGCCGGAGGCGCGCTGCGCGTAGTACTCGGCATTCATCTCTCCGGGCACGTTGCCAGGGAGGGCTCGGCACCGGGTCAGCGGTGCGAGAAAAATCCGGTTTTTGGCGGTTACGGCACCGATCTGGACTGGCGTAAAAAGTTTCGAGCTCATCCGGGGGATGTTTCTAGCGTGGAACGCAGAAAAGACACATCTCTTCCGCAGAAAATCCACGGGCCTGTCTGATGGCCCCGTCTGAAGGACGGCGCCAGACGAGCGGAGCCGGTGCGTGTCTGTTTCGGAGTCAGGGCCGCGCCAGTCCGGGGCCGTGGCGAGTCAGACCTTTGTTACCCAAAAAGCGCGTCAGTTCACGTGGGCGATGTCGATCAGATGCAGTTGGCGGCCTTGGCCTGTGTAAGGGGAATCGATGCACACCAACCGTTCATCGCGACTCAGCCTGGGATGCGTGTCCACCCGCCATTCGCCGCGGTAAGCAGGGTGGAGATTGAATTGCCCCAGATTGATGCGGCGGTTTGTTTGTATTTCGTACAGGTGAGGTGTCTGGAGCCGCTGCTCGCCTTGGGGGTAGGTGTCATTGAGGATCCATGCGTTGTTTCGCAGGTACGTGAAGTGGCCTCCAGCATCGAGCACGCCTCTGCCCACCTCCTCAAGGATCCCCGCTTCTTTGTCTTCAAAAAGAAAATCCCCCCAACCCGGGTTTCCCAGCCAGTCTCTGGACTGGGCAAGAATGTGGTTTGGATCCCGCCAGATGAAGTGCGACACGGAGCCGTTGGGGATCACGATGCGCAGGTCGCTGCCGTCCAGTGCCGCGGTGAACATCCGCGAGAGTTGGCCTCCTCCGGGCTGCGTCCAGCGGTGCAGAAAGATGAACCGTTTTCCGTCCGGGCCGCACAGGAGATGATAGAAATGGTGCTTGGAGTCTGGCAGGTTCCGGGGAATTTCGCCCATCCGCGTCACCTGCTCGTGAGAGATGAGGAGTTGTTCCCGGCCCGTGGATAAATCGATCCGCGTCACACCGCTTTCTGCGGGCGCCATGGAGTCGGAAAAACGGTCTGGAACACCGGCGTATCCGTAACCGGGGCGGCAGTCTGCGACTCGGGCGAAGTCACAGGAAACAGCGGTTTTCCCATCGGGAGTCAGCGCGTAGATGGGAGCAGGCAGGGTGCGTTTTTCCCGCGTGTTTACATTGAGGATGTGGCTGACAAAACGGTCCTGTTCCCGGTCGTTCCAGATCACTTCGGAGTCGCTGCCTGGAATCCATTGCAGCATGCAGCCCTGCTGCCAGCACCACGCCCGGGAAGTGCCCAACGGGATCCATTGATCTTTGTCGCGCAGATCCACCATGCCGACCTCGAGTGTGTCGTCCGCTCTGGGAGAACGGTTCTCGAATGAAACCCTGTTGCTCAGCACAAATCGGTTGTCGGGCGAGAACTGCAGCTTGTCGTAATAGGCAAACCAATGAAAACCGGGGTTTTTAGTGATCTGACGGATCGGCGGGAATGTCTTTTCCGTTTCCTCGGCGCGGACTGTGGCGGCTGTGGTCGCGGCAGCCAGCGTGGCAAGAAACTGGCGGCGACTTACGGAGGTGGAGAGGCGTTCGGAGTTCATGGCATGGGGCAGATCGATGCTCTGCGGGCGGGTTTTCGGCAGCCGAGCCGGATTCAGGATGCTTCGCTTTGGTGGACTTCAAACTCGTCTGCTGGATCAAAGGCCGGGATGGGTACGTTGAGGATTCGCAGAGTGCCCACCGCGCGGTGGACGCATCCGGGAGGGATCATGACGGTGGTCATGGGCTTGAGTGGGATGCGTTCTCCGTCGGCCTCCAGCACGCCTTCTCCCTCGAGCACAATATAGATCTCGGTCATCCGTTTATGGTAATGGGCCCGACTGTCCTTGGAGATGTCGGTCAGGTGGACCGTTGCCAGGGTGTTGTCGGGATCTTTGAATGCGCGCCGGGCCTGGCCGCAGGGGCAGGGTACGGGGGGGATGGCATCGAGTTGGGCAACGCGGACTGAAGCGCGGGGAGTCGGTTGGGTGTTCATGAGGGGGTTGGTGATGGCGCGCGAATGTTTGAATTGTCTGAACGGGCCGGAATCCGGAGAGACCTGCGCGGCGCGTTGGAACGGGGGGCTGTTTCGTGTTGGGTGCGAGAACTTTGCCAGTGTAGGGTGTCTGCTGGAGGGCTCAATACAGGTATGCCGCACAAAACATCAGTTTTTCCGTCATGAGCGTGAAGCGGCGGATTCCCCGTGTGGCTTTGCTCGTGGAAAGCACGCGCTCGTACGCGCGCGATCTCCTGACCGGGATCCGGCGTTACATCGCAGCCCATGGTCCCTGGTCGACATTCCTTGAATTGCGCGCCCAGGATTCCAATCCGCCTGGATGGCTGCGCCACTGGGATGGAGACGGGCTTCTGACCCGGTCCTTTACACCAGAGATTTCCGAAATGGTGGCCGCCACGGGGCTCCCATCGGTCGAGTTGCGCTCGACGCATGTGCATGGAGTCCGGCCCTTTGTGGGAACCGATAATTCGCAGGTCGGCCGGATGGTGGCGGACCACTTTTTTGAACGGGGCTACCGGCGTTTTGCGGTGTACGGTCTTTCAAACGAGCGGTTTTTTGTCGACCGGGTACAAAATTTTGTGGCCGCCGTGGAGGGGGCTGGATGCCCGTGTACGGTTCTTTCTGAGACCCACATGGATTCGGTTCCAGACTGGGAAAAATGTCTGTCGCGGCTGAAGAAATGGCTGTGCGGCTTGCCAAAACCCACGGCGGTGTTCGCGGTCAACGATGCGTTGGGTGCCCGGTTGCTGGAGGCCTGCCTGCGTGCCGGCATTTCAGTGCCTGAGGAGATTGCGGTGCTCGGGGCGGAGAATGAGGAAAGTCTTTGCGCATTTGCGAGTCCGGCTCTGAGCAGTGTCCAGTTCAACGCGGTGGAGGTGGGTTTTGCTGCGGCCCGTCTCTTGGACGAACTCATGCGCGGGAAAAAGCCGCCAGTGCACGAAATATTGTTTCCGCCCAAGGGAATCGTGGTGCGGCGGTCTTCGGATGCGTTTGTGTTGGAGGATCCGCTGGTGGCCTGCGCGGCCCGTCTCATTCGCGACCACGCACCTCTGGGGCTGAACGTGGAGGAACTCTGCCGCCGGCTCCACGTTTCACGCAGCACCTTGGAACGCCGAATGCGGGCGAGTCTGAACCGGTCGCCCAAGGAGGAGATCCGGCGGGTGCGTTTTCGAGAGGTGGAGCGGCTCCTGATGGAAACCGACCTGACGGTGGAGGCGGTGGCGGCGCAGACCGGGTTTTTGCATACCCACTACCTCCAAGGGGCATTCAAGGAGGCGTACGGGGTCACGCCTGGTGTCTTTCGAAAAATGCACGGCACAAACCGGGTGGCAGCGCCATCCCGGCGGAGTTGAGGATTCCAAGTTCCACACGCTCGGGACTGCGATCTTGGAGGAATCCTTGGAGACCTTGGGTTTTTGGTATAGTTCACCTCGAGGGAGACTGCCGGCGCGTTCTTGTGCTGAGCCATGTGGTAGCTGGCGGAGCTGTGGCGCATCCCGTTCTGCGGCCATTTTTGGATTTTTCGGGTCCTGAATTCGTGCGTTTTGCGTCATGCTTGTCCGGGGGCAATTTAAAGTGCACCACGGAGGGTCGATTCAAAATGCACCACGTGGGACGTGGGCTTTTGTTAGCCCGAATTCCGCAGTTTTGAAGGGCTGATCAGGTATTGATGCGGGTTGGGCGGGGTTTTTACGCGTTTTTCGGCACTACATTTTCGACCAGCTTTCACTCGCTCGGACGCCCCACCCGGGGCCGCTCTGCACCCTTTGGATCCTTTACCAAGCCGGGGGGCGAAATGGTGCATTTTGAACCACCGCCCCCCTCAGATCCGGGGGGCGATTTGGGGACGCTCCCCGCCGGCACGGCATAGCGAGCCACCGTACGCCGGTTCAGCCCCAGTGCACGGGCAATCCAGCGATGCGTCCACCCACGCGCCGCAAGACTTCGGATTGTTTCCTGGATGCTCACCTTGAGGATATTGGCCATCGCTCAGGGGTGCCGACTCACAACGGCATGCTCCGAGCGTTTTCCGCCCCTCAACGTGGTGCATTTTGACTCCGCCTATTCCGACCCTCGCTGGTGCACTTTGACCGTCCCCTGACGCGTCCACGGAGCGCGGCTGAATTGGGAGATTACCGAACAAGATGCCTTGGACCTGCTGACGCTCGTCTTCTTGCTGCACCGCCGAGTAGAATCTGCGCGACGGATTCAGTGAGATTCGGGGCGAAGAAGGGCTGCATTTGCCGCCGATTGACGAGTGTGGTAGAGGTTTACCACACAAGGAAAGGTCCCCATGTTTAACGAAACCGTCAAATCGCTTCGAATCCAGAAACGCCTGACCCTGCGCGACTTTTGCGAGCAGGTCGGCCTCGACCCCAGCAATTGGAGCAAGGTCGAGCGTGGAGTAAACCCACCCCCGGGGGATGTCGGAGTCCTGGACCGTTTAGCAGAATTTTTTGGGCTGAGCGGCGAGGAGAAGCTCAGCTTCATGGATGCCGCCGCACTCCAACGAAAAGAGATCCCGCCCGATGTGGCAGACAGCGCCATTCTTCAGAAAGCCTTGCCCGCCTTTTTCCGGGCCGCACGGGGCCACGAACTGACCGAGTCCGAGCTGAAGGGGCTCGCAGACGATATTCGCAAACTCCACACCGCGGACCCCACTTCGCGCTGACCTCATGGAACATGTTTGGAAGGTCATTGAGGAACTGCGCTCGAAATACGAAGTGCTCCAAGACGACCGCACGCCCATCGATGTCTTCAGTTTCCTTGAGATTGACCTCGGGTTAAACCCAATCCCCTTTGACGACCTGACGTCTAAATACCGGGTGGAAGCTGCTGTGACTGCGGATTTCACCGGGATTTACCTCGATGCCGAGCAGTATGCGCTGATGGAGAAGGGGCCGGAATGGAAGCTCAATCGACTCCGCTTTACCGTTGCTCACGAGTTAGCCCACTGCTTTCTCCACCGCGAAATTCCACAATCACAGGCTTTCTCCTCGCTTCCGGATTTTGCCCGCTGGACTCAAAACTACGGAGGTCGGAAATACAGTATCGAACAAGAGGCCAATGAATTCGCCGGGCGCTTACTCGTTCCCACGAAGAGGCTTCAAGACTGCTTCGATGAATTTGCGCCCCAAGCGGAACAATTGGTCCGGAACTTCATGCAAAGCAGTTCTCTGCGAGACAAGTTCGCCGAGAAAATTGCCCCACGTTTCGGTGTAAATGCTCAGGTCATTGCTGTTCGCTTGGATCGGGACGGGATCTGGCCTGCTGCCTGAGCTGCCGCCGATCACGCCTCCGTGTTCACCAAGGAGTCGGTGATCACGATGGGGATGCCTGCCACCGAATCCGGCAGCGTGGGAACGCCCGTCGCGCTGGTGACGTTCGTGCGGCTTTTGCGCAGCTGCTCCAGAGAGCGGCGGTTTATGAAGCAGTAGTCGGGCGTCACCCCGGACGGGAACTTCGCCAACGCCTCAAAGGCGAGGTCGTTGTTCATTGTGGTGCCATTGGCCGTGCCGAGGTTCTTGATCCGGACGGCATCGACCGTCTTGGCGTCGGCGTCGTAGCTGGCGATGAGAACGGGGAAACCTTTTCCATCCGCATCGGTGCCGTAGTAGAACTGAAACCCGGCTTTGCGATAGGCGGCTTCCATAACGCCGACGGCCTCCAGCGCCTGATAGGCAGATGGGCCATCGACATAGGCATCGGCATGGCCTGATCACATTCGACGCGACCAGCGAGGATGTAGGCTTGCACAGCCGGTTCTCGAAGGTCGATTTGCTGGCCTCGACGCCTTCGTTGGCATCGCGGAAATCCGTGGAGGGCAGACCGGTCCGGACAACGGTGGGGCATTCGGTACCGGGGATGAGCCGCTTGTCCGGAATCAACTCACCGCTTTCCTTGGCGATCAGGATCTTCAGCCATTCGATCTGGAGCTCCACCTTCTACAGATTGAGGGTCTCGATCTCTGCCAGCACCCCACGGCGCCCGCTCATAAGCCAGCCTGGCCTGCCCGGTACGCTGGGTGGCCATAGATACGTGGAATAGCGCAACTTGCTCAGAAAAATGCCCGAAAAAGCGAGACGGATTTTTTCCGGTTGGCGTAAGTCCCTGTGCCAGAGCGGATTGCAATGGCGACCCTAACGGGATTCGAACCCGTGTTACTCCCGTGAAAGGGGAGTGTCCTAGACCACTGGACGATAGGGTCTCAAAAAATGAGAGGGCGAAATATGTTCGGGGAACCGGGGGGATTCAAGACTCTTTTTCAAAAATTTTTCTGTCAGGAATCGGCCGGTTTTTGAGCCAGAGAAAAGGGCGGGTTCAGGCCTCGCGGTGGAGCTTGTACGGGTAGACCTTGCCGCTGTTCCACTGGCACACATACAGGTCGCCCTTCGTGTCCACACAGACATCGTGGCAGTTCGAAAACACGGGTTGTTCTTGGAGCAACAGCTGGAGCTGGCCGTCCCGGTATTCCGGGGCATGGCCGCCGGGATTGGACACCACTCGGTCTGCGGCATCGAGAATGGTGACAAAGCCGCGCTGCTGCCACATCCGGTAATCGCCGGGCTTGGCGCCGAAACAGACGCCTGAATAGAGGTGCTCCCCGTGGATCACCGGCCGGCTCACATAGGCGCCCGGGAGGTACACGCCGCGGACATGCTTTCCTTCGAGCGTGAACCAGTTGAACTCGTTTCGGATCCGTTCGGTGCAGACTAGAAGTGGGGTGCCGCTGCGGGAATCGATGGCCACGCCGTGGGCCTGCATGAACCGGCCAGGGTTGCTGGGCTGCGTGCTGCGGCCACCAAACTTGGAGACGAATTTGCCCGTGGAATCAAACCGGAGAATGAACTGGGAGCCGTAGCCGTCAGCCACGTAGATGTCGCCATTGGGGGCGACGGCGGTTTCCGTCGGGCTGTAGGGTTGGTGGGCGGGATAGGCGCCGCACTGGGTGGCGGAGGGGAGTTCCAGCTGGATCTGGCCGTCCAGGGAGGTGCGCAGGATCCGGCCGCTGGTGTCGGTGATCCAGAGGGACTCGGAGCCATCGGGGGCCCGGTGGAGGGTGAGTCCATGGGCGCCCTTGAGTTGGAGGGTCCATGCGCTGAGCAGGGTGCCGGCGGTGTCGAAAATCAGGACGTTGTTCTGGGCATGGTTGGTGAGCAAAAACAGGCGGCCATCGGCAGCCTGCACCATTTCATGGCAGTCTTGAACGGGATGCGTGGCGGGATCGGCTTTGCACCAGAGTTTGTCCACCCGGTACCGGAAAGCGCCGTGGCCGATGACAGCGCCGTGATGCTCGGGCGCGGTTTTGGACTGTGCCCGAACAAAGGGGGCGTCAAAGAGTCTGGAACCCAGTGTGGCAGCGGCGGCGGCGGCACTGCGTGCGAGGAACTGTCGGCGGGGGAGATGGTTCATAGGAGGATGTCGCGGACGATTTTTCCGTGGACGTCGGTGAGCCGGAAATCGCGGCCTTGGAAGCGGTAGGTGAGTTTTTCGTGATCGATGCCGAGTTGATGGAGGAGGGTGGCTTGCAGGTCGTGGACGTGGACGGGGTTCTCGGCGACGTTGTAGCTGAAATCGTCGGTGGCGCCGTAGGTGGTGCCGGGTTTGATGCCGCCCCCGGCCATCCACATGGTGAAACAGCGCGGATGATGGTCGCGTCCGGCTTCGATACTTTTCCAGTCGCCCTGTCCTGCAACGCCGCGTCCGAACTCGCCGCCCCAGACGACGAGGGTGTCCTCGAGGAGGCCGCGTTGTTTGAGGTCCTTGATGAGGGCGGCGGAAGGTTGGTCGGTGTCGCGGCAGCGGGCGGTGCACCAGGACGAAAGCCGGCTGTGGTGGTCCCAGTCGGGATGAAAGAGCTGGATGAAACGGACGCCGCGTTCGACCAGGCGCCGGGCCAGGATGCAGTTGGCGGCGTAACTGCCTGGGCGGCGGGAATCGGGTCCGTAAAGTTCGAAGGTGCTGTCGGGTTCGGAGGAGAGGTCCGTGAGCTCGGGGACCGACGATTGCATGCGGAACGCCATTTCATACTGGCGGATCCGGGTTTGGATTTCCGGGTCACCGGCCTCGGCGAAGTGCTGCTGGTTGAGATCGGCGAGGGTGTCGAGCATGGACCGGCGGAGCGGGCGCGGAAGGCCTTCGGGATCTTGGAGGTAGAGAACAGGTTCCTTGGCGTTGCGGAGTTTGACGCCCTGGAAGCGGGACGGCAGGAAGCCGTTGCCCCAGTAGTGGTCGTAGAGGGGCTGATCGCTGGGACGCTGCATTTTGGAGATGAGCACCAGATAATCGGGCAGGTTGCGGTTGACCGAGCCGAGTCCGTAGCTGGTCCAGGAGCCGATGCTGGGCCGGCCCGGGATCTGGCCTCCGGTGAGGAGGAACGTCATGGCTGGGGCATGGTTGATTTGCTCGGTGTGAAGGGATTTGACGACACAGATGTCATCGACCACGGAGCCGAGGTGGGGGAGCCATTCCCCGAGGCTGGTGCCTGAGCGACCGTGTTTGAGGAACTTGGTGCGTGCCGGCATGACGAGCTGTTTCTGGCCGGCGGTCATGGTGGTGAGCCGCTGTCCCTGCCGGACGGAGTCTGGCAGTTCGATGCCCGCCCATTTTTCGAGTCCGGGTTTTTCGTCAAACAGTTCGATTTGGGAGGGGCCACCCGACTGGGTGAGAAAAATGACGCGTTTGGCTTTGGGTGCGAAATGGGGGAGTTGGGTGAGGCCGCCTGCTTCGTTGCGTCCGGGTTCGAGGGCGGCGGCGGCCTCGGTTTGGAGGAACCGGAGTGCGGCGGCGCCGAGGCTGACGCGGGAGGTTTGGCCGAGGAAATAGCGGCGGGAAACGGCCTGCGCGTGGTCGAGGAAGGGGTGCATGGGTTAGTTGTGGGAGAGGGTTTCGTCGAGGTTGAGCACCATGCTGGCCAGAAGCATATGTGCAGCGATTTGGGGGGGCGGAATATGGGCAGCGAGGGGTGACTGGCCGTTGCGCAGGAGATGTGCGGCGTCGGCGGGGTTTTGGACGTAGTGGGTCAGGGCATTCTGCAGAAAGCCCCGAGCGGCTGCGGTTTCCTTCGCTGTGGGGGTTCGGAAAAGGACCCGAGAGTACAGGGATTGGATCCGTGTTTCCTCGGAGTTCTGGGAACTGAGAATGTTTTGGGCGAGAATCCGCGCTGCCTCGAGTTGGGTTTCGTCGTTGAGCAGGGTCAGCGCGTGGAGGGGGGTGTTGGTACGCGGAGTCTGGACCTCGCAGACGCGGCGCTGTGCGGAATCAAAGAGGAAGGTGGGGGCGGCGGATCTGCGCCAGAAGGCGTAGAGGGTGCGCCGGTACTGGGCTGCGCCCTGGCTGGGTTCGTAATGGAACCGGCCCATGGTGATTTCCTCCCAGACACCCTCGGGCTGGTAGGGGCGGACGGGAGGGCCGCCCTGCAACGGGTTTAAGAGGCCCGAATAGGCCAGAGCGGCATCCCGGAGCATCCAGCTCGGAAGGCGGAACCGCGGGGCGCGGGCGAGGAGCCGGTTGTCGGGATCTTTGGTGAGGAGGGCTTCGGAGGCCTGTGCGCTCTGGCGGTAGGTGTGACTGGAGGTGATGAGACGGAGGACGTGCTGGAGGTCCCAGCCGTTTTCGATCAGTTCCATGGCCAGCCAGTCGAGGAGTTCCGGGTGGGTGGGGCGTTCGCCCTGAAGACCGAAATCTTCTGGAGTCCGGACCAGTCCGACGCCGAAGCAGAGTTGCCAGAGGTGGTTGGCGACTACGCGAGCGGTGAGGGGGTTTTCCCGGGAAACCACCCACCGGGCGAGACCGGCGCGGGTTTTGGGCTGATCCGCAGGCCATGGAGCAATGGCTGGCAGGGTGTCAGGCTGGACCTTGTCGCCTTTTTTCTCCCAGTTGCCCCGGATGAGCACATGGGTGTCGCGGGGTTCTTTGCGCTCGGCCAGCACCATCACGTTGAGCGGGTTGGCAGCTTTCTTAAACTCGTCGACCTGCCGTTCTGCGCGGCGCAGCTCGGCCACGGCAGGCTGGTAGTCGGTGGCTGAGGCAAGGAATTCATCCACCAGCGCGTCCCTGAGGTCGGGTTCGAGGTCGGATTCGGACTTCGCGCCAGACTTTGCGAGGAGTTCGAGAGGGGTGGGGCCGATTTTTCGCACGGCGAGGCCCGGTTCGGCGGTCGCCAAGAGTCTGAATGCGCGGATGTTGGCATTGCCTTCCGTGGACCGGTGGCGGAGTTCAAAGACGAGTTCCTCGTCCTCCTGAAGTTGCAGAGGTTCGGCCAGTTCGAAGAGGGCGGTGTGGGGTTCCGCCGGATTGGCATCGAAGATGGACCAGCCATTGCGCGGATCGTCATCGAGCACATCCGCCACTTTGCCGTAGCCCCGGTGTTTCTTCGGGTCCGACTCGGTGTCAGCCACGGCCCGTGCGATGGAGATTTCGCGGATTTGGGCGGTGGCCCGGCGGCGGACCTGGAGTTTGACGTCGGTCAGGATGAAATTGCCGGTTTCCGAGCGGCCGCAGCCGGCGGTGGCGGAGGGGAGGATTTCGAGTTTGAGCCCGGTGATGGGAAAGCGAGTGGAGGCGGAGGTGAGGCGGTAATCGTCCTGCCTCGGGTTGGGTCCGGAGGCAGTGATCACACCGGTGGGATCCTGCTGGAGAAGGGTGCCCTCGACGCTTTCGGTGGTGCCGGTGAGTGGCGTCCACGCGGTGAAGCCGGGATGCACCGACTGGATTTGTTTTCCCAGCCACGGTGCGAATCGGGTTTGTGCGCGGGTACGGGCGTCCTGTTCCGCTTTTTTCTTTTCAGCGAGGAACTCTCCTGCCTGGGCGATCGGGGTTGCGGCATGGGGGGAACGGTAGGGCAGGAACGGTTTGGCGCCCCCGCCAGCCTTGCCGTCTTCGTCGATGCTGTTGAAGAAGGCGGAGAGGGAATAGTAATCCTTGTGGGAGATGGGATCGAATTTGTGGGAATGGCACTGGGTGCATCCCAGGGTCAGCCCGAGCCAGAGGGTCCCTACAGTGTTCACCCGGTCGATTACGTAATCCACGCGGGATTCCTCCGGGTCGCGTCCGCCTTCGCCATTGGCCATGTGGTTTCTGTGAAAACAGGTGGCGAGCTGTTGTTCGGGCGTGGCGTTCGGGAGAAGATCGCCGGCGAACTGTTCGAGGGTGAACTGGTCGAAGCGGTGGTTGCGGTTGAATGCATCCACCACCCAGTCGCGCCACGGCCAGTTGTTGCGCGTGGCATCGGATTGATAGCCGTCCGTGTCGGAGTACCGGGCGGCATCCAGCCACCACATCGCCATGCGTTCCCCGTAGGCCGGAGACCGGAGCAATTCCACCGCCAGCGCATCCGCAGCCTCGGGAGTGGGGTTTTTCAAAAACCGGGCTGCCATGGGCTCGGAGGGCGGCAATCCGGTCAGATCAAACGCAAGGCGTTTGAGCAGGGCGTGCGGTGCCGCCGCGGGTGCCGGAGTCAGGTTCTCGCTCGCGAGCCGGCTCTGGACAAACGCATCGATCGGGTTCCGGACACTTTCGGCAGAGGGAGCGGCTGGGACTTGTGGCCGTTGGATTTTTTCAAATGCCCAGTGCTTGCCCCAGGGCGCGCCTTCGGCGATCCAGCGGCGGAAAAGCTCGATCTGGGTGGGGGTCAGGGTCCGGTGGGCCTTGGGCGGCGGCATGATTTCATCCGGGTCTTTGGACAGGATCCGCTCCATGAGCAGGCTGGATTCGGGTTTGCCCGGGAGAATTGCAGCGGAACCGTCCCTGACTTCCGTGGCGGCCTCGCGGGTGTCGAGGCGGAGATCGGCTTTCCGATTTTTCTCATCCGGACCGTGGCAATGGAAACAGTTGTCGGAAAGGAGCGGGAGAATGTCGCGGCTGAAACGGACGGTGGGTTCAGCGGCCGCGGGGGCGTTTGGAGCCAGGGATCCGAGGGTCAGGAAAATTGGGAGAAAACGAGCCAGACGCATGGGGGAAGAATGCCGGGTCCATGGGTTGAAAAAAATGGAGGTTTCTGCTGAGAAAGTTGTAGTATTCGCGCATGGAAGAACCGCCGTGGGAGAGTGTGTATCCGGTGTCGTTGTTTGGAACACCGAGCGTGGAGCAGCAGGAGGTTTTTTACACGGTGCCGAGGGCCGGTCATGTGGTGGGAGGGCGGGGACACCGGATTGAGCGGGAGCAGATCCCCGGGCACGAGGTGATGCTGTGTGTGCGTGGGTGCGGCTGGGTGCAAGCCTGCGGCCGGAAACGGGTGGTGAAGGCGGGTGAATGGGTGTGGGTGGATGGCCGCAAAGCGCATCGGTACGGGGCCATGGAGGAGGATCCATGGGAGGTACTGTGGGTCCGGATGGAGGGGCCGCGTTTAAACCGGCTCAGTGGGATGTTGGGGGTGGAGGGTGCGGCGGTCTGGGAGGTCCGGCGGGTGGATGAGGCGCGTGTGGTGTACGAGCGGATTTTTGAGCGGATGGGAGAGGAGGGGGTGGGAGTTGCGGCGGCGTTGAATGCGGACCTGGCACAGTTGTTGGCGCTGGTTTTTGAGGCGCGCCAGACGCAGGGGGCGGAGGATTTGGTGCCGATGGTGTTGCGCAAACCCGTAGAACAGATGCGGCTCCACTACTTCAAGCCGCTCCGTGTGTCCGATCTGGCGGCCTTGGCGGGAATGAGCACGGCGCATTTCAGCCGGTTGTTCCGGGCGAGTTTTGGGACCAGTCCGATCGACTGGCTGAGGCGGGAACGGATCAACCAAGCCAAGCGGCGTTTGGTGGAGGGGGACGCGCAGATCCAGGAGGTGGCCGGGCAGGTGGGGTACGGAGACCGGTTCTTTTTTAGCAAAGACTTCCGGCGTTTGGTTGGGATGACGCCGAAGGAATACCGGGAGCGGGAACGGATCTCAGGGGTGTGAGTGGGGGGCAAGAGGACGGATGAGCGCCTTTTCCTCGGCCTTGCGAAGGAGTTTAAACTTTTCTCCAAAGCCGGATTCAGTGGACAGGATTTGCCGGCGGTGAAGAGGCGGTGTCAAAGGGACGGCTGACTCCGGAATGCCCTGACCTGGAACCGGGCCGGGTCGGTGGCATCCACCAGATCCCGCTCCAGTGGGAGCGGATCGCCAGTGATCTCTGAGGCGAGGAGCTCCGCCATCAGACTGGACCAGACCAGGCCACGGGAGCCCAGCCCCAGCAGACCGTAAAGGCCCGGCAGCCGTGCAATTTTCCGGAGTTCATCTGCCGGTGGCCGGCTGAAATCTGGCAGTGCCCCCACCACGGGAAGTCGGTCCGGGGTGAGTGTGCGAAAGCCGACCCTGCCCAGGAGCGTTTCAGGATCCACTGCGGGGAGATCAATGCCGAGGAGTTCCGGGAGACGCGCAAGGTTGGCGCGGTGTCCGGCGGGATTCAGGGCGCGGGAATCGGTGTCGAAATCGTAGGTGGCGCCGAGGCAGCAGAATCCGTCGTGGGCGGGAGTCAGATAGCCATCGCGACAGAGCACGTGAGCAACGGGAGGGAGCAGGGGTTCTGGGAGATGCGTGACTTGGCCGCGGACCTTTTTGAAGCGGAGCCCGTGCAGGGCAGGGAACTGGAGTGCCTCATGGGCGTTGGCAAGCACGAGGACGCTGGACTGCACGAGAGGTTTGGTTTCATTTCCAAAAACGTTCCATCCGTGGGTGGTGGGTTCGATGCGGAGCGCTTTCTCGTTGAAGTGCCGGTGGAGGTTGGGGCCAGCCGCGTCCAGGCGCGCCCTGCAAAGCGAGGCCGGGTTGACCCACCCGCCCGAGGGAAAGAAAAGGCCGGGAACAGAATGGCCGATCTTCTCCCGCATGGCTTCGGCGGAGAGAAACTGGAGATAGTCCTGAGGGTATCGGGCTGCGATGGAAGAGAGGGCGGATTCTTCCTCCCTCGATTTAGCCAGTTGCAGCATACCGCAGTCCGACCATTCGACGGGAAAACCCGTTTCGTTGAGCTGCCGGATCTCGCGGAGAAGGTGGAGGAAACAGGCGCAGGAGAGCCGGGCGGTGCGGCTTTCGTCCTTGGACACCATGGGGGAGAGCACGGCGGCGCGGTTGCCGGAGGCTTCCTGGGCGGGGTGCGGAAGTTTTTCGATGAGGTGGGTTTCCCATCCGCGGAGTGCGAGGCGGGAGGCGATGGCGGTTCCGGCAAGGCCGGCACCGATCACAATCGCAGAGTTGGGGGATGCGGGTGGGAGAACTGGCCCGGGCCGGAGCAGTTGGCCGGTCCAAAGACCGGAGGGATCGCACGGGGAGGTTTGGAAACCCGCTTCCAAGAGTTCCGCGCGTTGATGGGTCTGGAGGGAAGCCGCGGCCAGGATGGCGCCGGGGGCGGCATATCGGGAAAGGTGGCGGAGAGGGAATTCAGACGGAGTGTTTTCCGGCGAGATCAGGAAGGCGTCGGCCTGCAGCTGAAGTCCCATGTTTTTCGGGGGAGCGAATCCGAGGGTGAGCACGATGCGGCCCTGTTCGAATTCGAGGCGGTGAAGGCCTGGGAGTGGGCGTGGCCAGACGGCATGGAGTAGGCGTGCGAGTTCGGAGGAAGAGGACGGGGGGAGGGGGGCGGCGTCTGGTTGTGCGAGGGCAAAAAAATGGAGGCGTTTGGGCGCCTGGGGATCGCATTGCCATGCGTGCCAGATCTGGAGGAAGGGGAGTCCGTTGCCGAAGTCGGTCTGGAACACCACGAACCGTTCGCGGCCTTTCCATGCGTGGAAAAAGCCGGTTTGACGGAGGAGAAGCGGGATGTCCATTTGGCCTGCTTCTGTTTAGGAGGAGAAGCGGGTTTGGGAAAGCCGCCAGCGGGAAGTGTCTTTCGAGCCGCCGCGTGGAGCCATTTGGGGCTCACTGGGCGGCTGTGAGACCGGAGCCGGGCCTTATTCCTGAAGCAGTGCGGTGGATTCGGTGGAGAAGAGAAACCCTGCGGGGAAAGGGGTTCTCGGAATGGAGGGGCGAAGCCAGAGGAAAGTTCCAGAAGCCGTGTTGGATGAGTCGGAGAACGAGAGTGGGCCTGAAATAAATCCGCGGTTCCCGTAGAGGGGACAGAAGAGGGGCAGTTTTGCGGAGTTGAGTAGAACACTGGAAATGGACCATGCGGAACCGTCCCCGAGACGGCCGACGAGTCTGGCGCGGTATCCGGAGGAAAAAACCAGTTTTGCGGTGCCTGGCAGGGTGGGCTGGCCTGGCAGGGCGGCAGCCGGAACGGTGACATTCCAGGACGTCCGGTTGGCAGGTGGATTCCCCGAAGCGGGGGGATGCAGGGTGGCGGTGAAGGGCTGGGATTCTGACTGGGGGGAGATGGAGACGACCGCATTCCGTGTCCCGGGATCTAATGCGAGGGTGAGTTGAAGCGGATTGGATCTCGGGCTGAGGGTGGCTTGAAACTCGCCGCTTGGGTAAAGGGCTCCCTTGAAGGGAAGGGAGCGCAGTCCGAGCCTGAGGCGGCCAGTGAACCCGCCCATGGAGTTGAGTTGGAGTTGGAAATCGCCGGTTTTTTCCGGGGCCATTTCGGGCGACTCAAACTGTCCGAGGTAAAGACCCGCCGACTCGGTAAAGGGGGTTGGGACAAAAACGGCGGTGAGGGTTTGTGCGGGATCATTGAAGAGAAACTTCAACGACGGGCTCATGGACAGAACGGTATCCTGCTCGGTCCGCCAGCCTGCGAACAAGTGTCCGCGCCCGGGAGTGGCGGCGATCGAAAGAATACGTCCCAGAGGGCGAAGGGTCTGTCCGCGGAATCCCCTGGTGACGGAGCCTAATCCCTCAGTTTGAACCAGGAAGGGGGTGTTGGGATTCCAGAAAAACTTCCGGACAGGGAGTTGGACCCTGCGGCCCTCCTCATCCAAGGCGCGGATGAGGAGCAGGTTGGTGCCCACGGAAAGTCCGCGCAGGGAGTCCAGAGGCAGGGAGAATTTTCTTCCGGTGGCGCTGCCGGAGAGTTGGACCGAGCGCCACGGTTGTTCGTTGAGCTGGTATTCCACCCGGGAAATGCCGAGGCCGCTTTTGGCGGTTCCTGAAAGGGGGACGGTTTGAGAAACAAAGGAGGCGTTGTTTGCGGGGGTGGAGATTGAGAGCGTGGGGCTTGCCGGAAGCCGGCCTGGCAGAACCCGGAGTTGAAACGTGCGGGATATCGTGATGCCTGCGGAGTCGGTTGCCTGAACGGTGATGAGGTTTGAACCTGTGGTCCGCGGCGTTCCGGAAAGGACTCCTGTGCTGGAAAGGGACAGGCCTGCGGGCAGTCCGGTTGCGCTGTAGGACACATCGCCGGATCCGCGGATTGCCAGAAGGGTGCGGAAATAGGGTTTCGCTGCGGTCGCGGACGGAAGCAGCGGCGGTGTCAGGAAATCGAAGCCAAGCGGGGTCTGGGTCGGGAGGTAAAAGGAGCGCGACGCGGGAATTCCTGCGGGCGGCACTGGCGAGGAGCTGAGTTTGAGGCGAGGGAGGAGAGGCGGCGCATTCGCAAACTCGATTTTAAGGGTCACGGGGTTGCCCGCGTTGCCTTGAAAACCGAGGGGGAATGAGGAGTCGGAAGGCGAGTCCCAAACATCCAAGGCGAGGGCGTCATTGATCCAAACCCGGAGTTTGCCCGCGGCTGAAATTTGGAAGGAAACGCTGCCGGAGGCGCTCGGAAGAAAAGCCCCCTCCCAGCGGAGGGAAAACGAGTTCCGGGAGATCTGGCCTGGAATGGGATCGATGTCAGACCAATTCTGTTCAAGAGCGGACTCGATGCGTTCCACCGGACTTCCTTCGAGATTTTGATTGGCGAAGTAGGAGGCGCGGAGACCGAGGCCGGTCTGAGCGGGGAATGCGTCCTCGGTATCCTCCGAGTCGAAGTAAACCGGGGTCACGGGAGTCGATGTGACGTTGCCGGAATTGTCCTCCGCCTCCACAGTGAAATCGGTGACTTTGTCCGAAGACGCGGTCCAGATCATGGAGTAGGGAGGGTTCTGGGCCGAGCCGATCTGTAGAGCGTTGGCGTAAAAGCGGACTTCTTTAAGGGTGCCATCGAGATCTGAGGCCTCTGCAACAAGGGTGTATTGCTGTCCCGGAGTGACTCCAGCGTTTTTGGAGGGGGAAATCAGGGAAACCAGGGGAGGGGCATTGACAGGATTCGGGAGGCCGGGTGACGGCGGGGCGCCGACCCATGAAACCGGTTCAGCGGCCCGGGTGTTGCCGCCTGCGCGCTGGAGTGAGCCGCCGTAGCCGTCCGCCGAATATGGCCATGGTGCAGAGTCCTCGTAAGGGACGGTTTCGAGGATCCGGGAAAGGGTTTCGGCGCCGAAGGCGAGCGGTTGCAGGAGGGTGACTTCGCCGCCGGAATCGGGGAGGCCTGCGGGAGCGGGACCGAAGATGAGGGAACCCGGCGGCAGGTTGTAGGAGGCGCGGAAGGTTTCTGGCAGCTGGGTGCAAACCACCAGGATTCCGTTTGGGAGAAGGACGGTGTTCGGCGGGAACGTGAATGGGAGGCCCCCGAGGCTCCAGCCCGAGACATTGACAGATTCCGTGCCTCTGTTGAGCAGTTCAACGAACTCGACCGCATCAGCTCCGTGATAGTGCACCTCGTTGATCTGGATTCCGGTCGGATTGGGGCCCGTGAAATGTTCCTCGCCGGTGCTGTCCAGTCGCCGGATCCACTGGTCGTTCGACGCGCAGGGACCGTAACTGAACCGGTGCCCGTATCCTGTCAGGGTTCCGTTGGTGGAGGCCGAGGAGAGAAGGACTTTTCCGCCCCGCTCGGACACAGGGAAATTGACGGTGAGCAGTGCGCCCGGAGCGAGGATGGAGCCCGCTGCAAGTCGGGTGACCTTGGGGTTTTCGGGGACATTGCTGAGCCACCACCCGGAAATGTCGGCGGGTTCCTTGCCTATATTTTGCAGGGTGACGGTGTCGGAGCCTGAATTGGGCCGGGGGTTTAGGGATTGAATGACGACTCTTGGAAACTCGGGAGGTGCGGGGTCGTCGGCTCCTGGGGAACCCCCTGGCAGGGTGCTGGGGCGCCAGTTGCGGCCTTTGTCCGGGTCGCCTGAACCCGAGTAGACGAGGGAGAAGCCGAGGCCGTCGGGCATGACGGGCCATGCGCCGGATGTGTTGTAGGTTACTGAGAGAAGCGGAGAACCGGTGGAGGTGGAGAGCTCGATCTCTTCGCCTTGGTTGGAGAGGCGCCCGGTATAGGTGCCGTTCAGGTTTTTCCCGGGGTAGCGGGTGGAGAACGCCGCAGGGTTTCTGCCGAGAAGATAGAAGGCGCCGGGAGCCAGGGAGGTGTTGGAGGGGAACTCAAAAGATATGCCCGAAGTGAACTGGAGCCCTCCCAGCGCGATGGGAGTGGTGGAGGTGTTTTTGAGTTCGAGGAACTCGGCTTCGTCCTCCAGAACGGTCCCAGACGGGGCGCTGTGGTAATGGATTTCAGTGATTTCGAGGCCCGGAAGTTTTTCGGGGGGCGGATTTGGTGTTGGGGTCCCTGTGCCGGGATAGAGTTCTACGGAGCGCAGTTGATCAAGCACCACGTTGGTGCGCTGGGGGAAAAAGGTGTTGATGTAATAGGCCGTGGCCTTGAGCCAGTCTTCGCGGGTCAAAAGACCAGGGCGGACCGGAGGGAAAGAGGGGTTGTCGCTGGTCGGCGGAAACTGAATGAACGGAGGGGCCCCGCTGTTGATTGCGAAATCGCCCCAGCGCGCGGACTCGGCGACCACAGCAAGGTTGATTTCATCCATCCGCGCTTGGTAGCGCGCCGCAGCTTTCTGGGGAGTCAGGCTGCCTTGGTTAAAAAAGTGAAGCTGCACGCGCTCGGCGACCCGTTGCCGGAACTGCGGGTTCTCCCGGAGCGCCTCCCAGATGTGGTACGGGTTGGAATCCTCCGGAGTCAGCATGCGAATCAGTTGGGGCTGCGGAAGTCCCACGATGCCCTGAGTGACGCTTTGCATTCCGAGTTCCCAGTCGACAGGGAAGGAGCGGAATCCGAAGTTTTGTTTGCGGCTGCGGATGGTGGCCCAGTTGTTTTGTGAGCCGTTGTAGGGTGCGCTGTCGAACGCGACGAAGTAGATGCCGAGCAGCATGTAATCGATGAGGTTGTCGACATCCACAAGGCGCTCATAGGCAGGATTTCTGCGCCCATCCGGATTGTTGCCTTGGACCCGTTGATAGGCTTCCACGGACTCGAATCCTTTGACGGCCATGGCGTGGAGCCGGCGCCATGCCCCGAGCGTTCCATCCGTGGCGGCAGTGTTGTAGACGTCGTTGTCGTACCGGACAACGTCGTAGTCTTCGTTGTCGCCTCCGAAATATTGGGCGCCGTAGTCGGCATCATGGCGTTCGAGGGTGTTGTAGATCCCCCAGTAGAGCCCGTTGATGTAGAGGTGGTAAAAGTCGCCGCGGTCGGCGGGTTGGCCCATTTCAAGCATGGTGTCTCGCGCCCACTGGTCCCGGATGAAGTCGCAGAGCGTGTTGGCCGAGAGGTGCCAGGAGGCGATCTGGTCGCAGCGCAGGTCGAACTTCTTGCAGGTAGGCGCACCGGTGGGCCCAAAGAGCGGGTAGCTGAGCACAGGCTGGCCGTAGCTCTCCCGAAAATACACCCGGAGCGAATGCTTGGGATTCGAACCCGAACGGCTGGCGCTCCCCTTGATTCGCAAACCGCCCCGGGCTGAAAAACCGGCGCCTCCCCGGGGATCGATGAGTTCCACGGAAGCAGCCCGTTCCCATTCCCTGCCTTTCTGGTAAGGGTTGGCGTAGATCCCTGTCTGCACGTCAAACAGTGCATTCAAGGGCAGCACCAGTGAGAGTGAGGGAATGGCGGTGAGACCGGTCCGGATCTGCTGGTTGGTGGGTGATTCCTGCGTAATCCGGGGGTCCATCCCGTAGTCCGCCACATTCTGACCCCAACTTTCTGGCCAGCCCTGCGGCGCCGCGCCGTTCGGAGACTGCGCCACGATGTCATTGAGAAAAAGGTAAGTGCGCGTTTCAGAGAAAGAGGTCTCACCCTCCGGACTGACCCAGACCGCCCGGACCACGGAAGTCCGCGAAATGGGGATGGGGCCCTGGTAGGAAATGCCGGATTCCGCGGTGGGTTCGGACCCGTCGAGGGAATAATAGAGGCTGCCGCCTGGGGCGGGAGGCGTGAGGGTTAGGTTGAAAGGGGCGGTTTTAAAGCCGTGCGGCGGATTGAAGCCGGGTCCGGCCGGTGTGGCACCTAGAGAAGCGAGAAACAGGTGGAAGACTGCGAAACACGGAAAGACAACGCGAGCAACCGACCTGCGGTGAAAAAGGAAGAGTGGCATTTGGAACCGCAGCGCAGGATGCCATCGACTGCTGGAAAAGGGAAGTGTTTAGGTTTAATTGTGGGATAAATTAACCAAAACGACGTTTTTCTGGAAGGGTGCTTTTTCCTCAGTGGCTCCTTTTTTCTGCTGCATGGCCGGTGCGAGGGGGCTGCGAGCCTGATCCATGTGTCGTTTTCAGGGGATGCACTGTGGGACCGGATTTTTCTGAAACTCTGCGGTGGGTGCGGAGTTTCAACGGGCAGATCTGGAAGGTTTGCGCGACTCGGAAAAGGGGGCGTGATTCTACCGAACGAAGAAGTTCCACCATGAAAACCGCACTCGCCATTCTGACCGCCCTGCTGATTGCGCCGCTCGCTGCGTTGGACGCTGCTGAAGCCGCCAAGCCGAACATCATCTTCATTCTTGCGGATGATCTTGGGTGGGGAGATTTGGGCTGTTACGGGCACCCGCATATCCGCACACCGAATCTGGATGCGATGGCGGCCGATGGCAGACTTTACACCCAATTTTACGTGAACTCGCCGGTGTGTTCGCCTTCGCGGGCGGCCTTTATGACTGGCCAGTTTCCCTCGCGCCTGCGCGTCTTTGGGGCTCTTGGCGAGGATGGAGACGAAAAAGGCAACGCCAAGTTTGTCGATCCGGCGCAGCCCAATCTGGCGCGAATTCTCAAAGAGCAGGGATATGCAACTGGCCATTTTGGCAAATGGCACCTGGATTCCATCACCGATCCGAGTGCTCCTCCGATTAGCCGGTATGGTTTTGACGAATCGCGTGCGCACGTTGCCACCGGGCCGAGTTTTGATGAGTTGGAAAAGAAACTCCCTTGGGGCGAGGGCAAAAACGCCCGTTCCAGCGAGTGGATCATGAGTGCCAGTCTCGATTTTCTGGAGCGGAACAAGCAGGGGCCGGTTTTCATCAACATTTGGTTCATGGTGCCCCACGCTTCCCTGAGCCCCTCCAAGGAGCAGCGCGAGGGCTACAAGGAATTCAGAAGCAACGGTAGACTCCACGATGCCGGTTTACGGAAGGGAGTGGGTGCGGACGTCAGCACCCCGCAGGAGATCTACTATCCTTCGGTCACGGAGATGGACGCCCAGATCGGGCGTCTCATTCAGAAACTCAAGGAGATGGGAACCTACGAGAACACCATTCTGGTCTTCAGCAGCGACAACGGTCCCGAGACCATCCACATCTCCAAAGCGATGCACAGTGGTGTGGGCTCCACGGGGGTCTTCCGCGGGCAGAAACGCAGTCTCTACGATGGTGGCATCCGCGTGCCCTTCATCATCTCATGGCCAAAGGGCGGGATTCCCCGTGGGACCGTGGATCGCGCGCTGACTGTCAGCGGAGTGGACCTGCTGCCCAGCCTGCTGGGTTTGGCGAATGTTGCGGTGCCGCAGGAATTCAAAGGCGATGGAGAAGATTTGAGCAAGGCGTTCTTGGGGCAGTCGTTTGCGCGAGAAAAGGCGCTGTTTTGGGAACAGCGTGGCGGGCAGACCGGTTCCCCGCTGCAATTTAGTCCGCGTCTGGCGATGCGGGAGGGACCGTGGAAATTGCTGATGAACCCCGACGGCAGTCGTCTCGAGCTGTACGATCTGCAAAAGCACATGATGGAAACGGACAACTTGGCTTCGGAATTTCCAGAAGTGGCGCAAAGGATGAAGGCGAGCTTGGAGGACTGGCGAAAGACCCTGCCTGAGCCGAACGAGCATTTCTCGGAGATGAAACCATCCGGATGGGAGACGCTGCTTTCAGGGGGGAAGTTGCGCAAAGGCAAGACCCCTGAGCCGGATTCTGCCCCGTCAGAAAAGGGTGAAAACACAAAGCGGAAACGGAAAGTGAAGGCGAATTGAAGGCCTGTCTCCCTTGCCGTTCTGTCCTTCGCTTCGCCGGATCCCACCGGGCAGACTCCCGCTTTGGTTGAGGACGGATCCCCCGTGCATTCAGTGGACGGGCACGGACTTGGAACGATCGGAAGCCGGGGCGAGGGGAATGTGGACCTCGGAATGTTTGAGGAATCCCGGGACGAAGGGGCTGTTCCAGTAAACGGCGTAAGGCTCGCCTTGGGGAATCAAGGCGGGACGTTGGGCCAGCCAGGCTTTGAGTTGGGTGAGGGCGGTGTCGAAGTTTTTCTTGGTGTAGGAACCGCGCACGCCGATGGCAGCGACGGATCGTGCTGGAGCCTCCACGGGGTCAACTCCATTGGAGGAATCGAGGCGTTCGCGCCGGGTGGAATGCACGTAAAAGAACATGGTACCCGGTTGGATGCCTGCCTCCACCGGGGCGGTCATCGGGATCCGGTTGGCCTGAATGTACCGGAAAAGGTTCATGAAAAGTCCGTTGTTCGACTCGAAGTATCCCTTGGGCGAACTGGTACGGAGGAGGCGGGCGGCCGGGAGGGTTTTGGTCTCGAGGGTACCCGCCGGGGTGCGGGGATAGGCTTCCTCGGTTCCGTGTAGAAAGGATGGGATCAAGAGCGCAATGAGAAGCAGGGAAAACCGCATTGGCAATACCCTACCTCTTCGTGCCGGGAACGCAAACCGGGGCTCAGTGCGGATCCCAGAAGGGTTTCGGATCGCCGTGTCCTTCAGCATGGGCATTGCGGATTCCGTCGATGACGTACTGGGTGCCGGAGAGGAGGGTGAAAAACCCGGCCAGGATTGGAGCGACATCGGAGGCAGCCAGGCTCGGAAACCAGGGGACGGGATTTAGCAGGAATGGAGGTTGCAGCATCGCGAGGCTGATGGCGGTCATCTGCAGGGCGGTCGCGGTTTTGCCGCTCCACTTGGGGCGGACGCGGACATCGCCGGAAAGCAGGCGGAGTGTGACGGCGCCGGAAAGGACGATGAGGTCGCGGGAAATGATGGCGATGGGAAACCAGAGTGGGAATTCGAGGCTCCAGTTGCTGAAGCTGAGGGTGACGATGGCGGTGAGAAGGAGGCCCTTGTCGGCGATCGGATCGAGGATAACGCCGAGCGCGCTTTTCTGGTTGTACCGGCGAGCGATGTACCCATCGAGTCCGTCGCTTGCGGCGGCGAGGACAAAGACGGCGATGGTGGACCAGCGCATCCATTCGTTGGGCGTGCCAGCCTTGACCCCCTGCCCGTAGTAGACGGCGAGCGTGGCAAACACCGGGATCAGGAGGATCCTCAGAATGGTGATCTTGTTCGCCGTGGTCATGGTGGGAATCAAAATCCAAACCGTACGGGAACGCAATCCGTTGGCGGTCTGGGCGTTTGGATTCAGGGTTGGTGAATTGCCTTGAGCAAGGTGGGCTGGATCGGGGAGTAAGGTGGAATGAGCGAACCGAGCAGTTTGGACGTGGGGGCTTTGGCTCCCGATTTCAAGGCGGTGGCAGTGGGTGGCGAGTACGGGGAGGGCACCTCTGTGACGCTGTCCCAGTTCCGCGGGAAGCGGGTGGTGTTGTACTTTTATCCGAGGGACCTGACGCCGGGTTGCACGCAGCAGGCGTGTGCGTTGCGGGATCACTGGGGGGAGGTTTCTGGGCGGGCCGTTGTGTTTGGGGTGAGCACAGACGGGCCGGCGAGCCACCGGAAGTTTATTGAGAAGGAGGGGTTGCCGTTTCCGTTGTTGAGCGATGAATCGGGCGAGTTAGTGCGGGCCTACGGGGTGTGGGTGGAAAAAAAGATGTACGGCCGGACCTCCATGGGCACCGAGCGCTCGACCTTTGTGATTGGTGCGGATGGAAAGCTGGAGGCGGTATTTAGGAAGGTGAGTCCGAAGACGCACTTGGAGCAGGTCCTTGGGGCGATCTGAGAAGAGGCCGTCCATAGAGTCCATAGAGTCCATAGAGTCCATAGAGTCCATAAGGCGCCCCCCGGATGGGGCAAGCCGCTTCAAAACAGGCGGTAATGGACGCTCAGGGTCTGGAACCGTTCCGGGCCACGTTCTGCGGTGAAACAAATCAGGTCCACGGTGGTGTTGCCGAGGGTCCAGCGGTAGCCGGAAAGGGTTTGGGAGACGTCGCCTTCGGCCCCGGTTTTCCGGGTGATGAGCTGGCCGGAACCGTACTGCTGGTCGAGGTTGCGCCGCCAGCGGCCCATGAAATCGGCGTACCGTTCCTCGGACCAGGTCTCGCGGCCGTTGGAATCGGTGGGGCCGCGGTACTGGAGTTCGAGGCCCACGAGTTGATCGTTCTGAAAACGGAACAGGGTTTTGCGCAGGGCTTCGACGGCGATGCCTTCCACTTCCCAGGCCTCGATTCCGCCGCGTTCAAGGCGGCGGTTGGAGATCTTTGCGGCGGCGCCCCGGATCATTTTTTCGATCCGTTCCGACGACTCGCCCCAGGTGAGCTTGAAGGGCAGGTCGATCTGACGGGATTGCTGGGCCAGCAGGCCGGCAACCGGGGCCAGGAAAGCGGCGGCGGTTACGAAGGCGTGACGGTGCATGAGGGGGAGGAGCGCCGTGGAAAAGCTGGGTGGCCCCGGAGCGGCTGGAGTTTGGGTGGACCGATCAGCTCTTTTTGGCGGTGCTCTGGATGTAGAGTTCGCGCAGTTGCTTGAAATCCACTTCGCTTGGGGAATCGGACATGAGATCGCAGCCCCGGTTGTTTTTCGGGAACGCGATCACATCGCGGATGCTGTCGGCGCCGCACAGGAGCATGACGAGGCGGTCGAGGCCCAATGCGAGGCCGCCATGCGGGGGAGCGCCGAAGCTGAACGCCTTGAGGATGTGGCCGAACATGAGTTGCTGGTGTTCGGCATCCACGCCGAGCACGTCGAACATCCGGGACTGCAGAGCGGGTTCGTGAATCCGGATGGAGCCGCCGCCGACCTCCACGCCGTTGAGAACCACGTCGTAGGCCTGTGCCCGGACCTTTTCGAACTGGCCGGATTCGAGCAGGCTGAGGTCCTCGGCCAAGGGCCGGGTGAAGGGGTGGTGGACAGCGTTCCACTTGTTTTCCTCCGCGCTGAAAGCCAGCAGCGGGAAGTCGACCACCCAGAGGAAGTTGAGTTTTTCTTCAAATCCCGGGCTGAGGTGCGGGGGCAGGGGTTCGGCGAAAGTGTGCCCCGCGCGGAGTTGAGCGCGCTGGATTTCGAGGACACGGAGCCGGATGCGTCCGAGCACTTCGCAGACGATTTCCCAGCGGTCGGCGCCGAAGAGGATGAGGTCGCCTTCCTGGATCTGGAGGCGTTCAGTGAGCGCGGCTTTTTCGGTTTCGGAGAAGAACTTGACGATGGGGGACTTCCATTCGCCGTTTTCGACCTTGATGAAAGCGAGGCCTTTTGCGCCAAAGTTTTTGGCCATCTGGGTCAGATCCTCGATCTGGCCGGTGGTGATGGAGGCGAACTGTTTTGCGTTGATGGCTTTGACGCAGCCACCGGAGTCGAGTGCGCCCCGGAACACCTTGAACTGGCTTGCAGCGAACACGTCATCGAGCGCGGTGAGTTCCATGGCAAACCGCGTGTCGGGCTTGTCGCTTCCGAAGCGGTTCATGGCGTCCTGATAGGTCAGGCGCGGGAACGGGGTGGGGATATCGATGTTTTTTGCGGCTTTGAACACGCTTCCCAGCAGGCCCTCGACCAGCTTGTAGATGTCCTCCGGGGTGACAAACGAGGCTTCGAGGTCGATCTGGGTGAATTCCGGTTGGCGGTCGGCGCGCAGATCTTCGTCCCGGAAACATTTTGCGACTTGGAAGTATTTTTCCAGACCGCCGACCATGAGCAACTGTTTGTACTGCTGCGGGGCCTGGGGCAGGGCGTAGAAGCGGCCTGGGCTGAGCCGGCTGGGCACCAGAAAGTCGCGGGCGCCCTCGGGAGTGGATTTGGAGAGGACGGGGGTCTCAATTTCGAGGAAGCCTTCCACATCCAGAAAATCGCGGATGGTTTTGGTCACACGATGCCGCAGCTTGAGGTTGCGGGTCATCATGGGCCTGCGCAGGTCCAGGTAGCGGTGTTCGAGGCGGAGATCCTCGTTGCCCGAATCGGAGTCGATGGGGAAGGGCGGGACATCGGCCTTGTTCAGAACGCGCAGTTCGGAGGCCACCAGTTCAATGGCGCCCGTTGCCAGCCTCGGGTTCTCGGTGCCCGCCAAGCGCTGGGCGACGCGTCCGGAGACGGAGATGACGTCCTCGCTGCGGAGCGAGTGTGAAGCTTGGGCCAGTTCGGCATTTTCCTCGGGTCGGAAAACGACTTGGGTGAGGCCTTCGCGGTCGCGGAGGTCGATGAAAATGACGCCGCCATGGTCGCGGCGGGAGCTGACCCAGCCGGCCAGCGTGGCGGTTTGTCCGGCGTGTTCGGGTCGCAGGCTGTTGCAAGACGTGGTGCGGTACATAGAAAGCAAGGGGCGGGGACTGTAGCGGGCGGCTTTGGAAATGGCAGGCAAAAGTGAGGGGTGTCAATGGAAGTGGCCAGTGAAAATCCGGATTGGCACGGGGTGCGGGTCTGGAGGAGCCGGGTTGGGGCGATGGATGGCACTGGCTGGGGCCGGATTTTGCCTGTGCCCGGTCAAACCGGTTGGAACTGGGCGTTGAGCAGAAAAGGGATCCGGTCTAGGTTCGGGGCATGAGTCCAAGCCCGGTTGATGAATTGTGCGAGTTTCTACGGTTCCCGAGTGTGTCCACCAGTGCGGAGCGGAGTGGAGATTTGGTGGCCTGCGCGGAATGGCTCAGCCGCCGGTTCAGCCGGGCGGGCTTGGAGAGCCGTGTGGTGCCGACCCCCGGGCATCCGGTGGTTTTGGCCAAGTCCCGGCCTCGGCCTGGTCTTCGGACGGTGTTGATTTACGGGCATTACGATGTGCAGCCCGTGGATCCGGTGGAGTTGTGGGAGAGCCCGCCCTTTGAACCCTCCATCCGGGACGGGGTGATCTACGCACGGGGTTCCGCAGACAACAAAGGCCAGATTTTTGCCCATGTGCTTGGGGTTGCGCAGACTCTGGAGGAGAAGGGGGAGCTGCCGGTAAACGTGATTTTCCTGGTGGAAGGAGAGGAGGAAGTGGGCAGTTCGCACCTGGAGGATTTTCTGAAGGCACACCGGGAAGAGTTGCAGTGCGACGTGATTGCGGTGTCTGACACGGGGATGGTGGGGGCTGGTATCCCGACGTTGACCTACGGGTTGCGGGGGGTGGCGGCCTTGGAATTGAAGGTGAGCGGGCCGTCCCGGGATTTGCACTCCGGGATTTTTGGGGGCGCAGTGGCCAACCCGCTCAGTGTGGTGGCTCGGTTGGTTGCCGCATTGCACGATGCGGATGGGCGCGTGGCGATTCCCGGATTTTACGATGCGGTCGAGCCTTTGGCGGAATGGGAGCGTGAAGCGTGGGCGGCGCTGCCCATGGGGGAGCGGGAGTTGCTGGAATTGACGGGGGCACCGGGGTTGACCGGTGAGCCGGGATACAATGCCCGGGAGCGGATTTGGGCGCGGCCCACGGCGGAGGTGAACGGAATTGGCGGCGGTTTTCAGGGAGCCGGGACAAAGACGGTGATCCCGAGCCATGGTTTTGCAAAAGTGACGTTCCGTTTGGTGCCGCAGCAGGAGCCGGAAAAGATTTTGGAGGCGGCGCGCGCGTTTTTGGAGGCGAGATGTCCGGCTGGGGTGCGGTTGGAGGTGGATCTCGGGCACGCAGGCCAGCCGTACTTGATGGATCCCAGGGGCGAGTGGGGGGGGGCTGCGACCCGGGCCTTGGAGCGGACTTTTGGCGGCCAAGTGGCATTGATCCGGGAGGGGGGGAGCATCCCAATCATCAACACGTTCGAGCGGGTGCTGGGGGTGGAAACGTTGTTGCTTGGGCTGGCGCTGCCGGACTGCCGGGCGCATTCGCCGAACGAGAACTTTCCGGTGGCAAACTTTCTGGCGGGCATCCGCTTGAACCAGGAGCTTTTGACGGAACTGGGGTCGGCGGAATGAATGGCTGGGGGCGCGGTTCCACGCCGGTGTGCGGAGGAAAGAGATTGCCAGCCGTGTTGCATTCATTCATCTAACACGATCCTTTTTTCTTATGAAATTCAGCGTCAGCAAAGAGAAGCTCATGGAGAGTCTGCAGACTGTTCAGAACGTGGTCAGTTCGCGGACGACGCTTCCGATCCTTTCGAACGTGCTTTTGAAGGTGGAAGACGGGCGCTTGCGTCTGACAACGACGGATCTGGATGTCGGGATTTCGGGTGCTGTGGAGGTGGCGGTGGAGAAGGACGGGGCAACCACGCTGCCAGCGCGGCGGCTTTCGACGATTGTCCGGGAACTGCCCTCCAGCGAGGTGATGGTGGAGGTGGATTCCAAGCACGCGGCGTCGATCCGGTGTGGGCAGAGCTTTTTCAAGATCATGGGTTTGCCGCCCGAAGAGTTCCCGCCATTCCCGCAGTTTGACGGGGCGCGCGAGTTCAAGATCAGCCAGAAGCTGTTGCGGGACGCTTTGCGGAAGACGGCGTACGCGATCTCCACGGACGAGACGCGCTACATGTTGAACGGGATTTTGTTCAGCTTTAAGGAGAACAAGCTGACGATGGTGGCGACGGACGGCCGGCGGTTGGCGTTGGTGGACATCGAGCTGGAGTTTCCCCGCAGCCATGAGGTGGACATCATTGTGCCGAGCAAGTGCGTGAACGAACTCCAACGGTTGCTGGGTGAGGACGGTGAGGTGCGGATGGAGGTGGGGAGCAACCAAGTTTCGTTCGAGGTGGGACACACCCAACTGGTTTCGAAACTGATCGAAGGCAATTACCCCAATTACCGCCAGGTTATCCCCGGCGAAGCCCGGGAACGGGTGATTCTTGAGCGCGAACTCCTGCTCAACGCGGTGCACCGGGTTTCTCTGTTGGCCAGCGAAAAGTCCAACTCGGTGAAGCTGGTTTTTACTCGGAACAACATGGAGATCGCTGCCAACACTCCCGACGTGGGCGAGGCGCGGGAGTCCATGCCGGTCAACTACAAGGGCAAGGATCTTTCCATCGCGTTCAACCCGGAGTTTCTGATGGCTCCCCTGCGGTATCTGGGAACGGACGAGGTGTTTCTGGATCTCATCGACGAGATGAGTCCCGGGGTCCTGAAGATCCAGTCGCCCTTCCTGTATGTGCTGATGCCGATGCGCATCAGCTGATCCTTGGTCCCCGATTTTACGAGGACGCGCGGGCGGAAAAAGCCGGAAAAAGCCGGGAATCGCCCCCGCTCAGCTCGCTGCCAGAGCGGGTTTGATGAAAATACAGGGTTTCCTGAAAAACCCTTTGCAATTTAGGGTCGGCTCTGGCACACATTCCGACCCCTGACGAAAGTCAGCACGCAGGAATGCTCGCGTGGCGGAATTGGCAGACGCGTACGGCTCAGGACCGTATGGGGCAACCCGTGGAGGTTCGAGTCCTCTCGCGAGCACCACCGCCCCCGTATTGGGGGCGGTTTTTTTTTATGGTTGAGCGTCAAACAGTGCAGAACTCTGGGGGCGCCTCACGCGAGGCGCCAGAAACCGTGCGCCGGATGTTTGAGGAAATTGCGGGCCGTTACGATTTGGCCAATCGCCTGCTCAGTGGCGGCATGGATCATCTCTGGCGCCGACGGGCCGCGGAGTTGGTGGCTGGGTGGCGCCCGGTTCGGATTCTGGATCTTGCCACTGGCAGTGGGGATCTGGCCTTGGCAGTGGCTTCGGCCTGTCCAGAGGCGGGAGTGGTGGGTGCGGATTTTTGCGAGGCCATGCTTGAACACGCTCGGGTCAAGGGGCTCCGGGAAACGGTGGTGGCAGATGGGTGCGCCCTGCCTTTTGCGGAGGCGAGTTTCGATGTGGTGACGGTCGGGTTCGGGTTGAGAAACATGGAGTCTTGGGACCGTGCGCTCGGGGAGATGCGTCGCGTGTTGCGGCCCGGGGGGCGGGTGTTGGTTTTGGATTTTGCGATGCCACCGGGCGCGTTGCGGTGGTTGTACCGGCCCTACCTGCACCATGTGTTGCCGCGATTGGCCGGCTGGATCACGGGGCGACCAGAGGCGTACCGGTACTTGGGCGAGTCCATCGAGCAGTTTCCTTCCGGCGCAAGAATGCAGCAGTTGCTCGAGCACACAGGGTACGGAGAGGTGGGCTGGGAGTTTCTGACGGGAGGGGTGGTCGGGCTGTACTGGGGCAGGAAGGTCTGAGGGACGGGCCGGGGGGGCACCCTTTTGACGGTGGCCGCAGGTTCCTGAGAGGGTTTTGGCGTCAGGAAACCAAAACCATATGAAAATGAACCGTTGTTTGATTGCAGTTGCGTCCGTTCTTTTTTCCGCGATTTCCGTGGCGGGTGCGGCAGAAGGGCCGGTGCCCGCGCTTGAAGTCGTGGGTCAGGCCGAACGGATGCAGCAGGCCAAGGTGCCCTACCACGGGGTTGTGGCCGCTGTGAATCCCGATGCAGGGACGTTCACGCTGAAAGGCAAGGAGAAGGAGCGTGTTTTCCGGGTTCTGGCCGGTACGCGAATCCTCAGGGATGGCAACGCGGCGGCGCTGGGAACCATCCGGCTTGGAGAGGAAGTGCGCGGCCAGGCAACTCGCGGTGGCGAGGCATGGGACGCAGTCAGTGTTTTTGTGGGAACCCGTCCAGAAGGGGAATCCAAGACTCGAAAACCTGCGGCCGCCAAGGAGCCCAAGGTTCAGTAGGCGAGCCAGACTTCTGACCTCCGTAAAAACGGCGTCGGGACGCTTGTTCCGGCGCCGTTTTTCATTTTTGTGAGCCTGATTTGGCGCGCGGTGAAAGCGGGCCAGTTTGGTTTCTTTCCGGCTCCGCCGCAACGGGGAGGGCGGGGCCGGATTAGAACGTGTGGATGAAGAGGCCGGACCTCAGTTTTGGTTCGAAGCAGGTGCTTTTGAACGGAAGCTGCTTGCCGGCGTCTGCGGCGGCCATGAGTTGGTCCGGGCTGACCGGAAAAAGGGAGAACCCTACGGCGGCTTTACCGGCATCCACCCAGCGTGTCAGTTCCATGGTGCTCCGCGGACCGCTCAGAAATTCGATGCGTTTGCTGGAGGCCGGATCATGGATCTCGAGCAGCGGGGCAAGAACCAAGTCCTGGAGAAGTTGAGCATCAGGCCCGGTAGGGGCGGGGTTGGAGCCTGAGGGCGCGGGCTTGGGGGCAAGGCTAAACCAGGAGCCGCCCAAGTACATCTGGATTTCGCCGGGACACTTCGGAGCAGAGGTCCCGGTGGGTTTGCACCTGAACACGGCGGAGATTTTTTTTAGGAACTCCTGGTTTGAAAGGCCGTTCAGGTCCTTGACGACCCGGTGCACGGGCAGGATCTGCAGTTGGCTGGCCGGAAAAAGGACGCAAAGAAACCAGTTGTAATCCTCAGTTCCGGAGTGGTGAGGGTGGGTGGCGCGCATTTCCCGGCAGACCCTTGCTGCAGCCGCGGCCCGGTGCTGGCTGTCGATCACGTAGCAGGACGGAACTTTGCTGAACGCCTCCTGAAACGCCTCGCCACCGGGGATCTGCCAGACGGTGTGTTCGACCTCGTCCGGGGTCCGGAAACGGTACAGGGGCGCAGTGACGAGCACGGGTTGAACCAGGGCCTGGATTTCCGGGGTGTCGCGGTAGGCCAGGATGACCGGGGTGGTGTTGGCGCACAGCGTCTCGACAAGCCGGGCCCGGTGCGCCTCTTTTGAGGGGTCCGGAAGGGCCGGGTTTTTAATGGCGCCCTCCTCGTAATCGCCCACATGGCAGATCGCGGCGAGGCCTGTCTGGACATGGCCGTCAATCCGCTGCTGGTAGAGATACACGCACGGCTTGGATTCGCGCACCAGAGCGCCTTTGGATTGAAGCAGCAGGAAGTTCGCGAGGGCCTTCTGGTAGACGCCTTCCGAACAGGGGTCGGTTTCCGGCGGCAGATCAATCTCGGCCCTGTCGACCCGGAGCAGGCTGTTCGGTAGCCGGTCCGCAAGAGCGGACGCTTCATCCCGGTCCACAGCATCGTATGGAACACTCGCCACCCCGGAGACCAACTCTGGAGACGGGCGGAGCCCTTGGAATGCGCGGATCCGGGGCATGGGAACGCGGAAAGGTTCAGCGGAAACCGAATTTTTCCCCGAGGGCAAGGCACTCGGGAAGCGGCCGGAGGCCGTTGGTGCAGGTTTCGTCGCTCAGGTTGGCGGCGGCGGCGCAGACTCCGTACCGGAGGCATTCGGCCACGGGTTGTTCGTTATGCCAGCCGAGGAGGAAACCTGCGGTGAAGGCATCGCCTGCGCCGGCGGCGCCGCGGATGTAGCCCTCTGGGAGTCGGACACTGGAATGTTCGGCCCAGGACCCATCGCGGCCCAAGGCGCAGCCGCCTTCGGGGAAGTGGATCACCACGCGTTCCCGGACTCCTGCGCCGAGCAGGTCGGCCATGGACTGGCGAAGCGCATCGCGGTCCAGTTTGTCGCCGGTGCGGATGGCATGGCCGGTGACGCGTCCGGCTTCAAACTCGTTCATGACACAGAGGTCGACATGGGGCAGGGCGGGCCGGACTATTTTTGCGAACCGGTCGCTGTCTTCGCTGACCACATCGATGGAGGTGCGGAGTCCGGCGGCCTGAGCTCGGGCGAGGACTTCGGCTGCGACCGTGCCGTGGGTTGGGCTGGGAGCGTCCATTCCGTCCAGGAGGAGGAGGTAGCCCAAGTGGAAGATTTTTGCGCTGGTTTTCGAGAAGTCAAAGTGGGGGCTTGAAAGCAGTGCGTTGGCGCCCCGTGCATGGAAGAAGGTGCGGCGACCGGTGGACTGCACGGTCATCACGTCTGTGAAGCTGGTGGGGGCCTCGGAGGTTTGAAGAAGTTGGGGGGTGGCAATTCCGAGGCGCTGACAGTCCGCAAGGACTTTCCGACCGTAATCGTCATTGCCAACCAGTCCGGCGGCCTCCAAGGGGAAGGATGCCCCCATCAGGGCGAGGTCCACGAGGATGTTGTACGGCGATCCGCCGGTGCCGAGAGAACTGGAGAGGATGTTGGCCAGCGCGTCCTGGGTGGGCCAAGTGTCGATGAGTTTGACGTGGTCGATGATCCAGTTGCCGCCTGCAAGAATGCCGTTACGAGAAGCCATAAAAATGTGGAGTTGTTAGGAGCACAGAATCCGGGGCGCGGGACAAGAGTTTATTGCGGGTTGGCGCCGTGAATGCACGGGGACAGGGGGGGCGGACCGGGGTGCTCCGGAAAAAGAATTGCTTGCGGTGGGGGGTGGCTCTGGTTGAGTGGGGAGCCTCCCGTCAGCGGGGGTATGCAAACTATGAAGCGAGCTCAGGAGCCGGTGATTTCGGGGCTGATCAGCCCCTCCAGACTGGGGTTTTTGAAACGGAAACAGGTTTCGGCGCGGGTTGGCGGGGCGGAGCCAGGGGACGGGCGGGGGTGCCTGCGAGTGACAGCGTTAGGCCGGGCTGTGAGCCGGGCTGCGGTCTGCAGCGCGCTGGTTCTGGCGTGTCTGGGGTTGGCGGAGTCTGGGCTTCATGGGGCCGATGCGCCGCCTGCCAAGATTGACATCGGAACGTTGCCGGCGCAGGCGCAGGCGATCGAAGACGTGGTGGTGCCAATCCCGAGCGAGGTTTTCGGGGTGCTGGACAAGCTTGGGAAACCGCAGTGGGCAGACGTGCTGCGGACGACCAAGTCGGGGGTGAAACCCACGGGGGGGGCGGAGCAGACGGCGTTGATTTTGGGAACGGTGATTGCCGAGGGGTTCATTGCCGTGGAAGCGGAGTCCGCGGAGGACGTGAAACGGATTGGGAAGAGTGTTTTGAGTTTGTCGGAGGCGATAGGGGTGAAGAAAGCGGTCCAGCGGAGGAGCCAGAGCATTGTGGAGGCGGCGGATCATAAGGACTGGGCGCGGGTCCGTCGGGAGTTGGACGGTGCGTTGATGGACGTCAAGGGGGCGATGTCGGAGCTCCGAAGTGACGAACTTTCGCAGTTGGTGAGTCTCGGGGGATGGCTGCGGGGGACAGAGGCGTTGACGATGGTGGTCGGCAGGAAATTCAGCAAGGAGGGGGCGGAACTGCTTCATCAGCCTGTGTTGCTGGAGCATTTTAAAAGGCGGATCGCGGCGATGAAAGAGAAGCGGCAGACGCGGTTGGTCGACCTTGTTCAGAAGGGGTTGGAAGAGATTCGGCCGTTGATGGCGGGCGCAGATGGGGTGGAGGTGTCCGAGAAGACGGTTCTTGAGATCGGCCAGATTGCGGAGCGGTTGGTGAAGGCCATTCAGAGCAAGGGGAACTGAGACATGGTGAAAAGAATTGCTTCTCTGATTTTGAGCATCCTGTGGATGTTGACCTGTGTTTCCCGGGCGACGATTGACGACGCCTATTCTTTTGCGATGGAGGCTGCGCATCCGTATGTGAAGGAAGGGTTTGCGGTGCGCTCGGACTACTGGGGGGGTGACCTGCCCGTCAAACGGACCAAGGCGATTGTACACCAGCTTTTCAAGGGGAACGAGTACTGGTTCTGGATGGGGTCAGACACTCAGGCGGCCAAGATTTCGGTGCACGTGTACGACAGCGACGGAAATTTGGCGGAGGTGGAAGCCTGGCAGAAACCCCACATGGCGGCGGCCCGGGTGATCCCGAAGCGGACGGGGTCGTATTATTTGATGGTGGAGATTGAGAAATCGCCGGAAGAACGGACGCACTGGTCGCTGGTGTATGGGTTCCGCTGAACCCGGCGTGTCCATTCCGTCCACTGATGTCCATGGTGTCCATGGTGTCCATGGTGTTGGCTGCAGTGGGGTGAGTCGGGAAGAGAGGAGGCAAAGACGTGACCGAAACGCAGACGTTGCAGTTTGAGAATGCACGGGTGCTTGGGGCCCTTTACGCCAACGACCAAGGGTTGTTGCGGAGTCTTGAAGAGGCGTTTTCTGTGCGGACAACAGCTCGGGAGGGATGGTTGCGGGTGGAGGGCGAGCCTGGAGGGGTGGAAAAGACTCGCCGGGTATTTGAGCAACTGGACCGGGCCCGGAAAGGCGGCCTGCTGATCAAGAGGCAGGAGTTCCTTTATGCCTTGCGGTGCGTGGGGGAAGATGGAGAGGGGGGCGGTTTGGACCGGTTGGTGGAGAGCCGGGTGGTCTGTTCGCCCCGGCGCCCACCGATTGTGCCGAAGACAGCGGGACAGAAGCGGTATTTGGAGGCAATCGAAGGGCACGACCTTGTGTTTGGACTCGGGCCTGCCGGGACGGGCAAGACGTATCTGGCGATGGCCATGGCGATTGCGGCATTGAAGAAGGAGCGTGTGACCCGGATCATTCTGACTCGGCCGGCTGTGGAGGCAGGGGAGGCGCTGGGTTTTTTGCCTGGGGATTTGAAAGAAAAGATCATGCCCTACCTCCGGCCACTCTACGATGCGCTGCATGACATGGTGGACGGGGAGGAGTTGCAGCGGTTGATGGAGCGCGGGGTGATCGAGATTGCGCCGCTGGCCTACATGCGGGGGCGCACTTTGAACCATGCATTTGTGGTGCTGGACGAGGCGCAGAACACCACGACCGAACAGATGTTCATGTTCCTGACCCGGCTCGGGGCGGAATCGAAGTGCGTGGTGACGGGGGACCAGACGCAGATCGACCTTCCCCGGAACAAGCGTTCGGGTTTGGTGGAGGCGTTGGAGGCGTTAAAAGCGGTGGAGGGGATCGCATTCTGCCGGTTTGAAGAGAGGGACGTGATCCGGCACGAGTTGGTGCAGTCGATTGTGAAGGCCTACCGGAGGCACCGGGGTAATTCAGAAAGCCGTTGATCGGCGATGTTCGAAGGCGCAGGATAGGAGGAAGCGTACGATGCTCGGATTTTTTGAAAGACAGCAGTTGGTGCGCAAGGGGTTGTCGTCTGGAAAGACGCGGCGTCGGCGCACGGAAAGCGAGGTGGTGGAGACCTTGGAACGCGGGTGGGTTTCCAAGGGTTTGGTCATGGCTGCTTTTCTACTGGGACTCTGGGGGTTGGTATCCCTCGGGGGAGACGTGCAGGCGGCCGAACGGGAGGTGCTCGGGGTGTTGGTTTTCTGCACCGCGCTGGGGCAGTTGTGGATCAACCATCCGGAAACGTTCCGGAGCAATTCCCGGTTGTTGCTGGTGCTGGGGATTTGTCTGCTGCATTTGGGGGCGCTGAAGGGGATGCTGGTGGGGGCGGAGGCGCAGGTGGCCGGGACTGGGACGGTGCATCCAGGGCAGTGGAGTGCGCTGGAGAAGCAGCAGCTCTGGCAGTTGGCACTGCCCTTGGCGCTGGCGCCGTTGACCCTTTCGGTGTTGCTGGGGAAGAACCACGGAATTTTTGCGACTCTGTACGTGAGCCTGTGGGCGTCCATTCTTCACCGATCGCTGGATGCAAGGCTTCTGGTGATCAGCCTGATTACGGGATTGGTGGCGGTTTTTGGGACAATCGATTTGAGGCGGCGCGGCCGTCTGGTCCGGGCGGGATTTTTTGTGGGTCTGACGGCGTGGGTGCTGGCGCTGATGTTTGGTTGGATCGGGCCGGTGCAATGGCTGCTGTTTGAGAATACGGCGTGGCGGATGGTTGGCTGGCAGACTCTGGTGGCGGTGGGAAGTCCGATGGTGTTGGCGTTCCTGGTGGGCGGCGGGGTGGTGCCGGTCTGTGAATCGCTTTTTGGGATCACCACGCGGATTTCATGGCTGGAACTGGCCGACCTGAATCATCCGCTGCTGAGGCGGATGACCATCGAGGCGCCTGGCACCTACCACCATAGTCTGGTGGTTGCCAACCTCGCAGAGGCTGCCGCCGAGGCCATTGGCGCCAATGCCCCAATGGCCAGAGTGTGTGCCTACTTCCACGACATCGGCAAACTGGTGAAGCCCGAGTATTTTGCGGAAAACTTCCGGCACGACCGGAATCCGCACGCGGACCTTGCTCCGACAATGAGCGCGTTAATTATCATCGCTCATGTGAAGGAGGGGGTGGATCTGGCGATCAAGCACGGACTGAACCGGGAGATCATCGACGCGATCCAGCAGCACCACGGGCATTCGGTGGTGTACTACTTTTACAAGCGGGCCTTGCAGCAGCAGGAGGACGCCCGGGCGGGCGGAAAGATCATGAACATGCGGGAGGAGGACATCCCGGAGGTGCGCGAGGAAAGTTTCCGGTATGGCGGACCGAGGCCCCAGAGTCGGGAGTGTGCGGTGGTCAGCCTGGCGGATTGCATCGAGAGCGCATCCCGGAGCATGGAGCGTCCGACGCCTCAGAAGATCGATTCCTTGGTGCGCGACATGGTGGAAAGAAAGATTCTGGAGGGACACCTGCGCGATTCTGGCCTGACCCTTGGGGATCTGGAGGAGGTCGTCGAGAGCTTCAAGTTTACCCTCCAGAGCATGATGCACACCCGGGTCGCTTATCCGTCAGAACGCTCGGAAACACCCAGCCCCACCGGATCCGAGGATTCCTTGCGGGCACAGGGCAGGCGCGACTCCCCCGAGGATGCCGGTTTCGCCGGTGGTTCCCCTCAGGAGCCGGGAAAAAAGTGGGGCGCGGGCTGAGCGGCGAGTCCGGTCTCTTTTGCCGGATGGAGGCAGCCGTTTTGCATATTCCAGCCTGAAAACGGGTCGTTGGAAATGAGCCATGCGCCGTCGAGGTCGGCGTAGTCAGCATTCTGCGCGGCAGCGGCGCCCGCCGCGATGAGGCAACTCGATTCGAGCATGCATCCGACCATGGTACGCAGTCCGAGGTTCCTGCCCCGGGCGAGCATCCTGAGAGCTGGCGTGAGACCGCCGCACTTGACCAGTTTGATGTTGAACCCGCCAAATGCCGGGGGAAGTCGGTCCAAGTCCTCCTCCGTCACGACACTCTCATCAGCCATGAGGAGGAGTTCGGCTGGGGGCTGAGGCAGTGGGTGGCCTGGCGGGAAAGGTTGTTCGAGGAACAGGGTTTGGATCTGTGCGAGTTCCGGGACCCACGCCTCGAAGGTGGCTTCAGTCCAGCTGCAGTTGGCGTCAATGGCGATCCCGGCCCCAGGAAACCGTTGTCTGGCCGCTCGGACCGGGGCGATTCCGTGCCGGGTGTCTGACTTGATCTTGAGGAACTCGAACCCTGCCAGTTCCTCGAGTCTGGAGGGAATCTCATCCAGAGCGGAAAGGCCGAGCGTGGCAAATGTGGGGACTGGTCTGGGGGGGCGCCGGAGCGCCAACTGCGAGACGGAAGTGTTTTCTCTGCGCGCCAACCAATCCCAGAGCGCCAGATCCAGTGCGCACTGCGCGGCGCGCGACGGCGCCACCCGCTCCCAGAGACGCATCCAGACGGGTTCCAGATCCGGAGCAGAACGGATTCTCAGGCCTGAAAGCAGGGGGCCTGCGGCACGGACCCTTTCAAGGACCGATTCCGGAGTTTCCCCGTAGAACGGGTTGGGCGAGGCCTCGCCGTATCCTGAAATGCCGTCCTGGTCCGTGAGCCGGACAAACACGTTGGTGTATGGAACCGTCCGCGTACGCGCAATTTGGAACGTGCGCCTGGGTTCAAGCGCGTGGAGGCGGGCGCAAAGTTGCATCGGCCCCAGACCATAACCGCTTTTTTCGAGATGGCCGGCTTGAAAACGTGTTTTTTGTGGGACGCTTGGAAGCCTAGTCCCCGCGGCCAGTGGTCAGGGCAGGGGGCGGATCCGCACTTTGCGGAACTGGATGGGAGAACCTTCGCTCTCCAAGCAGAGAAACCCCTCGGGATGATCCGCACCCGAGCCCCCGGACACCTCTTCGCCGTTCACCCAGAGTCGGACTTCGCCGTTGATTGCGCGGATGTAATAGTGGTTCCACTCGCCGTGTCCTTTGGCCAGATGCTTTCTCGGGAAGCTGCGGGAGCCGTCCGGGGAGAGAGGGGGGAAGGGAGTCAGCTTCACGCGCACGGGAAAAACATCGCCATTGGTTCCAAACCAGTCGGTTTTTTTTCCCTGTTTTTGCATGCGCTCGGTGAATCCATGGTCCAGCACCTGAACCTCGATCCCGGCCGGCAATCCGGGTTTGCCTTCGGCAGTGAGCTTTTCGATCGATTCCGGAGTGGTCCAGACAAACACCCCGGAATTGCCAGCCTCCTTTTCGTGCATCCATTCCACCACCAACTCAAAGTTGCGGAATTTTTCAGTGGTGCGAAGGACGCCTACCGGTGTGCCGGTGCAGTGCAGGACTCCGTCCTTCCATGTCCATGTCTCTTCAGGGCAATTCACCTTGGAGAAATCCGAGGGACCCAGCGGCCGCCAGCCTGGGGCGGTATCGTCCATCCAAGCATGGACGGGCTGAGTGGTGGTTTGGGCGTGGATCGGAGTTGCGAGGGCGAGGGAGGCAAGGGCTAGGGGGAACAGCAGGCGTTTCATGACGGCACGCTACCGGTTTTGCTGGGAGCGGAAAAGTTAAAAATAAAACAAAACGTGCTTAAAGTGGCTAGGTTGGACGCCCCTGAGTTTCCGCCCCTTTTATGGTTCCAGTCGACTCAGAACGTCCGTCTTCAAACGGGCCGGGTATTCCGATGCCCGGGCTGGGACCTTGGGGTCCTTCGGGTCCACGAATTTGAGGGTGTCCAGAACCGGCCGCGCGGCTTCGCCGGCGGCATCGAGCGCATTCCATGCGGCAGTAGCGACATAGGCGTTGGAGTTTTTGGGAACCGCAAGGGAGGCAAGCAGGTTCAGCGCCGGTGCACGGTCGGTGGCTGGGCCGAACCGGACCAGGGCTTCTGCGGCTGCGACCTGGACACTGGGAGACGGATCCCGGAGCGCGTCGCGGAGTTCATCGAGGCCGGCTTCGACCGCAGCCCTGCCCCGCATGAGGAGGCCTGTGGCAGCCCAGAACCGGACACCGCTATCCCTGTCTGCAAGGTTGAGGACGAGGGTGGGAGTTTGGCTGGGATCGAGCAGAGAGGCACGTTCTGCGGCTTCAAACACGGCGTTGAAATTGTAGCGGTCAGGGTTTTGGGTGAGAGCAAAAGGGGCGTCGGAGCCTGAGCGGGCGTGGACTTCCGCTTCCGGGAGGAAACCGGTGTCGCGGATCTGGGTGGCGAGATTGCGTTGAGCGGATCGGAGTTTGGCGAGGATGTCGGAGTGAGAAGGGGATGCGGCGAGGTTGATGACCTCATCGGGATCGGATTGGAGGTCGTAGAGTTCCTCGGGAGCTTTTGGGGTTTGCCAGAAGAGGGACTGTGCGGGGGAGGTTTTGTTTTGGGTGAAAAGGGACCACCAGATTTGGGTGGTGGGAGTTTGGAACTGGTAACTGACATGCTGGGCTTGGGAGAGGTGGGGCATGTAGTTGCGGAGATAGACGTAGCGGCCGTCAGTGACGGAGCGGACGAGGTCGGTGCGTTCGTCCATGCGTCCCCGGAACCCGTGGACGAACGGCTGGGGTGCGGTCTGGAATTTTCCGGCAAATGCATGGCCGTGCATCCATGCAGGAGGCTGGATGCCAGCGAGGCTCAGGAGGGTGGGGGCGAAGTCGACGAACGAGACGAGGCGATCCGATTTTGCGCTGGGGGCGTATTCGGCCGGGGCGAGGTGCCGCCATTTTTCCGGGAAATAAACCACCAAGGGAACCTGGAGTCCGGAGTTGGAGGGCCAGCGTTTGCTGCGGGGCATGCCGGATCCGTGGTCGGCCCAGTAGAACACGATGGTGTCCTCAGCGAGACCGCTGGAGGCCAGTTCGGCCAGATGCTGGCCCGCATCTGCGTCGGCCTCGGAAACCACATCATAGTACTGGGCCCAGTCCTGCCGGACTTCGGGCGTGTCCGGGTGATAGGCCGGGAGGCGGACCTTGGCTGGATCATGAACGGCTTTGTGGGGGCGGGTCCGGATCTGGCTTTCGTGGCTGCGTGTGGAGTTGAAGATGGCAAAGAAAGGCTTTGGAGTGGGGCGTTTTTTCCAGTGGGCAGCCTTGGAGGATTCGTCCCAGACCTTGCCGGGTTGTGTCAGGTTGTAGTCCTCCTTGCTGTTGTTGGTGCAGTAGTAGCCGGCCTCGCGGAGGAACTGCGGGTACATCTTGAATCCTTCGGGGAACGGGACTTGGCTGCGCATGTGTTCGGCGCCAAGGGCCTGAGGATAGAGGCCTGAGATGATTGTGGTCCGGGCGGCAGCGCAGACTGGCCCACAGGACCAGGCGTGCTTGAAGAGCATGCCTTTGGAGGCAAGGGCATCGACATGGGGCGTGGAAGCGTAGGAGTCCCCGTAACAGCCCATGTGCGGCCCATGATCTTCGCTGGAGAGCCAGAGGATGTTGGGCAGGCTGGCTGGCGGTTCCGCTGCCGTGGATACAGCCACACCGGCAAAGAGAAGGGTCGCAGACAGCAGGAGGACACGAATGGGGGGCATGAGGATCATGGGAGATGGCTGGCCGGCAGTGACTGTGACCCCGGCGATTTCGCCGGATGAAAATGGGTTCTTTGTGGGGACGCCCGAGGTGTCAGGGCGGGAACAAACATCAACCGTACAACCGGGTTTGGTTACTTCGCAACTTCCTGCACTTCGGGTTTGGCCTCAGAAGTGCCGATGCGGAAATCGGCAGGCTGTTGCCTCCGCTGGCGTCCGAGCCATTCGAGGGCTGCGGCAATTTCGAAATCATGGCCGCCCTCGAACACGGTGATCCGGGCCTGAGCAGCGCTGCGGCGGAACAACACGGGTTTGAGCCGTTCAGGGTCGGTCTGGGTTTCAGACCGGAGCCCCTCAGGAACGGCTCTGTTGGAAACCATAAACGCGATGTCGGAGTCGGAGACCCGGCGCTTGGGCAGCGCGCTGGCGGAGGCCAATGCGTTGAAGGCGAGCAGGGAATGGCTCACGGGGACTGAGCCGGTGTGTCCGTCGTGTATCCCGGTGTTGATGTCGAGCGGGACCCGGGCGGCGGCGGCCAGATGAAAGAGGGGGGAACGGCTGCGGTACTCGGCTTCAGTGGACTGGGTAGGCGGACCGCCACAGCATTTTTCGAGCATGGCTGCGTAGCGGTTTTTGCGTGCAAGGCTTTCGGAGTGCCATGCGGTCAAGTCGCTGATGGGAACCCATGCGCTGACGCCCGCCCAGAGGTCCGGGGCACGCGAGGCCATGACCAAAGCCATGTGACCTCCTCCGGAACCGCCCACCAGATAGATGCGGTCGGGGTCGATCCTTGCGTGCTGCCGCGCATACGCCACGGCGTCAAGGACGTCCTGGGAGGCAAGCGGCGATGCGCAGGCCTCGGGGCGCTGGTTTGGTCCACGGAAATCGGGGGCGACAAACGCCCAGCCGCGTTTTCTGGCATGAGGCAGCCAACCGGTCCCTTGATCGAGGCTGCCGCTCCAGGAGTGGAGCATTACCAGAAGCGGCACAGCGGGGCCCGGGAGCCCGGCTTTGGCGGAGTCGGGGCAATCCCAGATGACGGGCTGTTCGGAGCCATCCGCGGAGCTGCGGACGAAAACGGGATGCTGGGTCGTGGGGCTTTTGGCGGGAGCCTCGGCCGCCTGCAAGAGCGCGAATGGGGCCAGAAGAAACGCGGTGAAGCAGAAACGCATGGCCGAACTACCTATCGTTTAAGGTTTGGAAGCAGCAAGCTCCGCGACAGGCCAGGTGTCGGTCCGGAACGGGGAGGCTGGGAGGCCCACGCCGTTGGTGAGGTTTCCATCCGGAACCCCCGCCCAGGAGTACCGCAGCGCCAGCGGGACGGGCACCTCCGGGCTGGAGGCGACGATCGAGTCGCCCACGATCTTGGCCTTGGCCGGTTTCCAAACCCGGTCGGCGCCGGCCAGCAGAAATCCTGCAACGGAGGGGGGCGCGGATTTTAGACCCTGATCGGCGTGAGAAAAAGAGACATGGAACTCGCTGCCCTGAACAGAATGCCGCACGGGCACCGGGCCGGAACTGGAGTCGAGTTTCTGTCCATAGACATCGGCGAGAGCCCAGAGGGAGAGGCGGCGTCCGACCTCTTGTTTGTTTTCGGGATGGATGTTTTTGGGGTTGCCGATGTCGATGGTGATGGCCATCCCGGTTTTGGGCAGGCTGAGCGATTTGAGGGCGGCTTCCCGGACCAGGCACCAATCTTCGCCCCGGTCAAAGTTGGGCAGTTGGACCCAGGCAAAGGGGAGTTCCTCGTTCCAGAGCTTGCGCCATTCAGTGACCAGCAAAGGGAGTTGGTGTGCGTAGAGTGCGCCCTTGCCGGGATGGGCGTTGGCTTCGCCCTGGTACCAGAGCATGCCGCGGAGTGCGTAGGGTACCAGCGGATTGATTTTGCCATTGAACAGCCAGCCCAAGTCGCCCCGGCGCCGGTGTTGGTCGGCTGGATCCTTCGGTTTCTGCGGAGCCGGTTTTCCCGCAGCCTTGGCGGATTTCACGCGGTCCTCCCATGCAGCGAGCATTTTTTGGTAGGATTCCCCGGCTTTCTTGAAGTCGTACCCTTGGAATTCGGCGGTGGTCGCCTTCGAGCTTTCCGCCAGAGAGGGGTGCTGAAGCTGCGCTTCCCGAGGAATCCAAGACTCAATCGGGGTGCCGCCCACAGAGGAGTTGATGAGGCCCACCGGGATTTGGAGTTGTCGGTGGATTTCCCGGCCAAAGAAGTAGAGGGTCGCGGAAAAGCGGGGAGCGGTTTCCGGGGAACAGACCACCCAGGCGCCGGAACCGGTTTTCTGAGGGCTGGCGATGGCCTTGGAGTTTTCTGTGAAGACGCGGATCAGGGGCAGGTTGGAGTTGGCAGCTTCCTGGTCCGGATTGAGGGCGCCGTGGACGGTCATGGCCATGTTGGACTGGCCGGATCCGAGCCAGACTTCGCCGACCAGAACGTCTTGGACTTTCAAGGCGCGCTCTTGGGAGTCGGCAGACTTGACCGAGAGGATGCGGGGTTCAGCAGAGGGTTCCATGGGCGGCAGCGCAACCCGCCAGGAACCGTCCGGAGCCGCGGTGCCGGACTGGGTGGATCCGGCAAACTCCACTGAGATTTTTTCCCCTGGATTCGCCCAGCCCCAGACCGGGACCGTTTTTCCCCGCTGGAGCACCATGTGGTCCGCGAATGGGGTGCCGAGAGTGAGTTCTGCGGCTCTGAGGGTGGTCGAGAGCAGCAACAGGGCTCCAAGGGTCTGGGAAGAATGCATACTCCCGCATCAACCCCGGACCGGGCTGGAAGTTGCGGATGGGCGGATTCCTGAGCCGGGCTCCAGGTTACTCCGGGCGGAGGGCGGACGGGAGGACGTTCCCGGTCATTGGGATGACTCCGGTGAATCCTGCGGGGTAGAGCACGTCGCGGGAGTTGGCGGGTTTCATCCAGAGCAGGGAACCGGCGACGGAATTTTGTTCCGTGGAGAACCGGGCCCACCCACCGAGGAAGCCTCTGTTGCGGTAGAGTTTGGCGAACAGGGGGCTCTCGCCTGAGGCGCTCACGGTGGAGTTGGTTTGGACCAGAGTGCCATCCCCGAGCATTCCCTTGAGGAGGAGGCGTCCGTTCGGGAGAACCAGGCAGAGGGCGGTTCCAGTGGTCTGAGGGTAAAGGGCGGGGTCCTGTTCGGGATCGGCAGGCAGCGCCACTTCGTAGAGGCCGGCGATGGCGGTGGTGTCCTTGGCGCGGGCTTGGGCCGCCACGGGCAGGTTTTGTCCGTTCAGAGAGAGGGTGCCCGTGACACCGCTGGTTCCAGTCAGATCCAAGTTGAGCAGGAGGCTGGCCTGAACTCGGCCTTTGGTGATGGAACCGGACCATGAACCCGAATCATCGAGCGTTCCGCGGAACCTCAGTTCCCCGGAAGGGAGCCGGGTTTCCATGGTGAACGTGCCGCGTTTGGAGACGGCGACCGAAGCAGTCCCCAGCACAGGGGCGGTCAGTTCGGAACCCACCAGCCCTTGGTAAGCGCCTGCGCGGTCTAGGAATGCGGGGTTCGCGGCGCGGTCTGCGGCGCGGGTGAATCCTGCGGCGAGAGCGGTTCTGGCCAGAAGCGAGACACCGGAGTAGGGGGCATAGGCATGGAGCAGGACGTACCAGTCTCCAGCAGCAGGTGAGATCACCACCAAGGATTCGTTGGTCGTAGGCCCGGCAGAACTGATGTAAAAGTTGCTCGTGGTTGGGGCGGAGCCGCGTTTGAGGTACAGGTCGACATCGCCGGAACCGCCCGAGGTGGTGATGGTCAGGGACCGCGTGTTGGCGGGAACGGTGACCTTATAGACCGCCATCGATCCGCCTGTCGCCTGGAGGTTGTTGACCGGGGCGCCATTCGCGAGGGTGGATCCGTCGTTGAGCGGGGCGAAGTTGGCCACCAGAGACCGGGCGGCATTTACGGTGAAGGTGTAGGCGGCCGACGCGCTGGCCACGGCTCCGTTTTCGGTCCAGTTCACGAACCGGTTTCCAGCCGTGGGAGTCGCGTTGACTGTGAGGTTGGTGCCGGAGGCGTATGCGCCTGCCCCAGAGACGCTGCCCTGTCCGTTGGCGGCGAGGTTGATTTGGAACGATGCTGAACAGACCGCTTTGAGGGTCAGCCCGGAATAGGCGGAGTAGGCGTGGACGAGCACAAACCAGTCCGCAGCTGCCGGGTTGTTGACCGTCAGCAGTTCGTTGCTGGTGTTGCCGTCCGCTTTAAAGTCAGACACGGCCAGAGTCGGTGCAGCGCCGCGTTTGAGGTAGAGGTCGGCATCGCCGTTCGGGCCGGTGGTGGACACCTCCAGCTTGGTGGTTCCTGCCGGGACAGTGATCCTGTAGACCGCCTGGCTACCGGCAGTTCCGGAGAGGTTGGCAATCGGGACGTTGTTGGAAAGCGGGGTTGCCGAGGGAGTGCCTTCCCCTGAGACCGCCAGGGTTTTGGTGCCGGAGGTGGCGTTGGAGTTGACGGTGAGGTTGCCGGAATAGAGCTGAGCAGCGGTTGGGGCAAACGTAACTTGCACCGTTCTGGAGGAGCCCGAGGCGATCTGGCCGGTGAACGGTCCGCTGAACCCCTGTGGATAGGAGATGCCCGAAACGTCGATGGGGCTGGTGCCGTCGTTGAAGATCGTCAGTTGCTGCTGTGCGGTGGCGCCGACGGCAACCTTGCCAAACCCGAGGGGGCCGGAGAGTCGGAGCGCATCCACGGGGCGGAGCGCCACGGTGTCGACCCAGCCGGTGTCGGCACCGGAGGAAACGGAGACGTCCTTTTCATAGCGCCATTCGACTTTGTGGGGGCCGGCTGGGATGGGAAGGCTGCGGAGGGCCCATGCCGTGTTGCCACTGATGAACTCTTTGACTGCGCCATCGAGGACGAGGGAGAGCTTGTCGTAATTGGCCTCGGAATCCACACGCCACCGGAAGTCAAGGACGCCTGGGCCGTTGATGTCCACCACCAGGATGCTTTTCTGGTTGTGCGTGATTTTCCCGCTGGCGGCTGCATCCACCGAATCAAAGGTGACACTGTTCTGGGTTACCCAAGGGAGGGTGCCGGTGGAGGAAACCGTGCCAGTAGAGAGGTCGATCGCGGTGGAGAGCGGGACGGGCGCCGCGGAAATGGCGATGTTCAAGGCCAGGGTACCTGTGCCTTGGGCGTTGGTAGCCCGGAGGGTCACCGCACTGTTGCCTGCAATGGTGGGGGTGCCCGAGATCAGGCCGGTGGCCGAGTTGAGGGCGAGTCCGGCGGGAAGAGTGCCCGTGAGGCTGTATCCGGTGGGCGAGTTGGTGGCGATGATCTGGTAGGAGAACGGGGAGCCGACCTGGCCAGAGGCACTGCCTGCGCTGGTGATGCTCGGTAGTTGCGGGGGCGCAATTCCGTTAACCGATCCGGTGAGGGTGTAGGCGCCGATGGATCCATAGCTGGAGTAGCCGTCGGTGAGAACGTTGCCCTTTCCAGTGCCCGACACGCGGAGGTAATAGGTGCCGGCGGCGAGGTTGGAGGAGATCGAGGCGGGAAGCGCATCCACCGGGTTGCCGGTGGCCTGGACGACCCCGGCGGAGTTGAGCAGTTCGAGTTTGATGTCGAGGTTGGGGGAGGTCGTGGCCGGGTTGGCCGTAGCCGAGAGCGCGCCGCCCGTGGCCTCAAACCGGAACACATCGGAGTCGGTGGACGCGGTAATCAGACCGCTCTGGTTGATGGTATTGTTGGAGAGGGCCAGAGGCGCCGCCGCGGCCGTGGTGTTGCCGGCCTCGTCGGCCAGATAACTGACCCCATTGGCGGCCTTGGTGATGATGGCCAGATCGTCCTGCCGGTTACTCGCGTTGGCGTACTCGCCCTTGCTCCATTGGACGAGTTGACGGTCGTACCCCACCCCCATGATGGGCGCCCAGCCGGTCGCGCCTGCACCTGCGCCCGCATAGTATTCCTCGCGCGGGTTGGAGCGGCCATCATGATCCAAGCCGAGCGTGTGGCCGACTTCATGGGAAATGGCTTCGGCAATCCCCACCACTCCCGAGTTGAACACCCAGCATGGAATCGTGGAGCTGAAAACGCTGCCCGCCTGCGAAAATGCATCCACATATGCCACACCACCCGCGCCAGGTGCCGCCGCGTCATTCGAAGTTACAATGCAGCGGGTCCGGCGGTTGGCCGGCACCGCATTGTACCGAGCCAGATTCGTGGTGATGTCCACATTGAACGGCGCGTAATCCTCCTTCACCCGGTTGAAGATCTCCGTCATCTGCGCCGCAGTGAGTGCCATGGCCGGTGCCACAATGCTGCGGCCCCCGTTCCAGCTCGGGTCAGTGATCGTTTCACCGTCGAAATCCAGATAGACCACGGTCGGTGCGTTGGGCCGGCTGGAAAGCAGGGGGGGCGCCTGGGCCGCACCGGCCACCGGAGCCACCTTTGAGGCATTCAGAAGAACCGGGCCGGCGGCTTCCGTCCGGGGCTGGATCGAAAAACAGCGGAGGTCCGAGAGCCGTCGCTCTACCAGGAGCAGTCCCTGGTCTGCGTCCATCAACAGTTCGTATGCCCGCCTGTCCTTCGGCAAAAGCAGGTTGCCGCCGGCCGATTCCGGGCTGCTCGCCAGCATGAACGTCCCCGCGCGGTCCGGGAGATCTCCGCCCACGCGCACCCAGCCGTTTTCGTCCCGGACAACCAGATTGACCACCCCGCGGATATCCCCCTCGGGAGTCGGAAGCGCCAGCGAATCGCCCGCGACAAGCTCCCCAAGCGATTCCGGAGAAATCTTCTCCAGCGGAAGGATCCGCCCCTTCTCGTGCCCGTCCCGGACAGCAGGTGGCAGCGCGGGCAACGGGGATCCGCTTGGTTTACCAATCGCGGTAAAAACCCGTCTTGAAACCGGAGCCCCGCTCGGAGTCGCACCCGGGGACTGATCGGCTGTTGGGCTTGAAATGGTCGGGGTTTCAGAGTTCGCGGCGGACCGGAGGGTGGGGTCTTCGGGAATGGCGGGGACCGGAACCGGCGAGGATTGGAGCCAGAGGGCCGCGGCAGTGATCAGCCCGAGGGCGGCCGAACCGGCGATGACGCGTTGGAGAGGCGAGAGGGAGATTTTCATGGCCGCGGGAATCAGAGTTGTTCGGATTTAAAGCATGGCTCGTGCCAGCGAAATATTGGGAGCCGGACCTCTCGGACTGTAGGTTTAAGCAAGCATGCTTATAAAAGATTCATCTTGGGGTCAATCCTGTTTGTGTGGACCAAGCCCGGAGAAGTCCCGGGTCAGGGGGCAATTTGCAGAGCTGCCACCTGGGTGCTGTCCTTGACGAACAGAACGCCGTTGGCGTAGGCCGGGCTGGCCCAAGTCTTGCCGATGGCTTGGAATTGCACCAGAGGTTGGTAGCCCTCGGAGCTGAGCTGGGCGACGTGGAGTTCCCCGGTGGAGTTCAGGACCAGAAGTTTGTCGTTGAGGACCGTCAACGAGGCGTAGTCGCCAAACCCGGGTTGTGCCCAGAGTTGGTTGCCGGTTTTGAAATCCAGACAGAGGAGGTCGGTGCGGCTGCCTGCTCCGAGCGTGTAAAGAAAATCGCCAGCGAGAACCGGCGTGCCAATGACCGTCTGGACTTTTGGGGCGGCCCAAGCCTGTTCTGCCTTCCACTCGGAGCCGGACTTGGAAATTTTGAAGTTCAACGTGCCGATGCTGGTGGAGGCCACCACCACATGGTCTCCTGAGATTACCGGGGTGCAGACGTGGCGTTTGGCACCGGTTTTGAGCGGGACACGCCAGAGGATCTGGCCAGAACCGGCATCCACTCCCATGAGGGCGTCTGCGGTGAAATGGATGGCCTGCCGGGTGCCGGCCAGCGTGGCGACCATGACCGAGGCGTAGGCGGTGTTGTCGTTGCCGGCGCGCCAAAGTTCTTTGCATGAGTTTTTGTCAAAGCAGACCAGGGTTGCGCCTTTGGGACTGCCCACGGGGACAAAAATCCGGTCGCCATCGATGGCCGCCGAGCCGTTGTTTCCGTGGCGGCGGGACGCGGTTTCCTTGGCCTCCGGATCTTTGCTTGAGTTGCCGAGGAAAGTGGCGCCGTAATCCTTCTCGAAGTTGGTGCGCCAGAGAGTTTTTCCGTCCTGAAGCGCCAGACAGCGGAACTCGCCGCTGGCCGATTGAACATAGACTTTCTGGCCGTCGATCAGTGGGGTACAGCGTGGGCCATCCCCGTAGTTGTTTTGGAACTGCACCGTGGGAGCCAGCGGAACCGTCCAGAGGGTTTTGCCGGAAGTGGCATCGAGGCAATGGACGGTTTCCTGTCCGTTTTGCGCATCGAGGAACACGAGTTTGCCTTGGGAAACCACAGGGGACGCCTGGCCGTCCCCGGCATCGATTTTCCAGAGGACCTTGGGTTCAGCCGGGATTTTGGAAAGGGGATGAGCGGGGTCGGACAGCACGCCGGTCCGGTTGGGGCCGCGCCACTGGGGCCATTCCGCGCTGCGGCTAGCGAGCGGAAGAAACAGTGCGAGTGCAGCGGCGGTGGCGAGGCGGGGACTGGGGAGGCGGTTCATGGGGTGACCCTAGGAGAATCAGGGATGTGTCCAGAGAGAAGCCGAAAAGTCAGCCGGAGACCATTTTTGCCTCGGGATGGGGCGTGTTGAAATCACGAATCCGATCCGTGGACCCGGAGGGAGGACGCAACGGGATTCAGCCCGAATTTGAGGCTGTTGGATTTTGAGCGCAGGTTTTCAGGATCGGTGGGTGCCAGAAAAACAGGTCTTGTTGTAACCGGCGCACGGGAAGCCGCGTCAGCGTAGGGTATGAAGACGCATCGACTGATTCCGACGGGAAGCCCTCTGCTGGTTGCCATCCTGGGTCTGGCCTGTGCCGGGCCATGGGCTGTATTTTCGGAGGAGAACGGAGGGAACGCTCCGGCCCAGAAGAGGGGCCGGCCGGACGGCGCTGGGCCGGGTGCGCCCGGGAAGGGATTCCGGGACGGGGCGGGTGCCGGGCCGGGGATGCCCTCTTCGGAGGAGCGGCTCAAGATGATGACCGAAAAGCTGGGGTTAAGTTCCGACCAGCAGGGCAAGGTGCGGGCGATTCTGGAAAAAAGTGGGCCGGAAATGAGGGCGTTGATGGAGAAAGGGCGCGAGAATGTTTCCGAGGCCGACAAGGAAAAGTTCCGGGCCGTGATGCGCACGCAGATGGAGGAGATCGCCGGGGTTTTGAATTCCGAGCAACGGGAGAAGTTTAAGGAAGCCATGAAAGCCCGGGCCGGGGAGAGGGGCGGGAAAAGTCCGGGCGGATCGGCCGGTGGAGCCGGTGCGGGCAAAATGGAGGAGCGCATGGCGGCGATGAAGCAAAAGCTCGGGCTCACCGCAGAGCAGGAACAGAAGGTACGCGCGATTTTTGAGAAGAATGCGGCCAAAATGCGGGAGGCGTTTTCTGCCGGGGGCGATAAAGTCCGGGAAGCGATGCGGAGCCAGATGGAGGAAGTGGCAGCCTTGCTTACTCCGGAACAGCGGGAGAAAATGCGGGACCTTGCGCCGAAGGGGGATGCCGCCGGGCGCCGGCCTGCAGGCAAGGCGGAGTGAGCCGGGAGGAATTTTCCGCGAAAGGCTCCTACTTCTCGTCCAGTTTCCAGACCCCAGCCCAGTCTGTGGGAGGCGGGTTTCGTCTGAGTTTTGCGATGCGTTGGAGGAAGACTTGGGAGGGCGCATCGGACCCGCACGCTGCGAATGCGGATTCTGCACGGGTCCAGTCTTGGGAGCGGTATGCGGCGAGCCCCACGGAGAACTGGTGAGCGAGTTCGATCTGGGCTTCGGAGGCGGTGGAGGCCCGGCCCATGAGTTCAAAGATTTTGGCTGGCTCGCTTTTGCCCTTGGCGGTGAGAAGATCGATTTCGCGGAACAGGAAGTTGGTTCCAGCCATTTCGGCGGTGCGCTCGCTGACGAGAATGTGGGTGCCGTAAAAGCGGTTGGCGCCCTCGATTCTGGAGCCGAGGTTCACGGCGTCGCCGATGACGGTGAAGCTCCGTGTTTTTTCCGAGCCGAGGTTGCCGAGGATGACCTCGCCGGTGCTCAGGCCAATGCGGATGTCGAGCAGCGGGGTGTTGCGGCGCAGGCCGGTGAGTTCCGGGGTTTCCCGGCGGAGAATGGCGGCGGCATCCAATTGTGCGAGCGCGGCATCGCAGGCCAGTTGTGCCTGGGCTTCCGGGGTGGTGAACGGGGGCCCCCAGAAGGCCATGATGGCGTCCCCGATGAACTTGTCGACCACTCCACGCTGGGAGTGGACGGCCTCGGATTGGAGGGTGAAGTGGCGGTTCAGAAGCGTGACGAGCGTTTTTGGGGTGAGTTGTTCGCCGAGATGGCTGAACCCGACCAGGTCGGAGAATCCCACCGTCATTTCAACGCGGCTTTCCGCCGGCATGGAGTCGCTGGGTTTGAGCGCCATGTGTTCGATGACGCGTGGGTCGACGTATTTCCCAAATGTGCGCTGGAGCTCGGCTTTGGCCCGGAGTTCGGCGATGAAATGGTTGAAGGCGTCGGTGAGGACGCCGATTTCATCCGTCTGCGTCACCGTGAGGTGCAGGTCCAGATTGCCGTTGCGGACGCCTTGCACGCCTTCGATCAGGGAGCGGACAGGGGCCGTCAGTTTGACCGTGACGATGCGGGCCACCACCAGGCCAAGCAGAATGAGGGAAATTCCCGCGCTGATGGTCAGTCCCCGGATCTGGTCGTTGCGTTTCTCCTGGCGTTCCCCGGCCTTCTGGGCGCGCTCGGCGGAGAGCACCTGCATTTTTTCCCGGACCTGCTGAAGGTTGGATTGTTGTTCGTTGAGAATGGACAACCGGGAGAGCGCCTCGGCGACCTTGCCTTCCCGCAGTTTCGCCAGCACCTCCAATCCTTGCTCTGTGATGAGCGGGTAGACCCGCGCGGTTTCCTCCAGGAGCGCTTCAATCTGGCCGAGGTTCTCCGGGTCGGCTTCCTCGGCAAAGTGCAGGGCCAAAAGTTCGCGTGCGCGCGCGATCTGTTTCTGGATTTCGTCAGTGAACCGCTCGTAGTTGGCCACGGCCTCCGTGAGAATCCGCGTATTGAACGTTTCAAGCTCGGGTCCGTGATGGGCTGAAAGAAAAGCGCCGACCTGCCGTTCGAAAGCGATCCTGCGCCGGAGCCCGGTTTCGTTGAGGAGGGCGAAGTTTTCGCTCAGCGGGATCGTTTTCTCGGCCATCACCCGCAGGTCCCGCTGCAGCGAACTGACCTGCCAGAGCAAAAACCCGGAAAGTGACAGCGTCAGACAGAGAAGGAAGATGGCGAGGCCAAAGATTTTGGAGCCGATGCTGCTTTTCATGAAATGGCGGTGGACCTTTCGGCCGGAGGAATTGTGGACGCAGTAAAGATGGCAAAACGGTCGGGGGAAAGAATGTCCTCTGGAAAAGTCCGGGGCACTCGCGTTAGAAAAGCGGGGTGCGCACAAATGTTCTGGGATCCGCCCTCTCCTGCTGTTGCCAAAACCCGGTGACTGGATTTTACCGGGACGGCTACTGCCGCACCGGCCCGGGGGACACCGGGTTGCACACTGTTTGTGCCCGCGTTACCCGGGAGTTTCTGGAGTTTTCCCAGAAGCGCGGCAACGACTTGGTCACGCCAAGGCCCGAATACGGGTTCCCCGGGCTCAAGCCCGGGGACGGATGGTGCCTCTGTGTGAGCCGCTGGGAGGAGGCCCGGGTGGCGGGATTCGCGCCGCCTGTGGTCCTGGAGGCCACGCACGTTTCGGCTCTTGAGTTTGTGGAGTTGGAGGTTCTGAAGGCGCACGAGTATTCCGGGGATTGATTCCGGGGAGAGGAGTCCGGTCAGGTGCCGGTTATTTGCTGGTTGGGACTGGCGTTGAGAGTGAGGCGCTCGCGGGCCCTTCGAGTTCAGCGTCCTGAGCCGATCCTCCAGAGCGTGCTGTCGGTCCGGATGTAGGCATGGTTTCCGCGCAGCGCCGGGGTGGAGAGGATGAGTTCCTTGGTGTCCTCCTGGAGTGGGAGCTGGAGCTGGCCGAGCGGTTTGGCTTCGGCAGGGCTGACCTCCACGACCTGCACGAGTCCTTTTTCGCTTACCGCAAGGATCCGGTTTCCCGCTCCAACGGGCGTTGCGCTGAACGGCCCGGTGAGCCGTTGCTTCCAGCGGACTGCGCCGTCCTCCGGACTGCCCGCAGTGAGCACGCCGGCGTTGTTGGTGGTCAGCAGCAGGCCCGCGATCAGCACCGGGCTGGTGGTAGAGGGATTTAGTTGGCGCGAGTTCCAGAGTGAAACCGGCGGTGCCCCGTCCGGGGCAGGCTGCAGGGCGGTGATGCCGCCCGCCGGGGCAAAGATCCGGGTGCCCGACACCACGCAGGAGCTCATGCTGGAGGCGTTGCCTTGGAAATCCCAGAGGACGCTGCCCGTGGAGGCGTCGACGGCGGTGAGGCCCTTGGAAGACTGGAGAAGCGCCGCGGGCCGGGCATCCGGGGACGGCTGCCAGAGCACGGGGCTGGTCCAGTTCGCGGCCTTGGGGCGGTCCAGCTTCCAGAGGTTGCGTCCGGAGCGGACATCGAGTCCGAGGGAATAGCTTTCGCTGTCATTCTCGACCATGACCACCAGTGTGTTTCCGATGACCAGGGGTGAGGAAGCCATGCCGAGGCTGTTGCTCACGTTGGGGTAATCGGCGGTGATGCCCCGGGTCCAGAGCAGGGTGCCTTCCAGATCGAACGCCGCCACATCGTTGCAGCTCCATGTGGCGAACACCCGTTTTCCATCGCTGCACGGGGACGGTGCGGCGACCGACGTTTTGGGGTAGGTCATGGTGCGTCCCGTGGCCCGCAGCGCGCGGCGCCAGAGGGTTTTTCCAGTGTTGGTCTCCAGGCACAGCAGTTCGAGCAGGTCCTGCCGCGACCCACTCGAGCAGGTCACAAACAGCCGGTCGCCCACCAGGATGGGGGAGGAAAGTCCGCGGCCCGGCAGCGGCACGCTCCAGTCGATTGTGGGTGTTTCCGGGATTTGCCCGGTTTCAGAAACCGCGGTGCTGGCTGGGCCGCGGAACTGGAGCCAGTCGGCGGCGGCATGTGTGGCGGGTACGGGCAGGATTGAGAGCAATCCAAGGCAGAAGGGCGCGAGACGGGGGAGCATGGGTTCAGTTTTGGGTGGAAAGAATGGCGGTGCCTGCGGAGTCACAAACCCGGAGTTGGAATTCCCATTCCACAGTCCAAGTTTCCTTCTGTTCGTTCTGGCAGCATTTGATCAGGAGCGTGTTGGCGCCTTTGCGCAGGGTGCACGGGAGCTTGTACTGGTCCATCTGCTGGCCGCGGTGGTATTCGTCCCGGGAAAAAAGGAGTTTCCCGTTGAGCCAGACTTTCCAGGCGTTCTTGCAGCCCAGACGGAGTTCGGCGGGGCGTTCGGTTTCCGAGTGGAACAGGGTGGTGGCGTAAGCGGTTGCCTCCTTGAGCAATCCAAGCGGTTTGTTCAAATCCACCTTCCCTCGCGGATCCTGACTTGAGAAGGGTTGCCAGCGGATTTCTCCGGCTTTTCCGGGATACGCCGCGCTGAGGTCGATTTTTTCCTCCGGCGGAAACACGGTTTCAAAACCGCGGCGCTCCGAGTTTTCAAAGGGTCCGACCACATGCCAGCGGGTCAGGAAACCGAAATGTTTCTGCAGATCCACCGGGCTGCCGAGTTTTTCGAGGGCTTCGGCCACCGCCTGGGTCTGGTCCTCGTCGCGTGCGGATTGGAGGGCCTTCAGGTACGCGGTCTTCGCGGAATCGCCTTCGAGAGTTTTTGCGGTTTCAATCAGGCGCTGGACGGCGCCCCGGCGGAGTTCCTGAACCGGATCGTCTGCGAGGCTGGGCTCAACGGCTTTGGCCCGGGCCGGGTCGGCCAGTTGCAGAAGATCAAATGCCAGTACCCGCTGGGAACCGGGAAGAGTCGGCTGGGAGAGCGCGGCCTCCAACGAATCCAGCGGAATGGGTGTTTTGGTCGTCTTGGCGCGTTCCACCAAAGCTGCCGCAGCCAGACGCAGCCAGTTGGCGGCCACCGGAGACGCCTTGCCGCTGGCTTCGAGGATGGCCGGGAGTGAGGCTGGCCCGGAATCCACCAGTTCTTTCCATGCCCCGGAGGCGGCCTCGTTGCCCGCCCCCTCGGGGCCCACGGCAAGCAGGGATTCGATGGCGGACCCGGGACTGGCCAGAACCGGGTGGGGGACAAAAACGCCCAGAAGGGCGGCGGCAAGAAGACGGGGGAAACGGGGTGCGGGATTCATCAGTGTTCGGCTGCTGCTTTGGGTTTGACTCGGAGCATGGACAGATAGGCAACGACATCCCGGATTTGAGCCGGGGAAAGAATGCCGAGCATGGGCGGCATCACGGAGACTGGCGGTGCGTAGGAGGCGATGTCGGTTTTTGGAATGGAGCGCCGGGAATTGTCGGGGAGTTGAAGGAGCAGGAGGGAGTCGGAATCCTGCACCGGCGTGCCCGTGAGTATCGCGCCGTCCCTGAGGGTGGCAGAGGCGATTCCGTACCCGGTTGCGATCCGGGCATTGGGCTGGATCAACGATTCCAGGAGGTAGGGGCGCGGATGCTGGAGACCGATGGAGCGCAGGTTGGGGCCGACGGAGCTGCCGGTATCTCCGAGGGCGTGACACGCCAAGCAGTTGGCTCCGAGATGGTTGGCCACCAGTTCTTTGCCCGAGTCCGCCCGGCCGCCCTCCTCCAGTTCCCGGTGCGCGGCGCTGGCCGGCGACTGGCTGTAAGCGGCAACGGCGTCCGCCAACTCTGAGACATCGCTGCCCCGGCTCTGGGCGGCCTCAAGAATGTCGAGTTGCAGCGCTGGAGGGGCTTTCAGGCCCGCCAACTGGCGGGCCAGGCCGCCGAGGATTCTGTCGCATTCTGGAGTCCGCGCCGCGGCGAGGGCGCGGATTACGTGCTGCTTGACCGGAACGGGGCTCGCAGCAATCAGGCGTTCCGCGTGTGCGGCGAGGTAACCGGCTTTTTCGGGGAGCAACAGATCCAGAGCCGCCTCTTGGATTTCAGCCGGCGCTCCGGGCGCGAGCGCGGCCTCCAGAGTGGTTCCCCAGAGCGGACTGGATCGGTGATGAGCGCCCATCAACCGGAGCGCGCCGGCCCGGAGTGCTCCCGCAGAGGAAGATTCCGCAATCAGCCCGGCCACGAGCTCAGGCGTGGATTTGAGGCCGTGCCCCAGCATCAGTTCAACCGCAGCCTGACGCAGTTCGGCTTCTGGCACTGCCAGCAACCGGGTTAATGCCGGCTCCAATAGAGTCTGGATCGGGGCAGGTGCCATGGACCGTGCAAATCCATCCACGCGATCCAGTCGGGGCGGTTGGCTCCAGGCCACCAGAGCGCCCAACGCCTCCTCGCGGATCTCCAAGGGGACAGCGTCTTCCAGGGCAATCTGAAGCAGTATCGAGGCGCCTTCCGGCGCACCGATTCGGAGCTGGGCGTTGATGGCCCGCGCCGCAAAGTCCCGGCGGCCGGTCCGGGCTGCTGCTCCGGCTTTTGCGGCCAGAGCCGGCAACGCTTCTGGAATTCCCGGCCCGTCATGGATCGCGCGCGCGGCTTCGGCTGCGATTGCGGGATCGGCGTCTTCAAGGAAGCGCGCAGCCCCGGGGTTGGCCTGTCTGCCCAAGGCAAGAACCGCAGCGGTTCGGACTTCAGGGGAGGAATGGCTGGAAGCGTCCGTGAGTTGCGCCGCTGTGGCGCAGCCGGTCAGGCCTGTGACGGCGGCGTGCCTGAGCACCGGGTCTGAGCCGGATTTTTCCGCGAACCGGAGGAGTGCCGGTGTTGCGGAAGCAAGTCGGAGTCGGCCGAGGGCGATTGCTGCGTGGAGTTGCGGTTTGGGATCCGGGTCCGAGAGGAGCGGCAGGAGAAGAGCTGCCTGTTCCTCGGAGAGGTCGGACTCTGAGAGCATGGCAGCGGTCTGTACGCGGATCAGGGGGCTGTTGTCCCGAAGCAGCGGCAGGAGGTCCGTGGCGTGCACCTCCCGGTGGCGAAGGAGTTGTCCAAAGCCCCACACGGCATGGAGGCGCGCAAACGGTTTGGACTTGGGGTTGTTGGCGGTGGCAAGGAGCGGTCTGGACTGTTTCTGGCGGACGAGTTCGAACTGGGCACCCAGTCGGACCCGTTGATCGGCGTGCCCGAGAAGCTCGGTGAGTTTTTCAGGGGGGAGATCGGTGAAGCCTTTGGAGAGCAGGGTGTGGGTTTGTCTGCGGAGGGCTGCGTTTTTGCCAGCGGGTGCATCGAAGCGCCATACGGCGCCTTTGCCATCCAGCGGGTAACCGCCGGCCCAGTCTGCGGCGTAGAGTGAGCCATCGGGATGCCAGGCGTTGCCGACCACCATGATGCCCGAGGAGAGGGTTTCCACGGGGTTGAGTTCAAAGGAGGCGCCTCGCGGGGTGAGCGTGAATCCGCGCAGAACGCCGCTGGGGAATTCGTGGAGGAAAAAGGCGTTGCGCTGTGCTGGGCCGAGCGCAGTGCCCGGGTCGTGTTTGAATCCGGCGGGGCCGTTGGTGGAGTAGGCGAGGGGCGGGAGATGGTGGCTGGACTGGCCGGGGAAGGGCGTTTCCCAGAGGCGCTCGATGAGCCATGGGGAACGGGATCCCATGTACTGGTAGTTGCAGCGCCAGCCGTGGTCGCTGCCTTCCGGGATGAACACGAGCCGCTCTTTTTCCCCCTTGAAATCCGCATCGTTGTCCACCGCGATCAGGTTTCCAAACGCGTCAAACGCAGGTTCCTGCGGGTTGCGCAGGCCATGGGCAAACACCTCAAACCCGGTTCCGTCGGGTTCCACCCGCAGCACGCAGCCTTGGTTGGGGTAGGAAAACTTCCGGCCTTCTTTGGAGACCACCTGCACTCCCTTGTCGCCGATGCTCCAGTAGATGCGGCCGTCTGGCCCCACCGAGAGCCCGTGCATGTCATGGCCGGCATAGGCCAGGTGCAGACCAAAACCGTGGACCACAATCTCGCGGAGGTCAGCCACACCATCGTCGTCGGTGTCCTTGAACCGCCACAGGTCCGGGGCGATGGTCGCGTACACCCAGCCGTTGTGGTAAAGGACGCCGGCCGCAATCCCGGTCACCTCCGAGTTGAACCCCTCTGCAAACACCGTCATCCGGTCCGCCGTACCATCGCCGTCCGTATCCCGGAGTTGGTAGATCCGTTCCGAGAGAATGGTGAGGTCTTTCCAGTCCACGGATCCGTCCTGATTCAGGTCGGTCACGCTGGCTTTGGGCGTCCGGTATTTGCCCGGCGCAAGGGCTTTTTTCAAAAACGCCGATTTGTCCTCCACCGACTGCAACCCCACATCGTCTGGAATCCATTCCGGATGTTCGCGGATGTCGAGATCCGCAGCCTTCCTGCGCAGGGTGGAGGTGACATAGACCCGGCCCCGGGGATCCACGCTGCAGGCCACCGGGTCGGGTACGTTCAGAGCGCCGGACCATTTGCTGGCCGTGATTCCCTCCGCCATTGGCGGAGCGCCGCCAGGCGGAACGGCATGAACACGGGAAAGACCGGCCGGCAGCAGGAGGCCGGCAAGCACCAGACGCAGGGGGGTGGACCGCATGGACGTCACCCTAGCCGTCTCCGCAACGGAGTGGAGAAAAAAGCACGGCTAGTCCGCTGCCGGCGCCAGTGTGAGCGTGCCCGGGCCTTGCGGCCCGAGGAAAAAACCGGCTCCAGTCCCGGCCACCTGATCCACGATTCCCGAGAACGAGTGATTGGCACCCGAAACGGGATCCTGGAACGAGCCCGTAAAGACTCCGGAAGCGGTTGAAAAGGAGAGGCTGACCGCCCGGGAGGGAGATGTTGGGGAAAACGCGGCCTTGTTTTTCACATCGAGTACGAACGGGCGGGAATGGGTGCCGAGGGCGGTGCTGGAGAATGCGAGCACAGCCGCGCCGTTGGCGGCGTTGAGCGCGTCCAGGAGCCGGGTGTTGGCGGCTGGAGGCTGGTAACGGCGAACCGTTGTTTCGGCGGAAACAGTGAATCCAGAAACGCTCCCCACTGCAGCACGTGACCAGGTCCAATCTCCACCCATGGAGGGAGTTTGTAGGGAAAGAAATCCGGTGAGTTGCCCGGCGGGTTTGGAGAGTCCCGTCAGAAATGTGAAAAGGAAATCCCGGGAAAGTTGCCCGCCTGCGGAGAACTTGGTCCCGTCGGGGAGGCTGCCGGCAAGGGTCATCCGCCCCTTGGAACTGACTGTTCCAGCGGCAAAACCGTGGCCCGGGAAGGCTGGAACACCTGGTTGGAACAGCACCGAGTAGGCGCCCGCGGATTCCGGGGGTGTTGCGAACGTGGCATCCTGTTCCGCATCGATGCGGAGAACGGTCAGGGTGTCTGAGACAGTGCCAGAGACCTGGCCGGATCCTCGAAGCGCGAACTGGAGTCTCAGAGAGAGCGGGGGAAGCCCCTTTCTTGGAATGGAGATGGTAAAAAGGCCATCCGGACGCACCGATCCCTTGAACTGGACCGTTCCCGAGGCAAGGATGAGTTTTCCAGTCAGCGCTCCCAAGGAACTCAAGGTGACGCTCATGGACCCAGCAGGCGCAGAGGCGCCGGAACGAATCAGGCCGCTGTACGAGCCGGAATCCGCCGGGAACGGGTTGGGAACAAAGTTGGCTTGGAGCAGGAAATTTTCCGTGATGACGGCCGTCAGGGTGGGGGAAGTGCTGTCCACGGAGCCGCTCCAGCGGTCAAAAAGCCAGCCTGCCGCCGGGGAAGCGGTCCACGAGGCTGAGGATTGGATCTCCAGCAGAGTGCCGCTGGGTTTTCCGGCAATGCTGCCTGAGCCCTGACTGGTGATAGTGACAGGCGTGAGAACCGACCGGGTGATCTCCCGTTTTGAAACGGAGACATTGCTGTCCCGGTCCGTGGCGCGGAGTTCCAGCGTGTTTTTGCCCGGTTGCAGCGGGCAATTTGCGGCGTTGAAGCTGAGGCTGTTGGCCGGGAGCGCCGGGGCAAGGGTCAGGGTCGGAAAAACCGACCCGTTCAGGAGCAGTTGCGCGTCAGTGACGCCGCGCGCATCCGAGATGGTCCCGGCGATCGAGACGGTGGCAGCGGTGGTTCTGGCGGGTGGCAGCGGTCTTTGTAACGCGATGGAAGGCCCTGAAAGATCTGGGCTGGCCCGGAGGGAGACCGCGTGGAGGGTGAAGTTGCTGGTGCCACGGGTGAGTTGGGTGCGCGTGGTGTTTCCAGAAAAATACAACCTTCGGCTGGCCACAAAATTCGCGATGCTGAACCGGACCTGAGAGGCACCGACCTGTCCGGAAAACGGTCCCGTGGGGCCGAAATGATCGCCGGCCTCAAAGAGCAGTTCGGGATGCTCCACGGTCAGCACCAGAGTCAGTTGGGTTTTGGTCCACGAGAGCAGAAGCGTGCCTGCCCGCTGGTTGTCCGAATGGAGCAGCGGAATTCTGGCGCTGGTTTTGGACGCGGAAAACACGGGGTCCATGCCCAGCGTTCCGGAGAATTGCACATCGCCCAGCCGAATCTCAAAAGGCGCCTCTGGGGTGAGGAAGGCCGGGGTCAGGCTGCCCATGGGGGCCTTGAGGGTCGCCACCAGCTTCTGGCTTGGCTGCACGGTGAACCCACTGGCGATCGAACCGGCAAGGGATTCCGAGTAAGACTCGGTCACTTCCAGAAATGGCGCGGGCAGGCCCGGGATCGACTCAAGCAGGGTGTCGGAATCCACAAGGGACCATGTGAGGAGCACGGTGCCGCCTCCGGCCCGGTCGTCGATGGCGATCCGATAGGTCTGGCCGGATTTTGCCGTGAACTGGACGCGGCTGGTGGGAGTCAGCGGCGCGTTGTCGTTGCGGTTCACCACCTCGAGCGCATCGAGCGCGGTGTCGGTGTAGACGGCCAGCAGGGTGTCCAGAGGCATCCCGCCCGGAGTCAGGCTCCCCATGGTTTCAAAGGTCGCGCGGCCGTTCCGGGGAGCCGTCCAGACAAACCAGACCGAGCGGCCGCCATCCGGACCATGGACCGGTTCGCCCGACTCGAGCGTTGCACCGGCGTTATTGACCGTAACCGAACCGGATTCCCCGCTGAGCGTGGAAGCGAGCGCAAAGTGATCCTGGGCGGGTGCATCCTCGTCATCCGAGATCTGGACGGCGGCGTTGGAGATGAGGCCCAGGGAATGGCCTGCGGACGGGTTCTGCAGCGAAACCAGAAAAGACTCGGGTCCCTCCTGTTCGGTGTCATCCAAAAGCGGGATCTCGACTTGGATCGACCGTTGTCCGGGAAGGAACTCGAGCAGGACACTGGTGGTGGTGAAATCCGATCCGGCTGCGGCGGAGTCCGATGCGGTGGAAACAGAAACGGACGCCGCGCTGGAAGTGTTGCCTGAGCGAACGACTTCCACGGAGGCGCTGGGACGCCCTTCCCGTGCCGAGAACGTCGGGGACCGGAACTCGAACTTGGCGTTCGGGCTGTTCCAATCGAGGAGAACGGTGCCGGCGGCACCGAAGGCGCCATCGACTGCGATCAGGTAGGAGTCGCCTTTGCATGCGGCGAATTGGAGGGAACTGGTGGGATCTCCGGGCGCTGCGTCGTGGTTGGAGGCGATGGGGACCAGGGCGTTGAGGCGGGTGCCGGTGTATGCCGCCAGGAGGGTGTCCATGGGCGAACCGTCGGGGTTGGCGCTGCCGGCAGTGCGGAACTGGACGGTTCCATTGGCTGGGGCGGTCCAGCGGAACCAGATGGAGGTGCTGCCCGGGCCTCCATGGAGGGGTTCACCGGTTTCCCGGGTGGCACTCAGATTGGAGCCGGCAACCGTGCCTGAGGAACCGGCGATGGGTTGGGCCTGAGCAAAGCGGTCGTTGGCAGGTGCTGCGGTGGAGTCGTCGTCCAAGATCCGGACCACGGTTGAAAGCGGGGCGCCCGCGATAGCGCCCGTCGGATTGGCAAGTTCAACGGTGAACGATTCCGTCGCCTCGTGGAGCGTATCCCCAGAGATCGTGACATTCACTGAGCTGGAGGCAGACCCGACGGGAAACGAGAGCGTGCCGGAGGTGGCGGTGAAATCGCTGCCGGCGATTGCCGAACCGGGCTGCGTGGTGAACTGGACGGAGGCGGGTGTATTCAGCGGCCCGGTGCGTAACACGGGGACTTGGACCGTTCCTGGTGCTTCAACGGTTTCGAGGGAGGCGGTTCCAAGCTGGATGGAACCCTGTGGGGGGGGCGTCTGCTGGAAATCGCCGCCCCTGCGGTAACTCACAAACCATTCTCCCGGGGTGGACCCCGAGCCTGGCTGCGAGGTGGGTTGCGCCCGGACCAAGCTATGGCCTGAACCGTCGGGAATCCGGGGCCACAATCCGCCCGCGGTGTAGGAAAGTTGGGTGATGAGGCTGGAGCCAAACAAAACGCGGAGATGGTCCCCCTCATTGGCAAGATTGCCCTTGAAGGGGCCCGTCACTGGGATGGCGCTGCCTGAGCGCGCCACGAATGCCGCCGGGTTGGCCGCCACAACGAGTAGTCCGCCAGGGGCCAGGACTCGGTGCGGGGACTGCTCGGTCAGTGTGAATTCCACTGCCTTGTCGAGCCGGACTCCCGCCAAATCCAAGTGGCTGGCACTCACGTTTTGGAGCAGGACAAATTCAAAGTCCGATGCGTTTCGGAAGCCGGCGTTTTTTTCGGCCTCTGTGGGGGGGGCGGGTGCGTAGAGGAGTTCTGCGATGGCCAGGGAGCCTGGGGCGGGGGATTCGACTCCGACGAGAAGCGTGGTTTCAGTCAGTGCGCTCCACTCGTTTGTGGAATCGTTGAGGGCGCGGAGCCGGAGGGTCTGAATTCCGGGGGTGGCACTGGCAAGGATGGAGGTTCCTTCGGAAGCGGTGCCGGTTTGGAGTTGCAGATCGAAACTCAGGTCCGAGCTGGTGGCGTTGCCTTGGTGGACTTCGACGGCCAGAAGATTGCTGCCCTCCAGCAAAAGTGCCGGATCAATTGTGAACGTCGCTGTGGTGTTCTCATTTCCGGTCCCGGTGTAGGCGTCAAACCTGGGGTTGTCGGGCAGTCCGGCGGTGGTTTTGTGCACCAACTGTCCGTTGAGGTATACCCATGCCTCGTCATCGTACTTGAGGGAGACGGTGGCGGAAACAATTCCAGACACCCCGGCGAGCGAAAATGTGCGTCGGAAATAGGCGGTGGCGTGTCGGGCATCGGCAGGGCCGCCTTGGACAACGGTGGTTTCATCCCCGTCGCCGTAGCCGAGTTCGCCGTTGCCCAGGGCCCATGCAGAATCATCAAAGCCCGCGGTGCGCCATGCGCTGCCCTGATCCATGCCCGTGTCCAGATAGCGCCACTGGGACCCGAAGGCCACCGGAGTCTGGGTGGATCCGGTCGAGGGCGGCGAGGCGATTGCGCCGGGGCGGATGCCGCCTCCGATGGCCCGGGGGTCGCTCCCGTCCGGCATCCGGTACACGGTGGAGGTCGAGAGGACGTTCAGGGGTGTTCCGGGTGCCACCCGGCCACCGGAAGGGGAGAGTTGGGGGGCGTCAGTCTGCGGAAAAAGGCCGAGCTCGGGTTTGCGCAGTTGAGCCAGAACGATGTCGTGTCGGGCCGGGATAAAGGTGTTGAGGATCCAGTTTTTGGAGTCGAGCCAGTGAATTCGATTGAGCGGGGTTTGGGTTTTTGCCCCTCCCCAGCGCGCCGACTCCGCAGTGATGGCGGAGTTGATCTCCGCAGCCAGCGTTTGAATCCGGTTCGTCCATGAGGCGGTCGACAACGCCCCGGTTCCGAAGAGGTGTTTCTGGACGCGGTCCGCCCAGCGGATCCGATACTCGGGGTTGGGAAGCAGATCCAGATGGAGGAAGTAGGGGTTGGAGAGTTCAAAAACGGCTTGGTTTTCCGACTCGAAAGGTCCGGTCCGGTCCACTCCTGCGGAGCCGCTGGGCAGGCCGAGGCTGTGTTCGAAGTCGTGTGCAAAAAAACGGAAACCGGCTGTGCTGTTCCGGTTCCGGAGTCCGAACCAGTTGTTGGCAGTGCCATTTCCGAGGAAGGCGGAGGTGCATCCATCCTCGTTGCCGGTCCAGAAAGTGAGCAGCAGGTAATCGATGAGGTTGTCCACATCCAGCAGGACGGGATCCGTGGAAGGGGTGGTTCCGTCGGCTTGGAGGCCCATCAGGCTGAAATACGCCGCGTTGGAGGGGGTTGCTGCGTGGGCCCGACCTTTTTCCCAAAGGTCGCGCCAGGCGTCAATCTGGCCATCGGTGATGCCCGTGACGTACCCCTCGCTCTGTTCGCACTTGATGACGTCGTACTCCTCTTTATTGCCGCCGAAATAGGTCGCTCCAAAACTGGCTTCCTTGCGTTCGTCAAAGTTGAAAAGGCCCCAGTAGTGGCCGTTGATGAAGAGGTGGAAATAGCGCACGTGCGAGGCCGGTTGCCCCATCGCCAACTGGGCGCGCCGGGAGGATTCCTCGCGAAGAAACGAATTGTTGAGATCCCCGCCAAACGACCAGGAATAGTTCTGGGCAGTCCGCAGATCGATCTGGTCGAACGTTTGCGCGCCCGATTCCCCGAAAAGCGGGTACTCCAGTTTGGCTGCGCCATACCGGCTCCGGAAAAACATGTGGAAGCCGTGCTTGGGATTGGAGGGGTCGCGGCTGAATCCGCCCCGGGTGCGCGCGCCGCAGTCAATTTGGAACTCCTGGGAGCCGTTGGGGCGGTTAGTTCCAGGAGGTGAAAGAAACTCCATCGAGCAGGGCCGTTCCCACTGGCTGCCTCTTCCGTTGGGATTAAATAGGATGCCCGTCTCGGAGTCGAAGAAGTTGGGGAGATCCGTGACCAAAGAAACCGCGGGCAGGCTGAGCAACCCCTCACGGACCTTGGCTCTGCCGCCAATTTCGGGGTCGGTGGAGTTGACGATCAGCGGGCTCATCCCGTAGCGGATGAAATGTTGGCCGTTGTTTACCGCCGGCCATGCCGGGCTGGGTTTGGCCCCCGTCGGGGACTGGGTCAGGACGTCGTCCATGAAAAAGTAGGTGGCCGTGGTGACGGCCGAGGCCGCGCTTCCCGCACGGAATGCCGCTGACCGGAGCACGGAGGTTTTGGCGACCGTCAGTGGTCTGGAATACACGGTGCCGGAGGTGGCGGTCGGCGTGGAGCCATCCAGCGTGTATCGGATGGTGCTGCCCGGAGTCGGGCTTTGCAGGGTGAGCGTAAATGGCTGCGTGTAGTAGCCTGCTGGCACGCTCAGAAGCACGGGAGCGCTGCCCAGAACCGCGGTCTGCGGGGAGTTCACCGTGCCCGGGGTGCGCTGCCCGTTTTCAAACGCCACCGGCGGAGCGTCCACCAGGAGCCGGCCCGCCACCATCTCGGCATCCAGAAAGAAACTGGCGTCCCCGGCACTGACGTTGAGTCCTTGGAGCGCGAGAACATTGCCCGAGGAGCGCACCAGGGGAAGAAAGGGGGTGAGGTTGTGCGCCTCGAATGGAGCATCCGCTGAGAGCAGGTGCGGAGCGGTGGCGGTGGAGGCGTGCGTGAGCGCGGGCGGCGCGTTCTGGGAAGCCACCCGGGTGCCGTTCAGGAACGCCGCAAATCCGTCATCGTACCGGACATGAAGCCGGAGGGTGGACAGCGACTGAAGGGCAGGTCTGGAGGCCGGTTGAACCGCGACCCGGAAATAGCAGGACGCTTGGATGCCGCGCATGGCGGCTTCGGTCAGGCCGTTGGAAGGCGATGCCAAGACGGTGGCAAGGCCGCCGTTTACCGTGTCCCCCACCAGTTTCATGGCCGCGGACCACTCAGTGTGAACCCCGGGAGCGGCATAAAACTCGACCAGATCGCCCCCGCCATTTTCAAACATCACCATTTCAAACGCGTGGTAGCCGGCGCTCAGAGTCACCGTCCCGATGTGGTCCTGCTCCCCGTGCAGGGAGTCGTCCACCATCACATCCTGCCCGTCGATCCGGATCCGGCCGCCGTCATCCGAGTTCAGTCCAAAAGAATACGTGCCTGCAGTGGGGATCAGAACCATCCCGGTGGCTTGGACTGCGTAAAAATCGGTGGCTGGCGTGGGTAGCAGGGTGTCGCCGGGGTAATGGGATCCCCCGTAGTTCACCGAGGAAACCGTTTCCGTGGCCTGAACGGCAATCAGGGGACTGTCCCCAGAAAGCGCCAAAAGTGCGTCACAGCGGGCCAGAGTGTTGACCTCCCCGAATCCCGGAGCCGCGCCCACCTGCCTGAGGCGCATCCCCGGTTGCACCGCGGCGGGACCGAACCCTTGATGGCCCGTAAACGAGGGCCAACCTCCGGCCGGAAAATCCGATCCGAACCAACGCGGTGTCGGCCCCAGGGGAACCCGGTACACGCCGCGGAGCGGGTCTGGAGTCCACCGAGCAGACTCAAATTGCATCCCGTACGAGACCGTGGTTCCAAGGGCTGGGTAATTGAGAAACTGGTGCGAAACCGATCCGTCCTGCCGGCTCAAAATCAGGGATTCCCCGGTCCCTGAGAGCGAAAAATTGGTGTGCAGGGGCAAGCCGGCTGCCCGACGGTCCTTGCCCGAGGCCCAAATGACCAAAAAGTCGCCCGCAGGCAGCACCGTTTCCGGGAACCGCCACTTTCTCGGTTGGGCCGGGTCATCCGAAAGAAACCAGCCTGTCAGGACCAGAGGCGATGCACCGGGATTGTGCAGCTCGAGCCAGTCTGAGGGATCCCCGTCCTCGTCCAGAAACGTGCTGTTGGAGGCGGCAAATTCCGTGATGAAAGCCCGGTGAGCGGTCGCGGACTGGGCGCGGGTGGGGCAATCGGCGGCGAGGAGAAAGAAAAAAGCACGGAGAACTACCGACAGACGCGGAAGAGTCTGGGTGCAAAGGTGGCGAAAATTAAACATTGCAGAAGGGATAAAGAGTTGATCACCTGTAGGTCAAGGAGGGTTCCAACCGGGGTCTCGGGGGAGTTCGTCGGTGTTCCGTCCTTTGGCAGGCTTAGAAATGGCAAAAAAGTTACGGGAAATGCACAGAAAGCTTGGCGGTCGGCGCCTCAGAGTCCAGAATGTCACACGTTTGTAACCGAATGAAGAACCCGCACACTTGTCTCAGAAAATTCTCCGAGAGAGAAGCTTTCGTATCGCGTGACAAGATGCCTTTGGTTTTCAGGGTTCCCGGAGTCCCAGACCGCTTTCTGGGCGCTCACCAGAGGGGAGGCGAGTATGCCTGAGCTTCAGGCGCAACGCTTTGAGATCAAGTACCTGATCCCCGAATCCCTCGCAACTGAGGTGCGGGATTACGTGCGGCCCTACTTGGAATTGGACGAGTTTGCCGGGGAGGATTTCTCGTACGACATCCACAACATCTATCTGGACTCCGATGCGCTTGACACGTACGAGGCGACCGTCAAGGGGGAGAAAGACCGGTTCAAGCTGCGGGTGCGTTACTACGACGACTCGGAGAAAAGCCCGGTGTTTGTCGAGGTGAAGAGGCGGTTCAACGAGGTGATCCGGAAATCGAGGTGCCGGTTGCCCAAGAGCGAAATTGCGCCCTTTCTGGGGGGGCAACTGCCTGAAAGTGCGCTGGTTTCAGGCGAGAAAGACTGGAGAAGCTTGGAGGATTTTTACGGGCTGATGCAAACTTTGGGGGCCAAACCCAAGAGTCATGTGGCTTACCGACGCGAGGCGTGGGTGAGTACTGAAAACAACAGTTTTCGGGTGACCATGGACCGCCACGTGCGATCCGAACCGTATTTCGAGCCTGTGCCAAAGACGTGGATGAAAGATCCCGTGGTGGTTTTCGGGCAGGACGTCGTGCTGGAGTTGAAGTTTCTCAACAGGTTCCCGGATTGGATGCGCGATCTGGTGCGTTCCTTCAACCTGAGTCGGTCGGGTGGGGCCAAGTATGCCGGTGGAATCCGGCAACGGGGCGAGAAGCACTTCCGATCGGGCGGCGTGGAAGAAACTGCTTGGAGCGGAAATGAGTCGGAGGAGATTTAGGGAATGCCAGACTGGTTTTTAAGAGGAGACTACGTTCTGACGCCGGTGGATTACCGGCTGGTCGCGCTGGCTCTGTTGTTGGCGTTTGTGTGCGGACACGTCATCTCCTGGGTGTACATGGCCACCCACTCGGGGATCTCCTATTCCCGCTCTTTTGTGAAGTCTCTGGTCGTGATGCCCATGTTGGTGGCGCTTGTCCTGATGGTGTTGTCCAACAATCTGGTCACGGCTTTCGGTCTCATGGCCATCCTGGCAATCGTCCGGTTCCGGAACGTGCTCAGGGACACTCTAGACACGGCTTACGTGCTGGGGGTCATCATTCTGGGAATGGCCTGTGGCGCGCAGCGGTTCTCCACCGCGGTGGTGGGGTGCGCCATCCTTGCTGGTGTGCTGGGCTACCTCTCCATCAGTGCGTTTGGAACTCGCCTGCGCTACGGTTTGATTGTCAACATCCAGTGGGATCGGACGGCTGAGGAGTTGTCGGAACTGGGCCTGCTGCTTCGGAGACACGCGCGGGAGAGCCAGTGTGCCAGCCAGCGGTTTCATGAGGGTAAACCGGGCGCCGAGCTCTCCTACCGGCTCATGTTGAGGGATCCGGATCGGTCTGGGGATCTTCTGGCGGAATTGAGGGCCTTTCCAGGGGTGCTGCGGGCCACCAGCGTGGTGGCAAAAGAGGAGGAGGAACCCTGATGCCGCACTACGAACCCATTCCAATTCCCCTCAAGGAAAGAATCCGGGAGTTCCGGATGCGGTTGCTCCCCCTGCTCGGGGTCGCTGCTGCGGTGGCCGGCGTGGTGCATCTGTGGAGCAGCGCGGTGAGTCCTGCCGTCCTGACCGGTGTCGTGGAGCCGGTGTCCGCGCGGGTGGTCAGCACCGCCACGGGCAGCTTGGTGGAACTCTCGGTGGAACGGTTCCAGTGGGTCAAGCAGGGCACCGTGCTGGGCATGGTTCGCCCTGAGGATTCACGGGCCGAACTCGAGTTCATGCGCAATCAACTGGCCCTGCAGCAGACCGGTTTGGATCCCCTGGCCGAAGCTAGGCGCGCCGCCGTGGATTACCAGAAACTCCGCCTCTCCTGGCTCCAGCAGAAAGTCGATCTCGTCTCCGCGCGGATCAACCTTCAGTTCGCGGCCAGTGACCTTGAACGCGCAGAAAAACTCCTCGAAACGAACGCCATTACCGGCCGCGTCTTCGAATCCCGCTTAAAAGCCAGAGACGGGTTTTCGGCTGAGGTTCAGGAACGCGAAAATTTGGTTACCGAGCTCGGTCGCGAGCTTGAAACGCTCAAAACTCCTGAAGTTCCTCCGGCTCAGGAGGGCAACGATCCCTTGGCGGATCTGCTTCGGGTGCAGCGGTCCCGGATGCTGGCGATTGAGAAAAACTTGGGCCTCTCCAGCTTGGTGGCTCCGATGGACGGCATGGTGGTCGAGTTGACCCGGTTGCGCGGGGAGAACGTCCTGGCAGGGGAAACCATCCTGCGGATTGAGGCGGGGCACTCGGATAAAATCGTGGGTTACCTCAAACAGCCCCTTCCCGTGGAGCCCAAGGTGGGAATGAGTGTGGAAGTCCGCACCCGCACCCCGCTGCGGCAGAGGGGAGAGGGGCAAGTCAGGAACGTGGGGGTGGGATTTGAGTCGGTTATGCCTCGTGCGCCGCGGGTTGGCATGGCCTGGATGCCTGCGGCGGGGGGGACCCCGGAGGCGGGGCTGGAGCTCGGGTTGCCGATCGAGGTGAGCCTCCCGGCGGGAATGCGGGTCCGTCCCGGTGAAGTGGTGGATTTGGTGCTCCGTTAAACGGCCTCCTGCAGATTTTCGGGATGGCCCGTTTTTCATCCTCGGCGGACAACGGGTACGTGGAACTGGTGCCAGTGCCCGAGCCGTCCACATGGCTGCTGAGTGGTCTGGGCGGGATGCTGCTCGGGTTGCGGAACCGGCGGCGTCTAAGTGAGTTGCTCGCCGGGCGGCGCGGTTCAGCGGACGAATAGGGGAAGCGGGTGGTGGGGGGGGGGGCGAAGGGGGGGGCAGGTTGCGGGCAGAGTGGGACGGCTTTTGGAACACGGCCTCGGACAGGGGAAAGCCCCAGGGCGATAAAAAAATGCAAAATGGGCTGGGTTTTGGGAATGGTGTTTGCTACTAAGAAAGGTGAGTGGTCCTGTTTTTCTACCCCCGTAGCTTATGAAACTGAGTTCTTCCGTAGGTTTCCGCCCGGTCCCCCTGAGCGAGTCTCTGGGACGCTGTGGATCGGTTCTTTCCTTGGGCATTGCACTGGCCATGGCCAGTGGCCAGATGCAGGCGGCGGACAGAACATGGTCCGGGGGCAGTTCCGGCGCGACAGGGCGCTGGGATTTGACGGTGCCGAACTGGTCGGGCGGCGCATGGATGAACGGGGATCTTGCGATTTTCGGGGTGAGCAGTTTTCCCTCTTTGGACATTGGGACTGGCGGGGTGAGTGCCACCGGTTTGGTGTTTAACGCGACCGGGTACCGGGTGGGCGGCCCGGGTGTGCTGACGCTCTCGGGGCCGGCAACGGTGACGGTAGGGAGCGGGTTTCAGGCCGCTCTGGATGCGAGGGTGGCGGGCAGTGCCGGGATGACGGTTTCCGGGGGCGGGACCCTGGTGCTCACTGGGGTGAACTCCCTGACAGGCACGCTGAGTGTTGGCGCCTCCACGACTCTGGCATTTGAGGATCTCCGCAGTGTGTCCACGGCAACCAGTATCTCCCTCGCGGGCGGCACTCTCCGCTACTCAGGAACCGGCGAAGGCTCCCGGGGGGGGCTTTTGAATGTGCCTCTGACCTTGACCAATGCCGGGGGGCGCGTGGAGGCGTCCGGGACCGGTTCCCTAGCCGTGAGGCAGAATGTTTCAGTGACCGGGGCTGGCAATCGGACCCTCACGCTGGGCGGTAGCTATGCGGATGGTGCGGATGGTAGAAATCTGGTGGGAAACCTGTTCGAAGGATCCATCGGAGACAATGTTTCGGGGAGTACCCGCTTGGGTGCAACCAGTCTGGTCAAGGAAGGGGATTCGACGTGGATCCTCCGGGGCAACAACTGGTACTCGGGATCGACGGAGATCCGGGGGGGGCGGTTGGTCGTGGGGGATCTGACCAGCGGCGTGGGGGATCCCACGACATTCGGAACCCCGGCTGAAGCGGGCAATCTGGGTTCCACAGATGATCAAGCTCAGAACCTGGTGCTCAACGGAGGTGCGCTCCGAATCTTTCTGGGTACCTCGTACCGGGACAGCGAAATGAAGCGAAACTTCACTCTGGCCGCTGCGGGCGGCCAGATTGAGGCCGGGTACGGGATTCCCGATTCGATCCGGTTTTCATCCACCGCTGCGGTGGCGGTTCCCGGAAGCGTAGACCGGACGTTGGTGCTGAATGCGGCGAATCCGGGTTTGTCAGGTTTTAGCCCCCACTTTTTTTTCCCGATCCTGAACAACCCGTCAGTTTCCGGGAAGACGTCTCTGGTGAAAACGGGAAATGGGGTCTGGGTTTCGACGCCCGGCGCTGCGCATGGATACACGGGGTTGACCGCGGTGCGGGGTGGGGGCTTGGAGTTCGATGCGTCGGGGATTTCGACCGGAACCCGTGTCCTTTCCAATGGCGGAGCCTTGGAGTTGTCTGGGGGGGCACTGGCTTTTTCGAACGCGACCGGAGCGATCGTCCAGAATTTTGCGGGTCTGACACTGGGCGGCGGGCGTTCGCGCCTGGTGGGGGATTCGAATGGGAGTTATGAAATTTCCCTGGGAGGCATCACCAGAAATCCGGGTGGAACTCTGGAGTTCAGTGGTCCGGGGGCATCTGGTTCGTTTGTGGTCAAGACGACGACCACCAATTCGAATGGGATTCTGGGCGGTTACGCGATTCTGGAGCGTCTCGATCAGGACGGCAACCAGACGCAGGATTGGGCCTCGGTATCTGGGACTGGTGTGATTCAGGCGCCCGTGTACACGTCGGTGAGCTATGGGGATGGGATGGCCAACGCACCGGCTGGAAACTATCGGATCAAGGCGCTTGGGACAGGCGGCGACGTGACGCTGGGGGCGGCGGTGACCAACCTCAACACGCTGGTGCAGGCGACCGGCTTGGGGGGGGGAGCCAACGACTCGGCGTATGTGGATTTTGCGGGCAAGAAACTTAGGCTGGGAACTCTGGGAGGCGTGATGAACACCACCCAGGCTCTGGGTCTGGTTCTGGGGCGGGACGGAGCCAGCAGAGGGGTGCTGACCGCAGGCGGCCCGAATGACAACACCGCGGGGGAGATCAATCTGGCCAATTTCAGCACCGCCATTGAACTGCGGGTGAACGCGCTGGTGGAAAACAACGGCACCGGAGCCGTGACGCTGCTCAAGTCCGGACCCGGCTTGCTGATCATGGGCAACGCGACCAACACCTATTCTGGAGGGACGTTCCTGAACGAAGGCATGGTGCGGTTGGCTGGGGGGCAGTCTCTGGGCACCGGCTTGGTGACGGTGGGGGCCAATGGATCCAGAACCCGGGGCGGATTGGTTGTGATTCACACCGCCGATGCCGTGCTCGGATTGGCTTCCACGGATTCCACGGCCCGGATTATTCCCAACAATTTCCGTTTGAACGGGGGCCTTCAACTCGGGGACAATGTGGGCACGGGAAGGTTGACCCTCTCCGGACAGATCGATCTGGCGGGAGGCACCAGGGCGGTCTCGGTGTTTTCGGCCAACGGCTACATGACGCTCTCCGGTGCGGTGGTGGACGGTTCGGGGGGGCGCGGCGCGCTGGCCAAGGACGGGGCAGGAGTGCTGGTTTTGACGGGAGCCAACAGCTATTCGGGCGGCACCTACCTGCGCGGCGGTTCTCTGGATGTGGCCGCGGGGGCTCTCGGCACGGGGCTGCTGTTTGTGGATAATCTGGATCCGGCCACCGCATCCAAGCAGACCGTCACGCTGAGCTCCTTTCAAGGAAGCCCCGTGAGAGTCAACAACCGGGTGGTTTTCTCCGGCGCACTTTCCGATTTGAATTTGAGCCGGGCGGGTTTGGGGGCCGGCTTGGAACTGGCGGGCGGAATCGACTTTGGCGGGGGGGATGGCGCAGATGGTCTCAATCCGGGAAGAATCCTCAACGTTGCGGGGACCCAGCACTGGGTTTCCGGAACCATCGACAACGGAGGTTTCCGGAAGGTGGGTGCAGGGGAACTGATCCTGACGGGAGTCAATACGTTTGCCGCTGGACTGGATGTGGTGGAGGGCTCTGTCCGGGTCGCCGGGAATGGAACCCTTGGCACTGGAGAGGTTGGGGTTTTGGCAAGCACCGCCAATGTTCGCGTTTTGCTCGCGCTGGAAAATCCCGGGAATCTGGGAGCCAGCCAGCCGTTGACTTTGTCGGGCACTTCCTCGGCGGTGCTGGGCATCGGGAGGGGCTTCCAGGAAGGCACAGGAGCCACTGTGGGATTTAGTGGGTCGGCCACGGGCGGTTTGGGGGGTGTGGGCGTGATCTCCGGGGGCAATGCCGTGCTGGCTCTGGACGGGATCCGGTTTGCCCAGAATGTCACCAACACTGCGGGGAATTTTGATCTTTGGCTGGGTGCAACCAACCGGAACGGTGTTTTCAGCGGCGCCACATTGAGTTCGGCCAAACTGGTGGGACAATTGGGCGGAGCTCAAGGCCTAGGCGCCTTGGGAACCGGGGGGACCTACCGGCTGGGGGGCGGTGGAGGGACCTTGATCGTGGAGAATGAGAACGTGTTGAACGGAGGCGCTGTCAACGGGCTTCTGGTGGGGTCTTTGGACAACACCCAGCGTGCGCTGGGCGGGACAGTGGTGATCCCGAAGACGCAGGCCTTCGGCGGCGCGGTGCGGGTGGGGCGGGATGGGCGTCTGGTGGTGGGAACCAACGGCGCACTCGGCACCGGGACTGGCGACATCCAGTTGGCGGGAGGCGAGTTGAACCTCAGGACCACCGGCGCATTTGGCGAGGTGGATGACCAGTACCGGAATCGGAACATCCGGATGACGGAGGACTCGATCCTGAGCGTGGATTCGTTGGGGGGCGCCAACCAGGCCGTGGTGACGCTCGGAAAGCTCACGGTCGTCACTCCCAACGGAGGCGGGAACCGCACCCTCACAGCCAACTCCTTTGTCGCCAGCAACTCTGCCACAGCCCAGCTGGAACTGCGGTTCACCGGCAACGTGGGTCTGGAAGGCAGCAATCCCGGGACGGCGGGCACGTTGGTGGTCGGTGGCGGGTGGGGCGGGAACTCAAGTTTCCTGCGGTTTTCAGGGGTCGTGGAGCAGAACAGATTGCCCGGCTCATCGGGCGACAAATCCCTGATCGTATCGGCTGCAAACAATGTCACCGGGCTGATCCTCGGAAACGACAACACCTATACCGGGAGCACCCGGGTCAACCGGGGTGTCCTTGTGCTGGGCAACAAGGGGGCAGCGGGTGTGGCGGGAAGCGAGGTCATCCTCTCTGCAGCCGGCAACGGAATCGGCTCAGTTTTGGAGCTCCGCAGCGATGACGCTCCGGGAGCGCAGTTTGATTTTGGCACCCTGACCTTGGCCGGGGATACCGTTGGCACCCGCGAGATTCGGGTGGGGCGTTACACCACGGCGGGAATCGCGGGAACCAACACCCAGATCAATGCCCTCCGGTTCGAGCCCCTCCAGGCGGGGAGCGCCGCCCGGGCGAACAGCGTCACCGTAGTGGGTCAACGCGGCCATACCCTGAGCGTGGCCGGTCAGACCACCCTCCGGCCCGACTCGACCCGGTCCACATTTTCCATCGGGTCGCGCGGAACCGTGGTGACCCTGGGCGCCGTCGACCGGTTGACGGAACCCGGGGCCGGTTTTTCCAGCGTCACCCGCGTTGGCAACAAGGATAAACTGTTCATGACCTCGGATGCGCAGTTTGAGGTGCTCAAAACGCTGGCACTCGGGATGGCTGTGACCTCGTCTGACACCGTCGATGGCACGGTCATCGAAGCAATCAACCTCATCGAAAAATCCGTCACTCTGAGCAACAACCTCGACCTGACGCTCGCAAATTTGGGGCCCGGAACGGCCACTTTCACCGATTTCGCAGAGATGAAAAACGGAGTCATGAATCTCGGGGCCTTGAACTTGGATAAGTCCTCCGGGGGCACTCTGGTGCTGGGAGGGACGGGCGCATTGGATGCGGTTTCGGTCAGTGGCGGCAGCTTGGTGATCCGTGGAAACAGCAGTCTGGGAACCAGTAGTGCGGGCGTTACCGTGAACTCTTCGGCTTCAGCCGCGCTGCTCATGACCGGGGGCGGCACCCTCAGCCGGAACCTGACGGTGGCGGCGGGTTCGACGGGTACCCAAGCCATCGGGGGGATCACCTCCGGCGGTCTGGTGGGCGGGACCGGTGGGGGGCGGACATTTTCGGGCACTCTGACGCTGGGGCGCGGGGTCACTCTGCTGGGTGCTGGGGACGGGGACGTGATTTTCAGCGGGGCGATTTCAGAGAGTGCCGCGGGCCAAGCCGTGACGGTGGGAGCGACGACTGGCGGAGTGTTTGGGGGGGTGGTTGGCGGGCCTGCCCCGCTTGCCGGGGTGGTTCGGTTGACCGCCAACAACACATTCACCGGTGCACTGACGGTCAACAACGGGACCCTGATTGGAACGGCGCAGACTGGAACAGGCGGCCCGTTTGGCAGTGGGTCCAACTTGACTCTCAACGGCGCAACGGTGCGTCTGGAAGGACTCGACGGTTCTAGTTCCGGGAGCAACAATGGGATATTGTCCTACGGCGGCGGGAACCGGATCATGGTGGTGGACAGCGCGACGGATTCCGTCAGCACCCGATTCGCCGTGGGATCCTTGACCCGGTCAGGCAGCGGCACGCTGACCCTGATCCCTGAAAACATAGACTTCGGAGTGGTGACGGCGCAGGCCCCAAGCGGGGATGCCCGTTTTACAGTCGCCTCGACTCCCACAGCCACCAACGGGATCCTGAGCCCCTCCGTGGTCATGACGGCAACCGGCGTGGGAGCCACGGATGCGGATTTTGTCGCGAACAATGTCAATTCCCTGGTGCGTGCCACGTACTCGGTGACGGACGTGAACACCGGGACCAGCACTTCGGTGATCAACTCGGGCGCGGCCACGCTGACGGCGGAGCGCTCCGCGTACGCGTTGCGTTTGAATGGCACGCTGAATCTGGGGACGAACCCGTTCAATCTGGGGTCTGCTGCCGGGGTGAGTCCCGTTCCTTCAATCGCGGGTCTTATCTTGAACGGAGGTGCCGGGATCACTGGCACGGGGGCTCTCCGGTTGGGGACGAGCGAGGCGGCCGTGTATGTCGCTGGCACGTCAGCCATTCCCGTGAATATCGAGGGAAGGTTTCCCATCCCAACGCAGTTGTCTGCATTCACCAAGTTCGGTCCCGGGCAGTTGACATTGAGCGGGATCAACACCTACCGGGGGGCAACCACGGTAAACGAGGGGGAACTGGTGCTCGGGTCGGCTACGGCCCTGCCGATCTACACCTATTCCGGTGCCATCGTCTCCACAGCGCTTTCCATCGGCAATGCAGCCACGGTCACCCTGAATGGAAATTCAGTCGAACTTTCGGGGCTGACCGGAGATTTCGGCTCAGTTCTCAACATGGGCAGCTCGACGGTCACAGTGCGGAACAGTGCAAACATGGTGTATTCGGGCCGCCTCGCGGGCACCGCCGGCAGCACCCTCCGGAAACTGGGGACCGGATCTTTGACGCTGGACAACACCCGCACGGGGACAGCCGGAAACAGTGTTGACAGGATTTTCGTCGACCAAGGCACGCTGCGCGTGTACGGCACAGACGGGGGCAACGGAGCGCCAGTGGCTTCTCAAGGGTCGGTCACAGGAACCAATATTATCTTGAGAGGCGGCATCTTGGAGTTCTTTGCCACCGGAGACAACAGCGGTTCTCTCCAGCGGGTGGTCGCGGGAAACAACATCACGGTCGGGAACGGAAATGGACAGCTGATCGTTGAGCGGTTGACGCCGAGTGATTCCAACAAAGTTCTCGAGCTGGGAAGCCTGACCCTCGGTCAGAACCAGCTTTATGCGAGAAACAACGGGGCCGGCGCATTCCTTCCGAAGTTCACTGGAACCACGACTTTGAATGGGTCCGCGTACATTGGGAACGACATTGACCTGACTTTGGAGGGCCCGATTGGAGACGGGGGTATCGGCTATTCCATCAACAAGTTTAACGGGGCAAGCCTCCTCATCAACAGCCCGTCGAATAGCTACTCCGGCGGCACTGTGGTCCACACGGGGTACCTGTTGTTCGGCACCCGGGGAGGGGATCCCGTGACCCAGGCGGGAAACACGTTTGTGCCCAGTGGGGAAGCCAAAGCCGGTACCGGCGATATCTTCCTGATGCAGACCGGCCGGGTCCGGCTCAATGACACCACCAACCTCAATCCCGGCCAGATGGTCCGGGTGCTCGGTGGCTCGATTTCCGGCACGCCGTTGTTCGACATTCAAACCGACAAGCCGCTCGAACAGTACAATCTGAGCGCAATTGGGTCCGGGGCACTGGCTCTGGGAACCGGTGCGCGCGGGGATTCCAACCGGGCTCCCGTCGGGCTCTACACGCAGCCGCTGGATCTGGGCCGGATTGGAGACGGCACCTGGGGGCTGAGCGCAACCCAGGACACGGTCTATATGCCGTCCACGCTCGGGGCCGGGGCTGGCAACCGGTACCGCTTTTTCGGACGGAGCGATGCGTTCTTGATTCTCAACGGCGAAAACGTTTTGACCGGCGGGAACGGGCTGGAACTCGGCCGTCCGCTGGCTCCGGTCGCGGTGACTCAGGACAACACCTTTGCGCTGGTGCGTCTGGACCAGAACCAGAATTACACCGGTTCAACCCTGATTTACAGGGCTTCCAACCGTGGCGGCAGCAACACCCTGCTCCAGGTGCGCGGATCGCTCGCGACCTCCGGGATCGAGAACTATGGCCGGTTTGAGTTGACCGGAGGCGGCCGACTCACCGAGGCACAGGCGCTCAACTACACGGCTCGGCCGGGATCCACCCTCAGGCTGGACTACGTGGATGATCTTCCAGGCGGATTTTTCGCCCCGACAGGAGCCGGCGCTGGAAACGCCGGTGCATTCACCAACAAATGGGCAGACACCGTGGCCATGCGCCTGGATGGTTCCCAGTTGAACATGGTCAATGCGTCGAACGTGCAGACCTTGGAAACCATCGGTGGACTGAGCTACGGCGGTGGAAGCGAGATCCTGCTTGAACGCCGCGGCAACAATGCCCAACCGGTCGTCCTGATCAACGGGGCGCTGACCCGGATCGGCCTTGGCACTCTGGCTTTCCGGACCAATGTCAACAACGAGCTTGGAGCCGCGGGGTTGCCGGGCACGGCCAATGCCCAGCGGGTCATCCTGGCCAATCCGGGCGCAAATGCCGCGCTCAACCGGGGCTTGGTCAATGGGACGACCGTGAACATGGTTTCACCCCAGTTTTTCAACCTGGGTCAGATGACATTCATCGACTACGATCCCGCTGCGGGACTCGGGTTCAGCAATGCGGCGTTCCGGAGCGTCAACAACGCCACATTCAACAGTGGCGGTCTGTCGAATGGCACCGAGATTGTGCTTCAGTCCCCCACTGGGGTCAACTCGGTGATCGCCGGGGCGGATGTCTGGGCGCTGCGCTCTGATGTCAGCATCTCCGATGCCGAGAACGATTCGATCCGGATCCGGAGCGGGGGACTGGCTGCGAGCAACACCGGTGGAAGCCCCACCATCAGTGTCCCGCTGATTTTTGGAAGCGCGGCGGCGCCGGTGGAAGCCAGCATTTGGACCAACACAGGGAACCAATCTCTCATCCTTTCGGGGGCTTTGACCGCGCAAAACCTGACCCGGAACGGCCCTGGTCGGCTCATTCTGAGTGGTGCCAATCCCAACCTCACTGGGATTGCTCAGGTGAATGGCGGCGTGCTCGATGTTCGGGGGGGCGGGGCGGTGAGCGCGCTGAGCGAAATCCGGTTGCACGGGGCTTATCTGAACAACGACGGAACCCACATCATGCCCCGGTTGGAGTTGAGGAACGACAGCGCAGCCTCCTTTGCACCCCGGATCACCTTGGCCGAGGGGTTGCCCTACGCCGAAATTGCCGTGGACCGTGCAGCGACCGCCGGCACGGATGTCACCATGACCGTGGCTGGATTGACCGTGGAGGGCGGCGGGGCCGCCGGGACGGCGTTGCTCTTCCAAAACGGGAACGATTACAATCTCACGGTGCAGGGGCCTGCCGTTTTTGGTTTGCCCGGTCGCACCGCCCCGATCGGATTGAACATTCAGAACAACAACGGGACTAATCAGATCACTCTGGCGAGGCAGGTCTCGGGTCCGGCTCTCCTGTCCAAGAACGGAAACGGCCCAATCCGTTTCCTGAACATGTCCAACACCGCGGGCACTCCCTCTTTTGGGATGGGCGCAAACAGCCTCAGCGGTGGACTCACGGTCAACGAAGGGGAATTGCAGTTCGCGACTCTAGGAACGGTGTCGGCGGCAGGCGTGACCAACTCGGCCAACAGTCCGGTGATCTCCGGGTTGGCCTCCACGGCCAACCTCTTCCCGGGGATGCAGGTCACGGGCACCAACGTTCCCGCCAATGCCTACATCCTCAGCGTGGATTCGGCGACTCAGGTCACCCTGAGCGCAGCACCGACCCTTGCCATCACGGCTCCGACCTTTGCAAGTATCCAGAACCTGCGTCTGGCGGCTACAAACACGGCGAGCAGCTCCGTGCTTACCCTGCCTTCCACGGCAGGATTGTATGCCGGGATGAGCGTGGCCAACATTCCAGGAGGCTCGGGGATTCCTGGGGCTACCACGATTCGCTCGGTGGATTCTCCCACCCAGATCACGCTCAGTGCCGCGGCCACCGTGGCGAACGTCAATGCCCTCTTCCTCGGGTTGGCCAGTGCCCCGATGAGCGGCACCGGACCCGTGGTGATCAACCGCGGCGTGTTGCGGACTCTTTCGGATACCAGCTTCTTCAACCCGCTCAGTTCAAGTAGCCTGACATTTGCCGGCCCTTCCATCCTTGCCCTCAACAGAGCCGGCACCACCGCCAACAACCTGACCCATACCCTCGGCGGTGACACTTCAGTTCTGAGCTTTATCAACAACTCCTTTGTCCGGATTCAGAATGACGGCGGCGTTGCAGTCAACGGAATCTGGAATGGGAGCACACGGCTGGAGGCCCGGTCTCTCCTACGCTCCGATGTCGGTCTCTTCCAGTTGGGCAACGGGCTGGGCGGCGATGTCATCCATGGGACGGGTTTCTTGGACAAGACGGGCTTTGGAACCCTCGTGTTGAACAGCAACGCCGCCAATACGTTCTCGGGTGGGTTGAACGTCTATCAGGGGTTGGTTCGTGCGGGTACGGTGAACGACACCTTTGGCACCGGGGCCGTCCGGGTCTTCCCGGGCGGAGCAATCAGCGTCAACCCGAGCTTTCCCAATGCCCTCGCCGCAGGGGGACTCTCCAGTTTTGCGTACAACTCGAGCGCATTGGCGATCCTCGGCATCCGCAACGGAGCGGTCGGGACCGGCATAGACAGCATTACAAAGGTCAATCAGATCCTCGGATCAACGGCATTCGGTCCAACGGGCCAGGGGGGGGTGCTTGCAGGCGACAATTCCACCGGGGGAATGTTCAACTGGTTGAACGGAAGCGATCTCTCCACTCTCGGGAACGGCTACTGGTTTGTCGGGGCGTTGACCAGCAACACGGACATCGGCGGGACGACAGCCATTCTGCCGGGCGCAGCGGATCCCGGGACCAGTTCCCGCGTCTATCGGTTTGGAGGCGGGGGCGCCAATGTTTACTTTAATCCCGGTTCCACAGCGACTGTTCTGACCGACGTGACCGGCGGGACCCCGGCCATCAGCCGGCTGTTGGTTGGAAAACCGAATGCCTATTTCGGGACCGGGGCCGTGTATTTCAACGGCAACGTGAACAACACCTACACCGGCGGCACCACAGTCAGCCGGGTCCGGGATGTGGATGGGAATTTTACGGTGGCCCAGTTGGGCATTCAGGGCGGGTACGCCAACAGCCCTCTGGGGACCGGGGCGGTGGCGGTGTACGGGAACCTCAGTTTCGAAAACAACGGCTCTGCAACATCGAATTCGCCGGTCAACGGTTCCACCAACCGCAATGCCTACACGTTTCACCCTGGTTCCCGGCTGATCTTCGAGAACAACGTGGCTTATGTGAACCCGACCGGAAACACCAACGCCCGCTGGGCGGACGGCGTGGGCATCACACTCCGGAGCAGCGGAGTGGAGATTGTGGGGTCGAATGCGAATAACACCTACAACAGTGAAACCGTTGGCGCCTTGTCTTTTGAGGGGGGAAGCGAAATCCGCTCCAGCAAGAGGGGCGCTTTTTGGAGCGAATTGGTGATTGGCGGGAACCTGACCCGCGTTGGAAACGGGACCCTGACCCTCGTTCACGACTCGGCAAACCTCGGCGTCGCGGGTGTGGCGAATGCGAATCGGGTCCGTGTGACGGGAACCGCTCCTGCCATGAGCAACGGCATGGTCAGCCCGTTCATGATTAGTCGCTCGGACAACCAGTTCCTGAAGTACGACGCCACCAACGGATTTCAAGTGGTTACCCAGACATCCAGCCCCGCCAACTATGTAGCTCGGGCTGACACCACACCCCTGAGCGGGGCACTGAGCGCGAACCTGACCAACGGCACCGGCATCCTCAGCTATGATTCAGGGAGCGGCGTTGTTTTGGGCGCTAATTTGGATCTGTGGGCCCTCCGGACCCAGGGGGATATCAGCGCCGCCAACCCCGATGGTGCATTCAGCCGGATCGGCATCCGGAGCGGCGGTCTGACCATCTACGGAGGCACAGCCCGGACCATCTCGGCGGACTTGTTTTTTGGCAATATGACCGCAGTGCCGCCGACGCCTGTTGAGGCGCTGGTGCATGCCAGTTCCCAGAACCTGACCCTGAACGGCCAGTTCACCGCCAGCGCATTTACCAAGTTCGGGACCAGCAGCGTGACATTGAACCAGGATCAGCTCAGTTTCACCGGCCCTTGGAACCTCAACCAAGGCCAGTTGATCGTCCAGACCCCGGGCGGGTTGGGCCAAGGGGGCGCCAACAACGCCGTGTTCCTCAACGGTTGGACCGGAAACACGGGCCAGACCTTTACCGAGTTGCGGTTGAACTTCAATCCGGGCACCCCCGAGGAACTGGTGTTTACCTCCGGCAAAATCACCGCGTTGGATCAGAACCTGATCCGGGTGACCTCGACGGCGGACCGGGTCAGCCGGATTTCGGCTCTGGATTTGAGGTCCACGACCGCTGCGGCCGCAGAGTTGGCGATTCCAGGCAACCTGTGGTTCATCGTGGATGGGGCAAGGAGCCGGCTGAATACAGGGGCAATCACCCTCTTTTCGGACTACAACCTCCATGTGGATGCGGGCTCGTATGACCAAGCGGGAGTCACTACCGGAGTCCGGCCGGACTCGATCTCCAATCAGGGGCTTTACAACCTCTCCAAGACTGGGGATGGGAGGCTGTACTTGGGCAATAACCCAGGGTTGACCGGAAGCCGGCGCTTCACGATCAGCGAAGGCTCTGTCCGGGTGGAACACAGCGGGGCTCTCGGAGACGCAAGCATGACCACGGTGGTGGAGAACGGCGGCGCCTTGGCGGTGGGGGTTGCCGGGTTCCAGCAGGCCGGGACTTTGCAGATGCAGCCTGGTTCGATTGAACGCTGGTCGGTGCGCGGTGCGCGGGCGACCAACTACAATCTCCCTGCGGGCGTGCACCTGCAGATCGAGGCGGACCAGACCCAGACTGCAACCTACGGGTTGAACGGGGGATCCATCATGGGCTATGTGCCCGTGGATATCGATACCGCGCTGGTGGTCAATACGGTGGGGCCGAATGTGAGCTTCACCCTGTTGTCGGACTCCTCCTTGGGCCAGCCTTACCCGGCAGGAATCCAGCAGTACTACGGCGTTGGCACCCACAAGTTTTATGACATGGGCAAGGCGAACTTCGCAGCGTCACCAGCCAACCCGGTGATGCAGGGCGGGTACCTGAAGGTCATGGGCAACATCACCGGCACCGGCAGTCAGACGCTGACCAAGATTGGGCAGGACGTGGTGCAACTGGCTGGAAACAACACCGGGTTCAATGTGGCCGTGCGTGAGGGGCTCCTGCAACTGGGCAGTTCCACCGCGCTCCCGTCCACCGGCAGCCTCACGATGCGCGGAAACGGGGTGCTGGACCTGAGCGGAAACAACGCCACGGTCTCCTCGCTGAACGGGGACTCCGCCGCGGCGCAGATCCTCAACAGTACGGTGGGCCGAAACACGCTCTCGGTGCAGAGCGGGACCTACGACGGCTCGTTGAAGGGGAACATCAACCTCGTCAAGCAGGGGGCAGGGACGCTTCGCCTCAATTCCTCGGACACCAGTTTCAACGGGACAACGTCGGTCACCGGGGGCACGCTGCAGGTCGCCAACAGCCTTTCGGCCACCACTGCGGTGAGCGTGACTGGGGCGGGTGCGCGTCTGGAGTTTGTGGGGGCGGCGGGCAACAGCGACCGGATCAACAACTTTGCCGCCGTGGTGCTGGGTGCGGGGGGGCGGTTGGTGACCAACGGATTCAGCGAGGGAAGTTCTGCGCCCGGCCAGGGGGCAGGAATGGGGATGTTGACGTTGCAGAGCGGGGCGGAGATCGACTTTGGAAACGGTGCGCTGGGCAGCACGCTGCTGTTTGAGGGGTTGACCTTTGCCGATGGGACCTCCGTGATCATCTCGAACTGGACCGGAAAAGCGCAGACCGATGACGGGGCGACCGGGAATGACCGGTTGTTGTTCCGGACGGCACCCGGATTCAGCGAGTCGTTCCTGAGGAATGTGCAGTTCCAAAAAGACGACGGAACCAACTACGCGCTGGGTGCAACCATGGTCGGTTACAACGGGTACGTGGAACTGGTGCCAGTGCCTGAGCCGTCCACATGGCTGCTGAGTGGTCTGGGCGGGATGCTGCTCGGGCTGCGGAACCGGCGCCGTGTGAGCGAGTTGCTGGCCCAGTGGCGCGGGTAGGCGCTGTCGCCCCCCAAGTGGCTCACAGAGGGAAGGGAAAAGGCTTGTCGATCCCGGCCCAAGCCTGATGCTTTTGACTCATGGAAATCCTCAAGCAGCTCTCGGTGTTTCTCGACAACAAGCCCGGAACTCTGGCGACAGTGTGCGAAGCGCTGGCGGAGAAGAAGATCAACATCTATGCGCTGACCATCTCCGACACCATCGACCATGCGGTGGTGCGCCTGGTGGTGAGCGATCCTCTCACGGCCCTCCATCTTTTCGGGGAACGCGGGGTTTTGGTCGTTGAAAACGATGTTCTCGTGCTTGAAAACAGCAACAAGCCCGGGTCCCTCGGCCGGATCTCAAAGGCTCTGGCCAAAGCCAGGATCAACATCGAGTACGCTTATCTCGCCACGAGTCCCGGCGCCAAACAGGGGCTTCTCGTGCTCCGCGTCAAAAACCCCGAGAAGGCCCTCAAGGCCCTCAAGGAATCGAAGGCGTAGGCCCGGTTCCCGGCCGCAGCGTCGGAAACCCAGATCTTCCCTCTGCCAGATGCAGCCGGGCCACACGGCCCATGTAACCCGGGCCCCCGTCGGTGTCCGCTGGAAACATGGACACCGCGCGGCTCAGGTGTTCGCGCGCAGCGTCGGGTCTGCCTGAAAGCGCTTCCCAAAGCCCGCAGTAGTAATGGGCGAAAAATGCCGCCAGAGGCCGCTTGAGAACGCCCCGGGCTTCAAGGTCCGCAAAAAACGCTTCGGGGTTTGTCCGGCCAGCAAACAGGTCGTACAGAAGCGGGAACGGTTCCCGGTCGAATGCCGTGTATTCCAGCATCCTTTGCCGGGCCGCATCGATCCCCGCGAGGTTCGCATCCGCAAGGAACTTCCAGAGCCCGTTTTCCCGGTCCCGTCCGTCATAGGCATGGTACTTTGCGAACTGCCGTGAGGAGGCCTCAAACTGGCGGTTGAAATGGTACGCAATCCCCAGTCGCCAGTGTCCGGCGTCCAGACGCGGATCCAGTGCAATCATGGCCTCAAAGTCCGCCACCGATTCCTTGAAGTGTCCCAGGAAAAGATGGCAGTCGCCCCGTTCCGACAAGAGCGGGATCCGGTCCGGCGTCTGTTGGAGTGCCTGCGTGAGTCGTTCCAGGCGGGCCGCAATCGCCACGGTTTCCGGTTCGGTCGCCGCAACGGTGTTGGCCGAAGTCTTGGCGTTGGGTGTTGCTGTCTGAGCCGGGGCAACGGGGGAGAGTAACGGGGCAAGAAGCGCGGCCAATGCCGGGACGATTGCGGCGGGGCGGGGGAGGGTTCGCTGGTGCATGCGGGCCGGACTATAGGCGGGAGGAGATGCAAAAATCGAGCGGGATGCGGCTTGAGCGCCGGGATGCGTCCCCTAGGATTTCCCGCGTGTTCAAGGACAAGTTCAAATCGGCGGGTGAACTGGCAGAAATCGCCCGGGAAATGGGGCGGCAGGGCCGGCGCCTGGTACTGACCAACGGTTGTTTTGATCTGCTGCATGTGGGCCATGTGCGGTATCTTCAGGAGGCGCGTGCCCTTGGGGACGCCCTGCTCGTTGCGGTGAACGGAGACGCCTCGGTCCGCGCCCTCAAAGGGCCGGGCCGCCCCGTGAACGGCGAACTCGACCGGGCCGAGGTCTTGGCCGGCCTCGACTGCGTGGATTATGTCACCATTTTTGAAGAAACCCGCGTATCGGCTCTCATCGCCGCCGTGCGCCCCCAACTCTATGCCAAGGGCGGGGATTACACCCTCGAAACCCTGGATCCGGGCGAACGCGCGGCCCTCGAAGCCGCAGGGGCCGGGATCCGGTTGCTCCAGTTGGTGCCTGGCCGCTCCACCACCGCCACCCTGGCCCGGGCCGCCGGGCAGGGAGAGAAAAAGCGGATGCGACTCGGCGTGCTCGGGTCGGGCAAGGGATCGAATTTCCGGGCCATCGCAGATGCCATCCGCTCCGGGCAACTCGATGCGGAGGTGCGCGTGGTCATCTCGGACGTCGCGGAAGCCGGCATTCTGGAGTTGGCCCGGGAACGGGGAATCCCCGCAGTGCATGTGTCTCCCGGGAAATACCGGACCCGGCTGGAGCCGGCGGCAGAAGCGGAGGTGGTGCGACTTTTGAAGGAGGCGGACGTGGACTGGGTGGTTCTGGCAGGCTACATGCGAATGGTGAAGGCCCCGCTCCTGGAAGCGTTTCCGAGGCGGATCGTGAACATCCATCCCTCGCTGCTGCCGGAGTTTCCGGGGTTGGAAGCGTGGGCTCAGGCTGTGGCTTCAGGTTCCGCCGTCTCCGGGTGCACCGTGCACTATGTGGACAGCGGCATGGACACCGGCGAGGTGATTGCCCAGAAAACCGTCCCAGTGCATCCCGGGGACACGCCGGCAACCCTCCATGCCCGGATTCAGGAAGCCGAACACGTTCTGTATCCGGCCGTCCTCCGCCAGTTGGCCGGCGGCTGAACTCCGGGCGCGAATCTTTCCAAGGTTGGCGGGTCGTCGCGGGTTGAAGAAACAGGGGCGTTTTTGTTCAAAATGATGGCGCCCCCCCCACTGATATGAACTTCCCCGATTTTTTTGCGGCCTGTTGCAGGCTGGGTCTTTCCGCCACCTTGGTTTTTGGGGCCGGCTTTGCGTCTGCCGCGGAACGGGCTGGAGCCGATTCCGGAGGCGCTGTGCAGTCCCCGGATGCGGCGCTCAAAGCATTCAAGATGGAGGAAGGGATCCGAGCGGAGTTGTTTGCCGGGGAACCGCTTCTGGCCAATCCCGTGGCGTTTGCCACAGACGAAAAGGGGCGCTGGTACATTGCCGAAACCTACCGGCAGGAACACGGGGTCGAGGACAACCGCGGACATGCCAACTGGTTGGATGCCGACATCGCAGCCCGCACCACCGCGGATCGTCTGGCCATGATCCGCAAGTTTTATTCCGATGCCGCTGCCTTCGCCGAGGAGTTCACGAAGTTCGAGGACCGCGTGGTCCGCATCGAGGACACCAACGGGGACGGTCGTCCGGACCGGCAGACGATTCTGGCCGATGGGTTCCGGGACCCCCTGGACGGAACCGGCGCGGGCATCCTGGTGCGCGGCACTGAGGCGTGGTGGACTTGCATCCCGAACCTCTGGCGGTTCACGGATGCCGACGGGGATGGCAAGGCGGAGGCGCGGGAAAAACTGCTCGAAGGGTTCGGCGTCAAATTCGCTTTTCGCGGGCACGACATGCACGGCCTCCGGTTTGGCCCCGATGGAAGGCTCTATTTCAGCATCGGTGACCGCGGGATCCATGTGAAAACCAAGGAGGGCGGCGAGGCCGCCTTTCCCGACACCGGCGCCGTCATGCGCTGCAACCCCGACGGAACCGGGTTTGAGGTCTTCGCCACCGGTCTCAGGAACCCCCAGGAACTCGCGTTTGACGAGTACGGAAACCTGTTCACCGGAGACAACAACTCCGATTCCGGTGACAAAGCCCGTTTTGTGCACGTCGTGGAGGGCGCCGACAGCGGTTGGCGGATGACTTTCCAGTACCTGTCCGACCGCGGCCCATGGAACCGGGAGCTTCTCTGGGACGAAAAGGAGGCCCCCAAAGCCCGCGCAATCGTTCCGCCCATTGCCAACCTCGGGAACGGGCCCAGCGGTCTGACGTACAACCCCGGTACCGGACTTGGTCCGAAATATCAGGGATGCTTTTTCCTCTCGGATTTCAGGGGCGGCGCAAGCAACAGCGTGGTGCACGTGATCCGTCTCGAGCCCAACGGCGCCGGGTTCAAACTCAAGGAGGCGCGCCCGTTTCTCCGCGGGGTTCTCAGCACGGACTGCGAGTTTGGGAATGACGGCGGCTTTTACGTGCTCGACTGGGTGGCCGGTTGGAGCGGCAACGGACGTGGCCGGATTTACCGGCTCACCGATGCCTCGGCCAACCAAGCCAAACAGGCTGAAACCGCCCGGTTGCTGGCCGAGGGCATGGAAAGCCGCCCCGTGGACGCCCAACTCCAGTTGCTCAGTCATGAGGATCAGCGGGTCCGGCAGGCCGCCCAGTTTGCGCTCGCCGGACGCGGCGCATTGGACGGCCTGGTTAAGGTTGCCCGCGAAAAAAATGCGCCCCGTCTGGCCCGGGTACACGCCCTCTGGGGCATCGGCCAGATCTGCGCAAAAAACAAAGCCGCGCAGGTTCCTTGGACCGATTGGATGAAGGACGCCGATCCTGAGATCCGGGCCCAAGCCGCCAAAGCCGCTGGCGAAGCCAGTCCATCCAGTCCAGTAGGTCCAGTAGGTCCAGTAGGTCCAGTAGGTCCAGTAGGTCCAGCGCTGGTGTCTCTCCTCGGCGACGAATCCGCCCGGGTCCGGTTCTTTGCCGGGTTGAGTCTGGGCAAGCTGCGGCACGCCCCGGCTGTGCCTCGGTTGTTTGAGGCGCTGGCTGCCAACCGCGACGCCGATCCCGTGTTGCGCCATGGACTGGTCATGGGCTTGGCTGGAGCCGCCGGAAGCGCAGAACTTGTGGCCCGCGCAGGCGACCCTTCCCCGGCGGTCCGGGCTGGAGCCGTTCTCGCGCTCAAACGCCAGCGGAGCCCGGAAATCGCTGTCTTCTTCAAAGACGCCGACGAGTCAGTGGTTCTGGAGGCGGCCAGAGCCGTGTACGACGATTCCATGGACGGGGCACTTCAAGCCTTGGCCGGATTGACCCAGGATGTCCGGCTCAAAAATCCGCGGATCTTGGAACGCGCCGCGAATGCGCGGTACAGGCTGGGCGGAGGCGAACACGCCCGCGCACTGGCGGAATTTGCGGCGCGGGAAGCCGTGCCTGCCGCTTCCCGCAGGGAGGCCATCGAACTCCTCGGACTGTGGAAGGATCCAAGTCCCAAGGATCGGCTTTTGAACCTGTGGCGGCCCATCCCTGCGCGCCCGGCCACCGATGCAGTGGCTGCCGTTGGCGCGGTCGTGCCCAAGCTGCTCAAGGACGCCGCCGTTCAGGAATCCGCCGCGCGCATGGTGGCCCGCTTGGGGATCAACGCCGGCGAGGCCCTCGAGGGGTTGGCTGGTGACGAAAAAGCCGCCCCGGCCGCCCGGATCGCCGCGCTCCAGACGCTTTCTGCCTTAAAAGATCCGCACCTGGCCGGCGCCGCCAAGGTCGCGTTCACGGCCAAGGACGCCAAGCTGCGCGGGGAAGCCCTCCAGGCCTTGGTGGCACTTGAACCGAGCGCCGCGGTGCGCCTGATCGTCGACACGTTCGAAAAAGGCGAGTTGGTGGAAAAACAGGCCGCCATCAACGCCCTTTCCCGGATCAAACACGACGGCGCCACGGCCGAAATCGGGAGGCTGCTGGACCGGCTCCGTGAGGGGAAACTTCCCGCCCCAGTGCACCTGGAAGTTCTGGATGCGGCACGGTACCGCCCGGAACTGGCTGAAAAACTCAACCAGTACGAGACCCGTGAAAAAACTCCGCTCTGGCCTTACTCCTATGCATTGGAGGGCGGAAATGCGGAGCGGGGCCGGAAAGTGTTCCGCGAGAAAGCCGAAGTGCAGTGTCTGCGGTGCCACAAGTGCGAGATCGGTGACAGCGCGGTCGGGCCGGAGTTGACCCGGATCGGCCGGAGCAAAGACCGGCGTTACCTGCTCGAAAGCATTGTGTTTCCCAACCAGATGATTGCCGCGGGGTTCTCGATTGTGAGCCTCACGCTCAAGGACGGTTCAGTCATGGCCGGCCGCCTTCTGGCGGAGGAAAACGGGACGCTGACCGTGGAAACCGCCGATGCCCAAGGCAAACCGCAGCGCATTTCTGTTCCGGCAGATCAGGTCCGGGAACGCTTCAATGCGCCGTCGCCGATGCCCGAGAACCTCAAGGACAGCCTCTCCCGCTGGGAACTCCGGGATCTGGTGGAATACTTGGCCAGCATGCGCTGAGCCGGGGACACGGAGAGACACCAGCCGCCGGGCGGGGAGTCTCGCAGGTCACGGAGCGTCACCGGCAAGGCTCTTTGTTGAGTGGGTCAATGCCCCGTCTTCAGGCTCCGAAAGGCGAAATGCGAAAAAACTCCAGAGCCGCACAGGGGAAAGCGGGTTCCGCCGTGGAAGACTCCGGAACGGCGTCTAGTTTTTGACTTTTTTGACGACAAAATCGACCACCAAAGGCTCGGCGAGCACGGGCTTGAGCACCTCTACAAATGCCTTGTGGTCCGGGTGCACCAAGTACGCGTCCCGGTCTTTGTCGTTCTTGAACGTCAGGATCCAGCAGTGGGTGAACCCCTTGTCCAGGCCTTCAGGACTCACGTTGGTTCCGTACTCGAACTCCTGAATCACCGGGATCTTGCCCCGCAGCGCTGCAAACTCGTCCACCACTTTCTGCACCTTTGCAGGGTCTGCGTCGGGCTTGAACTTGAAATGAACCACGTGGCGGATGGGGGATTCGTCGGCAATGGAGGTCATGGTGAAAAGGGCGAGGGCCAGGAGAATGGCGGGTTTCATACGCCCCGCCAGTCTGGACCCTGCCGGGGGCAATTTGGCAAGGGGATTATTGCCGGGCCCCATTTCCGTCAGGATCAGGGCTTGGCGCCGCATCCCCGGCCGGGGCAGAGTTGGGGCATGGACCCCCTTCTGGCAATCCCGGCAACTGATCCCCTTGAAATCTACCGTGCCCGGGACGGCCTGTACGGCGTCGATCTCCTGGCGGCGGGCATTGTGCATCTGGATTTTTTCAGCTGGCTGGCGGACCACCCATCCACCCTCGGCGCCATTTGCGCGCACTTCGAGATCCATGTCCGGCCCGCCGATGTGATGCTCACCCTGTTCTCCGCAATGGGCTTGGTGACGCAGTCGGGCGGCTGTTTTCATGTGACGCTCCGGGCGCGCGAACACCTGACTGCCGGTTCGCCCTGGAGCCTGGTGCCGTACTACGCCTCGCTCCGGGACCGGCCCCAGACTCTGGACATGCTCCGGGTCCTGAAGACGGGCAAACCCGCAAACTGGGGCAGCTACGACCCGCAGGCATGGACAGTTGCAATGGAACGTCCCGAGTTCGCGCAGCAGTTCACCGCGGCCATGGATTGCCGCGGCGTGTACCTCGGGCGCGCCCTCGCCTCCAAGCTGGACCTTAGCGCTTCCACCGCCCTGCTGGACATCGCCGGCGGGTCGGGTGTTTACGCATGCAGCCTCACCGCGCACCATCCCCATCTGCGGGCCGCTGTGTTCGAAAAACCGCCCGTGGACCGGATCGCGCGGGAGGCCGTGCAGCGCCGCGGGGCTTCGGATCGGGTGGAGGTCATCGCCGGAAACCTCTTTGAAGGCGAACTGCCTGCAGGTTTCGATGTGCACCTCATTTCGAATGTGTTGCACGACTGGGACGAACCTGTTGTGCGCGAGATTCTCGCCAAGTCCGCCCGGGCACTCCCCATCGGGGGGCGCGTCATCGTGCACGATTGCCATCTGAATCCTCAGAAAACCGGGCCGCTCCCGGTGGCCAACTATTCGGCGCTCCTCATGCACTCCACCGAGGGGCGGTGTTACTCGGTGGCCGAGATCCGGAGCTGGCTTCAGGAGGCGGGATTCGATTTTCTTGCGCACGAACCCACGGCGGCAGACCGCAGCTACATTCTGGCAGAGCGGGCTTGAGCGGAGTAGGGAAGGCCATTGCTGGCGGCGAGCGGGGGTGCGAGTCCCCCTTGCGCTTCGTCTAGAACCGGATCAGTATGTCTGAGCTGTGAAGCACTCCCTCCTCTCCCGCCCGACGTCGATCGCGTTGATCGCCCTGAACTGCCTGCCATTTTCCGGCAGCCTGCCCCTTGGATCTCAAACGGCTTTTGGAGCGATCCGAAAGGCCGTCGTGGATCATCTCGAGGCGGCTCGCAAGGCGATGGCAAACCGCGACGAAGCCACTGCCCTTCAGGAACTGGACCGCTTGCTTGAGGAACAGCCCGAGAATGTCGAGGGCAGACTCTGGCGGGGCCGGCTCCGGGCCGACCGCGGGGCCATGGATCGCGCCCTGGAAGATTTGATGGAGGCCGTCCGGCTCGCTCCGCAAAACGCTGAGGCGCTTGCCGCACGCGGCTATGTGCTCCAGAAAAAACGGGAACTGGACGCTGCCATGGCGGATTTCAACCTCGCCCTGCGGTTTGATCCCGCCAACGAACTGGCGTTGTACTGCCGGGGCCTTCTCCATGGCCTTGCGGGCAATCTGCTTTCCTCGTTGCAGGACCTCAACGGCGCTCTGGAAGTCAATCCGGGCAACGTGGCGGCTCTTCAGGCCCGGGGCCAGACCCGGTTGCTCCGGCAGGAGTGGGATGCTGCCGCGGAGGATTTCGGCCGCTGCATCGAACTGGACCGCAGGGACCCGGTTTCTTTCACCGGCCGCGCCGCGGCATGGATGGCCAAACGCGAACACGAAAACGCCGTCAAAGATCTGAATGAGGCAGTGCGGCTTTCTCCGGGCGACCCGCGCCCTCTGGTGCAGCGGGGATACGCCCAGGCCAGCCTTGGGAACAAGACCGAGGCGCTCGAGGATTTCAATGCCGCGCTCAAGATCCGGCCGGGCGACCTTGCCGCACTCCTGAGCCGGGCCCAGTTGTACCGCTCCGAAGGCAAGGAACGGGAGGCGGTGGAGGATTACTCGGCCGTTTTAAAGGCAGTTCCCGCGGAGTTGGAGGCGCTTCTGGGCCGGGCCTCCGTCTATTACGTCCAAGGCGAGGTGGAAAAGGCGCTGGTCGATTACACCGCCGTGGTGGAACAGCACCCCGATTTTGCCCAAGGCTGGAATGATCTCGCATGGATGCTGGCCACCTATCCCAAGGATCCCGTTCGGAACGGGAAACGCGCCGTGGAACTGGCCCTCCGCGCCTGTGAACTCACCCAGTGGGAGAAGGGCGCTTACATCGACACCCTCGCGGCAGCTTATGCCGAAAGCGGCGATTTTGACGCGGCGCTCCGGTTCCAACAGCGGGCTGCTGAACATTCCAAGGAAGAACCCCCTGAGGTTCAGGCCGAGATCCAGGGCCGGATCCAGCAGTACCGCGAGAAAAAGCCGCACCGGGAACTGCCCCCGCGGCGCGAAGAGTCTGCGGATGCCAAGAAAGAATAACGCAGCTGCCGCCGCAAACTGGGTTGGCCTGCGCGGCGTGTGAAACTTGCGCCGCAGGGGATGGAAAAATCTGAGACGCGATTCTTGCGGGCCCGGTCCGGACGGGCATTCTCTTCGGGTAAACCATGGCGAGCTTTCGACTTTTTGATCTGAATCCCGAACAGGAGCAGGCGGTGAGAACCACCGAGGGGCCGCTCCTCATTTTGGCCGGTGCAGGCACGGGCAAGACCCGCGTGATCACGGCCCGGGTGGCGTACCTGATTGCGCAGGGGGTGGGGCCGGACGAGATCCTGGCCGTGACATTCACCAACAAGGCCGCCAACGAAATGCGGGAGCGGCTGGCTTCCATGATCGATCCGGATCAGGCGCGCCGCGTGACCATGTCGACCTTCCACGCGCTCTGCATGCGGATCCTGCGGCAGGACATCGAACGGCTCGGGTACAAAAAGAACTTCGCGATCTATGACGAGGGCGACACCACCGGGCTCCTCAAAAAGATCATCACCCGCACCGCCGCCAAGGACGAGAAACTCGATCCCGGCGTGGCCAAGGCATTTATCTCCAAGGCCAAGAACAACGGTTGGTCCGCGCCGGAAGGGGAGGAAAGCCTGGTGGGGGCCGTGTTCGCCCGGTACCAAGCCGAGTTAAAAACGCTCAACGCCGTGGATTTCGACGACCTGCTCCTGCTCGCCGTCAAACTGCTCAACGAACATCCCGACGTCCGGACCCGGTGGACCCGCAGATACCGCTACCTGATGGTGGACGAGTTCCAGGACACCAACCGCCTCCAGCTCGAACTGGTGTCGCTCCTCGCACGGGAACCCGATGCGCCGGCCGGCACCAAACCCAACGTCGCCGTGGTCGGCGACGACGACCAGTCCATCTACGGCTGGCGCGGCGCGGAGGTCTCCAACATCCTGGAGTTCGAGGCCCATTTTCCAGATCCCGCTGTCATCAAGCTCGAGCAGAATTACCGGTCCACCACCGCGATTCTTTCCACCGCCAACAGCCTCATCCGGAACAACCCGCGGCGCCGCCCCAAAAAGCTCTGGAGCGCCACCGAAGGCGGCAACAAAGTCCGGATCCTACAGATGCCGGATGACCGGCAGGAGGCCGAGTTCATTGCTCAGGAAATCGATCAGCGGGTTGCAAACGAGGGCGCCAAACACGAGGACTTCGCCATCCTTTACCGGATGAACGCCCAGAGCCGGTCCATTGAACAGCAGTTGCGTGAACTGCGGATCCCGTACCGCGTGGTGGGCGGCAAGAGCTTCTTTGACGCCCGCGAGGTGAAGGATTTCCTCGCCTACGCCAGTTGCCTGCTCGATCCGGGGGACGATGTGTCCCTGCTCCGGATCATCAACACCCCGGCCCGAGGAATCGGTGCCACCCTGGTCGAACGCGCCACCGAAGCCAGCATCCGCAAAGGCTGCAGCGTCCATGCCATGCTTCAGGACCCGGAGTTCCTCGAAGAACTCGGGCCGCGTGCCCGGCAGTCCGTCGACGCGTTTGTCGGACTCCTCGACCGGCACGAAACCCGGATGTGCGAACCGCTGGCCGATCAAGCCGCCGTGCTCCGCGAGTTCATCGAGGAAACCGGCTACCTGGCCGATCTCGCACGGACCTGCAAAACCCCTGAGGAAGCCGTCAAACGCGAGGGCAAAGTCCGGGAAATGATGCGGTGGTTTGAGGAAAATCTCGCCCGGGAAAAGGGCGGCGAAAAAGGCGGTCTCCGCGGGTTTCTGGACGACATGCTGTTGCGCCAGGAGAAAGAGGCGGAAGAAGGGGAGGAACAGCAACGGGGCGTGACCCTGATCACGCTCCATGCCGCCAAGGGTTTGGAATATCCGCATGTCTATCTGGTCGGCCTCGAGGAAGGACTCCTGCCCCATGACCGGTCCAAACTCGAGGGCACCGTCGATGAGGAACGCCGCCTCCTCTACGTTGGAATCACCCGGGCCCGGAAAACCCTCTGCCTGAGCTGGTGCAGAAACCGGGTCAAGTACGGCGGGGCGTCTCCCAGCATGATGAGCTCGTTCGTCAAGGAACTTGATCCCGCCTGGATCGAACACCGCAACGTGGACGAAATTTTGAATGCGCCTGTCGCTCAGGAGGCTGCCAAGGCCCGCTTCGACCGGTTGCTCGCTTTTCTGGACAACATCCCCGAATAGTCATGCTCGGGGAAATCCTGGAGTACGCGTTCACACCAGCCAGCCGGCTTGCCCGGACCCAGGGGTTCCTCCGCGGCGCCATCCAGATCCGGAGCCGGCACGGCCGGTGCCGGAACGCCTGGGCACCCCATCTCGCCCGGACCCGGCGCGTTATTCTGGAGGCGGCCAGACTCTGCCCCGACCGGGGACGCGTGCTGATTCTGGGCGGGGGGCTCATCCATGATGTCCCCGTGGCCGAACTGTGTGCCAGTTTCGGGGAGGTGCTCCTTGCCGACCTCGCGCACCCGATCTCCAGCCGGTTCCAAACCCGGCGGTACAGGAACCTGAGGCGCTTGGAGGTGGATGTGAGCGGCGTGATGGCCCGCCTTGCCCGGCCCGGTTTCCCGGAGATTCAAAGACCCGATCTGCGCTGCGGTGAGTCAGACGTGGACCTGGTCGTTTCCGTAAACCTCCTCTCCCAGCTCTGCTGGGCACCCACCCGAATTTTGGACCCGTATCCGGAGCGGGACCGGGTCCGGACATTTCTGGCCGGAGTGGTTCGGGCCCATTTGGACGCGTTGAACGATCTGCCGTGCGCGGCGGCTCTGGTGACGGACCATGCCTGGCGCCGTCGCGAGGTGCGCACGGGGAAAACCGACCGCTGGGAGGTGCTCCAGGGGATCGCTTTGCCTGTGGGGGGAGACCGCTGGGACTGGGAAATCGCGCCTGCACCGGAACGGGAGCGGAGTGCGGACTTCACCGCGGAGGTGGTCGGGTACGCCGATTGGAAGCAGAGCGGGTGGGCTTGAGTCCGGGCCGGGTTTGAGGCAGGATAGCGTCCATGGTCGTTTCACGCGTTCTGCTGGTTCTATGCGCCGGTGCATCGGTGGTTGTCGGGGTAGAGCCGGAATGGGAGCGCGAGTATGAACAAGTGCGCAAGATTGCGCTCCGCGATGCCAGGGTCCGGGCCGCATTCGAGGCCGCCGAGAAAAAGCTCGAAGCCAAGATCCTTGAGATCGATCCCGCGCTCAAACCGCATCTCGAAGCCCGCAGGCTCCGGCCAGCGGAGCCTGTCCGCCAGGAGCCGGAAAAGACGGCCAAGCCTGAAAAATCCGGGTTCTTTTCCATCTTCCGCTCCAAAGCCGCGCAGGAGCAACCCCGGGCCGGCGGGTTTCAACCGGCGGACCCGGGACAGTCGGCTGCGTTGAAACACGAGGTGCTTCCGGGCGAGACACTGACCGCCATTGCCGCCCGGTACGAGGTGTCAGCGGAGGAGATCCAGAAGGCCAACGGAATCAAGGATCCCCGCAGGCTGCGCGCCGGGCAGGTGCTGGTGGTGCCCGGTGGCCGTCAACTCGGCGAAACCGAACGGCGGGAATGGGACCGGATGTGGGACGAAACGGTGCGTCACTGAGGATCCAGAAGGCCCGCCCAGCGGCTGAACACGGCGCGGCCCACCGGTTCCACTCCGGGCAGATGCCGTTCCGCATCGGCCAGAAGCCGGTCAGGATCCACCCCGTTGGCTTCCAGAAGCGGCGCATCGCTCCGGATCATTTCCCGGACCACGGGAAGATCAAACTCGAGATGAAACTGGAACCCGTACATGTGCTGGCCCCAGCGGAACAACTGGTGGGGCGTGATCCGGGAGGACGCCAGCCAGACCGCCCCGGGCGGAAGCGAGAAAGTGTCCCCGTGCCAGTGGATCGGATGAAAGGCCGCCGTGTGCCCCTGCCAGAGCGGGTCGGAGCCGGCTTCCGGAGTGAACCGGACCTCAAACAGGCCGATTTCCCTCGTGTAATTTGGGAAAACACGGCCGCCAAGCGCCAGGGAAAGGAGCTGCGCCCCCAGACAAAACCCCAGCACCGGCATCCCGCTTTCCCGTGCACAGCGCAGCAGTCGGACTTCTTCCGCCAGAAACCGGTCGGATTGATAGGCGCTCATTCCACCGCCACCCACCGCCAGCCCGCTGTACGCCGCGAGCGTTTCCGGAAGGCGGTCTCCGCGCCAGGCGTGGATCACTTCCAGCGAAATGCCAAGGCCGGTCAGGACCCGGGCAAACAGCCCGGGACCGTCTTCCTCGCCGTTTTGCAGAAACAGGACGGGACGCATCCCTGTTCTCCTGACACGCCCATGCCCGCACGGGCAATCGAAATCCCCGACTGTCCCGGGAACCAGCGGGGGAGGACGAGTTGATGCGGGCCTGGATTTTTGCGGCCCGTTGCGGATGGCTTGTTGCAGGGGCCGTGGTCCATGCCCAGGGCCCCCCTCCACGCCAGATCCGGGTCGAGCGGGACGTGCCGTTTCTCCCCGCAGACAGGCCGGAACGGGCGGACCTGTATCATCCGCATCCTGGCCCCAACAGGAGCCGGGTCCCGGCTGTTCTCGTTCTCCATGGAGGCGGTTTTTACGGGGGAAGCCGGGCAGGGGACCGGGAGGAGGAAATCTGCAGGTTTCTTGCGGAGGCGGGGTACCTCGCCATGAGCGCCGATTACGCCCTTTCGGACCGGGGTCAGCCCGTGTGGCCCCAGAACCTGTGGGACTGCAAATGGGCGGTGCACTGGCTGCGCCAAAATGCGGACCGCCTTCACGTGGACGGATCCAGAATCGCCGTGCTGGGCGCCTCTGCCGGCGGTCATTTGGCTGCCATGGTGGCTTTGACCGGCCCGGCAGATGGTCTCCAACCCCCGGAACTGGCTGGAGCCGATTTCAGCGTTTCTGCCTGCGTCAATCTCTACGGCCCCACGGATCTCACCGGGCTTAGCCGGCTTTCCATGCTCGGCCCGTCCCGGGCCGAGGCCCCCGAACTCTACCAGCAGGCGTCCCCGGTCCACTTCGCCAGTGCCAACGATCCGCCCGTGCTGACCCTGCACGGAACCGCCGATGCCACCGTGGATCCCGAACACGCGCGGGGCCTGGATATCGCCCTCCGAAGAGCCGGCGCTCTCTCCGAATTGGAACTGCTCGAGGGAATGCCGCACGGGTTCAGCCTCCAAGCCAGCGGCCCAGGCAGCCGGGTCCTTGAGTTTCTCGGACGGGTGTTTGGGAAATGAATGGAACGCCGGATTTTTTGGGGTGGCTCCGAAATAAATGTCCAACTTCCTTGGGCTGGCGGTGTTTACGTGGGTGAAAGGCTCCCCGAATATGTTTCCCCCAGTGTCCCGGTGTCTCATCGGTTGGTGGCGTTTTTTTCTCGCCGGTCTCCTGTGCTGCGCCTCGGCGCCTGCTGCCCCGGTGAAAAAAAAGAAGGGTGCCCCGGAAAAAAAGGCGGTTCCGCAGGAAACGGTCCCGGCCGTGCCGGAGCGCAAGCCGGCCGCGCCGGTGGCGCCGGTGGCGCCGGCGGTGGACGTCAGTTCGCCGTGGCGGGTCTGGAGCGACACCCAAGGTCGAAGTTTGGAGGCCGAATTTTGTGCGTTGCAAGGCCGGGTCTGCACGGTGCGCACCCGGGAAGGTGCCGTGTACCGGTTGAGCCTGGATCTGCTGGTCCCTGCGGACCGGGTGTTCGCGGCTGCCTACGCTTCCAAACTGGCGGCTGGCCGGTTCAAGGACGAGTACGTGAAGAAGGCCGCCTACCAGATCGACTACCACATCGGGTCGACCCTCGTGAAACGGGGCCTGAAGTTCAATCCGCCCGTGGGGGAGGAAGTGTTTCTCAAACGGATCTACCTCGACACCATTGGCCGGATCCCGACCGCAGACGAGGCCGCGGCGTTCCTGGATGACACCGCCCCGGACAAACGGAGCCGTCTGATCGACACCCTGCTGGAGTCTCCGGGCTACACCATGCACATGTACGCGTGGCTGGCCGAAATGCTCCGGATCAAGGACGAGTACGGGAAACGGGCGCCCGCGTATCTGTTCCAAGACTGGTTGAAAGACCAGCTCGCGGCGGACCGCCCCTGGGACGCCATGGTCCGGGAGATGCTCACCGCCGACGGCAAACTCTGTGAGAACGGCGCGTCCGGTCTGCTCCTCAGGGACGCCCAAATGCCGCTGGACGGCGTGTCCAACCTCCTCACCACTTTCCTCGGGGCCAACGTGGCCTGCGCCCAGTGCCATGACCATCCCCTGGCCAGCTGGACCCAGAAAGATTTTTACCAGATGGCCGCCTTCTTCGGGGCCACGGACGGATACAACGAGGCCGGGTTCCGCATGGGGCGCAAGGAACTGGTCAAGGTCGCCGGGCGCGGCCCCGTTTACCAGCGCGGGCTGGCTGTGGTGGAAGCCAACATGTTCCGGTTGGAAGATCTCGGCGCCCAGAAACTCGCGTACCCCAAAGACTACAAATACGACGATGCCAAGCCCGGCGGAACCGTGGTGCCCCAGTTGATCACCTGGACGCCCCAGCAGAAAAACCTCCCGATCTACCGGATCAACACCTCCAATCCCGCCGAACTCCGCACCGAGTTCGCCCGCTGGATGACGCATCCGGACAACCCGCGCTTTGCCACCGCAATCGCCAACCGGCTCTGGAAACGGATCTTTGGTCTGGCTGTCCAGGAACCCGTGACGGACTTGGATGACCCCAAAAAATCCAGCAACCCGGAGCTCCTGGGACACATCACCCAGATCATGCGCGCCGCACGGTTCGATCTCCGGCAATTCCAGCGGGTCCTTTTCAATTCCCAGACGTACCAGCGGGCGGCCAGCCCCGCCCCAGACCTTGAAAAGGGTCCCTATTTGTTCCCGGGACCGCTGGTCCGAAGGCTCACCGCCGAGCAGACCTGGGACAGCATCCTCGTCCTCACCACCGGTCCGGACATCGACCGGATTCTCCTCCGGCGCGGAGGCCGCTCCCAACTCATGGCGATCCCGTCCAAACACCCCAGCGCCAAGGAGATCCAGGAGGCCGCCCAGCGCCTGGATCCGGAACGCAAACCGGGCACGGATTCAAGCGCCGTCCTCGCCGGATACGAGGGACCCAAACCCCAGAAACGTCAGGGACTGCTCCTGGCCCGGGCCAGCGAACTGCCCCAGCCGGCTCCAGAAACCCATTTCCTCCGCCTGTTCGGGGAAAGCGACCGGCTCGTGGCCGACACCAACACCACCGACGGGAGCGTCCCGCAGGCTCTCATGCTTCTGAACGGACCGGTTGGCACCTGGGTGTCCGCACCCGAATCGGTTGCCGTGACGCGCGCAGCCCAGGCACAGACCCCGGCTGCAAAGGCCGAGTCCCTCTACCTAAGTTTCCTCGGTCGGCGCCCGTTGGCCTGGGAAAAAGAGGCGGCCAGCGCAGCGCTGGGCAACGGCCTCTCGGAAGGCGACCTGGCCTGGACCCTCCTCAACACCCGCGAGTTTCTTTTCACCGAATGAACCCCATCCACGATCCCCTAGACCGCAGGCTCTTTGTCCGGCACTGCGCCAAGCTCGCATTCGGTTTGAGCGTCCTTCCCCTGCATCCGGTGGCCGCCGCGCCACGCGGACCCGGCTTCGGCAAGGCCAAGAGCATCATCATGATCTTCCTGGACGGCGGTCTGAGCCACATCGATTCGTTTGATCCCAAGTCCGGCCCGGGCAAGGGCCCCGGGGATCCCGTGTCCACCAAGGGCGGGTTCCAGATCACCTCGTTCTTTCCCGAAACCGCCAAGGTGGCCGACAAACTCACCGTGATCCGTTCCATGAGCGCCAAAGTGGGCGTCCATGACGCTGCCCGGTATTTGATGCGCACCGGCTACGAAAAACGCGGCACCATTGTTCATCCCAACCTCGGAGCCTGGGCCCGGCACTATCTCGGGGCTGATGGCAAAACCCTGCCTTCCTCCGTCACGATCAATCACGGGTCCGAACACGGCAACGGCTTTTTCCCGGCCACCTATTCGCCGCTGCCCATTTTTGATCCCGAGACCGGCCTGGCCAACATCCGCAGCCTGGTCGATTCCAGCATGGAACAGAAACGGCTCGAACTTCTCCGCCGGCTCAACACGGGGTACCTGTCCCGGATGCAGGATGAAAACGTCCGCGCGTACACGGATTTCTACGATTCCACCCTCCGCCTCATGCAGAGCAGCGACCTGAAGGCGTTTGATCTCGGGCAGGAACCCGAGGAGATCCGGGCCCGGTACGGCCGGCAACGGTTCGGGCAGGGCTGCCTTCTGGCCCGGCGTCTGGTGGAGCACGGCGTCCGGTTCGTGGAGATCCACAGCGGCGGTTGGGACATGCACAAAGAACTCGAGGACGGCATGGAGGAAAAGGGCGGCGAACTCGACCGCGGATTTGCCGCGCTGGTGGCCGATCTGGAGGCGCGCGGACTCCTGGAGAGCACCCTGGTGGCTGTCACCACCGAGTTCGGCCGGAAACCGGCCCTCGACGGGAACGGCCGCGGCCATCATCCCATCGCCTTTTCCTGCGTCCTGGCCGGAGGCGGTGTCCGGCGCGGTTACGTGCACGGCGCCACGGACGACCGCGGCCAGGCGCCCCGGGGCGGGGCCGTAAGCCCAGGCGACCTGCACGCCACCCTTGGCTGGGCGGCCGGGTTGCCCTTGGAAGAGGAGTTTACCACCCCCAGTGGCCGCCCCATGAGCGTCGGGAACAAGGGCAAACCTGTGACTGCCCTTTTCGCCTGATCCCGCGCGCGGGTGCGCCGCAGGATTGCTTTTTGGATCCTGCCCGGGCAGTCTCCCTCTCATGCGTTCCCCCCACGTCTTCGCCGCTCTGTCTGTGGTGTCAGCCCTTGTTTCGCCCGCGTTCGCCGCAGGCGACCTCTGGAGCCAGGATTTCGAGGCTGCAAAAAAACGGGCTGCCGCCGAACACAAAGATCTGCTCGTGGATTTTACCGGGTCCGACTGGTGCGGATGGTGTATCCGGCTCCAGAAAGAGGTGTTCACCACGGACGCATTCGTAAAAGCCGCCCCGGAAAAGTTTGTGCTGGTGGAACTGGATTTTCCGCAGGGCAAGACGCTTCCCGCGGAAACCAAGGCCCAGAACGAGAAACTCCAGAAAGAGTACGGCATCCAGGGGTTTCCCACCCTCCTGCTCCTGGACGCCTCGGGCCGCCCATTTGCCAGAACCGGCTACCGCGAAGGCGGCCCTGAGGCTTACCTCAAACACCTCGAGGAACTCGCCGCTGTCCGTCAGGCCCGGGACAAAAACTGGGAACTGGCCGCTGCCGCTCAGGGCCCGGAGAAAGCCCGGTTTCTTGCCGCCGGCCTCAAGGCCATGGACGAGGATCTGGTGGCCCAGTTTTACAAACCGGTCGTTGAGGAGATCCGGGGCTTGGACCCGGAAGACAAGACCGGCACCGGCGCCGCGTTCTCATTTAAGGCCGATGCCGCCGCGTTCGGCGAAGGCCTGGCTGCGCTGGCTGCAAAAGGCGATTCTTCCGTGTTCCTGCCGGAGGCGGACAAGTTTCTGGCCGGCAAACCCAACGCCACCCCCAAACAGCGGCAGCAGGTCTACATGGGGCTGCTCCGGTATTACCGGCCCCCGAACGACCTCGAAACCGTTTTGCAACTCCTGCGTAAGGTGGAAGCGCTGGCTCCCGACACGGAAGAGGCCAAGAACGCCGCCCAGATCGCAAAACGCGTGGAGGACATGATTGCGCGCCGGGCCGCTGCGCCGGGCGGGAAATAGGCGGGGGGGAAATAGGTGGAAGGAGTGTCCGGGGAAAGGTGGGGGGCGGGATAACAATTTGCCAGCCCCGGGCTTCCGGGATAGAACCTGTCCGTGCCCGCGCGATTCACCCAGAGCCTCCGTTTCCAGATCGCCTGGCCGTTTCTCCTCTTTGTGGTCGGCGGTTCGCTGGCCCTTGCCGCCTGGCTCGAACACTGGGTCCGGCTGGACCGGGCCCGGGCCTTTGAGGATCTGGCTGGAACCAACGCGGCTTTCATCCGGCAGGAACGGATCCCGGCTACGGATCGGACCGGCGACGCCCTGGGGCAGGTGCTCGGGATGCGGGTCGGATTTTTCCGGGCCGAACACGGCTCCGGACTGGAAGGGCGGGCCCGGAGGACCCCGGGGAGGATGGTGGAAGGGGAAGGGGAGGAGGCGGTTGCCGCTGGAGTCGGCGAGGGTGTGGATCTGGTCCTGGTCCGGTCCAAGGTTTCCGGCGGGCTGGATCCGCGCACGGGCTGGGTGCTGTCGGCGTTCTGGGGGGTGTCGGCCATCACAGCTTGGGGCGTCACCCGGGGGGTGGTGCTCCCGCTCCGGCAGCTGGTGCGCCGCCTGCCCGGGATCGAGGCGGACCGCGAAGAAACCGTGCCGGGCGTGGACCGGCCTGACGAGATTGGGGAACTGGCCCGGGCGTACCGGAGCACCCGGGCCCAGCTTTCCGAGGAACGCGCTCTGAGGGCGGGGGCGGAACGGATGGCGATTCTGGGCCGGATGGCCACCGGCCTTGCCCACGAGATCCACAATCCACTGGCCGCCATGCGGATGCACACCGAACTGCTCCTCTCCGCACCCGGGCCGGAACTGGCCCGGACCCTGGAGGAATCCGGGCCGGTGTTGCTGGCTGAAAACCGGCGGATCGAGAGCCTGGTCAACCAGTGGATGTTCCTCGCCAGACCCGAGCCCCCCCGGCGCACTCCGGGCGACCTGGCCGGGATTGTCCGGGACCAAGTGGCGCTGCATGCCCCCGCAGCCCGGCACGCCGGTGTCGCCCTCACGGTGGAACCGGGTGCCGGATTCTGCACCGCCCTGGATGCCCGCCGGATCGGTCAGGCGGTGGGTAACGTGCTGGCCAATGCCATTCAATCCATGCCTGGCGGTGGAAGGGTCCAAGTGTCGTTCCTGCGCGATTCGGCAGGAATGACGGCGCGGTTTGACGACGACGGACCCGGGTTTTCCGCAGCTGCCTTGGAGCGGCATGCCGAGTTGTTTTTTTCAGAAAAAGAGGGCGGCATGGGCATCGGTCTCAATGTCACCGCAGGGATCCTGACCGCGCATGGCGGCCGTCTCCGGGTGGCCAACCGGGAGGAGGGCGGGGCCCGGGTTGACCTGATCCTGCCGCACACCCCATGAAACCCGTTCTGATCGTCGAGGATGAACACGCCCTGGCGGCCGCGCTGGCTGTGGTCTGCCGCCGGCTCGGTCGGACAGCCCGGATTGCGGCTTCCGGAGCCAGCGCATGGGCGGAACTGGAGTCGGCCGAGTGCGCCGCCGTGCTTCTGGACATTGGGTTGCCTGACATGAGCGGCATGGAACTGCTGGGGCGCCTCCGGGAACGCTGGCCCGGGCTGCCCGTGGTGATCCTCACCGCACATGCCACCTTCGACACCGCCGTGTTGTCCAAACGCCACGGGGTGGCGGCCTACCTCCTCAAACCGCTTTCCCTGGACGAGGTCCAAGAAACCCTCAGGCAGGTGCTCTCCGAGCCGGAATCCGACTCCCCAGGCACCGGAATCTCCCTCCTGGTGGGGGCATCCGCCCCGATGCAGCGCGTTTTTTTGGAAATGGCCCAAGCCTGCGCCTCCGAGGCAGCCGTCCTGTTGTCAGGCCCCACGGGCACCGGCAAGACCCTGGCCGCCCGGTTGATCCACGAGAATAGCCCAAGAAAAAGCGGCCCATTTGTCACCCTCCACTGCGGTGCGCTCCCGGAAACCCTTCTTGAAAGCGAACTCTTCGGCCATGAACGCCACGCATTCACGGGCGCCCAAGCCGGCCGCGCCGGACATTTGGAACGCGCCCACCGGGGAACCCTGTTCCTCGACGAAATCGGGGACATCTCCCTCGCCGTCCAGGCCAAGCTCCTCCGGTTTGTCGAGGACCGCGTTTTCACCCGGATCGGGGGCCGGGAGGACCTCGGCGTGGATGTGCGCCTGGTTACCGCCACGCACAAAAACCTCCGGGATGAAGTCCGCGCTGGCCGGTTCCGGGAAGACCTCTATTACCGGCTCCATGTCCTGGAAATCGGGATGCCCGCCCTGGCCGACCGCCGCGGCGATATCCCCGCCCTGGCCCATTTTTTCCTCGGAACCCTCGCCCCAGACCGCCGGGTCCGGCTCAGCCCGGACACCCTGGAGGTGCTCCGAAACCATCCCTGGCCTGGCAATGTCCGCGAACTGCGCAACGCCCTCGAACATGCTCTGGCCGTTTCCGGACAGAGCGTCCTGTTCCCGCGCGACCTGCCGCGTTCCATCCGCGAGACTGACCCCGTGGACATCCTTGACCCGGTTCTGGACGACTGGCTCGCCAGCCAGCTCCAGAACGGTGTCTCCTACGAGGCGCTCCTCGACGAACTCGAAAAACGCGTGCTCCGCAAACTCCTGGACCGGTACGACCACAAACCTACCGTCCTTGCCCGGGAACTGCGGATCAACCGGGTCACACTCCGCAAACGCTGCCGGGAACTTCTCGCCGCGCCGGCCGAACCCGAGGAACTCGATCCGTAAACCGGCCCCTGAAACTTCACCCGTGCTGGGTCCGGACCCAGTCCACGGCGTACCGGACCAGTTCCGGGGCACTCTTGAGGCGCAGTTTCTCCTTCAGATTCAACCGGTGAGTTTCAATGGTCTTGTTGCTCAGGTTTAGCCGGGCCGCGATCTCCCGGGTGCTCTGCCCCTCGCCCACCAGTTGCAGCACCTCCAGTTCCCGGTCCGTGAGTTCCTCCAAGGCCGGGCCCGGCCCCGGGCCGGCCTGCGGACTCGTGTACGACACGCCCGAAACCAGGGCCCGGACCGCCCTGAGCAGTTCCTCCGGGCCGGTCCGTTTCATCAGGTATCCGTTCGCTCCCGCCCTCAGGGCCCGGCCCGCGTACAGGCTGGCTTCGTGCATGGACAGAATCAGGATGGGGAGCCGGGGATGTTCGGCCCGGATCTGTTTGGTCAGTTCAATCCCGTTGGTCCCAGCCAGCGAGATGTCCACCAAAACCAGGTCCGCCCGGCACGCGCGCAACTGCCCAATCGCCTCGGAGGAGGACGCCGCCTCGCCCGCAGGCTCGAGGTCCTGTGTCGTGGTGAAGGTCTGTGCCAGGCCATGCCGGATCACCGGATGGTCGTCTACAATGAACACGCGTTTTTTCTTGGCGGAAACTTGGGGTGGCTGGGGCACGGGAAAAAGAAGGTTGATGCCCCGATTCATTAGCCGCAGAGGGCTGGCAGCGCCATCGGGGCAAACTCCGAGTGTGGCGCCCCGCCTTCGGACCTGAACCCCGGCCCGGGGCGTCCGCCCGCCACGCCTCCAGCGATTTCCTTCTTGAAGGGCGGGATCTCGGGGAATGGCACTGGGGAATGGCACTGGGGAGGAGCGCTGGGGAGGAGCGCTGGGGAGGAGCGCTGGGGAGGAGCGCTGGGGAGGAGCGCTGGGG
>CAIURC010000207.1 GCA_903901425.1 uncultured Spartobacteria bacterium | reverse complement strand
CTGAGGACCGCCGGATAGCGGCGTTGTACGCGGAGCTGGCGTTATTGTACGCGGACCAGCCGCGGACGATGCGTTCGCTTCTTTTGCAGGCGGAGCCTCTGGCGAAGCGGGAGGATTTGCGGCAGCGGATTGCGGACGATTTAAAGCGTGTGGAGTGGGTGGGCAAAGAGGTGCCGATTCCGTTGCAGGGGTGGGACGGCCGTAGTTTTGTGGAGGCGGGAGGTCGGGGCGGGGTTTGTGCGGTCTGGTTTTTTGCTGCAGGATCGCCCCGGAGCCGTCAGGCGGCGGAGAGTTTGAAGAAAGCGTTGGAGCCGTTGCCTCGGGGCGAGGTGAAGGTTTTCGGGGTCTGCGTGGATGGACAGATGGAAGGAGTCCGGTCGCTCTGGAAAGAGTGCGGAGTGGACTGGTGGGTTGCGGTTGATCCTGCAGGCTGGGATGCGCCTGCGATTCGCGCTCTTGGGGTGAATTCCGTGCCTTCGGTCTGGTTGCTGGACAGGAAGGGTCGGCTCCGTTCGCTGGTCGGGTTGCAGGCGACGGAGACCCAGTTGCGTCAGCTCCTGAGCGAACGTTGAGCGCTCTTGGTGGAGTGCCGAGGGAAGATTTTGGCCCGGCACGCGGGCCTGGATTTTACTTCGATTGCTGGGCGCGGTTTTGCAGTTCCCTCCAGACCCGGCCGTTGGGGAAGCAATGGTCTTTGAGGGAATCCATTTTCATGGTGATGCTGGTGCCGGAAGCGAGTGGGGCTTGGTAGCGGCCACCCCGGACAATGCAGGGATCCAGGAAATGCTCGTGCAGATGATCCACGAACTCGGTGATCCGGCCCTCAAGCGAACCGCTGACCGCGATGTAATCGAAGATGGACTCGTGCTGGACGTATTCGCAGAGTCCGACACCGCCCGCATGGGGGCAAACCGGGACTCCGAATTTTGCGGCGAGGAGAAGCACGGCCACCACTTCGTTCACCCCGCCGAGTCTGCAGGAATCAATCTGGCAGTAGGAAATGGCGTTGGCCTGGAGGAGTTGTTTGAAAAGCACCCGGTTCTGGCAGTGTTCACCTGTGGCAACCCCGATTTGGAGTGGTGCAAGAGCTTTGGCGATTGCGGCATGTCCGAGCACGTCATCGGGTGAGGTGGGTTCCTCGATCCAGAGCGGGCGGTGAACCGCCATGGCCCGTGTCCAGTCGATGGCCTGACCGACATCCCAGCGCTGGTTGGCGTCAATCATGAGGGTACGGCCTGCGCCGATTTCCTCGCGCACGATTGCCGCCCTGCGGAGGTCGTCCTGAAGATCCGCGCCCACTTTGATTTTAAAATGGGTAAATCCTTCGGCCAGAGCCTCGCGGCAGAGGCGCCGTATTTTCTCGTCCGAATATCCCAACCAGCCTGCGGAGGTGGTGTAGGCGGGATACCCATGGGCACGCATCTCCGCCTCGCGCACGGGCTTGGTGGGGGCGAGGCGCTCCAGCATCTCCAGTGCCTCATCAGGGTGCAGGGCATCGGTTAAATACCGCCAGTCCACCATTTCCACGACCTGCGCAGGGGAGAGGTCGGTGAGCAGTTTCCAGAGGGGTTTTCCCGCCAGCTTGCCGTACAGGTCCCAGAGTGCGTTGACCACAGCGGCCGTGGCGAGGTGGATCACCCCTTTTTCCGGTCCGATCCAGCGGAGCTGGGAGTCGCCTGTGAGGTGTTTCCAGAATGCGCCCGGCGTGGCGGTGAAGGCTGAGATCTTCTGTCCAACAACGAGCGGTCGGAGCGCCTCCAGCGCCGCTGCAATCACTTCGTTGCCGCGGCCAATCGTGAATGTCAGACCGTGGCCCTCCACCCCGTCCACCCGGTCTGTGGAAAGGACCACGTATGCTGCCGAATAATCCGGATCTGGGTTCATGGCATCCGAGCCGTCCAGAGAGAGGGAGGTGGGAAATCGGACATCGAGAATTTCAAGTCCGGTGATGGTTCCTTCGTAATGCATAGTGTTTATTTTCCTGCGGACCAGCCGCCATCGATCATCTGGCAGGAACCCGTGACCATCTGGCTTTGGTCACAGGCGAGGTACAGGGCGGCGGCCGCCACCTCCCGGGGCTGAACCATCCGGCCGTTGAGCTGGGTGGAGGCCATCTCACGGTAGGCGGCTTCCGGGTCGGGATAGGACGCGATCCGGGCTTGAACAAAAGGGGTTTCAACCCTGCCCGGGCAAATTGCGTTGAAGCGCACCCCGGTGGCGGAATGGTCCAAGGCGAGAGCCCGGGTGAGCCCCACCACAGCGTGTTTGCTGACGGTGTAGGCAAGACGGTCGCGGACGCCCACCAAGCCGCCAATCGATGCGAGCATGATTACGCTTCCCGCCCCCCGGTCGAGCATGGCAGGAACAAAGGCCTTGCACAGGTTGAATGGCCCCCGGACGTTGACCGCGTGCATCCGGTCCAGATCCTCCGAGCCGGTCGAGAGGAGGTTGCCCACATGGCCTATCCCGGCGTTGTTGACCAGAACGTCTAGGGGCGGAATCCGTTTTGCGAGCGCAAGAGCCTGTTCTGCAGCACTCACATCCAGGGGTTCGAAAAATGCGTTTCCTCCGGCAGCAAGAATTTCGGCTGCCGTGGCATTGCCCGCGGCGGAGTCCAGATCGGTGACACAGACCGTGGCACCGGCCTCTGCAAACAGGGTGGCGATGGCCTTCCCGATTCCGGAACCAGCACCGGTGACGAGTGCGTGTTTTTGTTTTAAGTCGAACATGGGGTGAGGGTTTAAGAGAGGCGGAGGATTTTTTTCGAATGGGCGAGGTGTTCGAGCATTGCGGCCTCAGCGTCCGCAGGGTTTCGGGAGGCAATTGCCGCGAGGATCCTCTCGTGCATCTGGAGGGGGTGTGGGTCGTGGGGGCTGAGCGCCTGAAACCCCTTGGAATGGGCTTCCTCCAACGGTTCGATCAGGGACTCAAGGACCAGCAGGAGGATTTGGTTGCGGCTGGCTTTTGCAACGGCGCGGTGAAAAGCGATGTCTGCCGTGACCGCCTCGGAGGTCGAGCTGGATTCGGAGAGGAGACTGGAGGCGGTGCGCAGGTCGCGCAGGTCGCTGGAGGTTGCCCTGGTGGCAGCGAGGGCTGCGGCTTTGGGTTCGAGGATCTCGCGGAGTTCAAAGAGTTGGACGAGTCTGGCCTTTGGGGAGCGGACCAGGAGTGCGAGGCTCCCGGTGATGGGGTGGTGGAGATTTTGAACGATGCGGGTGGGTTTGCCCTGCTGGATCTGGAGAAGGCCTTGGAGCTCGAGTTGACGGATGGCCTCGCGGAGGGCGTTTCTGGAAAGGCCGAGTTGGGAGGCGAGGGTGCGTTCGGAGGGGAGGGTTTGGAGATGGGGCTGGGACTGGATGAGGGAGACGAGTTCCTTGGCGGCGAGATCGACTCGGGAGAGGGGTTTGGGGAGCCGTGGCAGGACGGTCATGGGTAGGATGGTAGGACCAGTTTTCGGGGCTGTCAAGCCCAGGTCGGCTTCGCCCTAGTCCAGGATCCTTTGCTGCAGCGTCTTCGCCACCGCTGCAGCACGCGTTGTCACCTGCAGCTTCCGGTAGATCGAGCGCATGTGCGTGTCCACCGTGTGGATCCCCACCCCGAGCCGGTCGGCAATCTCCTTTTTCAACAGGCCCTCCACGATCAGCTTCAGAATGTCCCGTTCACGGTCCTTGAGATCGTAGGATTCGCCCGGGGCGGGTGTTTTGGGCAGCGGTTGGGCGAAGTGCTGGAGCAGGCGCCGTGCAACGCGGGGGGTCAGGGGCGAGCCGCCCGCCTGCACCTCGGAGATCGCCTCGGAGATCTGGTGGACCGGTGCGGTCTTGAGCAGGTAGCCGTGGGCGCCCCCGGAGATGGCGGCAAAGATTTTTTCGTCATCCTCAAACACGGTAAGGATGAGGATATGGGCATTGGGGGCGGAGGCGCGCAGGGATGCGAGGCCTGAAAGGCCGTCGGTGCCTGGAAGTCCCACATCGAGCAGAAATACCTCTGGAGGTGGGTTGGATTGGAGAAAGGCCGTGGTTTGTTCCATGGACCCGAACTCGTGGAATGTGGTGTCCGGCATCTGGAGTTGGAGCCCGCGGATGAGTGTTTTGCGGAAGGCGGCGTTGTCTTCGATGACCCAGATGAGGGAGGGGGAATGGTTCATGTGTGGATTGGGATGTGGAAATGGACGGTGGTACCCTGTCCGAGCGCGCTTTCAAAACGGACCTCCCCGCCGAGGGCCTCGGCACGGGCGCGCAGGCTGTGGAGACCGATCCCGGCCTGGACGGTTGCCGGATCGAATCCCCTGCCGTTGTCGGTGACCGCCAGTTGGAGCTGGGGCGGCGCATGGGAGATCCGGATTTCGACGTGGGTTGCGCTGGCGTGCTTAGCCGCGTTATGGAGCATTTCCTTGAGGGCAAGAAACGCGTTGCGTCTGACATCAAAGGCGAGGGTGGAAGGCAGGTCATCCGCTTCTGCCTTCAGGTGCCATGAGACACCAGGGAGCAGCGTTTGGGCGGTGATCCGGATTTCAGCCAGAAAGTCGGAGCGTGAGGCGGAGTCGCGTTGAAGGAGCCAGATGAGGTCTCGGATGGCATCCACGGACTGCCGTGCGACGGCGGCGATTTCGCGCAGGTCGGAACGGATTTGGGCGTCGCTGGATTTCGGGTCCAGAGCGATCTGGCTGAGCATGCTGATGGTGCCAAGGTTGCTGCCAATTTCATCGTGGAGATCGCGGGAGATGCGTTGTCGGAGTGCGAGCAGGTCGCGCTTCCGGATGTCTCGGGTCCGCCATGCGGAGAAAGCGGCAAAAAAAAGCGCTCCAAAAACGAGACCAGCCATGGAAAGGCGGGCAGTTTTCTGTGAGCGCGCAGACCGGAGCCGGAGGATCGAATGCAAGGTTTCCAATTCGGATTCAAGGACTCTTCGGCGGGAGAGGGCGGAGAGCCAGGGCTCGAAGTCCACGAGGTCAGCGGTGCTGTTGAATCCGTCGGTGAGCGCGGACGTGTTCCACTGAGGGATTTCTGCGCTGGAGGAGGCTGTGACGGGTTGGTGGAGCGCGATATTCCGGTTGTCTGAAAAGACCTCGATTTCGGAGAGGGCACACTCGTAGTCGGCTTTGATTTGGGGGGTTCTGTGGATCGTGAAGCGGACGTACCGGGCGGTGTGCGGCCTTACCCGGACAGAAACCGGGTTGTTCCCGGGTTCGGGAAAGTCACTGGTGGATGATTTGAAGAGGCCGGTGCGCTGGCTGAAATCCTCGTGGAGCGAGGATTCAACCACAAACTCCTTGGGGAATGCGAAGCTTGTGCCCCGTGGAAAATCCGAGGGTAGCGCTGGATGCATCCGAATTTCCGTGACCGGTTGTGGGCTCCCAAGGTCCACAACCAGGAGGATCGATGCGGGAGGGTTTTTGGATGGCTCGGCCCTCCATCCCAGGGAGGGCGACACCCTTTGTCCCACGGCAGGGCCGAGGGAAGACTGGAGATCCAGCAGGTTGCGTCTACGCCAGGTGGGGTGGCTTCCAAACGAGTCGGTGACGTGCATCCGGTCGGGATGAGCGGGGTCTAGCAGGCGCTTTCCTCCACTGAAGATGAAGAGTTCGCCAAGGGCGAAAAAGTGTTGCGGGGCATTTCCGGCCAGTCTGGTGACCTGAAGCCTGATATACCGGCCTCTCAGGGAGTCGGTGGATGGCGGGGTGAGTTCCACTGGAAGCCTGCCGGGATCGGGAAAGTCCGTGGAAGAGAAGTCCGCGTAGGGAATGGGATCTGTGAACTCCGGGGTCAGGGAGAGGTCCACCTTGAACCGCTTGGGAAACCCGTATGAGAGGCCGGTGTGGGCCAGGCCCGGAATTTGGACCGGAACAAGAATCACGGACTCGATGGGTTGAACAGAGCCGGTGTCGATCTGGATTTCCTTGGGCGTGTCTGGGTTTACAGAAAACTCCGAGTGGTAGCCCAGACATGCGCCCCGGTTTTCGTGCGCGGGAACCGGGGGCAGGGTTTCGATCTCGGAACGGAGGGCACGGACGGACTGTTGAACGCTCTGGATTGAGGGAAACCAGAAGGGTTCAAGGGGTGGGGGCTCGGCCGCCGGCGGTGTGGCCGTGGCGGAAACGAGGAACACGAGGGCAAGACTCAGGGCCTTCTGCAGCACGCCCGAAAGGATGTCGGTTCGTGGGAGGAAATACGAACCCAATCGGGTAACCCCGCGTTTGCGGGAAACAGGGGACGGCGGGTTTGGTGCGGCCGAGTTTTTAATTTCCTGAGGTTGAGCCAGTTTCCTTGCAGCCCCGGTGCGCGGGTGGGCGCCGGTAGGGACTGCGAACCCCGCTCAGGGCAGGTTGACGGAAACCTCGGGTGAAAGGAGGAACCCGGCGGGGAAATTGGTGCCGGGCTGGGGCGGACGATGCCAGAGGAAGGAAGCTGAGTTGGAGGTCTGGTCTTCTGGAAGAAGGAGCGAGCCGGAGAACTGGCCTCCGCCCCTGTAGAGCGGCGTGAACGCGGGCAGCGCAAAGTTTTCAAGGAGCTGGCTCGCCACAGACCATGCGGTGCCATCGGCGAGTCTGCCGACGATCCGGGCACGGTATTTCGAGGAGAGCGTGAGGGTAGCAGTTGCGCTCTGGTTGGGGGTATTTGGGATGTCGCTTCCAGGGACGGAAATTGTCCAGTTTCTGCGTGAGGCCACCGGATTCCCCTGCAGCGGCCTGGAAAGAACGCCCGAAGTTTCAAGAGAGATCTCCTCGAGTTGGACGGTGACATTTGCCGTGAGTGCGGCAGGGTCGGGCACAAATTGCAGGCGCAGATCGAGCGTTCCACCGAGCAGAGACTGTTGAAAGGACCCATCTGGACCGAACGCGCCTCGGATCGAAGCAGAGAGGGTGCCCATCCGGATTTTCGCCGTGAAACTGCCCATCCGGGTGACCTGAACGGAAAGGTCACCGCGGCCTTGAGGCATGGGTTCTGCAGAAGCAAGAAAACCCAGATAGGAACCGGCTGCGTTGGCAAACGGGGACAGGGTAAAGACCGCTGTCAGCGTCTGTGGATACTCAAACAGGAAATCGAACCGGGGTTGTGTGGAGAGGATGGTTCCGTCCTGATTCCGCCACCCGGAAAAGAGGTGGTCGCGGCCTGGAGTCGCGGTGAGCGTGTAGGTTTGGCCCAGGACGCGCTGGGTTTCACCAAGGAACCCCCTGGTGACGCTTCCCGATCCCTCCACGGCGAGGGTCAGGGCCGCCTGAGGGGTGTGGTTGAACTGCCGGACGACAATAGCGGAAGTGCGCTGAGCCAAATCCTGGGCGCGAAGCTGAACTTGGTTTGCGCCCAGTCTGAGTCCCCTGCGTTCATCCAGCAGGATGGAGAAAGCCGGTGTTGCGCCGGTGGCCAAGGTGATCTGGCGCCAACGCTGGTCGTTGAGCTTGTATTCCAGTTTGGAGACGCCCAGTGGGCTGTTGACTGTTCCGGTCAGAGGAACCGGGCTGAGGGTGAAGCTGGAATTGTTGGCGGGTGATGTAAGCGCCACCGAGGGGAGAGCCGTGGCAGTTTCAGGAATCACGCGGAGAGTGAATCTGCGTGAGGCTACGGCGCCATTTGAGTCAGTGGCAGAGACCTCAAATTCGGAGACCCCATTGACCACCGGGGATCCGGTCAGCCTGCCGTTGTCGGAAAGGGTGAGTCCTTGGGGGAGCGTGGAAGCCTGAAAGCGTACCTGGCCAGCCCCCCGGCACGTGTCAAATTCGAGGGAATAGGGTCGGGACCGGAGGGCGTACGGGAGTTGTTCCGGGGTTTGAAACGCGAATGCAATCGGGTTTGCATCGGGCAGGTAGAGCGCGGAGGTGGGAATCGAGCCGGTCTGGCCCGGAGCCGGCAGCCCAGCTTTTGGGAAAGCGCCCCCCTGTGCTGCCTGAATGCCGCCCCCGATGAAAATCGGGGGAATCGTTCCGCCGCCGTTCCCGTTGGGATTGGCGTAGAGGACCGTCAGGAATGGGGGCTCGAACCTCGCCTCGGGAGAGTCGCCCGTCGAATACTCGATCTCCAAGAGTTGTGGGGTGCCTGAAACCGAAGTGAAGCTGGCTTCAGCAGCGTGGGAGCCGGGTTCCCTTTCCAAGATCACGTTGCCGTCCACCCGGATTTTCAATCCGCCCGATACCGACACCACAAATCTGGAGTCGCCGGACCTTTCCGGGAGAAATTTGCCAGTCCACCGTACCGAGAACCGGGTTCTTGAAATCTGGCCGGGAACCGGGTCCAGATCCGTCCAGTCGTGCTCCAGCGAGGTTTCTTGGCGCTCCACCACGGAGCCCGAAAAATCCGGGTTCGGAAAATAGCGTGCGAGGAGACCCGTGCCGGATTGAGGTGGGGTGCCAAGTTTGACGGTGCGGATGGGGGTTTTTGTGATCGCGCCCTGGTTGTCCTCGGCCTCTGCATGGAGATCCACCAGTTTTCCGGATGCGGGGGTCCAGAGGATCGAGTAGGGAGGAGTCGAGGAGGCGCCAATGGTTTCAGAGTTCACGAAGAATCTGACTTCCCGGATACTGCCGTCTGGGTCTGAGGCCTCCGCAAGGAGCGCGATTGTCTGACCCGTGATGACCTTGGAGTTTGAAGCGGGCGAAACCAACGAGATCCGAGGTGGAGCATTCAGGTTGTTGGGCAATCCTGGGGAGGGCGTGGCGCCGGTCCATGAAGCCGGGTCTGAAGAAGCGGAGTCGGGCAAGATGCGTTGGAGGGAATCCCCACCGCCATCGGCCGAGTACGGCCACGGCGCAGAGTCGCCATAGTGGACCGATTCAATTTCCCGCTGGAGCGTTTCAGTGCCGATGGTCAGGGGTTGAAGGATGCGAACCTGCTGTTTGGAGTTGCTCAGGACTGCAGTCGAGGGACCAAAAACCTGGCACTCTGCGGGGGGTGAAAACGCCGCCCGAAAACTTTCCGGGGAGACCGAGGAAACCACTAGGAATCCCCCGGCGGGGATGGAGGTGCCGGCGGGAAATGTAAATGCAAGTCCGTCCAGGCTCCAGGCGGAGAGGTCCACGGCCGAATCCGAGCCGTTGTGGATTTCTACAAACTCAATCTGGTCGGCCGGATGATAGTGGATTTCGTTGATCTTGAGGCCAAACGGGTTTGGGCCGGTGAAAATCTCGTCGCCGGCGCTGGAGACAGAGCGCGTCCAGAGGTCGTCCATGGCGCAAGGGCCATAGGAGAAAAGATGGGCATACCCCGTGAGCGTACCGTTTTGAGCGGCTGAACAGAGGAGGATCTTTCCGCCCCGTTCATTCAGGGGGATCGAGACGGGGATTGTGGAATCTGGAGCGATTACGGAACCTGCGGGGAGGCGGACCCCAACCGGGTTGGAGGGATCGTTGCTCAGCCACCAGCCTGAGACGTCGGCAGGCTGTGAGCCTTCATTCTTGAGGAGGACGGTGTCGGTTCCGGAGGCGGCACGCGGAGAAGCTGCGGCGAGAAAAACCTTTGGGAAGAGGGGCGGGGCCGGGTCGTCCGCTGCGGGGGATCCGCTTTGAGCCGTACTTGGACGCCAGTTTTTCGCCTTGTTCGGGTTGCCGCTGCCGGTCCAGACCAAGCTGAAGCCGAGGCCGTCCGGGGAAACCGGCCATGGAGATGAGGTTTCGTACTCCACGGAAAGCAGGGGGGTGCCATCGGAATCGGAAAGCTGAATTTCCTCACCGCTATTGGAAAGGCGGCCTTCGTATTGGGCAGACAGGCGCCGGCCGGGGTAAACGCTGGCAAAAGCCTCGGAGTTGCGACCAAGAACAAAGAATTTGCCAGGGGCCAGAGTGGTGCTCGCGGGAAACTCAAAGGTAATTCCGGCAGTGAACTTCAGGCCGCCGAGGGAGATGGGGGCGGTTCCGGTGTTCTTGAGTTCGAGAAACTCTGCCTCGTCTTCTGGGACGCTTCCAGTGGCTTTGGGATGGTAATGAATCTCGGTGATCCGAAGACCCGAGATGTCCCTTGAGGACCTGAAGCGCGCCTCGACTACTGGACTCCATTCGGACTCCAGTTTGGCCCGTGCCCGGACAATCGAAGCCGGCGGGGGAAGGAAGGGCGCGGTGTAGGTCTGGGCGTCTGGGGAAATTTCGCCTCCGGGAAGGCGAGGGTCCGAGCCATCCAAGGTGTAATACACCGTGGCAGACGATTCGGGGTGCTGGATGAGAAGCTTCTGGCCAGGAAGGAGCGGGCCCACCCTTGGGGAAAGCGTTGGAGCTTGAAGGTTGGGGAACAAGTTGGCCGCCCGGATTTGGCCCAACACAATCTGGGTGCGCTGGGGAAAGAATTGAGCCAGGTAGTATTCTTGGGTGATTTTGAGCCAGTCAGCCCGCGTGAGGAGGCCCGGCTGGATCGGCTGTCCACCCCCAAACCATCCGCCCCCGCCCCCGCCGTTTTTAAACGCAGAATCGCCCCAGCGCGCGGATTCAGCCACCACGGCCACGGAGATGGAGTCCATGAGTTCGCGGTATCGTCCAGCGGCTTTGAGCGGGGTGAGGAGGCCGCCGTTGAAAAAATGTTTCTGAACCCGGTCGGCCACCCGGAGCCGGAACTCCGGGTTGGGCCGGAGGGCCTCCCAGAAGTGCCAGGGGTTTGCGGAAGACGCCTGGGTGTCCCGGATGGCATTGGGATTGGGCTCCGTGGAAAGGACGTTGTCGTTGTAGTCATTGAAGCCGAGCTCCCAGTCATGCGGGAAAAAGCGGTACCCAAAGTCGTTTTTTCGGCTCCGGAAAGCCGCCCAGTTGTTCTGCGTGCCGCCGGCTGGCGGGCTGTCATAGGCAACGTAATAGATGCCGAGGAGCATGTAATCGATGAGGTTGTCCACATCGAGGAGTCGTTCGTAGGCGGGGTTTCTGCGGCCGTCGGGATCATTGCCCTGAATGCGCTGGTAGGCAGCCATGGTGTCGAGGCCAGAGGCCGCAAGCTCCCGGAGTCGGCGCCAGCTGCCGAATGTGCCGTCGGTTTCAGTGGTGCCGTAGCCGTTGTTGTCGTACTTCACGACATCATAATCCTCTTCATCGCCCCCGAAGTAACTCGAGGCGTAGGCGGCATCGTGTTTTTCCTGGGTGTTGTACATCCCCCAGTAAACCCCATTCAGAAAGAGGTGGTAGAAATGTCCGCGGTCAGCGGGTTGGCCCATGGCCAGCATGGTGTTCCGGGCCCATTGGTCCCGGATGAAATCATTCCGCGCATTTCCCATCCAGTGCCAGGAATTGACCTGATCACAGCGGAGATCGAATTTGTCAAAGGAGTCGGCGCCCGTGGGACCAAAAAGCGGGTAGTTGAGCCGTTCCTGGCCATATTCTTTCCTGAAATAAAAGCGGAAGGAGTGTTTCGGGTTCGACGAATCCCGGCTGTATCCGCCCCGGATTTTCAGGCCGCCCCGGGCGCAGAATCCGTCCCCGCCGGCCGGTGTGATCAATTCCAGGGAGGCATGCCTTTCCCACTCTGTGCCTCTGGAGCCCGAATTTGCGTAGATCCCCGTCGCCGGATCAAACAGGGATCCTAGGGGTAGAGCGATGGAGAGCGTGGGAATGGAGGTGAGCGCGGGGCCGATGAGGTTTTTGAATGCCGCTGACTTTGTGATGCGCGGATCCATCCCATAGTCCACGGTGTTGGAGCCCCACGACTGAGGCCATCCGGTGGGTGGACTCCCTGTGGGCGACTGGTTGAGGATGTCGCTCGGAAACAGGTAGGACCGGGTCTCAATCAGGGAGGATTCCCCCTGCGCGTTGATCCAGATGGCCCGGACCACAGAGGTGTTCCGGATGGGAATGGCAGACCGGTACGGCGTGCCCGTGGTGGCGGAGGGTTCCGAACCATCGAGGGTGAATCGAATCGAGCCACCCCGTTCCGGCGCAGAAAGCGTCAGGTTAAACGGGGAAGACCTAAACCCGTGTTTCTGGCTGAAAACGGGCCCGGGCGGCAGCGCGAAGGCGCTCGGAAGAGCGCAGGCGAGCCAGAACAGGAGAACCAGCCACTTGGAGGTTCCGTGGGCAAAGGCGGGGCGGGTGGATGAGTCGGACATCGGGTACACATCCTAGCACACGGACGAGGAATAAAAAGTTTTCTGTATTTTATGTCAGAATCTTTTTCAGCACGTTGGCGCCCTCCACTCCGGTGAGCTTGGCGTCCAAGCCTTGGAACTTCACGGAAAAGGCATCGTGCCGGATACCGAGCTGGTGGAGCATTGTGGCATGGAGATCGTGGACCGTGCACACGTTTTCAACGGCGGCATAGCCGAGTTCGTCCGTGGATCCGTAGACCAAGCCTCCGCGGATACCGCCGCCGGCGAGCCAGACGGACATGGCTTTGTTGTGATGATCTCGTCCCGACCCCCCTTGGGACATGGGGGTGCGACCAAACTCCCCGGCCCAGACCACGAGGGTATCCTCGAGCATGCCGCGTTGCTTCAGGTCGGTGAGGAGAGCCATGCAGGCTTGGTCGATCTCCTGGGCCTTGAGTTCGATGCCTTCCTTCACTCCGCCGTGATGGTCCCAGTCTTTGTGGTAGAGTTGGATAAACCGGACTCCGCGCTCTGCGAGGCGCCTGGCGAGGAGGCAGTTGGAGGCAAAGGAGCCGTCGCCGGGTTGGCAGCCGTAGAGTTCGAGGGAGGCGGCCCCCTCCTTGGAAAGATCCATCAGTTCGGGCACGCTGGCCTGCATCTGGAAGGCCATTTCGTACTGGGCGATGCGAGTGGCGATTTCGGGGTCATGAGCCAGAGCGTCGTGATGCCTGTTGAGTGCGGCGATGGTTTGGACGTCGGCCTCCTGCTGGGAGTTGGACACGCCTTTGGGCGTGGAAAGGTAGAGAACCGGGTCGCCCTTGGACCGGAGTTGGACGCCCTGATAACGGCTGGGGAGGAAGCCGCTGCTCCACTGGCGTGCTGCGATGGGTTGATTCTGGCCTCCTTTGCCGAGCGAGGTCAGGACAACAAAGCCCGGCAGGTTGGAGGACTCCGACCCGAGCCCGTAGGTAACCCAAGCGCCCATGCTGGGTCTGCCGGCAATCTGCGAGCCGGTGTTCATGAACATGTGGGCCGGGTCATGGTTGATGGCATCGGTGGTCATGGACCGAATCAGGCAGATTTCATCCAGCACAGACCCCAGCTTCGGGAAAAGCGCGCAGATTTCGGTCTGGTTTTTCCCGAATTTTGCGAAGGGATGCTGGGGGCCGAAACACGTGAGTTTCTGCCCTTGAAGCTGGGCGAGTTGCTGGCCTTTGGTGAAGCTTTCGGGCATGGGTTGACCATGCATTTCGGCCAGCTTCGGTTTCGGATCGAAGGTCTCCAGATGGGATGGTCCGCCGGCCATGGTCAGCCAGATCACGCGTTTGGCCTTCTGCGGGAAATGCAGGTTTGAGAGCACACCCGGGAAGGGCAATGGCTTTCCAGCGGCTTCCCTGCCAAGCAGCGAGCCGAGTGCGACAGCACCAAGCCCCTGGGCGGATCGTCCAAGAAAGGCGCGTCTTGAGAAGAAGTGAGGGTCCGTGTTCATGACAGGAGAAGTTGCGGAATCAGGAGCGGGTGATGGTTTCGTGGAGGTTGAGAAGAATCCGGGCCACATGGGTCCACGCGGCCAGTTCGCCAGGATCGACATTTTTTGGGATGGGCGCCTGGCCCACGCTCAGGAACTCCGCTGCAGCCGCCGGGTTTTCCCTGTACATGGCCCGGTGGCGTTCCAAGACCGGGGTGATGGTTTTGATCTCCTCCTGGCTGGGCTCGCGTTGGAGTGCCCGCTGCCATGCCCAGCGCAGCCGCTCGGGTTCCGGAGCCTTTTCAAGGACCTGGGTTGCAAAAGCTCTGGCGGCTTCCACGTAACTGGGATCGTTCAACAGGACGAGCGCCTGTTGTGGGATGTTGGACCTGTTGCGTTCCGCGCAGCATTCCTCGCGGCTGGGCGCGTCAAAGGCCAGCAGGCTCGGATGCAGGAAAGACCGCTGCCACCAGGTGTACAGGCCGCGCCGGTACTGGTTTTCACCGGAGTCCGCCGGATACTCCCGCCTCGGGAAATTCAGATTTTCCCAGTAGCCTTCCGGTTGATAGGGCTTGGCGCTCTGCCCTCCGATGGTCGGAGACAGAAGCCCGGAGATGGCCAGGGCCGAGTCCCGTACCAGTTCGGCATCCAGCCGGAATGCGCTCTGACGAGCCAGTTCCCGGTTGTAGGGGTCGGCAGACGTCTGTTCGGCTGAGGGGACAGAAGACTGTCGGTAGGTGGAACTGGTCACGATGGTCCGGACCATGTGTTTGTAATCCCAGCCCGAGTCCATGAACTCGCAGGCCAACCAGTCCAGCAGAGGCTGGTTCAAGGGCAGTTCGCCTTGGGCACCGAGATCGTCCAGCACCTTGCTCAACCCGGTGCCGAAAAGCTGTCTCCACAGACGGTTTGTCACTGTCCGGGCTGTGAGCGGGTTCTGCCGGTCCACCAGCCATCTGGCCAGATCCAATCGGGTCAGGTCCCGGTTCTCAAAGCCCGTTTTGGGAAGATAGCTCGGAAGAGCAGCCCGGACCGCCTCCCCGGAATCATCCATCCAGTTTCCGCGGGGCAGGATTCGAACGGTGCGTGGAGCCGGTGCGCTGATACTGACGAGGCATTTCGGTGCTGCCGCGGAAAAGTCCGCAAGATCTTTTTCGGCGGAGCCCAACCGGCTTCGGAGGTCGGTGAGGGACTGTGCAACATCGCGGAACGCGGCTTCCAGCTTCTGCTTTTGCTGGGCCGTCCGCTTTTCTGCGGGGACCTTGAGCAGGGTGGTGATTTCTGGCGATGGCGAGGAGGTCTTCGGCGCGGCAGGGGGCGACTGTTCGCCCGTGGTGCTGATCCGCAAGTTGGCGATGCCATGGTTTTCGCCGAAGAGGAAGTGGAGTTTCAGGGTGTATTTTGCACCCGGTTCATGGAGGGGTTGTGTGGGTTGCAGCACCAGAGCTTGGTCGGCTCCAGTCCCTCCCAGCACGCCCCAGCCGTTGTTTTTCTGGTCCGCAATCCCATCGGTTGCCGCTGTCGCGGGAAAGCCCGGTTGTTCAAACGTGGCGGTGGTTCTGGACAACGAGAGGGCAGGTGCCTTCCCCTTGGAAATGGAAAGCTCTGAAACCACAAAGTTCCCGTTTGAGCCGAGGCCGATCGCCGGGGACTTCTCGCGGAGCGCTTCAATTCGGAAAGCCGTGACCGGGGTTTCTGGCAGGGTGAACGTCACTGAAACAGTCTCGGTGCCGTCGCTCTGGTTGCGCGCGGTGCGCCGGGCGTCCACGGAGGCGCGGAGAATCTGGGCGTCCAGCCTCAGGTTCAAATTTCCCTTTGAAGCGGCCGGCGTTGAGAGCGGTGCCGGAGTCCAGAGATCCTTGAAGCTCGCCGCAACAAGGGCCTCGGTCTCCCAGGCTTTCATTTCCGGTTCAAGGTCGGGTCTGGGGCTCCGGAACTCGGCCTGAAGGCGGTCCCGTTTGGTTGTCAGTTCCTCAAACCGTGTTTTTTGCGCCGGATCCAAGACGAGCATCCCGTCCTCGCGGCGGCCGATGATGGGTTCCTTGATGTCGGCAAAAAATGCGCCGAGGGAGTAGAAGTCGCGGGTGGTGAATGGATCGAATTTGTGGTCGTGGCACTGAGCGCAACCGGTGGTCTGGCCGAGCCATGCCGCGCCAATGGCGCGCACCCGGTCAGTAAGCATCCGTTGTTCATAATCCTTGGCCTGTGCGCCGCCTTCTTCCGTGGACAGGATGAGTCGGTTGAAAGCCGAGCCCACGCGCGTTTCATCCGAGGCATCCGGCATCAAATCCCCCGCCACCTGCTCTAGAGTAAACCGGTCAAAACGTTTGTTGGAGTTGAAACTCTGGATGACCCAGTCCCGGTAAGGGTAGATGTTCCGGGGATTGTCCGAGTGGTACCCGATGGTGTCTGCAAACCGCACCACATCGAGCCAGCCCTGTGCCATCCGCTCCCCGTAGTGGGGGTTCGAAAGCAACCGGTCCACGAGTTCCGAATAGGCCTCAGGCCTGGAGTCCGACACAAAAGCCGCGGTTTCTGCGGCCGAAGGCGGCAGTCCAATGAGGTCCAGGAAAAGGCGCCGGATCAGCGTACGCCGGTCCGCCTCCGGGGCTTGTTTCAGGCCGACCTCGCGGAGTCGCTGCTGCACGAGCGCATCCACGGGATGGGTTCCTTGCGGGATGGATGCCTTTGCGGGCGCCTCGTAAGACCAATGGAGTTGGTACTGCGCTCCCTGCGAAATCCAGAGGCGCAGGGTTTCCTTCTGATTGGGCGTCAGGGACTTGTGGGAGTCCGGCGGAGGCATCACGTCGTCCTTGTCGGAGGTGTGGATCCGCTCGATCAACGCGCTTTTTTCGGGTGCTCCGGGAACAAACGCCTCCTTGCGCAGAGCTTCCTCCCGGATATCGAGCCTCAGTTTTCCCTTGCGATGGCTGGCATCCGGGCCGTGGCAGTAGAAGCAGTTGTCCGAGAGGATGGGCCGGACATCGCGGTTGAACAGCACGGTGCGCTCGGCGTCAGCCGTGGCATGTGACAGCAGGAAAGCGAGGACCGGGAGGAGCTGGGGTGCAGACTTCATACGTGGAGGGATATCGTCGGAGCGCCTTCCTCCTTTCGGGAGGCCTGCAGGAGGAAGGATGCTCAAAACCAGCGCCGATATGAGCGGAAAAAACGGGTTCCGGCTTCCCGCACCTTTGGGGGGAGCTTAGAGGAGCGTGCCGTCCAAAAACGAGTTTCCGGCCCGGAAACGGTCCAAGTTTTCCCCAGTCACCCGCGCAATCTCGGTCAGAGCATCGGTGGTCAGGAACCCCTGATGCGCCGTGAGCAGAAGGTTGGGCAGGTTGAGGAGCAGGGAGAGTTGGTCGTCGGGGAGCGGTTTTCCCGAATGGTCTTCAAAAAACAATCCGGCTTCGCCCGCATAAACATCCAGAGCTGCCCCCTCCAAATGCCCCAATTTGAGCGCGTGGATCAGGGCTTGGGTTTCCACTAGGCCGCCCCGCCCCGTGTTCACCAGAACCGATCCCCTCGGCATCCGCGCCAGCACCGCCGCATTGATGCAGTTCCGCGTTTCCGCGGTCAGAGGCAGGTGCAGGCTCAGCACCTTGCTCGTGGCCACCAGAGTGTCAAAATCCGTGTACTCAATTCCATGGGCGCGCGCCCAGGCCTCGGACGGAAATGGATCCGTGGCGCGAACGCACATGCCGAACCCTTTCAGGATCTGGGCCACAATCCTCCCGATCTTTCCCGTTCCAACAATCCCCGCCATTTTGCCGTGCAGATCAAATCCCGTGAGATTGCGGTGGCTGAAATCAAAATCCCGGACCCGGCGGTGCGCCTGCGGGATTCTCCGGACCAGCGCCATCAGGAGCGCCACGGTGTGTTCAGCCACCGCATGGGGCGAGTAAGCCGGGACGCGGACCACCGCGACCCCCAGTTGGCGCGCGGCGGCAAGGTCCACCTGGTCGTACCCCGCGCAGCGCAGAGCCAGAAGACGGACCCCGCATTCCGCCAGCACCTGAAGGGTCCGGGCATCGGCGCAGTCGTTCACAAAAATGCAGGCCGCATCAAACCCCGCAGCGCGCCGCGCGGTGTCCGGCGTCAGGCGGCCGGGTTCAAACTGCCAATCCAACGCGCTGGCGGCCGGGGCTGCGGGCAGAAACTCGCGGTCGTGCGGTTTTGAACTGTAAACAAGGACGCGCGTCATGGACTTCAGCGTTTATCCCAGGAGCTGCTCCAGAGCAAGGGGCGGACAGGACCGGGGTTCCGGCCCGGGATGTGCGAGCTGTGCGGGATCTGCCCCAGAATTGACTCCAGAATTGACCCCGGGAGTTGCCCCCGGTTGGGACGGGCGCGGGCCAGACTCCGCCTGGAGCGCGCTTTCCGCCTGGAGCACCGAACGGAGCGTGTTCAGGAACGAGTCGGCATTCAGGGAGAGGCTGTCGATTCCCTCGCGGACCAGAAATGCTGCGAACTCGGGGAAATCGCTGGGGGCCTGACCGCAGATGCCCGAGTGGAGCCGGTTGCGTCTGCAGGCCGCAACGGCCTGGGCTATGAACGCCTTGACCGCGGGATCCCGTTCATCAAACGCGGGCGCCAGGATTTCGTTGTCCCGGTCTACCCCGAGCACCAGCTGGGTCAGATCGTTGGAACCTATGCTGAACCCGTCAAAGTGCGGGGCAAACGCATCGGCCAGAATCACATTCGAAGGGACTTCGCACATCATGTACAGCCGCAGGCTGCCCCGCCGGAGGCCGTGTCCCTCGAGCTCTGCAACCACGGCCGCTGCCTCTGCCGGTGTCCGGCAGAACGGCACCATCAGGTGCAGGTTGCCAAACCCCATTTCCTCCCGAACCCTCCGCACGGCGCGGCATTCCAGAGCGAACCCCTCGCGGTAGCGGGGATGCGGGTACCGGCAGGCTCCGCGAAACCCCAACATCGGGTTTTCCTCCTCGGGCTCAAACTGCCTTCCCCCCAGAAGATGCGCGTACTCGTTGGTTTTGAAGTCGCTTAGCCGCAGGATCACAGGCCGCGGGTGAAACGCGGCGGCGATCAACCCGATGCCCCGGGCCAGTTCCTCGACAAAGTAGCCGGGCTTGTCCGGGTGCCCGGCAGTAAGCGCTTCAATCCGCTCCCGGGTTTCCCGGTCCCGGATTTCCTCAAACCGGGTCAGTGCGAGGGGATGGATCCCGATCACCTCTCCGATCAGGAACTCCATCCGGGCCAGGCCCACTCCCGCGCACGGCAGAAACGAGAGGCCCATCGCCTGTCCGGGCTGGGCCAGGTTCAGGAAAAGCTCCGTCCTCGGCCGGGGCAGGGCGCGCAAGTCCACGCGGTCCACCTCCCAGCGCAGGAGTTTCCCGTACACCCTGCCCTGGTCCCCCTCCGCACAGCTCACCGTCACCGGCTGGCCTGTTTCCAGCAGGAGAGTCCCGTTTCCGGTGCCCACCACTGCCGGAATCCCGAGTTCCCGTCCCACAATCGCAGCGTGGCAGGTCCTCCCGCCCCGGTCCGTGATCACCGCCGCCGCCCGCCGCATCGCTGGCTGCCAGTCGGGGTCCGTCCGCTCCGTCACCAGCACCTCCCCCGGCTGCAGGGTGTCCATCTGGGAAACCTCCCGGATCACCCGCACCCTGCCCGAGGCGATCCCCGTGCCCACCGCGCATCCAGTGACGCGGACCGGACCCGTCTCCCCGGGGGCAAGCCGGTGCCTCTCGAGGACGCCCGGGGGTTTCTGCGAATGAACCGTCTCGGGCCTGGCCTGGAGCAGGAAAAGTTCGCCGGTCGGGCCGTCCTTGGCCCATTCCAGATCCATCGGCGTCGGGCGCCCGAGTTTCTCCGAAAAATGGTCCTCCACCCGGCAGGCCCAGCGGGCCAGTCGCAGCACCTCCTCGTCGCCCAGTGCGGGCGCGGATTGTTCCGGCTCCGGCACGGGTTCGGAGCGCAGCGCACCAGCGTCCGCTGCGACGCCCGCTGCGACGCCCCCGGCACCGCAGGCAGGGCCAACCATGCGGGTCTGTTTGCGGGCCACCGCACGGCGCAGCAGCGCCTGCCTGCCGCCGGCCAGCGCCCTCTTGGAAATCAGGTACTCGTCCGGCGTGACGGCCCCCTGCACCAGCGCCTCTCCGAGGCCGAGCGTGGCGCTCAGGGCGACCACCCCGCGGAATCCGGATTCCGGGTCGAGCGTGAATGCCACCCCACTGGCGCCCGAGCCGGCCCGCACCATCTTCTGAATCCCCACGCTGAGCGGCGAGCCCCCCAGGGGGAATCCGCGGTCGGCCCGGTAACTGATGGCACGGTCGTTGTAGAGGGACGCGTAACACTTTCGGACACAGTCCAGCACGGAGTCCGTCCCTTGGACATGGAGGAAGCTGGCCTGCGCACCGGCGAAGCTGGCCTCGGGCAGGTCTTCCGCCGTGGCCGAGGAGCGCACGGCCACGTCGCAGGGAGGCGGTGCCCCATTTCCTGGGGCTGGATCCGCCCCCCGGCGGGCTTCCAGAATCCGCAGGGCGCCAGCCACTGCCCGCTGGATGGCCTCTGGAAGCGGAGCCTCCAGCAGCGTCTGGCGCAGAGCCGCCCCGGCCCGTTCCAGAAGGCCCAGCCACTCGCCCGGCGGGCAGCCGGAACGGGGGGAGAGCGGGGAGAGCGGGGCCAGCAGGGAGTCGATCCGGGGTTGGAGCCGGTTTTCGCTCACAAACAGCTCGAAGGCATGCGTGGTGAGGGCGAACCCCGGCGGCACCGCAAACTGACCGTCTCCGGCGGCATGAAGGAGTTCGCCCAGGGCGGCATTCTTGCCGCCCACCCGCGGGAGGTCCCCGAGACGGAGTTCCTCAAACCAGAGGACCAGCGGGGGTGTGGAAACAGGGTTGGAAGTGTGCATGGTTTTCTGGTTTTTCAAGTGACAGAGTGTGTGGCGGGATATCTCCGGAAGGATGCCGCCGGTTGGATTCAACGGTTCCACCTGTTCCAATGGTTTGAACGGTTTGAACGGTTTGAACCCTAGTTGGCTCCCCGGTTGGCTCCCCGGGGCGTGGGTATCCCTTTTTCCCCGCGCCCCAAAGAGTGAATCGGGCAAGGGGGGCGAGCCGGACGTGTGGCCGGTGCCCGGCGATGCGGGTCGTCAAAACCGCCCACAGAGGCCGATTCGCGGGGCGGGGCGCAGAGGCGCGTTATTTCCCCGGAGCCGTTCCGGGTTTCGAGCCGGGGCTCTGCACAATTGCGATCCTGAACCCAAGATCGGAACCCCGGATGTGGGAGGACCTGCTAAACCGTGCGGCGGAGCGGCAGAATGCAGCTTCCAGACCCCAGGAACCGCCCCGGGCAACCCGAAGGTTTCCCGTGCTTGGCCCGGCGGGGTCCGAACCGCCCGTGAGTTTCGGCGAGTACCATCCGGAACACCATTCCGAGACATTCCCGTGCATATCGAGGAGCCCCCATGCGTTCGGGGGATAGCTGCCGGCCGGGCGGGTTCTTTCCAGCCGGGAATCAAAGTTGGCTTGATCAGGCTGGAGTTTGGAGCCTGAGGAGAAGGGGGTTTGTGAACCGGCGCGGCACGCGTATTCCCACTGGGCCTCACTGGGCAGTGCGAACTTCCAAGGAGCAGGCAGTGGAATCCGGTGGTTGAGGCTGTCCACAAACCAGATGGTGTCCTCCCATTTGACCATTTCGACCGGCAAGTTGGCTCCCTTGAACCGGGCGAAGTTGGCCTTCATGACCGCATTCCACTGGGCTTGGGTGACCTCCGTTCTGCCCATCCAGAATCCCTGGGTGATCTGCACGGGGACGGCCTCCTCGTTCAGATGGCGGCCCGGTTCGGAGTCCGAGCTGCCCATGACGAAGCTGCCTGGGGGACAGAACTGGAAGCGGAACTGGGATCCGTCGTTGAGTTCAAAGGTGACCGACCTGCCCGGGGCGCCCTTGTCCAGTTCAGCCACATCCCGCTGGACGGTACGTTCGATTTTTTCGGAGCAGCCCGTGAAGAGGACTGCCGAGAGCACGAGGGCGAGGCAACCTCCGGCTTTTTTGAGGCGGGTGAGTCTGGCGGGGGGGGCAGCGCCCGGCCGGACTCTAACTGGCTGAACGGGGGCCATGAATGGACATGAAACGGGTGGACAGGGTGGAAAGAAAACGGGTGGAAAGTGGCTGTGGCTGCGTCTGGGGAGGCTGGCTGGCGATATCGAAAGGAGCGTCCACGACGGTCGAGGATAGACGGCTGCGTTGAAAAGTCGAGAAGCGAGACCCAGGGGCTCTTGCGGATGGGGGGGCGGCGGCGGGTGCCGGAATCCGCCTCGTTTTCTGACAGGATTCAGAGTCCCTGATCCTCTGGCGGGAGGAAGGCGCGGAACCGGTTTTTATCGATGGCCTTCATGTAGGCTTCGTGCGGGGAGACAGTTCCCTGCTGGAGGAAACTCCAGATCGTGTCGTCCATGAACTGCATTCCCTGGGACTTGCCGCTGACCAGAACGTCCTGAAGTTTCTGGGTCGCACCTTCCCGGATGATGGCGCTGGCGGCGGAGTTGACCACGAGGATTTCGTTGACGGCGAGCCGGCCCGTTCCATCGGCCTTTTTGAGGAGGAGCTGGGCCACGACGCCGCGAAGCGAGTTGGCGAGCATGGTGCGGACCTGGGCCTGCTGGTCACTCGGGAAGACGTCGATCATCCGGTCGACGGTTTTGCGGGCGTTGTTGGTGTGGAGGGTGCCGAATACCAAAAGTCCGGTTTCTGAAGCCGTGAGCGCAAGCTGGATGGTTTCCAAGTCGCGCATTTCGCCCACAAGGACAATGTCGGCATCCTCGCGCAGGGCGGCCTTGAGGCCTGTGGGGAAGCTGGAGGCGTGCTCGGGTACTTCGCGCTGGGTGATGATGGAACGTTTGTTGGAGTGTACGAACTCGATGGGTTCCTCAATCGTGACAATGTGCCTGTGGAAGTTCGTGTTGATGTAGTCGATGAGGGCGGCGAGCGTGGTGGATTTGCCCGAGCCGGTCGGGCCGGTGACCAGCACCAAGCCGCCGCGGAGATGGCCAAACTCCTTGACGATGGCCGGAATGCCCAACTGGTCGAGGGTCATGATCTTGGTGGGGATCAGACGGAACACCGCCCCGTAGCCGTGGGTCTGTTTGAGGTAGTTGCACCGGAACCTGGAATTTTCGTCCATCTCGTAGGCGAAGTCGAGGTCTCCGGTTTCCTCGTACTTGGTCCAGCGGGTTTCGCCGGCGATTTCGCTGAGCATGAAGGCCATTTCCTCACGGGTCAGGGCCTCGTTGCGGATGGGGATGATTTCGCCGTGACGCCGGATTTTCGGGGGTTCGCCCTCGCCCAGATGGAGGTCGGAGGCGCCGGCGGTGACGAGGACTTCGAAGAATTGGTCGATGTATGGCACGGGAGGGTGGGGGTGGGGGGTTACTTGATGGCGGCCTTGACAACGGCCTTCTGTTCCGCGCGGGCAAGGAGTTCCTCCTGCGAGATGACGCCCTGCTGGTACAGCTCGGTCAGCGAGTCGTCCATGAGTCGCATCCCGTTTTTACGCCCGGTCTGGATGATGCCCGGCAGCATGAATGTCTTCGACTCGCGGATCACGTTGCCGACAGCCGGGGTGTTGGTCAGAATCTCCAGAGCGAGAACCCGTCCGGTGCCGTCTTTTTTAGGCACCAACTGCTGGGAGACGATCCCCCGGAGGCTTTCGCTGACCATGATCCGGATCTGTTCGCGCTGGTCCACCGGGAAAACATCCAGCACGCGGTCCAAAGTCCGGGAGGCGTTGCCCGTGTGGAGGGTGCCCAGAACCAAGTGGCCCGTTTCAGAGGCAGTGATGGCGAGCTGGATGGTTTCCAGATCGCGCATCTCCCCGACCATGATCACGTCGGGATCCTCGCGGAGCGCGCCGCGCAGGGCCGCCCCGAAAGAGCGGGTGTGGGTGTGGACCTCGCGCTGGGTGACATGACAGCCCTTGGATTGGATGACATACTCGATCGGGTCCTCGAGGGTGATGATGTGGTCGTGCCGGGTGGAATTGATCTCCTCGACCAATGCAGCCAGTGTGGTGGACTTCCCCGAGCCGACGGCCCCGGTCACCAGCACCAGACCGTTGTGGTACTGGGTCAGGGTTTTGAGGGCTGGCGGAAGCCCGAGTTCGTCCATGGTCCGAACACGGTTTTGGATGATGCGGAACACCAGATCAAACCCGAGCCGGTGACGTACCACGCTGGCCCGGAACCTGCCAAAGGAGTTTGCGTACGCAAAATCAATGTCGCCCCGCTCGTGAAGGGTGTGCAGCTGAGATTCAGTGAGAAAACTGGCGGCCAGAGTCTCGGTCTGCTGAGGGGTCAGCGGGATGGCATCGGGCCAGATGGGGTGGAGCGTTCCGAACCGGCGCCAGATGGGCGGTGCGTTGACGCCCAGGTGCATGTCGGAGGCATCGCCGTTCATTCCGACTTGGAGGTAATCGTCGACGTGCGCGAAAGATTGCGCTTCGCCGGCTGGGGGGAGGGTGATCTCAACCATGGGTTGAAAGACCACCGCAGAAGTGAAGCCAATTCAAGAAGGACTTCGCGAGGAAGGCGCTGAAGTTGGCCCGCTTTGCCCTGGTTGGTGCTGGTGGTGCCCCTGAAATTCCCGGTTGGCAAACCCTTGGATCTTCTCGGTTGCCCACTGGAGCAGGAACGGTTTTCCCATCTCCAAGGCCGAGCGGAGCAGAAATCCCAGCGGGGCGAATCCGGGCGTCCGTGGGCTGGTTTCGGAGGCGGGTTTTGCTCGCTTCCGGGGCTTTAGAAGGCCCAGCACAATTCCAGCCAAGGCGGATGCCCCCAGCCATCCGGCCGGGTGGGCCGAAAAATTCCGACGCACCCGCGTGGGAAAATCGGCGCCGGACCGGATGCCTCGGGCATGCCGCTGCAATTCCCTGCGGTCCTGTTCAAGGGCCCGGATCAGTTCCTTTTTTCTGGGGTCTGGCTGAGCCATACGGAATCTTTGCGGAATTCGGCCATGGTGGCTTCGAAAATGGGCCGGGCGGAGAGGGCCCGAATTTTCCGACCCAGAAACGCGGCGCCTGCGCCATGGAGCAGGCCGGTTCCCCCGCAAACCCAGGCCCAGGCGGTCCCGCCACCGAGGGCGGTGCCCACGAGGAAAACCGCAGCCAGACAGAGGAACAGGTAGCCGATGGCAATGCAGAGCGCGGTGGCCCCCAGGAGCAGGGCCAGAGCCGCCCACTGGGCACCGGCCTCCCGGGATTCCAGGCTGAAAAGCTCCAGACGCGTGCCCAGATGCCGGGCCAGCGCGGCACCAAACGCGGTCAGGTTCTGGGTGAGGCCCGGTGTGGATTCAGCCATGGAAAGGGGGCGGTTTTACCGCCGGATCAAAACGCCGACCAGGAAGCCGGCAGCCAGCGCTCCAAGGACCGACGGGAGCGGGTTTTGACGGACATACTCCTCGCCCTGTCCGCACAGGGTGCCGGCGTGTTTTCTGGCCTCCGAGAATGCGGTTTCAGCCTGCTGCCGGATCTGGCCGGCGGTGGACTCCGCGGCAGAGCACAGGTCGCCGGCAGCAAGGCGCACCTGATCCCCGCATGCTCTGAGGTCCTGGCGGAGCACCTCCCCCGCCTCCCGAATCCTGACCCGTGAGGCTTCCAAGGCCTCTTCGGCCCGGTTTGGCTGGTTTGGCTGGTCCGATGGTGACTGGGCTGGAGTGCTGGGAGTGCTGGGAGTGCTGGGAGTGCTGGGAGTGCTGGGAGTGTTGGAGGAGGAATTCATGGCTTGAGTTGGGCTGGGCTACCAAAAGGGAATCGGGAGCGGAGGCTGGAACGGATGTGTGTCACTGGGGCCGGAAGGTGATGCGCGCCCGGCTCAGGTCGTACGGGGAAAGCTCCAGGTCCACGGTGTCTCCGGGAACAATCCGGATGAAATGTTTGCGCATCTTGCCCGAGATATGGGCAAGCACGAGGGCACCGTTGGGCAGTTCCACTCGGAAAAGCGTTCCCGGCAGGACCTCCCTCACGATCCCCTGCGCTGGGATGGAGTCATCTTTGGGCATTCCTCGTCAGGATGGGGGAGGAGTTCCGCCCAAGGCAACCGCTTTTCGGCGCCCAGGATCGGGTTTCGCAGGGGGAAGCACAAACTTCCCATGGAAAATTCCGGATTCATGCACGAGGGTGTGCGTGTGCTGAAGGTTGCAACCCAAAGGATCTGGACGGCCCCGGGGGCCAGAAACGCCGGGAATACTCTTGAAAGGGTGGGGGGGGCATTCCGGCCATTCCGGCCATTCCGGTCGAATGGACTGAATGGACTGAATGGACTGAATGGACTGAATGGGCGGATTGGCTTCTCCTCGGCGGCATTCACCCTTTTTGAGCTCTGTCTGGCCGTGGCCATCGGGGTGCTGATTCTGGGGCTGGCCGTGCCGAGTCTGCGGAGCGTGTTTGCCGACCAGAATCGGAATGCCGTTTACGAGCAGTTCGACGAATTGGTGCGGAGGGCGCAGCGGGTGACCGTCGAGGAACGGAGGGACTGTCGTCTGGTCTGGTGGAGGGATGCGATCGTTCTGGTTGCGGAAGGCGGTGGGGACACGCTCGGCTTGGGCGTCTCAGCCGGTCAGATTCCGGGAGAACTGGGCCGGGTTGGAATCGGGCGCAGGGAGGTTTACGGTCTGGAGCGGCCGCACGCGATGCTGGATAAGCCTCCGATGGAGTGGCCGTTCTGGGTGGGGGGCACCTGCGAACCGGTGGTGGTGAGCTACGAGGGGGCTTCGGGTCGCTGGAAAGCGGTTTACGACGGGTTGACCTGCCGCGGCAGGCTGGTGGGGGAGGAATTGCGGTGAAACCGCCGCAACGACAAACCCGGCGGGGGCTGCGGCTCCCTGGACGGCTGATCGGAGGTTTTCTGCTGATGGAGGTGATGCTGGCGGTGGTCATTTTTGCCCTTGGCATGCTGGCCTTGGGCCGGTGTGTCCGGGACACGCTGCGCGCTGATGGGTTCCGGCGGCAGGAGGAGCGTGCGAGCCGGGTGCTGTCGAATGCGCTGGCCCAGGTGGAGTCCGGGGCCATGAAGCTGGGAAGCCCTGTCCGCGAGCCCTTGAAGGGCGTGTATGAGGGGATGGAACTGCGGGTGACCCGGGAGCCCTTGAAGGAGAAGAACGAAAAAGACCAGGATATCACCGGCCTGTACCGGGTGAAGTTGGAGGTGAGCTGGGAGAGCGGCGGGGAACGCCTCAGCCGCGAGCTCACATTCTATCATGCGCCGAAGTCCTGAACATTCCGGGTTCACGTTGGTGGAGGTGCTGGTGGCCGTGATCATTCTGGCTCTGGTGGCTTTTGGCGTGCACGGATTTGTATCGCGGATTCTGGTTTCGCTGCGGGTTTCCTCCGAACAGGATGCGGAGCGTGCCCGGGTCCGGGGCTTTTTCAGTCTGGTGGAGGCGCAATTGGCGCAGTTGCCGGCACAGGGACCGCGCTGGTTTGCGGGTCAGCCCCACGTGTTTGGAGGGCGGTCGGCGGACAGCATGGAGTGGGATGCGGTTTCCGGGCCTGGGGTGCTGACGGGGGCGGCTCCCGGGGTTTGCCGGGTGTCGCTGGAACTGAAGCTGGTGGGGGCTTCGAGCACCGAGCAGGAAATTGGTTTCCGACGGAAGATTCTTGGGGACAACTCGGTGGGGCGCGAGAGTTGGGTGCCGCTGTTGCGGCCGGTTTCGTCGCTTCAGATCCGCTATTTTGACGGGCCACGGAACACCAAGCCGGAGCGGTGGACGGACACGGGATCGGTGCCGACCCTGGTCTATCTGAGTCTTCAGATGCGGGACGGGGATCCGGTGGAGGAGGTGGTGCTCAGTGTGCCCGCGGCACGGGTCAGCGGCGCGCGGGCGGCCGGGGGAGGCGCCCAGGGGCGGGACGGGGGCGGACAGGATGGGGGGGGGCGATGAGGCGGGGTGTTGCGAGGGATTCGGGCGGGGCTGCTCTGATGCTGGTGCTCTGGGCGATTTTGGTGCTCAGTGCGGCGGTTTTTGGCTGGGTAAAGCTGGTGCAACAGGGGATCCTGCTGTCGGGCCGTTCCGGTTTGGAGGTGGAGGCGCTGGCGATGGCGCATTCCGGAGTGACGATGGCGCTCCATCCGATGGTGGGCCGGGAGTCGCCGCAGTTGGAGCGGGGATTCAGCGCGCAAACCGGGTACCGGGTCCGGATGGAGGGCGAAGGCGGGCGGCTAAACCTGAACTGGCTTTTGGAGGGCGAAAATCCGAGGCGGATCTTGATTCTCAAACGGTGGATGGAGGGGCTTGGGATCGGGTTTGAGGAAAGGGAGGCGCTGGTGGATTGCCTTTTGGATTATGTGGACGGAGACGACTTGAAACGGATCAACGGCGCTGAGGGGGACGGGGATTACCGGCCGGCGAACCGCCCGTTCCTGAGTCTGGAGGAGGTGGGGCGGGTGCGGGGAAGTGCCGTGCTTTTGGGGGTTCCAGGCTGGAAGGATCGGTTGACACTTTACAGCGGGGGACGGATTGACCTGTCGGCAGCGCCCTTGGAGGTATTGCAACTTCTGCCCGGAGTGGGGCAGGGGCAGTGGGAGCGATTTGTGCAGTACCGGAACGGGCGGGATGGCGAGGTGGGGACTCAGGACGATCCGCCGTTGAACAATCTGCGCGGAGTCCAGCAGCTTCTGGGGTTGGCCGATCCGCAGTGGAAACAGTTGGAGCCCTTGGTGACAGCCAAGGACAACGTGGTGCGCATTGCATCCCAGGGGGCCTCGGGAAAAGTCGTTCGACAAGTCGAGGTGGTTGCCCGAAAAGGAGGAGGGAATCCGGCGATTCTGTATTGGAAAGAATGAAAAGAAAAGGTGTCAACGGGGTTTTGCTGACCCCTTCCTCGGGGGGCTGGTGTCTCTGGCGTCAGGAGGGGGCGGGATGGGAGAGTGCCGGTTCGGATCCGGATCTCGCAGTGCTGCTGGAAAAGGTGCCGGCGGGAACCGAGTGGACGGTGGCTCTGCCCGAGACCATGGTGGTCACGGAACGGATGGAACTGCCCGCGGTGGAGTCGGGCGAACTGGCTGGGATGGTGGGATTGCAGCTCGAAAAGAGTCTGCCGTACCCGGTGGAGGAATCGGCATTTGCATTTGAGGAAGTCCGCCGGTTGGAGGAGGGGGGCTCTGTGGTGTTTTGCCTGGTGGCAGGTTCCGCCCAGTTGGAGCGGCTTTTTCAGCCGGTCCGGTTGGCGGGCAGAATCCCTGGCCGGATGGTTTTGTACGCGCAAATGGTGGCAGCTGGCGGAAGTGAGAAGAACCGGGAGCTTTGCCTGTGGCTTGAGCCTGGCGGCGTTTGTGCGGCGGTTGCGCACCATGGGCGGTTGGAGTTCTTGCAGGGAGGCATGGAATCGGACGGGGATTTTGAGGGGGAACTGAGAAGGTTTTTGCTTGCGGCGGATTTGGCTGGGGCCGGCGGAGTTTTGGATGGGGTGCGCGTGGATTCGGAGCTCCGGGGGCTGGAGCGGAGTGTGGGCGGTGTGACCGGGCTTCCGGTGGACTGGGTGGAAAAAGGGCGCTGGGATCTGGAGAAGGTCGCCGGCGATCTGGTGCCAGGACAATGGCGGCAGGAGCAGGAGAAAACGCGCAAGACGGGGGATTTGAAGGCGCGTGTTCAGGGGGCGGCTGCCGTTTACCTGCTCATGGTGGCCGGCGCCTTTCTTTTTCTGGCTTGGCTGAAGTACGGGGTGCGGAAGATGGATGCCCAACTCCTCCAGATCCAGCCAGTGATCGAGGAGATCAACCAGCGGAAGGCGCTTTGGGGGGGGCTGGCTCCAGCGGTTGATCCGTCCAGCTACACCATCGAACTCTTGCATCTGGTTTTTCGGAGCCTGCCCAATCCGGAGGTCAAGATCACCATTTTTGAACAGAAAGGGGGCGGGTTCAGAGTGGAGGGCGAAGCGCCTTCGCCCATCCAGTGCGCGGAGTTCATGGAGAAGCTGCAGGCCGAACCCGGGCTTGCGAACTACCGGATTGAGGGGGCGCCCCCTGGGGTGCTTTCGAATGGGGGGGCGCGGTTCAGTATTTTTGCGAAGCCATGATGACCCCAAGGGAGAAGAAGCTCGGGATTGCTGTGGCGTGCGTGGTTTTGTTCATCGGCAACTACCTGCTCATCGAGTTTTTTGTGAAGGAATCGCTCCGACTGCGCGAGGAGCGGACCCGGAAAACGGTGGAGCTGGCGCGGAGGGCGGCGTCTTTGGAGGAGCGTGCGCTGTGGGAGGGCCGTGCGCAGTGGGCTCGCTCAAGGCAGCCGGTGATGTTGAAGCCCGACCGGGCGGGGCCCGACCTGTTGGAGGCGGTGAGGCAGGTGGCCTCCAAGGCCGGGGTTCAGTTGGATGCGCCCACGTTCGATAAACCTGACAACCGGCCTCATTGCAGCGCAGCTCTGGTCAGCTTTGAGGTGCGCGGCAGTTGGAAGGCGCTGTGCTCCTTTCTCCGAGAGATGCAGGACCCGGAAAAGTTTGTGGTCTTCGAATCGGCTCAGCTTCAGGTGGATTCGGCGGACAAGACCCAAATGAAAGGAGTTTTTCGCGTGGCGAAATGGTATGCACCCCGTTAACTGCTCATCTTCTCTATTTGTGAGGCGACCGGCCAGCTTCTGGGTGCGCCGCGGAAGCCTGTGGTTGATAGCCGGGTTTTGTTTGGTTGCATGGGGCATTTCCCGCACTTCGCTGGGCGAAACCGGCTCTGCCCCGAACGGGGACGAAAAAGTGGCGCTGAAAGCAGAGTCAGGCGTGGATTCCCCAGCGGTGGAACGGATGCAGGCAAAGCTCAAGGCCGAGGGGTTTTACTCGGGGCCTCTGGACGGTCAGATGACAGAGGCGACTGCAGGCGCGTTGCGGCGTTTCCAGATGCGGGCTGGGCTCGCCCAGACGGGCACTTTGGACAGCGATACACTCCGGGCGCTGGAACCTCCCAGCGAGGTGGTAGGCAGGCCGGCTGCGGAAGGCGGGGCGCCGGTTGCAACCAAGGATGCTGGGATTGTGCCCCGGCCCTACCCGGCGGAGCGTTACCGGGAGATGCTCGAACAGTCCCCTTTTGCTCTTGCAACTCCCGTGGCTGCCACGGCTGAGCCAGAACCGAACTTCGCGATGAACCTGTACGTGAAGGGAATCGCCAAGTTCCGGTATCCGGATGGTCGTGAAACCGACTATGTGAGCATTACTTCGCGTTCGGACAACGCGACGTTTGTGCTTGAGGGGAGCACACCCAACAAGGATGGGATTGCCTTGGAGGGGGTGGAGTGGGTGGAGGGACTCAAAAGCCGGGTCAGTCTGAGGAAGGGGAGCGAGGTGGGTACTTTGGAGTTCGATCAGGCCAATGTCCGCGGTGGGGCTGGTGCCCCTGGGGGGACTGTGGCGCCGGGGGCAGCGTCCGGGATGCCCGCAGTGGGGATTAAGTCCGGAGCTGTTCCCCCGTTTCCCGGTGTCTCCGGGCAACGCCCCGCGAATCGGCCGGCCGGCACGGCTTTGTTGCCCCAGCCCATCAACGGCGCTGGCCGCCCTGCCACGCCGCTGTCTGGAAAGAGCGGGAGTTTGCCCGCGCCAGGTCCGACTTCGGTTCGGCAGAGGATCCGACCGATCAGCAGCGGTCAAGGCATGCTGAAGCCTCAGCAATCCCCAGCGCGCTGAAGCTCTTCCCGGCGGTCCGAGTGTGGCCGCATCACGCGGCGGTGCCTGGAGAGTTGTGCTTCCAGTGGGTGCCCCGGAGGGTTAGGGTCAGGAGCGTAACTGGTTGGTCATGATTCCCCGGCGCTTTTTCCTAGGAACCCTTCTCGGAATCTCGCCCCTTGCATTCGCGCTTCAGCCAAGGCTGATCCGGATCGCTCAGATTGGGGCGGAGCACTCGCATGCCGGTGGAAAGCTCGAAGCGCTCCGGCATTTGACCAGCTTGTACGAGGTGGCGGCGGTCTCAGCGGCAGGGAGGCCGTCGGGGGCGGTGTATGCGGGAATTCCCCTGATGGAAGAGACGGAGTTGCTGGCAATTCCAGATTTACAAGCGGTGACGGTGGAGACGCGCGTGGAAGAAGCGTGCGGGGCTGCTCTGAGGGCTTTGCGCGCCGGGAAACACGTGCATCTCGACAAGCCTGGCGCATTGAGCCACCCGGAATTTCGCGCCATGCGTCTTGAAGCGGAGCGGCGCGGGCTGTGTCTCCAGATGGGGTACATGCTGCGAGCCAATCCGGCTTTTGAATGGCTTTTCAAGGCGGTACGCGCGGGCTGGCTCGGCGAGGTTTTAGAGATCGATGCCGCGATGGGAAAGATGGCGGATCCAAAGACCCGAAGTGCGATTGGCGCTCTGGAAGGGGGTGGTATGTTTGAGCTGGCGTGCCATCTGATCGACGCCGTGCTCACAATTCTAGGCAAGCCCACGGAGGTGGTGGCGAGATCGACGCCCTCCAACAATGACTCTGTCAGGGACAACCAAATCGCCCTTTTGGTGTACCCGAGGGCGACTGCGACGATCCGGTGTAACCATGCCGATCCGTTCGGAAGCGCGCACCGGAGGTTTAAGGTGACAGGAACCAAGGGGGCCGTGGAAATCCAGCCCCTCGAATCCGGCGAATTCTCTGTGTCCTTGGTGGAGTCTGCTGGGGGGATGAAAAAGGGTGTCCAGCACTTGAAGCTCCCTCTGCCCCGGGGTCGGTATGACGAAGAGTTTGTGGAACTGGCGCGTGTGATCCGAGGAGAGAAAGCCTATGGCTGGAGCGCGGCGCACGACATCGCCGTTCACGAAACTGTTCTTCTGGCGGCAGGTCTTGCCCCCCGATGATGCGTCCTCGCCGCCCACACAACGTGACGGCATTTCACGGTGGGCTAGGAGAGATCGTGAAGGCCGTGGTGGAGGTAAGGGGATTCGAACCCCTGGCCTCTTCATTGCGAACGAAGCGCTCTACCAACTGAGCTATACCCCCGGATGCGGCAACGGCCTGAAGCCTCCCAACGAAGAGGGGGTTTGTCCACCGGAATTTTTGGGGCGCTTTTGCCGCTCCAGCCCAATGGCGCCAGTGGCCCTCTGGGCAGGATGTTTCAGGTTGAGGGGATTCGTTTTCGGAGCAACATGGATGGGCAATGACCCGCATCCAAAGAATCGAGCTCTGTCTTTTCGCACTTTTTTTCCTGAGCTTTGCCTACTTCCACCAAGGGGGCGGTTGGAACCAGAACGCGCGGTTTGCTGAGGTCCGGGCGATCGTGGAAGAGGGGCGTTTCGCCATCGACAATTACCTAGTCTATCAAACTCTGCCCGGTTCCGCCGGCGTCCGCCGTTTGAATGTTGAAAAGGCAGCATATTTGAAGGACGGCGTTCGCTACAATCTGGCTTGGGTGGACGGGGGCTGGAACCTTGCGCCTGTGGATCCGAGTGAAGCCGCGTTGGGCGGCGAGCTGGCACCCATGGTGGAGGCGTGTGCCTCGGGCGACATTGGGTACGTGCCAGCCACAGGGCATTTCCATCCCAACAAGCCGCCTGGGACCTCCTTTCTTGGGGTGCCGGCGTACTGGGTGCTTTACCACGGGGAAAGATGGGCCGGCATTGATCCCGACCACTGGTGGGTGATGACAATCAATGCGTGGTTGACGTCCGCCTGCAGCGTTGGGGTGCTCGCTGCCGCGGGGTGCGTCGTGTTTTTCAGGCTTGCCCGGAGTCTGGATGGGGTCCGAGTGCAGGACGCGGTCCTTGCAACTCTATCGCTGGGGATGGGAACCACCTTCTTTCCATTCGCCACGCTTTTTTTCGACCACTCTGCCACCGCTGCCCTTCTGGTGTGTTCGGTTTATCTGGCCCGGGTTACACACGTGAGGAGCGGTTGGGCGGCAGCCGGATTCATGGCGGGATGCGCAACGCTGACCAATTATCTGGCTGCGGTTGCGGTTGTTTTGATTGGAGCGTACTTGTGTTTGGCCCGTGGGAGTACTGGAAGGCTCTCGCGCGGCTTTTGGTTTGCCATGGGCGGACTTCCCTTGGCTTTGCTCATGGCCGCTTACGGGGTGGCTTGCTTTGGGGCCCCTCTTGCAATCAACAATGATTTCCAAAACCCGCTCTTCAGGGAACAAGGTCCGGCATTTCTGGGGATGTTTGCCATCCCCCAGTCAGCAGCGGATCTGGCTCGGATTCAGTACGTGGCATCGCTCCTTCTTTTTTCTCCCATCCGAGGCCTTTTTTTCCTCTGTCCAGTTCTCCTTGCAGGCGTGGTGGGCTTCTTCTGCATGCTCCGCATGGGGCGGGAGGTTTGGATGGCGCGGTTGTGCCTTGGAGTCGGGCTTTTCTTCTTCCTTGCAAACGCCACCTTCAATGGATTTCACGCCGGCCACTCTGCTGGGCCGCGTTACTTGATTCCTGCGTTGCCGTTTCTGGTTTTGCCCATGGTGTATGCCGCTACCCGCGGCGCTCGCTGGGTGGCGGCGTTGTGCGCATTGTCGGTTGGGTTCCAGGGGGTCCTGACGTGTACCGATGCCCAGAACCCCACCGGGATCGGGGGATTTGCGCGGGCAGAGGGTGCGCACTCCGAGTGGACCTATAACCTTCTTTCCGAATACGCATGGCCCCTGCTCTGTGAGGGACGGGCGTGGCCACTCCTCCGGCAGCAAATTGAGTTGCAGTTGGCCAAGGAATTTGAGGGTTCCGAAGGCGCGGACCCTCAGGCGAGGATTTTAAGGGGGGAGGAGTTGCATGAAATTGCGCGCCGCGGAGAGGTCTCACCGTTCCTGCTGGCTTCAATCAGGGGGCCTGTGTCTGTGAATCCCGTGGGTGTCTACGAGGGAGCTCTCACCTATGGCATGTTCGGACCCGGAACTCCGCAGACTCGGTTTGCATCCTTCAACGCAGGTGAATTTCTGTTTCCAGAGAGTCGCTGGAGTCTGATGCCGCTGGGGATAGGATGGCTGGCAATGGGAATCCTCCTGTGGGGGTATGTCCGGGGAACGGAAACTCAGAAATCCGATGTTTGTCGGAATCCATCGGAAACTCCGGAGGTCCATTAACAAGGGGAGAATGCGGGTTGCGGTCGGTGGCAACTGGGAAAGGCTGTAAAAAAAACAAAACTTTTCTTGCGCGCCATCCGCCGTTTGTCTATACCGACCGTCCCTTTTCGCGCTCTCGTGTGGATTCCACTCGCTCTCGCGGCTCCCGGTTTGAAACTGGATGGTCCGCTGACGAGGAATGCCGCGGGAGCCGTATGAAGAGTGTCTGTCTCTGACAGGCATGACTCTTTGGGTTGAATTCTCTTGCAAGCCCGGGTGTCGCGACTAGTCTTCGCGCCCCTTGTTGCGGCGGATTTTACCCCGGAGCAGCACTGGAACCCAGTCCACCGAGGTTCCGGAAGCCAAGGGCCGGTGGGACAAAACCAACCTTTCCAGCATGCCAACGATTAACCAACTTGTCCGCAAAGGGCGCCAGAAGATCTCGGTGAAATCCAAGTCGCCGGCCCTGACCAACTGCCCGTTCCGCCGTGGGGTCTGCACCCAGGTCATGACGAGGACGCCCAAGAAGCCCAACTCGGCTTTGCGTAAGGTTGCAAAGGTTCGTCTCACCAACGGGTACGAGGTCATCGCCTACATCCCTGGTGAAGGTCACAATCTTCAGGAGCACTCCATCGTCCTTGTGCGCGGTGGGCGTGTGAAGGATTTGCCCGGTGTCCGTTACCACATTGTGCGTGGGTCGCTTGACGCCCTCGGGGTTGATGGTCGCCGCCGCAGTCGTTCCAAGTATGGCGCTAAGCGGCCGAAGCCGGGCGCTGAGGCTGACAAGGGTGCCAAGGGCAAGAAGAAGTAATCTCGAGAAATTCTGATATATGTCGCGTCGTCGCCGAGTAATTCACAGGATCGAAAAGTTGGACAGCCGCTACGCAAGCCCAGTAGTGGCCCGGTTGATTTCTACCGTCATGAAAAGCGGTCAGAAATCTTTGGCAGAGCGGATCGTCTACACTGCCATTGAGGAAACCCGCGCCAACACGGAATCGGTTGACCCTCTTGAGACCCTTCACAAAGCTCTTGAGAACGTGAAGCCCCGGTTGGAGGTGAAAAGCCGCCGCGTGGGCGGGGCTACTTACCAGGTGCCGATGGAAGTTCCTCCGGCTCGTCAGGTTGCTCTCGCGATGCGCTGGATCGTCAGCTTTGCCCAGAAGCGTAAGAACGTGCCGCTCCGGAAGGCGCTTGCCAGCGAAATCAAAGAGGCCGCAGCTGGTCAGGGGAATGCCATCAAGAAGCGGGACGACACCCACAAGATGGCTCAGGCTAACCGCGCATTCGCTCATTTCCGGTTCTAACCGGCGCTAGCTCACCAATCCGACGAACCTCAAGTTTCCACGTATGTCCGCCATTGCCGAGTCTCAGTCCAAAGCCAACCCGAATTCACCGGATCGCGCGTATCCTCTGGAAAAAACCAGGAATATCGGGATTGCGGCGCACATTGACGCTGGCAAGACCACGCTGACTGAACGGATCCTCTTTTACACAGGGATGATCCACAAGATTGGTGAGGTCCATGAGGGGACAACCGTCACTGACTGGATGGAGCAGGAGCGCGAACGTGGCATCACCATCACGTCCGCCGCGACGACCTGCTTCTGGACCCAGCGCCGCGAGGAGAGCGTTTACAAGGCTTTCGATAGCATCAAGATGCGGGTGAACATCATCGACACTCCTGGGCACGTTGACTTCACTGCTGAGGTTGAGCGCTCCCTCCGGGTTCTCGATGGTGCTATTGCGGTTTTCTGCGCGGTTGCCGGTGTTCAGCCGCAGTCCGAGACGGTCTGGCGCCAGGCCACGAAGTATGAGGTTCCGAGGATCGCCTTCGTGAACAAGATGGATCGTACCGGGGCAAATTTTGACAACGCGATCAACGATATGCGTACCAAGCTGGGCGCAAATGCTTGGCCGGTTCTCATTCCCCTTGGGAAGGAAGATGATCTTCGTGGTCAGTTGGATGTCATTAACAAGCGCGCCATCCTTTACTCGGACAGCGATGCTTTTGGATCTACCTACAAGGTTGAAGAAATTCCGGCCGACTGCGTGGATCTCGTAGAGAACGCTTACAGTGATCTTGTTTCCGCAATCTCGGATCTGGATGAAGAGGTTGGGATGGCCTTCCTGGAGGAGCGGCCTATCACGCCTGAGATGCTCAAAGCCGGGATCCGGAGGCAGACGATTGCAAACAAGTTTGTTCCTGTGGTTGGTGGGTCGGCATTCAAGAACAAGGGTGTTCAGTACTTGGTTGATGCAGTCATTGACTACCTCCCGAGTCCGCTCGACATTCCGCCGGCTCGCGGACAGAACCCGGATGACGGCGCTCCAATCGTCGTAGAGTCCAGCGACTCGGCGAATTTCTGCTCACTCGCGTTCAAGCTCTGGAGCGATCCTTTCGTTGGTAAACTGGTTTTCTTCCGCGTTTATAGTGGAAAGCTCTCCAAGGGTGATACCGTTTACAATCCCCGGACCAACAAGCGGGACCGTATTAGCCGTTTGATTCAGATCCAGGCAGACAAGCGGGAGGACATCGACGTTGTTTATTCCGGTGACATCGCAGCGATCGTCGGGATCAAGAACATCACGACCGGTGATACCCTCTGTGATGAGGATCACCCGATCCTCCTTGAGCCGCCCTCGTTCCCTGATCCCGTCATTTCCATGGCGATCGAGCCAAAAACGAAGATCGACCAGGAGAAGATGGCGAATGCTCTGCAGCGTCTTGCCGAAGAGGATCCAACCTTCCGCGTTTTCACCGACGAAGACACTGGCCAGACGATCATCGCAGGGATGGGCGAACTCCATTTGGAAATCATCCGTGACCGACTCATGCGGGAGTTCAAGGTGGACGCAAATGCAGGTAAGCCCCAGATCGCTTACCGGGAGACGATCACCTCTCCAGCGAAGGGTGAAGGGAAGCTTATCAAGCAGAGCGGTGGACGCGGTCAGTACGGTCACGTGATTGTGGATGTCAGGCCCGCTGAGAGCGGCAAGGGTCTCGTGGTTGAGAACAAAGTCGTCGGCGGGACGATTCCGAAGGATTACATCCCGGCGTGCAAGAAGGGCATCGAGGAGGCGGTGTTGAATGGCGTGATCGGGGGGTATCCAGTGATCGATGTCGAGGTGGACATCATCGACGGGAGTTACCATGACGTCGATTCCAACGAACTCGCGTTCAAAATGGCGGCTATTTTCGCGGTAAAGGATGCCTTTAAGAAGGCTGGAGCAATTTTGCTCGAGCCCATCATGAAGGTTGAGAACACCACTCCTGAGGAATTCCAAGGGGATATCATGGGTGACCTGAACCGCCGGCGCGGAAAGATCATGAACATTGAGTCCAAGGGCAACCTGAACGTGATCAATGCTGAGGTGCCGCTCGCTGAAATGTTTGGTTACTCCACGGCAATTCGGTCTCTCTCGAAGGGCCGCTCGAGCTATTCCATGGAGCCCATGAAGTTTGAACAGGTTCCGGCCCAGGTCCTCGCCGCCGTGATCGATCAGAAAGGAAAGTAAACCCATAGATTTATGACAGGACAACGCATCCGCATCCGCCTTAAAGCGTTCGACTACCGCATGCTGGACTCCTCGGCCTCCGAGATTGTTGAGACAGCCAAGCGGACCGGCGCCCAAGTTTCCGGCCCGATCCCTCTTCCGACAAGGATTGAGAAGTTCACCGTCAACAGGTCCCCACACGTCGACAAGAAGTCGATGGACCAGTTCGAAGTTCGGACGCACAAGCGTCTTTTGGACATCGTTGAACCCACTGCGAAGACCGTGGATGAGTTGAAGAAACTCAACCTCCCGGCCGGCGTGGACATCACCATCAAGATCTGATCGGAGAACTATAGATCATGAAGATTGGACTTTTAGGCAAAAAAATCGGCATGACCCGCGTCTATGATGCAGCGGGCAAAATCACTGCGGCCACGGTCATTGAGGCCGGTGGTAACGTGCAGGCCCAGTTGAAGACGGAGGAAAAGGACGGTTACTCTGCCGTCCAGGTTGGGTTCGACACCCAGAAGCCTCAGCGCTTGAGCAAGGCGTTGAATGGCCATTTCAAGAAGGCTGCAGTCGAGCCGAAGCGGATCGTCCGCGAGTTCGCCCTTCCTGAAGGTGCGGCGGGCGCCGCCACTCTTGACCTGAGTGTCGCGCAGTTCGCGCCTGGCGATCTGATTGATGTAATCGGCCGCTCGAAGGGTAAGGGTTTTCAGGGTGTCGTTCGGAAGCATGGCATGGCTGGTCAGCCTGCATCTCACGGTTCCATGATGCACCGCAGGAACGGCGCGATTGGGAACCGCTCTACACCGGGGCGGATCTGGAAAAACATGGGGATGCCCGGACACATGGGTGATGAGCGTGTGACGGTGCAGAATCTTCGGGTTCTCCAAGTGCGGGCAGAAGAGGGTGTGATCCTCGTGACCGGTGCGATTCCTGGAGCGAACGGGAGCTACGTGGTTGTTCGGCCTGCAAAAAAAGCAAAGAAATCTGAGGCTAGCAAATAATGAGCGCACAAGTTCTGACAATTGAGGCCGCAAAAAAGGCCAACCTTTCCGTGGTTGAGACGGGTCATGGGACCCAGGCGGTTCACGACGTAGTAGTGGCCATGCGTGCAGCGCGCCGGAGCGGAACCGCCTGCACAAAGACAAAGGCTGAGGTTGCCCTGAGCGGTGCCAAGCCATGGAGGCAGAAGGGCACAGGCCGCGCTCGTGCGGGCTACAAGTCTTCACCCGTGTGGGTTGGTGGCGGCGTGGTCTTTGGGCCCAAGCCGCGCGACTACAGTAAAAAAGTGACCCGCGGGGTCCGGCGTCTGGCCTTTTCAAAGGCTCTTAGTTCCCGGATCATTGCCGGTGACGTATTGGTTGCTGATTCTTTTGTGGTGGCGGAGCCGAAGACCAAGAAGTTTTTGGCTGCTCTTCAGGCGGTGACCGCTGAGTCAAAGGTTTTGATCATATCCTCCGACTTTGACGACAACACCAAGCTGGCCGCGCGGAATGTGCAGCCTGCGCTGTTGATGACTGCGAGCGAGGTGAACACCGAGCAGCTTCTGAAGTTTAAGAAGATCGTCATCACCCAGGGGGCAATGGAGCAACTTGCAGCAAGGACCTCAAAATGAATCACCCTCACGAGATCATCCAAAACATCAGCCTCACCGAGAAGGCACAGCTTCTTTGTGAGAAGGAGAACCGCTACTTTTTCAGAGTCAGCCCCTCAGCGAACAAGCTTGAGATCAAGTCCGCTGTTGAGCACCTGTTCAAAACCAAGGTTCTTTCGGTGAACACCTCCAACTATGCCGGCAAGAAGAAGCGGGAGCGCACGGCCGCTTTCGGTCGTAAGGCGCATTGGAAGCGGGCAATTGTCCGCTTGAAGGCCGGAGAAAAAATCGACCTCGCGTAGTTCGGGGTATAAAGCAGAAATTTTATGGCTCTTAAGACATTCAGGCCTTTCACACCGACAAACCGCTTCAAGGCGCTGCCGGCTTTTGATGAGATCACAAAGCACACCCCCGAGAAGTCGCTCCTCGAAACCAAAAAGAAGTCCGGTGGGCGGAACAACAACGGTCGTCTGACGGCCCGCCACATTGGTGGAGGTCACAAGCAGAAGTATCGGGTGATTGATTTCAAGCGCAGCAGGCGCGGGGTGGCAGCGGAAGTTGTTGGCATTGAGTACGACCCGAACCGGAGCGCTCGGATTGCTCTACTCCAGTATCCTGACGGTGCAAAGGCTTACATCCTTGCTCCGGTCGGTCTCCAGGTTGGTTCGAAGGTTGTCGCGGGCGACAACAGTGCGCCAGAGGTCGGGAACGCAATGCCGCTGCGCGACATCCCTCTCGGTACCGCGATTCACAACGTTGAACTCGTTCCCGGTCGTGGTGGTCAGATCGCACGGAGCGCTGGCCAACAGGTTATCCTGAGCAACCGTGAGGCAGGGTACGCGTTGGTTCGGATGCCCTCTGGAGAGATCCGGAAGTTGCATGAAGGTTGTTACGCTACGATCGGCCAGGTCGGGAATGTGGACCACATGAACGTCTCTTCTGGCAAGGCAGGCCGTAGCCGCTGGCTCGGTGTGCGCCCGACCGTTCGAGGGATGGCGATGAACCCTGTGGACCACCCCATGGGTGGGGGGCAGGGTAAGTCCAAAGGTGGTGGTGGTAGGCAGCATCCTGAGTCGCCTTGGGGCCAGTTGTCGAAGGGGTTCAAGACGCGGCGCAAGCACAAGACGAGCAACAATTTCATCGTCGAACGCCGTGTTTCCAAGAAGAAGTCTAAATAACGATTACTAGTATGGGTCGCTCACTTAAGAAGGGTCCGTTTGTCGAACAGCACTTGTTCGAGAAGATCGATAAGCTCAACGATGCAGGGGTGAAAAAGCCCATTAAGACCTGGTCCCGCAGGTCCACAATCACCCCTGAGTTCGTTGGCCACACTTTTCTTGTTCACAACGGCAAGATCTTTAACTCTGTTTTTGTCACAGAAAACATGGTTGGTCATAAACTCGGGGAATTTTCTCCGACTCGGATTTTCAAGAAGCACGGTTCACACACCGCGAAGGTGTCGAAGTAGTGCCCTCTTGGCTGGTGCATGAGCGGGTCTTTCAGTGGCTTCCGTCTCAGCTTCAGTCTTCTGGTTGCGTGTTTAGCGTCGGCAAGTCCGGCGGCGCGCGGGGATAGTTCTTTTAAAGATGTCACGTTAGTTTCGAGTCGGCAGGGGCCAGGGGCCGCTGCGGCGGTTCTAGATGTGGAGTCTAGGTCCGAGGCGCTTGAACGGGAGCACGTTGCTCTGGCGGCACAAAACGAGGTTTTCGCTCGTCAGATTGAAGCACTCCGTCTCCGGTTAGAAGCCTTGGGGATGGGAGGCAGCGGAGCTGGTGAGTCTCTGGTTGAACAGCGGTTGGTCAGTGCAGTGAATGATCTCCGGCATAGTGAGGCTCAAAGAAAGGCGCTCAGGGACTCGTTGCAATCCTTGGTGGATGCTCTGGCCGTTTACCTTCCGGTACTCGAATCCTCGGATGCTGAGGCGGCAGTGGTGGTCAGGAGCCAGTTAAAGTCGGCGCATCGTTCGCTGGGGGCGGGCTCACTTCCACTGGAGTTCGCTGGTAGTGCCGGTGCAGGCAGCCGCGCTGTTGTTCTCAGTATTGAGAGAGGTTTAGGCGTCATTGTTGCCTCAACTGGCGCTGAGAGCCAAGTGCGGGTCGGAACACCATTTGTCATAGAGCGTGGCGACAAAGTAATAGGCAGGGCCCGGGCTGTGGATGTAAGGGCTCGGGTGTGTGCGCTTCTTCTAGACAATTCCGGTTTAGCCGGGTTGCAGGAGGGCAGCATCACAGAGGGGGACTCGGTCCGGGTCGATGCAAGACGTTAATTTTAGAAATAAAGGGACTAGAAAAATCAAAAGCGTATACCATGCAGATTAAATCAATTTACAAAGGTGCGCGTATCTCCGCCTTCAAGGCGCGGGAGGTGACGCGCGAGATCCAAGGCTTGAGCGTTTCAGCGGCCTTGGATGTGGTGACCTTTAGCCCGAAAAAGGCTGCCGGTTTGGTCGCCAAGACGCTGAAGAGCGCTGTTGCGAATGCCGAGAATAACAACAATCTGCGGGCAGAGAACCTGGTGGTCCTCGAGGCAACCGTGGGTGAGGGGCCGACGTTTAAGCGGTTCCAACCAAAGGCGCGCGGCAGTGCCGGACCGATCCGAAAGCGGACCAGTCACATCCGGATTGTTTTGAGTGATGGCGTGAAGGCTTAATTGGCAAAGAAGATCTAGGAGTTTTTATGGGACAGAAAGTCAATCCGATCGGTTATCGTCTGGCAGTGAGCAGGGACTGGCGTTCGCGCTGGTTTGCTTCCCCAAAGGAGTTGCCTGACTTCCTGCAGTCTGACCTGAAGATCAGGCAGTACGTGAAGGACAAGCTTCGTTTGGCTGCTGTCTCGCGTGTGACGATCGAGCGGGCATGGAACAGCATCCGTGTCACCATTCACACCGCCCGTCCTGGCATCGTGATCGGTCGTAAGGGGGCGGAGATTGAAGGGCTGACCAAGGACATCTCAGACATGTCGGGCGGCAAATCGGTGAAGATTGATATTCAGGAGATCAAGACTCCGGAACTCGATGCGCAATTGGTCGCAGAGAACGTCGCGCTTCAGATGGAGCGGCGCATTTCGTTCCGGCGTGCAATGAAGAAAGCCATTCAGACGACCATGGATTTTGGGGCTGACGGCATCAAGGTTCGGTGCTCGGGGCGACTCGGTGGCGCTGAGATCAGCCGGGCTGAGTGGTACAGGGAGGGAAAAATCCCTCTGCACACCCTGCGCACCCCAATCGATTATGGTTTCGCAGAGGCGAAGACCACATACGGCGTGATTGGTGTGAAGTGCTGGATCTGCCGGAAGCCTGAGCTTCCTGCGGCCGAAAAATCAGAGAAGGCGCACTCCGGTGCTGCTGCGTGATTGGGTCCACAAAAGTTATTTTTAAAAAGGAAGGAATAAGATTATGCCTTTGATGCCCAAGAGGGTGAAGTACCGCAAGACTCAGCGTGGCAGTCGCGCAGGGACTGCATCGCGGAATGTGAACATTGATTTCGGAGCGTTTGCTCTCCAGACGTTGGAGCGTGCTTGGGTGACCAACACGCAGATTGAGGCAGCCCGTGTGGCGCTCACTCGCAACATGAAGCGCAAGGGGAAGCTCTGGATTCGGGTATTCCCAGACAAGTCGGTGACCGCTCGTCCGCCTGAGACCCGGATGGGTAAAGGTAAGGGGGCTCCTGAGTATTGGGTTGCGACCGTCAGGCCCGGAAACATCCTGTTCGAACTGGACGGGATTCCTGAGTCCCTGGCGCGGGAATCGCTGCGTCTGGCTGCTGATAAGCTGCCAATCCGGACCAAGTTCTTGACCCGGCACCGCGCTACCGCTTGATAAGACTATGAAAATTCAGGAGATTCGAGAGTTGAGCCTTTCCGAGTTGTCGGCTCGCCGCGGGCAGTTGAGCGAGGAGATTTTCCATCTGCGCGTCAAGCAGAAGACTGGGCAGCTCGAAAAGCCCAGCGAACTGAAGGCCCTGCGGCGTGAGGCTGCCAGGGTGGAGACCGTGCTGACACAGAAGAGGGTGAGCGAACCGAAAAAGGCATAACAATGAGCGAAGCAAATCAAGAGTCCGGTGTGGCTGAGGCAAGAAACCTGAGGAAAGAGCGCGTGGGTCAGGTCGTCTCCAACCGCATGTCAAAGACGGCAGTTGTGGAGACCGTTTCCCGGGTCCCGCATCCGAAGTTTGGAAAGATCATCAAGCAGGTGAAACGGTTTTACGTGCATGACGAGGAGTCGGTTGCGCAGGTTGGGGACACCGTGCGGATCATGGAGGTTCGCCCTTTGAGCAAGCTCAAGCGGTGGCGTCTGGTGGAGGTTATCAAACACTAAAAGTTTATGTTGCAAGTAAGATCTAGGGTTGATGTGGCCGACAACACGGGCGCTCGTCTGGCAAAGATGATCGGTGTGATCGGCAAGGGGGACGCCCTCGAGGCTGGGGTGGGTGATGTGATCACCGCCCATATCCGTGAGGCAAACAGCGGCGGCACGGTGAAGAAGGGCGAGGTTGTCCGGGCTGTGGTCGTGCGGACCAAGCAGCCGATTCGGCGGGAAGACGGCAGCTATCTGCGTTTCGACAACAACGCCATTGTTATCATTGACAAGGACCAGAACCCAAGGGGTACCCGCATTTTTGGCCCGGTGGCGCGCGAGCTCCGGGAGAAGAATTTCATGAAGATTGTGTCTCTTGCGCCGGAGGTTTTGTGATGAGCAGAAAGAAGTTTCATGTTTCCAAGGGGGATCAGGTGGAGGTCGTGTCTGGCAATCACTCCGGGCAGAAGGGGAAGGTTCTCCAGGTGATTGCCAATCGTGAGCAAGTGCTGGTGGAAGGCGTGCGGATGATCAAGAAGCACCTCAGAAAGTCCCAGGACAACCCTCAAGGTTCCATCGCGCAGCGCGAGGGGCCTATCCATGTGTCCAACGTCCGCTTGGTTGAAAAGGCGGCAAAGGCCGGTTCCAAGGAGTAAGTATTTATGGCTGCTGAACTTTTGAATCACTACAAAACCCGCGTTATTCCAGCGCTGGTGGAGAAGCACGGGTATAAGAATGTCCATCAGGTACCGAAGGTCACCAAGGTGGTCGTCAACACCTGTATTGGATCCCAGGCGGATGGGAAGCAGGCTCTGGAGGATGCCAAGGCTGAGTTGGCTCTGATCACGGGCCAGAAGCCTGCGGAGACCCGCTCGAAGAAGAGCATCGCCAATTTCAAGCTTCGGAAGGAGCAGGCGATTGGCGCCAAGGTGACTCTTCGGGGGGAGCCGATGTTTGAGTTTTTGGAACGTTTGATTAAGATGGCGTTGCCAAGGATTCGCGATTTTCGTGGTGTGTCCGGACGTGCCTTCGACGGCCAAGGGAACTATACGTTGGGAGTTACGGACCAGTCGATTTTTCCTGAGGTCGAGTTGGATAAGATCAAGAGGAACATCGGGTTTGACGTGACCATCGTCACCACTGCCACGACAAACGCTGAGGCGAAGTCGTTGCTGTCGGAGCTCGGGATGCCGTTCTCAGACCGGGCAAAGCGCACGGCCGAGAAGGCTGCTTAAGGTGCAGAGTGGAGTTGAAACGACAAAGTAAGATATGAGTAACATTTCAGACCCGATTGCCGATTTTCTCACGCGGCTGAGGAACGCCTCGCAGCACCGTGAGTTGCTGGTTCCCTACTCGAAGATCAAGGCGCAGATCGCCCAGATCCTGAAGAAAGAGGGGTACATTGCAGACTACGAGTTGGACAGCACCGGTGCTTTCCCTCAGATCAAGGTCACCAACAAGGTTGTTAACCGGAAGTCTGCGATCACCGGCTTGAAGCGGGTGAGCAAGCCCGGGCTCAGGAAATATGTGGGGGCGACCGAGATTCCCAGGGTTCTCGGTGGTTTGGGGATTTCAATCCTTTCGACGCCGAAAGGGGTTCTGACGGGCCGCGAGGCAAAGAAGCAGAACGTTGGTGGGGAAGTTCTTGCGTTGGTTTGGTAAACGGAGACAGAATTAGGATTCTATGTCGCGAATCGGAAAAAAGGCTATTGAGCTTCCTGAGAAAGTGAAGTTGACGATCAGCGCCTCTGGTGCTGTCAGTGTCGAGGGCCCGAAGGGCAAACTCGGCTGGCAGTTGCCCAAGGCGATCAGTGGTAAGGTGGAGGGCAGCCGGGTTGAGTTGATCCGCAGTGGCGAGGACCGCTCGGTGCGTGCATTGCACGGTCTTTCGAGGGCTCTAGTCAACAACATGGTTACCGGGGTGAACACCGGTTTCGTTAAGGATCTTGAAATCCAGGGGGTGGGTTTCAAGGCGGCTGTACAGGGGAGCACTTTGAAGCTGAATCTTGGCTTCTCCCACGACATCCTTTTCCCGATTCCCGCTGGAATCAAGGTGACCGTGGCTGAAAACACGAAGGTAAAAATTGAGGGGATTGACCGGCAGTTGGTGGGCCAAGTGGCTGCTGACATCCGTGCGTATTACCCGCCTGAGCCGTACAAGGGCAAGGGAGTGCGTTATGCCGGCGAGCAGATCGTCCGGAAAGAAGGCAAGACAGTGCAATAGTTTTGAATATGGCTTCTCGAACAAACCCATTGAAGTTGCGCCACGAGCGCATCCGGAAGAAGGTTTCCGGTACCGGAACCCGGCCCCGTCTTTCCGTGCATTTTTCTGGCCAACATATTTACGCGCAGGTCGTGAACGACGAGGAGCGCCGCACCGTGGCATCTGTGTCCACCACCGAGGAAGCGTTCCGCTCCGACGCATCGAGTCGGCCCAATGTTCAAACGGCTTTGAAGGTTGGGAAGTTGGTGGCGGAGCGGGCAAAGAAAGCGAATGTGAGTGCCGTGGTTTTCGACCGCGGTGGTTACATTTATCACGGCAAGGTCAAGGCGTTGGCGGATGCTGCGCGCGAAGGCGGTTTGGATTTCTAAAAAACATATGGCTTCAGTTCAACAAGGCAACAGACCTAGGCGCGGCGAGAAACCCAAGCCGGAGAGGGAGCAGTCCGATCTCACGGAGAAGGTGGTGTTTATTAATCGGTGCGCCAAGGTGGTTAAGGGTGGGCGGCGTTTTAGTTTCAGTGCTCTGATTGTTTCCGGGGATCGCGCCGGTAAAGTCGGTTGCGGGTTCGGGAAGGCAAACGAAGTCTCCGAGGCGATTCGGAAGGCTTCGGAGTCCGCTCGGAAGGCCCTCGTAAAGATTTCCACCGTGAACAACACCATTCCGCATGAGGTGGTTGGTGAGTTCGGTGGCGGGCGGGTGCTTCTTCGGCCTGCCTCCCCCGGGACGGGGGTGATTGCCGGCGGCGGCGTGCGTGCCGTGATTGAGGCGGTCGGAATCAAAGATGTCCTTGCGAAGTCGCTTGGTTCAAGCAACCACGCCAATGTGGTGAAGGCCACGATCGAGGCGCTCGGGCAACTCCGGCGCAGGGAGGAGATCTTCAAGACACGTGGGATTGCCCCGCGCACCGAGGCAGTAGCTAGCTAATTTTATGGATCTGACAAATTTGAAGCCTCGCCCGGGGGCCAAGCACCGGGTCAAGCGGCTCGGCTGCGGCGAAAGCAGCGGGCACGGCAAGACCAGCGGTAAAGGTCACAAGGGTCAGAAGGCCCGCTCCGGTGGCAGCATTCGTCTCGGTTTCGAGGGCGGCCAGATGCCTTTGATTCGGCGGATGCCGAAACGCGGGTTTAATAACACCCAGTTTCAGGTTCGCTATGCGGAGGTCAACCTCTCGGACCTGGAGGGGTTTGATGCAGGGTCCGAAGTGACCGAGGAACTGCTTCGTGCGGCCGGTTTGGTCCGTGGCAATGTTGCCGGGGTCAAGGTTCTGGGCGGCGGTAGCCTGACAAAGGCTCTGAAGATTTCCGTGACCAAGATTAGTGCTGCAGCACGGACTCAGATTGAGAAACTGGGTGGTTCGGTGGCAGTGGTTGGCTAGAGCTTTTTCGATTTCAAGCTGCGACCGGGGCGATGCCGCCGACGGTCGCTGTTTGTCTTCTGGCGACGAGGAAGACCCATGATTTCTGCTTTTCAAAACACCCTTAAGATACCGGAGTTGAGGAACCGGGTGCTGTTTTCGCTTCTGATGTTGGTGGTTGTCCGCATCGGAGCAGCGATCAGCTGTCCCGGGGTCAGCGCGTCGGTCCTTCAGCAGTGGTTTGAATCGCAGGTCAACAGTCAGGCCGGCGGCAGTGTTGCAGCTCTGTTCAATATCTTCAGTGGTGGGGCTCTTGAAAACTGCGCGATTTTTTCGCTGGGTGTGATGCCCTACATCAGTGCCTCCATCATGATCCAACTCTTGACGGCAGTGATTCCCCAACTGGGGAAGCTTGCCAAGGAGGACGGTGGGCGGCAGAAGATCATGCAGTACACCCGGTATGCAACGATCGGCCTTTGTATTTTCCAAGGGTATCTGCTTGCGGTGTCATTTGAGCATCCTGAGTCGAATCCGTTTCTTTCCGGGATCATGGATACGATCAACCGGTTGGGAACGCCTTTGGTAGGGGATCCGGGCCCGATTTTCCGAGCGATCACCGTGGTGACGTTGACTGCCGGAACGATGTTCCTGATGTGGTTGGGGGATCAGATCACGGAGAGGGGGATTGGCAATGGAATGTCTTTGATCATCACGGTTGGCATCGTCGCTCGTCTCCCAGCGGCTTTGATTCAGGCTTGGAGAACATTTGTTCCCTCGGGCGGTGCTCCCTCCAGTTCCGTGAGTCCGATGGTTTTGGTTTTGATGATCGCGTTCCTGTTGCTCGTGATCGCTGCAGTCATCTGCGTCACCCAGGCTCAGCGGAAGGTGAGTGTTCAGTATGCAAAGCGCGTTGTGGGGAGAAAGGTTTACGGCGGGCAGACCCAGTATATGCCGCTGAAGGTGAACTACGCGGGTGTGATGCCTATTATTTTTGCACAGGCGCTGCTGGTGTTCCCATCAACGATCGCGAACATGCTTCAGAATGCTCCGATCGCGCGGAAGATCGCCGCTGCTCTTACGGATGGACCAGTTCATTACGCCCTGTATGCGGTGATGATTTTCTTCTTCAGCTATTTCTGGGTGGCGACTCAGTTCCAACCGCAGCAGATTGCAGACGACCTCAAGAAGTACGGGGGTTACATCCCAGGGGTGCGGCCAGGGAAGCCGACAGCGGACTTTCTTGATTTTACCATGACCCGGCTGACCTTTGCGGGTGCGATTTTCCTGACGGTGATTGCGATTCTGCCTCAGATGCTGTCCCAGCAGCTCAAGGTTCCCTACATCGCCGCCCAGTTTTTTGGGGGAACAAGTCTGTTGATCGTTGTCGGGGTAGTGTTGGATACCATGCGGCAGATTGAGACCCATCTGATCCAGCGGCATTACGACGGCTTCCTTCGCAAGGGCAAGATCCGGGGCCGCTTCGACCGGGCGCAGGTTTCCGGCGGCGCCGCGGTAGGGGAGCGGGCTCTGCTCTGGATGTATGTGGGTGTCGCGATTCTCGTGGTTGCTGGCATGACCGTTTTTATTGCCGCGAGGTTCCGTTGATCGGGTTGGAGATGATACCGATCAAGAGCGAGCGCGAGATCGAGCGGATGCGGGAGGCCGGGCGGGCAGCGGCTTTGGTGCTGGATCGGATTTGCGGGATGGTGCGGCCAGGGGTCAGCACCGGCGAGATCGATAGAGCTGCTGGGGAGCACATGAAGGAACTGGGTTGCACCAGTGCTTTTTTGGGGTACCGCGGGTTTCCGGGGCAGATCTGTATTTCGGTGAATGAGGAGGTGGTTCATGGCATTGGGGGCGCACGCCGGATTCAGTACGGGGATGTAGTGAAGTTGGATGTTGGTGTGATTAAGGGCGGTTGGGTAGGGGACAACGCACGGACTGTAGGGGCTGGGGCGTTGGATCCTTCGTTGCAGAGGTTGTTGCAGGTGACCCAGCAGGCTTTGATGACGGCAGTGCGATATGCGGTTGCCGGTCGGCGCTTGGGTGACATGTGTGCTGCGATTGAGGAGGAGGTTTTGGGCGCAGGTTATTCGGTTGTTAAAGAGTTCGTCGGGCACGGGGTCGGTCGGAAGCTTCATGAGGAGCCTCAGATCCCGAATTATGGCAGGCGCGGGACTGGGCCGAAGCTGAAGCCTGGAATGACGCTTGCGATTGAGCCCATGGTGAACTTGGGCGCGGAGGGTGTGAAGGTTCTCTCGGACAAGTGGACAGTTGTGACGATGGATGGAAAACCTTCTGCCCATTTCGAGCACACCGTCCTCGTGACGGGTGGCGAGCCTGAGATTTTAACGTTGCTGCCGGTCGAGGCGGGAGCTGCCGGGAATTAAGTAGAAAACTTTAAATTAGTATTGCAAAAAAATCGGTGACCACCAAGGATTGACGTTCCGGGTGGCCGGAGGATGTCTGGAACCAGCTAGATCTTATGAAAGTTAGAGCATCAGTGAAAAGGCTTTGCGAGGCGTGCCGCATCGTGAAGCGGAAGAATGTTGTGCGCGTGATTTGCAAGAACGCGCGTCACAAGCAGCGGCAAGGCTAGGACTAAGGAGAGAAATTATGCCCCGACTACTTGGAGTTGAAATTCCCGGAGACAAGCGGATTGTTGCTTCGTTGCCGTACATTTATGGCATCGGACCGACCACCGCCGGTAAGATTCTTGAACAGGCGAATGTGGACCCGAATGTGCGTGCAAAGGATCTGAGTCCTGAGCAGCTGAACCACATCATTCAGGCGATCACGGCCAGCAAGCTTCCGATTGAAGGTGACCTGAGGCGGGAGTTGCAGGCGAATCTGAAGCGTCTCCAGGCAATTAACTGCTATCGTGGGATTCGTCATCGGCGCGGGTTGCCGGTCCGGGGTCAGCGGACGTCGACGAATGCGCGGACTCGGAAGGGGCCTCGGAAGACCGTTGGTGTGCAGCGGGCTAAAGACGGGAAGTAGTCCCGGGAAGCAAGAAAGAACAATCTTATGTCAGAGATCAAAAAGACTGTGGGTGGTGAGGAGGCAGTTGCGGCTGCGGCTCCGGCGGCCCCCGAAGCTGCCAAGGCAGCTGTGAAGCCGAAGGCTTCCAAGAAGAAGGATGCGGCACCGGCAGCGGAAGCAGAGAAGAAGGTCGAGAACCTTTCTCTGGATCCGAATGCTGTGGTTGAGCCGATCAAGGTGATCAAGGCGAAGGGGAGCAAGAACGTTCACACTGGGGTTGCCCACGTTCAGGCTAGCTTCAACAACACAATCGTGAGCATCACGGACGCTGTGGGTCATGTGATTGGGTGGTCGAGCGCCGGGAAAGTCGGCTTTAAGGGGTCCCGTAAGAGCACCGCTTATGCAGCCCAGATGGTGGCTCAAGACGCCTGCAGGCAGGCGATGGGTCACGGTTTGCGTGAGGTTGAGGTCCGCGTGAAGGGGCCGGGCGCCGGCCGGGAATCAGCCGTTCGCGCGATTCAGGCTGTTGGCTTGGAGATTACTCTGATCCGGGACGTCACGCCGGTGCCTCACAACGGTTGCCGCCCGCCGAAGCAGCGGCGTGTGTGATGCGGAAGCACTATTTTTTTTGATTCGGAAAGGAGATTTAAATGGCACGTTACACAGGTCCTAAGGACAAGTTGAGCCGTAGGTTTGGAGTCCCGCTTTTTGGGACAACGAAGTCCACGGAGAATAAGAATTATCCTCCCGGGATGCATGGTCCCAAGGGTTCACGGCGGAAGCAGTCTGAGTATGCAGTTGCGTTGGCTGAGAAGCAGAAGCTCCGTTTCCAGTACGGTGTTCTGGAGCGTCAGTTTCGTCGGTATTTCAGCACGGCACTTACGCGTCGTGGCGTGACCGGGGAGATCCTGCTCCAGTTGCTTGAGACCCGTCTCGACAACGTCGTGTACCGTCTTGGTTTTGCGAGTAGCCGGAGTGCCTCAAGGCAGATGGTTTCACACGGACACGTTCAGGTGAACGGTCGCAAGGTGAACATTTCCTCCTACAATTTGAAGACTGGGGACAAGATTTCTATCCGGAACCATCCGAAGTCGCGGAGTCTTGCGGCGAAGAATCTTGAATTGACCCAAATCACGCCGGTTCCTGACTGGCTTTTGGTGGATAAGGAGCAGTTCACCGGGGAAGTGGCACGTGTTCCGAGCCGTGATGAGATCGCTCCGATTGTGAACGAGCAGTTGATCGTCGAGTTGTACTCGAGGTAGTCGGGCTGCTGAAAATTCAGTTCAGTTTATAAGCGAGGCCCGGGCCGAAAGGCCCGGGCTTCATTTTTTCCGGTTCCCGGGGGTTGATTTTCCCTTGGGAGTGGTGGGAGGATTGGGGCGTGTGATGCGTGACATTGTGCTGATTGCATTGAAGGCAGAGGCGCCGGAACTGGCGCTTGAGCCTTGGGTATTTGAAACTGGCGTTGGTAAGGTAAACGCAGCAATGGTGGCTGCGCGGTTGGTGGAGCGGTACCGGCCTGAGAGGGTATGGAATTTTGGAACCGCAGGGGGCTTGAGTGTTTCATCTGGGTTGCACCGCTGTGTGCGTTTTCTGCAACGGGACATGCGGGTGATGGCGCTTGGGTTTGCGCCTGGTCAGACGCCTTACGAGGAGGGTTTGGTTTTGGACCTTGGCGGAAGCGGTCTGACCTGCAGCACGGGCGACAGTTTTGTGACGGAGGGCGGGGGAGAATGGGATGCCGACCTTGTGGACATGGAGGCGTATGCGATTGCGAAAGTGTGCCGGAGTGCCGGAGTAGAATTCAGGTGTTACAAGTATGTCAGCGACCGGGCTGACGCTGCTTCCACGGCGGACTGGAAGACAAATATACGGCAAGGTGAAGGACTGTATCTTGGTGAATTGCAGAAGGCTGGAATATGGGAAAAAAGACCGCAGGTGGGAGCGTAGGAAATCCCGAGCCAGGGGATCGGGCTGAGGCGTCCGGGAAGGGGGCGGGGGTGGAGTTTTTGAATTTCCATCATCTGCGGTATTTCTGGGCGGTTGCAAAGGAGGGGACGTTAAAGAAGGCTGCGGAAAAGCTGTCTGTTTCACAGCCCTCGATTTGTGCTCAAGTGAAGCTTTTGGAGTCCGCGTTGGGGCAGGAGTTGTTTCGCGTGAGTGGGCGTTCTTTGGTACTCACTGAGTTTGGACAAATGGTTTTGGTGTATGCGGAAGAGATTTTTGCCTTGGGTGGGGAGGTGTTGCGGTCTGCGCGTGTTTCAATGCCTCAGAGGCGCCTGCGTTTGAGCGCCGGGATTGTCGATTCGTTCCCAAAGCTGATGAGTTACGAGATTCTGAGTCCGGTGTTCCGGAATCCTTCCAAAGTGCAGGTGACATGCCACGAAGGGAAGGTGGGGGATCTTTTGGGCATGCTGACGGCGCACCGGCTGGATGTGGTGCTGGCGGACGAACCGGCTTCTCCGAGCGTGAGCGGGCGGGTGTTTAACCACCGCTTGGGAGGGTGCGGAGTCAGTTTCTGCGCCATGCCAGAATTGGTTCAGAAGATGGGACCCGGTTTTCCAAAGAACTTGGATGGTGCGCCGGCGTTGCTGCCGACTCAGAACTGCACTTTGCGGCGGGATCTCGAGAAATGGTTTCGGCAGAAAGGTTTGGATCCTGACCGGATTGGCGAGTTTGAGGATGCGGCGTTGTCGAAGATTGCTGGCACGGAAGGGCTGGGGTTTTTAGTGGTGCCGACGTTGGTCGAGAAGGAGGCGGTAGAGAGGTATGGATTTGAGGTTCTTGGGAGGACGGACGAGGTGCGGAGTGATTTTTATGCGATCACGGCGGAGCGGCGAGTGGCCCATCCGATGGTCGCGCTGATCACGGGCCGCATTTTTGAAACGGAATAGGGGGGTAGGGTTCCTGCCAGAGAGTTGACGGAAAAACCGATGATAAGCATCGGAAAGAAGTGTTTTTCGTGAGGTCAGAAGGCGGGCAGTCTGTGAGCTAGATCTTTCTGAGATCTATCTCCCCATGCACACTCCCCATCAAAGCCCGAACGGGCCGGACTGGTTCTTGGCATTGGCCGTTTCCGTGTTGGTTTCGTTGGGAGTGGCCCCGCTCCGGAGCGCGGGAGGGGCCGAGCCGGCAAGACCGAACATTCTGCTGATTGTGGCTGATGACCTAGGCTGGGGGGATGTGGGATGGCATGGAGGTTTTTCAAGGACGCCTCGGATGGACGCGCTGGTCCGCGGCGGGGTTGAACTGGATGCGCATTATGTGCAACCGGTGTGCACGCCAACGCGGACTGCATTGATGAGCGGGCGTTATCCTGGACGGTTTGGGCCGCATGCGCTCATTCCATCCAATCTCCGCGCGATGCCGATCGGGACGTGTACCATGGCGTCTGCGCTTCAATCGGTGGGCTATTTCACGGCCATGGCAGGAAAATGGCATCTGGGTGCATTGCCGGAGTGGGGCCCTTTGGCGTATGGGTTTGAAAAGGCTTACGGTACGCTGACCGGGGCCGCGGATCCGTGGACGCACAAGTACCGGAAGGGCTCGTTTGAGGACACGTGGCACCGGAACGGGGTGCGTCTGGACGAGGAGGGGAACGCAACGGAGCTGGTTGCGGCAGAGGCGGTTCATTTCATTGAGGAAAAGCGTGAGCCATGGTTTGTGTACGTGCCATTCCATGCGGTCCACACACCGGTGGATGCTCCGGAGCCCTACAAAAAACTGTATGACGGTGTGGTGTTCGATTCGGACCCGGAGCGTCAGGACTCGCGGTTGCGGTTGGCGGCGATGGTGAGCCAGTTGGATGCCAAGGTGGGGCAACTGGAGGACGCATTGATACGGACCGGTCAACGGGGCAACACGTTGATGGTGTTCACCAGCGACAATGGCGGTGTGGAATCGCTCAAGAACGCGTATGTGGGCCAGGTGGGGCACTCCCCGCTCAATAGCGAGAATCATCCGCTCCGCGGTGAGAAAGCGACCCTGTACGAGGGCGGTACGCGTGTGTGTGCCTTTGCGAACTGGCCTGGGAAATTGAATCCTGCGAAGGTCACAGGGCCAATGCACGCAGTGGACTGGTTTCCCACGGTTGCGGCTCTAGCGGGGTATGTTCCGGACGGAGGCTTGAAGTGGGACGGACTGAACCAATGGCCGTTGATCTCGGGAGCGGTTTCTGGAGATGGGGAACGTTCGATTTACATTGCGGCAAAGCACGGTCAGAGCCTGCGGCAGGGCGAGTGGAAGCTGATCCGCACCGGACGTGTTTTGGAGTTGTTTCGGATCACGGAGGATCCTTTTGAGGAGCGCGAATGCTCAGCGCAGCACCCGGAAATAGTGACGCGGATGCTCCGGATGCTGGATGCGGAGTTGGCGCGGGACAACCCGGTTCTGCCTGTGGACTTGGCCGGGCATCACCCCTGATTGGGGTGCGTGGACCTGTCGATTCTCTGCCTGAAGTTTCCTGATTCTTTTGCCCATTCAAAATCCCCCATGAAAAACCTCCATAACCTGTGTGTTGCTGCGCTGCTGGCGAGTCTGCCGGTCCGTGCCGTGTTTGCTGAAAGCGCTCCTCTGGCAGTCTTGAGTGATGCGGCGTTGGAGCGTGCACGTTTGGAGTGTGAAGAGCGGTGTGATCTTTTTTTCCGCAACCAGGCCGGGAAGCCTCTGGTCAAAGCGTCCATTGACAAGGACTGGGGTGGCAGAGGCACGAAAAGCCGCGGGGATTTTACGCGGAATTATAATCAGTCGATTCTATTGTTTGCCGCGAGGGCCCTGCATCTCAATGAGCAGCTTGAAGAGGTGAATGTGGCCCTCCGTGAGATGTGCGAGTATCATCTGGAAAGGCCCCAGACATTGCTGGAGATCCATAGTTTCCAGGATGTGCCCCGGGCTCTGGTGCATCTCTGCGGGCTCTACGGGCCGGAAGGCAAGCGGGTGAAGGGACTCATCTCTTCCGACACCCATCAAGTGATCCTGAAAACACTCTGGGCCTGGGCGAGTGAGAAGTCGAAGCTGAGTGATGCGGAGGTTCTTGAGTCGAAGACGTGGACGACGATTTCCTCCGAAAACCATCATGCCAACCTCTTCAGTTCGTGCTGGGCTTCATCCATGGCGTTGGCCCGATCTGAAGAGTATCGGGACCGGCGGTTTGCAGATGGGCACACGGCCACCGAGCACGCTGAGGCATGGACCGAGTATCTGAGGCGGTACTACTTGGAGCGTGGAAAGAAGGGGATGACGGCGGAGGTACAGTCTCCGAGCTATGCGGGTGTGACGCTTTCCGCAGCCTACGGAGTCTACGAACTGGCAGACGACCCACTGCTCAAACACCGGGCGGATGCCTACATCACCCTGTGGTGGGCGTTGTGGGCACAGCATCAGATCGACGGGGTCAGCGGAGGAGGAAAGGCCCGCTGTTATCCTGCAAACGCGCCTCATGGGACAGACACAATTGGGCGGATTGCATGGTACGTGATGGGGCGGGGGATTCCTGAGTTTGAACACTTCGGAATGGTTCCGTTCCTGACTTCATCGTGGCGAATGCCCGATGTGGTACGGGACTTGGCATTGGACGTTAAAAGCCGCTCCAATTACGAGGTGCGGGAGCGGCGGCCAGGACTGCTCAGGGAGGGGATGCAGCAGAGTCATGAGGGATGCCCGATAAGCCCGGAGGTCGGGGGGATCGTTCGGTACGGGTACTGCACGCCGGAATTCATCTTGGGCTCGCTGCTCTTTGAGGCGCGTCCCACTTCGGACTGGGCGCAGGTTAGTTCGCAGAACCGCTGGCACGGAGCGGTTTTCCGAGGAGCAACCGATGCCCGGATTTTTCCGTATTGCGAGAGCCTGCACAGTTCCTACAACGCGCAGTGGGCGGCACAGGAAAAGGGCACGCTCATCGCTCAGAAGCTGAAGACGAGCAAGGAAACGCTGGGGTTGCGGGTCTGGTTTTCAAAGGAAGGTCTTTCAGTGCCTGTGAAGCGTGGAGACTGGTTTTTTTCTGAGTCCGAAGGTGCGCGTGCGGCCGTGCGTGTAGTTTCCGGGGAGGTGACGATGGAGACGCAGAGCACAGTTTCGATTGAGGCACAGGACAGAAAGAAGCGGGGGACGGGAGGCGGCGGTTTTGTTCTGAAATGCAGCGAGGATTTTTCCCCGGTGATCCTTGAAGTGGCCTTGAAAGCGGACTTCCCGACGATGGAATCGTTTCAAGAGGCGGTGCTGGGGCGGCCTCTCAATCACGCAGACGGCTGTCTTTCATACACGGGACTGGGGGGAGGTGAGTTTCGTTTTTTCACAGACCAGACACGGCCGCCAGAAATCAACGGGCGCGTGGTGAATTACGCACCTGCGAAGGTGTACGACAGTCCGTTTATCCAGTCGGAATGGGACAGCGGCGTGGTGACAATTCAGAAGGGGGCTCGGAAGATGGTTGTGGATTTCAACAATCCGGACGGCACGCCGGGGCTGGGAGATTTGTGGATCCCGGCGGATGTGGACTGGGCGCATCCGGCGTACGTGAGCGGGTTTGAAAACCCGGCCGCGCTCCAAGACTGGCGGATGGAAGGTGGCCGTCGGATGGGGGTCGAGAATGGAAGGCTAGTTCTGGAAAGCGAGGATCCGGGCGGAAAACCCAAGGCCGGAGACAATCATCTGGTCTGCTGGCTCACCCGGGAGATGCCGGCAGATTTCCTGCTCGAGTTTGGTGTGCGTCCCGAGCACCGGAATCGCGGACTGAACATCGTATTCTTTAATGCGAGGGGAGTCCGCGGGGAAGGCGTGTTCGATTCCGGATTACGGCCGCGCACTGGGGTGTTCGAGCAGTACCACAGTGGTGATTTGAACAACTACCACATCTCCTACTGGGCGGGTGAGCGCGGTACGGCGCACATCCGCAAAAACGCAGGGTTCCACCTTGTCTCTGAGGGGAGGGAGATGGTTGCTGCGGGTGGAGCGGATGCCTTCCAAAAAATCCGTGTCTACAAGCGGGGCGGATCGATCCGTTTAATGGTGGATGACCGGGTGTCAGCGGCATGGGAAGATGACGGGAAGACCTTTGGGCCGGTCTGGACGCATTCGGGATGGATGGGTTTGCGGCAGATGGCACATTCGGGGAAGTGCGAGTATGACTCGGTCAAAGTTTGGCCACTCCGGGGTGTCCGTTGATGCGAGCCGGAAAAAGCGGTCGCCATGGCGATGGGGGGGGGCGTGGCGCCGGCAACGGCTCAGGCTTTCACGGGCTGGAGAGTTCAACCAAGAGCGCGCCCCATTTGGGAATGTCCCCCGGAATTTTGAGTGTGCCTTCCACAAGGGGGAGCACGGCATCCAGTACACAGGCGAGTTGGTCCACGGCGGTCTCGGTTTGAGGGTTGCTGAGGATTCTTACCCGAGTTTTGCCGTCTTTGAGAATGTAGGGAGCGGCCTAGGGAATGTGATCGATTTGGATCAGGGAGCCGGGTTGATCGGGTGAGCCATCGCGGGTGCCGACCAGGACCCGGATTCTGCGGGCTGAGGCATCGGCAAAGGCGAGGCCCACCAGATGGGCGCCGCCGCTCATGCCCTCCCGGCACGTGAGGCGGTCGCCCGTGGATTTGGCGTAGAACTGGTAAGTCCACCAAACGCCTCTGCGGCCCGAGTGATCCTTGGTCGAGAGCCCGCCCAGAACCGGTTCTGGACTGGTTCGCTGTCCGTAGACCGGGGTGGAACTCCATGCGGCGTGGATCTGATCCATGTCGGCGCACTCGGAGGCGGCGAACACATCGATGGCGACGGAGGGACTGGTGTTGCGCTCGTCGCCGGGGCAGGTGCGCTCGTTGATTGGAAGCCCCCAGTGGGCTCCTGGTCGGACAACGGTGTAGACCCCCGTGTGTGTGGGATAGCGTCCGGTGAGAAGTGCGGAGCGGGTTGGAGAACAGACCGGCTGAACATAGTGGTGTTCGAGAACCGCCCCGGATTTCGCGAGCCGGTCAATGTGAGGGGTCTTGATCTCCCTGCCGCCGTTGAATCCGCAATCCGAATAACCCAAGTCGTCGACCAGAAAGAAGACGATGTTGGGTTGGGAGGGGGCTGCACCCAGAAGGCTCGAACAGATCAAAAGCAAACCGAGTGAAAATGGGCGTAGACTCATCCTTTTCTGAAACACCGGGTTGCAGGCGAAGTTCCAAGGCGAGGACCTTTCTGGAGTTTCAACGGGAAACATTCGATTGTGCAACCCCATGGCACGCTCTTGGTTTGCAAGCGGGAGTTCGTTCGGATAGGGAAGTTCGAGGCCATCGGATGTCATTCGATTTGAACGCCCGCCATGGAATGAAACTGCTCCCACTCTTTGCGTTAGTTCTCCATTTTTCCCTCTTTCCGGTTGCTGGCCAAGATAGGCCTGTATCTGGCACTGAGGTTCTTCCGAGTGTTGAGGCGCTGTTCAAAAGGCATTTTAGTGCCGTCGGCGCGAGCCCGGCTTCAGCCCCAGTGCGCGCTCTGATGATGACGGGACAAGTCAAGCAAACCAGCGCTCAGGACCCCCCGCAGACGTTCCCGTTCAAATCTTGGGTCGCCGCCCTGCCTCGGCGAAGCGTTTTTTCAATGGGCGATGTCTATTCGAGTGGATGGGATGGAAAAACCCTCTGGGAAGACCAAGGTAAAAAGCCCGAGGTTTTGGAGGGAAAGGCGGCGCATTTGGAGATGGTGAGTCCTTGGAACCTGATCTTTCCTGATTCAGGCCACTGGGGGGTGCTTGGGGAAACGCGTTGCGTTGGAACCCGGGAGGTGGAGGGGACCGCCTGTCATGTGGTGGAATGCGTGCGGGAGAAGTTCCCGCCGATCCGGCTCTATTTTTCTTCGGAAACAGGGCACTTGATGCGGAAAGATTGGAGCTGTCCACACCACGCGGACGGTGACAAAGACGGGCACCGCTTTTTTCTCATATTCACCGACTACAAAGAGGTGAATGGGACCCAGTATCCGCACACTCTTGTGATGGGAGATCTGAAGGCGGATGATTCCGCGGGAAGCGCTGATACAGAGTTCAGCGTGGAGTCTATTGAGGTGAACAGTGAGGTTCCGGAGAACACCTTTGCGCTTCCGGCGGGGCTCCAGCTTCCGAAGGCGCCCTGAGTGGATGCCTGTCGGCGGTGAGGGGCGTGGAGGGAGTGCTGGCGTTTCGGAGATTCAAGGTAGAAGACTGCGGACGGTTTGTAGGAGTGCCTGTGTGGCTTCGGGGGAGTAGCCGGATTGGACGGAAGCGATGGTGCCGTCGGGGGCAATTACGACGGTGTGAGGGATGCCATCCACGCCGTATTGTTTGGCCACGGACTGTGCGGCATCGAGGGTGGTGGTTAGAGTCCATCGGCGCTTTTGAAGGAAGGTCTGGACCGCGTCGACGGCCTCTGCCTGGTTGACGCCCACGAGCAGAACTTTCTCCGCTGGGAACTGAGCAGCGGCCTCCATCAGTTCAGGCAGTGCGCGCACACAGGGGCCGCACCACGAGGCCCAGAAGTCCAGGATGACGACCTTTCCCCGGTGTTTGGAGAGGTCAAATTCATCCCCACCGAGTAGGGGGAGTTTAAAGTCCGGGGCGGGCACATTGTGGACCGGAGAAGAGGGGTTTCCGGAGGCGCTGGGGATGATCGGTTCAGGTGCGGCGACGAGTTGCCAGGAGTCGAGGAAAAGGGAGGAGCTTGTCCGCTGGGGAGGGGTGGAGCGGATCTCGCTCAGGAGGGGAGTGGGGATGGAGGTCTTGCCGAGGACGGGATGAAAGCCTGTGACGCATTCGGGACCGAAGTTTTCAACTTGCAACTGGAGTCGGCTGCCATCGTGCAGAAGGAGCCAGTGGGTTGGGGAGCCGAGGAGATTGTTGGGTTTGGACTTGAGATATTGGGTGAGGAGGTAGAGGCCGTGGGCGGTGTTGGTGTGGGTGAGGGTAGCGGAGTTGGGGTCCCACGAGAGGGCGGCGCCTGATGGAAATGGGATGCCCTGTTCCATGAGAAAAGACTGGGGATCTTCGGAGTCGGGGAATGGAGGTTGCCGGAGCCAGAAAAATCGGGTTTCCAGAGGGGCGTTGGGGGAGGAAGGAGCGGGAACGAGTTCGATCTTTCCCCCCGAATTCAGGCGGTGCTGGAGTGAAAATGCGGTGCAAATGCTTTCAAGAACCGAGGCAAGGGGGACATCGCTGAGGCTGATGCGTTTGGGGAATTTGGTGCCTCCTTTTGGGTGGGGGGGCAAATCGAGGAAAGGGGCGATTTTTCTGAATTGAGCGGCGTGTGTTTCCCAGGTGCCGGTGACTTGATAGGGGGCGGCGATTTTGGTGGCGAGCCGGTTGCGGAGCACCTGGAGTGGAGATGCGGCGTTAGCGGGCGGATTGGGTGGACGGGTCCAAACCAGAGCTTGGACGCGGTTCAGAGGGAGGGTGAAGGTTTCCAAACCGGAGCGGAGCGTGAGCAGTGATGCGGTGGCGGACTCGACAATCCCGGTGAGCAGATCGCCATTGGGTGCGATGAGCGCGTGAGTGGGCGGGGAGTCTTTGCGGAAGCGTGGGACGGTGAGTGCATGGTTTCTGGCGTCCTTGGGAACTACCGGTGTGGGGATGCTGCTTGGTCCGACCTCTGAGCGAAACCGGGCGAGCGTGATGGGGTTGATCCCATTGCCCCAAGCTTCGCCGGGTTCGATCCACATTCCCGTTCCCGTGGGTTCGGAAGGAAGTTGGAACCTTGCGGATGGCGCCCCGTTGCAGAAGATGGATATGCCATTTTTTTCCGGCACCAAGCGGAGTAAGGCCGGTTTCCCGGGTGTTGTTCCGATCTCGGTTTGCGCCAGCATTGGGTCGTTTTCGGCCAGGAGCCGGATCGAGTTCCCCATGGAGATGATTTTGAGTTGAGGGGCTTCAGGGGTTTCGCCGTTCACAAAAAAACGGAGACTGGTGACGGAGAACCCGGAGGCGTGGATTTCGAATTCGAGTGCCGTTTGAGACATCGCGTTTGGGAGGAAGAGTGCGGTGCCCGGATTCATCTCCAGTTTATCCGTCTCCCGGTCGATTTCTGGGGGTGGGCCCTTGAGGAGTTGCCATGCAGGATCGGAAAAGCCGCTGATTGGGGCACCGATTCTGGGCGCGAGGATGACTCCGCTGATGAGGTGGATCGGAAATTCCCGGCTTTCCGAAAACGAGGATTGAAAGAGAAATGAGTTCGGGGAGACAGATTGCATGGAACCGGAGAGGACTTCACCGGTGCGCGTGTGGAGAAGTGCTGCGGGTTGGAGAGCTGCTGGCCTGCTTTTTAGGGAGACGGTGAGGGGCGAGCCTGGGACTGGTGCAACGGGGTGCTCACTGCCGTGGGGAATCCATGTGCCCGTGGCGGTGTTTCCGGGTTGGAAACGGCCTCGGAGTTGAACGGATTCATTCAGGGTTAGGAGATCCGTTTGTGCGGAAGGTTCCGGGCTGGCAGCGGGCGGCAGGGGGCGGCAGCGGAGGAGTCTGAGGTCTTGGAGGTCTGTAGGAAAAGGGGTGGGGGAGAATGCGGTGCGCAGGTGTGCACGGCCCTGCTGGATGGAATCGGTCTCGCCGACTAGGAAAGTGCCATCATTGAAGGACCACTCCGTTTTGTTTCGGGGAGTGGCAGAGGGATCTGTTTGGAACACCAAGGCGTCGACAGAGTCGAGAGGGATCAAGGATTCCTTGGAGGAATCGGCGGGTTGCAGTGTGAGCGTTCCGTTGGCAAGGGCGGCAATGTTTGCGTGGAGGAGGCGGCCTTCGGAGGTGAGGATGGATTGGGAAACAGGTGTGGGGGTTGGGGATGCGGTGGACTGGATCCGGAGGGACGTAAGGCTGAGGCGGCGGCCTTTATTGGTGAGCAGGAGGCCAGGGGATTCCTTGCTCTGCGCGGGTGCCGGGATGGAGAGGGTTGCGATGGGGGAGCCGTCCTCAGACAGGGCTTGGACGGAGTTGGCGGCGAGATCCCAGAAGAGGCGGAAACGAAGGCTATTGGAAGGCTGGGAGGAATCTTTTTGGAGTGGGATTTCAGAAAAGGAATCGCCGGCGTGGAGGACCCAGAAGGAGTCCCAAGACTCGAGGGAAAAGGAGCGTTGATCGGGGGTTCGAAGGGTGAGTTGGAGTTGGGGGGCTGTGTCTGCGTGAAAGGCACACTCGATCTGTCCGCGGTTAGGGAGTTCGACAGGCAGAACAGCGGCCTGATTGAGGAAGGGGAGTTCAAGGGCGCCGCCGGGGCCAAACCAGAGCGGGCTCCAAAGGGGAGTCGGCCTGGAAGAGTTCTGGCCGGAAGAACGGGCGGGAGAGGGCTGCGGGAGCGGTTTCCAAGGAGAAGCGCCCAGCGGGCCTTGAAGAAGGAATTGCGGTGCGGATCGGTGGACGCGGCGGATGGAGACCAGTTCGGAGCGGGAAAGGGAAAAAGAGCCGTGGCGGCGGCTCTGGATAAAGACCGCGTCCGTGGAGACAGACTCCAGAGATCCAAAGAAGTGGGATCCATCGCGGGTGGTGAAAGCAAAGGGGTCTTTTTGTGGGACAGCTTGGCTGGCGAAATCGATGCGTTGAAGGGCATCCCAGAAAAGGGAGAGCGGGGATTGGAAATGGGGGGATTTCCACTGGAGTTGCTGTTCGGAAGCGGACTGGATCTGGCCTTGGAGGGCATCGCCATTTTTCCAGCGCAACTCGCCGGAAGGTGGAGTGGTCTCGGGAGACTCGGCCATGGCATGGTGGGGCGGGAAGAGAGCCCCGAGGAGTGCCGTTGCGGCGAGCAGGAGTTGGAAACCCGGACGGGAATGTGGAGCGCTCATCGTTCGTAGATGGGGAGGAAGCGGTAATTGAGTGCGAGAGCAAGGAGGGACATTCCTGTCTCGTAGGCTCCTCCGGAGAAGGATCCGTCACTGCGTTGAGCGGAATGGAGTGCGCGGATTTTCGCGGTGTTCCATTTCTGCCATGCAGCATAGTCGGATTGGAAAAGGGCTTGGGCGGCGTAGTACCCGAAGTACTCGGCGTAGTTGGGCTCCTTGTGTTCGAGATTTTCACGGAGTCTGCCGAGGGCGGCCTTGTACTCGTTGGTTTCCTTGGATTTGGAAACGGCGCCTAGGAGTGTGGCGATGGCGGTGAGGTTGAGGGAACCGCCCAGGCCGCCGAATCCGCCGGAGTAGGCGACGGAACCGTCTTTGCCTGTGGAACGGCGCATGTATTCGAGGGCGGATTGGATGCACTCATCGGGAACTTCCATGCCGGCGTTGCGCGCAGCAAACAGCCCCATGAGCATGGCCCCAACGACGGAGGTGTCGGCATCGGTGGCGTCCGGGGAGTAGCGCCATCCGCCGTAGCGATTCTTTTTCTGGGACGTCACCGAGCAGCGGATGGCGAGTTCGAGGGCTTGGGCAATCGAGCGGACGGGTTTTTTGCCCTCCCAGAGCAGAGATTCGTCGACGCAACCATAAGCCTCGGAAAGGGCGAGCATCCCGAAGCCGTGGTGGTACATGCTGTTGGGAAGGTAACCGGTTTCGCCGTTTTGAGAGGAAAGGAGGGCGCGGAGTGCGCGGCGCACGTTGGCGGCGTATTTGCCGAAGTTGGGATCTTCCCCGGAGGCGAGGAAAGCCATGAGGCAGATGCCGTCGAGCCCACTGCCCTGATGGGAGCCAGTCCAAGACCCTGAATCGGTTTGTGCGTTGGCGAGCCATCCGAGGCCGCGCTCGTAGAGGGCTTGGAGCTCGGCGGGGATGGTTTCACCGAACCGGAGGGTGGGGTCCTGGGCGGGAGCCTCGGCGGGGGAGAACAACCCTGCGGCGGCGAGGACAACGCTCATAAGGAGGGAGCGCATGGGAGTTTACGGCGTGGGTTTGGCGGACTTGAGGCGGTTTTCGTGCGCAGTGCGCACAGAGTCTGCATGCATGAAAGCGGTTTGGTGGGCATTGGAATCGGACCATCGTTTCCATTGTTCCGGGGAAAGGGTGTTTTTGAGTTCAGACTCTTGGAGCAAAGCAAGAGGGAGGAGGGCGATCCATTCTTGGCGGTACCAAGGGCTGCCATCTCCGAAGCTGAAAACGGAGAGGATGTCGGGTTCATATTCCCGGATGGTGTTGGCGATGAGTGGCACCAGAGATGGGATTTGTTCGGGGCGCAGGCCCGCTGCGTGTTGGAGGAAGAGAACGGGGATCTGGCAGATGGCTTCAACTCGGAACGCTTCGCGGGCTGCCTTGGACCGTTCCCAGAGCGCGAGTTGCTCGGGAGTGAGGGAGTTTTTAACCGCCGTCTTCCAGAGCGGGGAGTCCTCAGGACTGTTTTTGCGGGAGTTGTTGAATCGGTATGAGGGAAGGGAAGCCAGGCTGAGTTTGGGGGAAAGGCCCGGTTTGCTGAGCAGATGAGAGCGGACGATCTTTTCGGTTTCGGCGAGGTCTTTTTGGAGGAGCCTATCCGCAGTGCCTGCAGCGGCAACGCGGAGGCGCTGTGCGGGTTCGGGTTCGAGTTGGGTTACACGGATGAGATTCTCACACAGCGCGGAGAGTTCGGAACGCAGCCTGCCCCTGTTTTTTTCTGCGACACCGGAGAGAAAATCGGCGATGGCACGCTCGGTGTCTTCAGTAAGGGGAGCCGCTGAGGCGGCTTCTGGAGAAGGGTCGGGTTTTTCTGGCTCGCGGGTCGACGGGTCAGTTTGGACGTTTGTTTTCCAGAGTTTGATCTGGTTGGGATCGAGGAGAGGTTGAAGGCTGGTCTCAGGAAGGGATTTGAAAATCAAATCGCTGAGAATGCTGAGTTCGGACGGGTGAAGGGTGTTGGCTTGCAGGAGGTGCTTGACCTGAGTGGTGTCTTGGAATTTTGCGGTAACAAAAGCGCCGAGAATCGGCCGGGCTTTTTCCCGCTGCTCAGGACTCAGGGCGCAGGCTTCATCCATGTGGAGAAGTAGGATGGTTTCTACTGCTGCGGTCAGGGATTTCTGAAAGCCCGCCCGGTGTTCTTCCACTTTTCTTTGTTCCTCGGCGGAAAGCAGTTTGAGTACGCCTTCTTTCCAGTCCGGCTGCTCGGACAATTTAAAGGAAGGATCAAATATCGGATGGTTTTGATTCGCGAAGCGTTTGGTGACTTTTCTTCTGGAGTAGGGCAGGGACTCCAAACGACGGGTTTCTGACGCGAGCAGGTCTTTCAGAGCGGATGCGGCTGCATTTTTGGCCAGTTCCTGAAATCCCCTGGAACGCTCCTCTGTGAGTTGGAGTGCGGTTTCGAAAAGGGCGTTCAGTGACGCAAACCCGTTTTCGAGCTGCGTTAAGGAGGCAGCTTTGCGGCGCTCAAGAAGTGCGGGGATGCTCTCTTTGAATTCGCGATCTGAATTGGCTAGAATCGCCGCCTGTTCGCGGGACAGGGTTTGTTGGAGTGTGCGAGACCAGAGCAGTTGTTCGGAGACAGGTGGGAGTTCTTGGGCCAAAAAACCATTATCGAGCCATGGAACCAAAGTGGACAGGGAGGAGGTTCCGAGAATGAAACGAAGTTTTTCGCTAATTGCCGGGAGCCGGGATTTAAACTCGTTTCGGTGGGCAAGGACTGACGCTGAAACCTGTGCTTCCAAGGCATCAACGGACTGGGCGTCGAGGTGAAGAAATTCGTGCAGGTGGCGGATTTCATCCTCAAGTGTGTCGGTCCACTTTTTTTCGAGGTTTGTGAGGAGATCTTCGAGTTCAGGGTTGCTGGCGGGTTCCGGAGCAGCGATGGGCGGCGATGGGCGCTCCTGGGCAGGAGAAACGGTGGTGAGGCTGCAGACAAATAGAGCAAGCCTAAGGGGGTGCAGAGTACGCCAGTGAGCGTCGTAAAAAAAGGAAGGCTGGTCGGTATTTGCCATGGCGGGTTTGGATGCCTGCTCAGTCGAGAGGGGTCTTATTTCTGGTTGGACTCGATGCGGTTGAAGTAGGCGTCGAGCCCGGATTTGAATTCGGAGGGGAACTCCTTCCCGGCGCGTCCTGTGGACTGTCCAACGGGGCGCGCGGCCACGATGGAAGTTGCGTCGGAGCCGGGGCCGATTTCAGCGAGGGCAGCCGAGGAAGCGGCTGCAGCGGTGCTGCCGTTGCCAGGAGAAGAGCCGCCGCCGCCGCCAGACTTTGAGCGTTTGGTTTGGAGGAGGAGTTCGATGGCTTCAGTTTCAGCGGCGACGGCTGGAGCTCCGGTGTCTGGGGTGGCGAGGAGGGTGGAGGCCTCGCCCATGACCTCCATGACGGCCCTGAGCAGGTGGAGTTCCTTTCCAAACTTTATTGGTGCATCCTGAATTTTGCGGATGTTGTCCATAGCAGACTGGGTGAGGGCGGCGATGTTGCGTTGTTGGGTTTCGAGGAGTTTTGCTGAATGGAGGTGCTGGGCGGGGTGGAGCGCGGCTTTTGCGTTTTCCGCTTCGCGGGTCTGGTCACGCAGTTGCATTTCTTCGCGGAGGGCCTGCATCACTTGGAGGACGATTTCCGGGGGCAGGCTTTCGCTGCTGCAGGAGGAGCAGTTTTTACAGTTGCTGGCGGCAACGAGTTCTTCAGCCCAGCGGTCGAGGGTGTCTGCCCAGTACTCGGCGCCATGGAACGTTTGGCCATGGAGATGGGCTTCGAGTTTGTTTTTGGCTTGAGCGAGGGATTGGACGACCTCGGAGCTTTGCATTTCGAGCAGGACTTTTTTGAAGCGGCCGTCCTGTTTCCGTGCGGCATAGGCATCGAGGTCAGATTGGATGAGTTTGACAAAATCGCTGCGGGTCTGGGCGTTTTGAGCGAGGGGCTCGGAGTCCTTGGAGGGGATGGGGGTGAGACCAAAGGAGGAAAGGGAGGACTGGGAGAGGGTTTTGGCGACCTTGATCTGTTCGCGGGAAGCAGCCTTCAGGCGTTTGACAAAGGTGCTGGTCTCGAGGTTTTTGAGGATGCCATCGAGTTCTTCTGCGACCTTGGAGAATTCCTTGAGGAGATCCTTTTGTTCGGCCAGAGCCGTGTCGAGTTTTTGCTGGGCTGGGGATGCGGAGGGAGCTCCAGAATTTTGGGATGCATCAAGAACGGTTTGCGGGAGTTTGAGCGGGGAAGGTTTGGAGGTATTGGCCGTGGTGGATGGCGGGGAATCGGTGGGAGAGGATGGGGCTGGCAGGGCGAGGGTTGGCTCGCGGTCGGAGAGGCTTGGGGAGCTGGGTTTGGACGGGGAGCCTGTGGAGGGGACGGACTGCCCAGCGAGTGCGGAGTTTGCGGTGGAGATCGGAGGGGCTGAATCCTTCGGGGAGGGGGTGGCGGAGGAGGATTGTTTGAGGAGATTAGCGACGCTGGGCATCCGTTGGGCGGAGATGTTTTTAAGGGACTGGACCATCGTGGCCCAGGACTCCAGCCGTGGGGCATCGAATTCGTCGTTGCGTGTGGCCAGTTCAACGAGCCGGCGGCCGGACTGGGTGAGGGAGTCCAACCGAGCGGCGTTGGAGGTTTCAGCGGCGGCCTGCAGCGAGATGCGGCGGCGATTTTCCGGGCGGTCGAGTTCCGCAGGGGAAAGCTCGCGCAAGTCCTGATTCGCCTGATGGAGTTGCTGTTCGCGGTCGTAGCTTTCGCGGGCTGCGGAGAGCCATTTGGCAAGTTGCTCTGTGAGCCAGAGGGCGTGCTCGTTTTTGTTCAGGATGTGAATTAGGAAGGGCGGAGAATAGGTGCGTTTGCGTCCGGGAAGGTAGTCCTCGGACCATGCCCGGATTTCAAGGGGCTGCGGGGGGACTCCCTCGCGGGCGGCGCAGAAGGTGGCAGTCGAGGAGAGTTCGGTTTTTTCCGGGGCACCAGCGGCAGAGATTTTTTCGCCAGAGACGGTTTGGCGGAGTGGTGCCTGTTGGGAAGCGGGCTTCCATTCCAGGCCGATGCGTTGAACGCCAAAGTCGTCGCTGGAAGCGACATCAAATCGGAGGACTTCAGATTCTAGAACAACGGTATCGAGGGATTCGCGTCGGGCGGAGATCCGCGGAGGGTCATCCTCGATGGCGCGGATTTTCAAAAGGAGCGGATCCTTTGGGGTGAGACCGTCCGTGTCCGTCCATGAAAGGCGGTGGGACACGGATTCGTGGACGAGGGAGAAAGGGGTGAGGATTCGCTGGTCTTGGATTTGCTGCGGAGTGTCGTTGAAAAAGGCAGAGGCGAGGGGGCGGTTTATGGTGGCTTCGAGTGCGGTGTGGGTCCCTCGAAGAACGGGAATGGATCCGCTCCGCACCGGGATGCGTGGTTCGGAACGGTACTGGAGGTAGTCGGGGAGTCGGAGGCGGATGGAGAGTTCGGTCAGTTCGGGGCGTGGGCGAGGGAGGAGGGCGAGGGACTTCCGGGCATCGCCGAGGCGGATGAGCAGGGGAGTTTCATCTTTCTGTGGAGGAATGGAGAGGTGATAGGAGCCGGCGGAAAGCGGGGCGGACAGTGGCGGGAGTTTGGGCAGAACTGCGGTGGAGGAGGCAGGGGCAAGGCGAGTGAGAGGATCAAGTTGGACGGGGAGCGTAAACGGTTCGGAGACAGGAATGACGAGTCTGGCTGGGAGCGGTTGGATTCTGGCGAAGGTGTAGCGTGTGTTGGGCTCCCAGGGTTTGAGCCAGCGGGCGAAGGCATTCTGTGCGGCATCCGGGATGAGGAGAAATGCGAGGAGAGTCGGGGTGATCAGGAGGGCTGCGGTGGCAGTCCAGAAGCGGTGGGCCTGGTCAGGAACGGCATGGGAGAAGTCCCGGTCCTGAACGGCGGCGGCCGCCTGTTCAATCGCGGCCTGGACAAGGCGCTCGGAACGTGAGGAGTCGGGGGCTTTGACGAGTTCGACAATCCCGAGGAGTTGGTCGCCGAGTGTTGGGAATGAGCGGCGGAGCAGGCGTGCGGCGTCCTCAAGGGAACGTTGTTTCCAGACCCAGCGGTAGGCGTGGATGGGCAGTCCCAGAAGGAGCGCACCGGACCCAGCGGCCAGAAATGTGGCTCGCAGGAGGGGCGGGGTTTCAAAGAGGCGGTCCAGTGCCAGGACAACAAGGTAGGTGAACGCGAGCGCAGCGACAGCCCGGAGAAGGCCCTCGAGGAGTTTGAGCAGCCAGACGCGGCGCAGAAATGCGCTCAGCTTGGAATGGAGCAGCGGAGGCAGGGAGCGGTTCATGGAATCAGAGGGCCGTTCAGAAGGAGCCAGCGGATTTGCGTGCAAACCAGAAGATGCCCATCAGCAGAATCAGGGAGCCAGCCCATGCAGGGTGGGCCCAGAGCGCGATGCGTTTTTCCACCGGTTCCTGAGCTGGAAGCGCTGAAATGGCGGTGAGGAGTTTTTCCTGGGAGGCGTTTTCGAGGACGCAGCCACGGGTGATTTCGGCGATTTCGCGGAGAACATCGGGACGGGCGGGTTGGCCGATTTTTTCGCGGGGTGTGCCTTGAACAGAGACCACAGAGTCGAGGGTGGCGCCAGCTTCGGTGCAGAGGAGATGGAGTCGGTACTCGCCGTGTTCCTGCGGGGTGAAGACGCCGGAGAAAAGGCCCCATGCATCCGCGCCGGCGGGGTTCAGACGAAGGGAGACGGTTTTGCCCGAGGGTGCTGTGGCTTGAATCAAGACGGTGCCCTGTCGGAGGGGTTCTCCAGAGGCGCTAGAGACATTGGCGTTGAGTGTGAGTGAAGCGCCCGTTTTGGGGCGGTCCGGGGAGTAAAAGAGGCGCATTTTTTCGCCCTGTGCCATGGAGCGCTGGTAGGCCATCCAGCGGACGACCTGTCCCCAGAAACGGTAATGGAAACGGTCTTCTACCCCCTTGCGCCACCGCCAGGCACCGTCAGTGCCAAGGTAGAGGATTTTGCCGGCTCCATAGGTTTTTGTGACGAGCAATGGGACGCGCCCAAAACGGTTGGATTCAGTATCATGGGTGGCCAGAACCTCGGCGCCGGCCTTGGCGCGGGCGGCGGGGGCGAACCACTGAAACCCAGGAAGGTTTTGCCAGACCCGGAGGTTAGCTTCTTCAGAGTCCTCGAGTTGGGTCAGAAGGCTCGATGAACCGGAGTCGGTGAGGGTCAGGCGCCCTGGATGTGAAGTGCCCCAGCCGCGCGGCTGGCTGTCATCGTAGGAAACCGGGAGCAGGTCAGCGAGTGGGCTCTGCTGAAGGGAGATCTGGAATCCGCGCAATCCGGGGAGAAAGACGAGTCCGGAGGCTTGGTCGCGGACGAGTTTTTGGAGGGCGGCGCACTGTTCGGGGGAGAGTTGCCCTGGGGATTGGCCGATATCGCCGAGAAAAACGACATCGTACTTGGCGAGTTCATCGTCGCAGGGGAGCGCGGGGAGGTAGCCGCGTCCGTTGCCAGCCTTGCCGAGGTCGGGGTGCAGGAGCAGGCACTGGACCAGAACGCCGGGATCGCGTTCGAGCGCGTTCCGAAGGTAGCGGAATTCCCAGCGGGGCAGGGTGTCCACAACGAGCACGCGCAGTTGTTCTTTGCGGATGGCTACCGGAACGGTGACGGAGTTGTTATCGAGGATGCGTTCGCCGCCGGTGGGGGGGGCGGAGAGGGTGAGGGAGAGTTCGCCGAGGGTTTCAGGTTTCCAGACGAGGACATCCTGAAGATGGCCCATTGCAGGGAGCAGAACGGTTTTGGTGAGGCGTTCGCCTGCGGAGGTCAAAAATTTGAGCTCCACGGACTCCTCGCGGGGGAGAGAGCTGTGGATGGTGAATGGGATGCGCAGGGGTTTTCCGGCAATCGCAAAGGTGGGAACTTCGAAGCTGGAGAGTTGCACGTCGGGCAGCCTAGTCTCGGCCCCGATGGGGACGGCAAAAACAGGCACGTTGCGCATGCGCAGCGGGGTGGCGGCTTGGGTGGGAGCTGGGCCAGAGTTCCAGTCGCCGTCGCTCAGAAGGATGATGGCTTTGAGGTGGGGGTGTTTCTCAGCGGTCTGGCTCAGGGCTGCGTGAATGTCGGTGCCTTCCGGGGTGGGATTTTGGGAGGAAGCGAACGGTTCCTGAACAATGTCAAACTTGGAGGAAAGTGCCTGCCAGAGGCCGGGGTCGATCAGGCGCCGGACAGTTTCGGAGCGCGAGCCGGGTTCAGCCGAGGGATTCTGGGGATCGGTCACATCGCGGGTCTCCATCGAGCGGGACACGTCTGGCAGCAGGGCCAGGGTGGGTTTGAATTCAGGAAGGAAAATTTGTCTCCACTCGGGTTGGTTGAGGGAGACTGCGATCGCGCAGGCGATAAAAAGGCGGAGGGATTCGAGCAGGCAGGTGGAGGTGCGGAACCGGGTCCGTTTTGCGGCGAGGTAGCCCAGTGCCGCGATAGCGATTACGAATGCCGCGCCCAGTCCGAGGGATAGGGGGGTGTGCGTGAATGTGAGCGACTGGGTGCTCGGGGTCATCGGGAGGGTGGGGCAGTCGCGAAGCCTGCGGTAGGAGAGTCCTGACGCTGGGGACGCGTGGAAGAAGGCAGGCAAAGGATTGCTTCGGCCAGAAGTGCGAGGGCCATTCCGAAAAGGAATGTGCGCCAGATCTCGGAGGTCAGGTCCCGGCTGTCCTCAAGGGTGTCGGTGAGAACGCGGGCATCGAGTCCGGCAAAAAGTTCGCGGAGGGTTTCGGGGGAGAGATATTCGTGGAGATCCTCGGCGGGTGCACGGTTGAGGGCGAGGAGGTGTGATCCGGACTGGAGGATACCGGCACGGAGTGCGAGTTGGTCGGATGGCGTTCCAAGGGGCGTGCTTCCGTCCACGGGTTTCCATGGGGCGGTCGTGGAGTCGGGGAGGGCGGAGGCGATGCGATGCTGTGCCTGACCCAGAGATTGGGCCCCCTCAGCAAGGGCGCGATGCAGCAGTGCAAAGAGAACAACGCCGTCCCGGGAAAGACTGGATCCGCCTGGGTTGGGGTGTGTGGCGAGGAAGAACACGTTTTTTTCGGTGGCTGGTCGCAGGAGCAGGGGGAGACGCCCGGGCAGGAGGGCAAGCGGGATGAACGCTCCGGAGACTCCGCAGAAGCGTTGGATTTCGAGGGTGCCAACAGGCAGGGCGGTGCCATCGCGAGTGTTGGCAAGCAGATCGGAATCGTTTTTCCACCAGTCGGGCGAGACGGGCCGGGCAGCTTCTTCCCACCGGGTCCAGCGGAGCCCGAAAAGCTCCGAGTCCTCCGGGGTTTGCGGCGGGAGAAGAAGAAGCGCGCGTCCCGCGGCGACGTGATCGAGGAATTGGTGGTGGAGTGGCGTGCCGGGTTTTGGGAAGGGGGCGTTCCAGACGAGGAGGGCAGTGTCGTCCCATGGGATTTCATGGGCGCGGTCGGGGGACAGGAGGGTGGAGGGAAATTCGCGGCCGGGCTCGGGCGGTGAGGAGAGCGCGGCCTGAAGCGGGACAGTCGCATCGGGATCCTCGGAGACGATCACGGAACGGAGGGGCGGAGGCGGTTCAAAGACAAAATGGAAGGTGTTGTTGGAGGGGTTAGAGTCTGCGGGGAGTTCAACGCGGCCCCAGCCGCGGAGCAGCGATTTGTCGAGCGGCAGAGAGAACGCGTGGACGGCGGTCTGGGAATCTTTGAGTGTCAGATTGGAGGTGGTGGCGACGCCATTGATGATGAAGCGCAGCGGGATTTTCTGGGGGGAAGTGGGAGCGGACTGGCGTTGGAGGAAGAGGTCGAACTGGAGTTCAGCGCGGTCTCCGCCTGTTTTGCGGGAGACGTTTTCAAGGCGGATACCGAGGTCGTCCTCGGGGGGCTGCGGCAGGGCGAAGAGGTGGAACCGGACCCCTGGGAGTGCGGCGAAGGCGGACCGGAGATTTTGCCAGCGGCCGCTGGAACGGTCCCAGTCGGTTTTTTGGAGATCGCTCAGGACCCAGAGGTCGGTGCGACCGGACGGGTGGGAGGCGAGATAGTCGAGTGCGCCTTGGAGTAGTGCGGGAAGATCGGAATGGGTGTCGGTGGGGCCGGAGTGCGGGACGTCGAGAAGGGCCTCGGGTTGGGTGAGGAGGAGGGGGTGGAGAGAGGCGCTGTCGAGGAGGATGACCTTGGAGCGGTCTCCCGAGGATTGGCGGATGGTTTTGGAGACTTTTTGGAGGGCGGCTTGGCGTTTGCTGGTGGGTAGCGAGGTGGGGTGCTGCTCCATGCTGGCGGAGCGGTCAAGGAGCACGAGTACGGAGTCGGGCGCGCCTCCGGTGAGTCCGAGCCAGCCTCCGGCCAGGGGGCGTGCGATGGAGAGTAGAACGCAGGCGACGGCGAGCACGCGCAATGCGAGCACGAGGATTTGGCGGAGTTGCGAGAGCCCCCGGTGGCGCTGTTGGGCGATGCGGAGGAACATCATGGCTGCCCATGGGATGGGTTTGCGGCGCCAGAGATGGACCAGATGGATCACCACGGGCAAAGCGGCCAGAGGCAGCCCGACGAGGTAAATGGGTTCGAGGAAGGTCATCGGCCGGCTTTTTTGGGGGATCTGCCCAGGAGAAACTTGGCAAGCGCGGGCTCGTAGGGTTCATGGAGAAGGACCCGGTGGTAATCGATGCCGGAATTGCGCACCAGAGAGTCGAGCGCGCTCAGGTATTCGGCGACCGCAGCCCGGTAGTTGCGGGCGATCAGGGTGGGATCCGCAAGTAGGCTTTCGCCGCCTTCGAGATCTACAAAGCGGGCGGGTTTCTCGAAGTCGAATTCGAGCTCCTGACGGTCAAGAAGGTGAAAGGCGGCGATGTCGTGTTTCCTGAAGCGCAGGTGCTGGATGGCGTGATGGAGTTCGGCCGTGGGAACAAAGAAGTCGGAAACGATCAGTACCAGAGCCCGTTGGCGCAGGGTTTCAGCCACGCGATGCAGGGATTCGACAAGGGTGGTGCCTCCCGCCGGAGTCAGTTTAGACATTTGGTCGAGCACCAACCCGAGGTGACCGGCCCCGCGGCGCGCGGGGATGCTCACAGGGGTGCCGGTATCAGACATGGAGGAGAGTCCAACGGCGTCGCCTTGTTTGGCGGCCAGGTAGGCCAGACTGCCGGCAATCCGGAGGGCGAACTCCAGACGCGAAAGTTCGGTGGGCATCGGGGGGGCAGGGCGGAACGCCATCGAGCCGCTGGTGTCTAGGAGGAGACAGAGGCGGAGGTTGGTGTCGGCCTCAAATTCCTTGATGTAAAAGCGGTCGCTGCGGCCCCATGTGCGCCAGTCCAGACGTCGGGTGTCATCGCCGGGTACGTATTTGCGGTACTGGGCGAATTCGAGGGAGGAGCCCCGGACCGGGCTGCGGTGTTTTCCCGAAACGCTGCCGAGCATCGCATGCCGCGCATGCAGGGGCAGAGCCATCAGGCGGGCCAAAACCGCGGGATCGAGAAACGACCGGGACTCGCGCATGGGACCGTGCGGCGCTGGGCGGTCAGGCTTCCTTGGCGAGTTCCTCGACGAGGCGCCGTGTGATGTCGCGACTGGAGACCCCTTCACTTTCAGCTGTGAAGGTGGTCATGACCCGGTGGCGGAGCACGGGGTCGGCGACTTCCACCAGATCTTCCAGACGCACCACGTAGCTTCCGTGGAGGGCAGCCCGGGCTTTTGCCCCCAAGATCAGGTATTGGATGGCGCGTGGGCCTGCGCCCCAGTTGACCAGCGGTCGGATCCACTGTGGTGCTTCCTGTCCGGAGGGACGGGAGCGCCGGACAAGGTCAACGGCGAACTCATAGAGGTGCTCGGGCACGGGAATTCGGCGCACGAGATCTTGGAAGGCGAGGACCTTCGGGCCATCGAGAATATGACGGAGGCTGGGAAGGGACTGGCCCGTGGTGTTCTTGGCGATCGTGATTTCCTCGGCTCTGGAGGGGTAATCGACGCCGATCATAAACATGAACCTGTCCAGTTGCGCCTCAGGCAGCGGGTAGGTGCCCTCTTGTTCTACCGGGTTCTGCGTGGCGAGCACAAAGAAGGGGGATTCAAGAACGTACGGGCGCCCCGCCACAGTGACGCGGTGTTCCTGCATCGCCTCCAGCATGGCGGCCTGGGTTTTGGCCGGCGCACGGTTGATTTCGTCGGCGAGGACAATGTGCGCAAAGACCGGCCCCTTGTGGAATTCGAAGGCGCGTTTTCCTCCGGGCAGTTCTTGGAGGATGTCGGTTCCAGTGATGTCCATGGGCATCAGATCCGGGGTGAATTGGATTCTGCTGAAGCTCAGGGACAGGGTTTCGGCCAGTCGGCTGATGAGGAGGGTTTTGGCCAGGCCCGGGACGCCCATGAGGAGGGCATGGCCCCGGGCAAACAGACAGATGGACAGTTGTTCAATAACTTGGTCCTGGCCCACGATGACCTTGGCCAGCTCGGTCTTGAGTTCGCGATAGACTTCGCGGAGATGGTCCACGGCATCAACGTCATCCTTGGGAAGTGGGGAAGCGGGTTGGTTGGGTTCTAATGGCATGGACGCGGATTCAGGGGTTGTGTGGATCTGTGTGCGTTTTAGGAACGCCCAAGTCCTGGCTTGGTTTGTGAAAACGGGGGTGAGTTTCCGAGTTGCTACGGAGGCCTGCGGGATTGCAGGCCTTGTGGGGATCCGTGGTGCTGAACAGGTTTGTCTGGGCGGAACGCCTGATCGGTTGGTTTCTCGGGAGAGCGAACTGTGAGGCCGCAGAATCAGTCGGCTAACGCCCACCGATTCCGGAGCTTCCGTTTTTCTTAGAAGGAAATTTTATCCTCCAGCCAAAACCGACCCGCCACTTTGGGGGGGCGTCTGAATCTGCGGTGCGCAATTCAACGCGCTCAGTCCCAACGAGGGGCTTCAGGAGGAGAAAAAGCGGTGCCGGAGAGGATTTTGCCGTTCTGCGTCGAAAGCTGGTAGCTGGGTACGCCGGAGGGGGCGCGCATTTCGGAGAGGAGCTCCGGGGCATCCCGTTTTTGGAGCATCCATTCGGTGAGCCCCTCCTCCTGGCAGGTGAGTACTTTGTCGTGCCCCTTAAACTCCCGAGGTTTGCCAATGAGCCTGTGCCGGAACGGAGTTGCCTCCGGGCGTTCTGCCTCGGGGTGTTGAGCCTGGGGGGAGGGAGTCGGGCGTTGGAGCACAACAAAACTGTAGGGAAGTGAACGCAGGTCGATCCCGAGTTCGCGCCGGAACTGTTCCCAGCGCGCATCTTGAAATGCAGCCGGGGGCGGCTGAGCGAAATGATGGCACCAGTGGCGCGCGTTTTTCGGGTCCAGCATGGGACACGGACTGGAGTGCGGACACGGCGCCACGGGTTCGAACCCGGTCCCGAGAAGGGTCGCCCGGGCTTCGCTCAGAAGCCTGCTGGTGGTGTGGGTGCCGGACTCGACCCAGACGACGGCGGCGGCATTCCGGAGAAGGGCAATGAGTTGTTGAAGCGCGTGGGCAGGCAGTTCGTTCAAGACATGGCTGAGCAGCACGGTCTTGTCCGTTGCGTCTGGACGCGAAAGATCTGCGGTGACTGACGGGAAGGTTTCGTGGAGCCGCGCCGAAGCAAACCGGCGCGCCTCTTGGGAGCGGTCGTGGAGTTGCACCGAGCGCGTGTTTGGAAATGCGGCAAGGAATGCGCGGGAGGCGATGCCAGTTCCACAGCCCCAGTCCAGAACGTGTTCGGAGGCGGGCTGCCACTGGCGGAGCTGGAGTTCGCGGAGAACGGCGTCCCATTTCCAGCCGATCCGTTGGGCGAACGTGGCGTCGTACAGCGCGAGGTCGGATTCGGAGCGCCAGTAGTCACTCAGACCAGCGGATCCGTCCAGAAAACCGGCGCGAAGCCGGCGCAGCGTGTTCAGTTCAGCGGTGGAGAAGCGGCTTTTCACGGGGTACACAGGGGTTCCTCCAAAAGACGCGCGAGGTGATGAGAGCGGATGCTGAAGGCGGCACAGAGGGACAGGAGTTTTGCACGGAGTGGGGCGGGGTCGGCGGGCGTTTCCCGTTTGATGGCGGCAAGGAGCAGGTTTTTGGCGGTGTGTTCGCTCGAGATGAACTCAAAGACGGATGCCCGGTATCCGTGGATTTCGAGGAGGAGCGCGCGGATGGTGTCCGTGAGAATCTCGGCTTGGCGCTCCAGCAGGATGCCATGGCGGAGAATGGGTTCGAACAGGGGGACGGCGGGCATCCGGGATCGGATTTCCCGGTGGCAACAGGGTGCAGTCAGAAGGAGCGTGGCGTTGGATCGGATGCCGTGGAAGAGGGCGTCGTCGGTGGCGGTGTCACAGGCGTGGAGAGCGAGAAGCACGTCCAGAGGCTTTTCTGGCGGGAAGTCGGCGATTTGGCCCTGGGTGAAGCGGAGTTGGGTGAACCCGGCTTTTTGGGCGGCGTCTTGGGTGAACGCGACCAGTTCCGGGCGTTGTTCAACGCCGAGCGTGACGGGTTCAAGGCCGAGTTGGTGGAAGAACGCATGGGCGGCAAAGGTAAGAGTGCCGCGTCCTGAACCCATGTCCCGGAGCGTGAGTCCCTTTTTTTCGAGGAGCCCGGCATGGCTGGAATGGTGGTTGAGGATTTCGACGAAGTGTTGGACCTGGCGGAGTTTGTCGGATTTTCCCGCCAGGGGGCGTCCCTCGGCAGTGGTGAGGCCGAGGAAATGGAGGAAGGGAGCGTTGGGCGGAAGGATCCTTTTTTTGGACCGGTCGTGGCTGGGATCCGGGGCGGTTTGAAATGTGGGACGTGCAGCCTGAAGGGAGCCTGGATGGGAATGGCGCCAGAGAAAATCGCCCTCTGTGGTGAAGAGATGGGCATGTGCAAACGGGGCGCCAAGAAGGGAGCCGACCTGGGCGATTCCCTCTTCAACGGGAAAGTTTTTGGTGGTCTCCTGGCGGTCAAGTTTGTGGACAAAGCACAGGTGGGGACCGGAACGGAGCGTGACCATGCGGAGGGCGATCTGGCGGATCTGACCGGAAAGAGGTTTGCCGAGGGTGGCTTTCACGAATGAGCCCGAGTGCAGGGCCGCGCGGAGTTTTTCGAGAAAGGCATTCATGGCAGGGATAAAGTCGGCGGTTGCTGCAGGGAGTTCAATCGAAACCGGGTTCGGGCTTGTGCGCGACGCAGACATGGCGGAGGTTGGGGGTGTCGGGGACGGGCGATCGCTGGGCTAGGAAACTGGTCTTGAGGAAAGTCCGGACACCCTCCGGCAGCATGCCGCGTAGAATGCGCGGGGCCGGGTTCGTGAAAGCGGCCCGGGACGGAAAGTGTCACAGAGAAAATACCGCCGACCCGGATTTTCCTGCGCCTGCAAAGGTGCGGGAGGTTTGGGCCGGTAAGGGTGAAAAGGCGGGGTAAGAGCCCACCGCCCGGGGTGTAAATCCCGGGGCATGAAAAACCCCATGCGGTGCAAGACAGAACAGGGAGCCGTGGTTGCCGGACCCGCCTGGAAACAGGCTGCTCCCGGGTATTAGTCGCATCCTGCCTCTGGCAGGGCGGGCGGAAGCCCCGGGTAACCGGGGTTTTTCGCCTGAGAGAAATGGTTGCCGAATCCGCCGGGCCGGGGCGGAGGAACAGAATCCGGCTTACAGTCCTCGAACGGGGGCGGTCCTGAAAAGGGTCGCCCCCGCCTTTTTGGGGCGGGGGCGGCGATTTCAGAACCGGTCAGGGACTGGTCAGGGACCGGTGTGGGGCGTTCTGGGAACGCCCAAGTATCTGGCAAGGTTTAGAGGACCGCGGTCTTGCCGGGGATTGCCTTCTGGTAGAAGCCGTCGGCGCCGGGTTTGACGGGCGCCTCGGCGTCCCAAGCGAGTTTGGTTGGGACCAGAGCGATCTTGGAGTTGAGGGCGGCATTCCACTCCAGTTCTTTGCCGGAGTAGGCGGCCATGCGTCCGAGGATGGCGGTCATGGTGCTTTCCGCGCCGTAGAAAGCCTCATTGAACGGGAGGTCCTTGCGGATGGCGGTGAAGAGGTCGTCGTGCTCCTGCTGGTAGGGGTCCTTGGCACCCTCGGCTTTGAAGCGCCATTGATTGTCGCCATAGATTTTGCCGCCGTTGACTTCGGCACGGCCCTTGGTGCCCTGAACGTATTCGCTCACGGAGTTCCAGCACCCGGGTTGGTGGCGGCAGTAGCTGAAGCACACGGATCCATCTTCGTACTCAAATTCGCAGGCGAAATGGTCGTAGATTTCGCCGTCATCGGGTCCGTTGGTGATTTCGCGGCCGCCCATGGCGCGGGCTTTGACCGGGTGCGCGTTCTTGGCCCAGTTGATGACGTCGATGTTGTGGATGTGCTGTTCGGCGATGTGATCGCCGCTCAACCAGGTGAAGTAGTACCAGTTGCGGAGCTGGTACTGCATCTCGGTCATGGGGCCGTACTGTTTTTCGAGGTCGAGCCGCTTTTTCTGCCAAGGCCGGTTCCCGTTCCAGTAGCAGCGGGCGGAGACGATGTCGCCGATGTCGCCCCCGTGGATCCGCTTCATGGTTTCCTGATAGGAAAGCTGGTGGTGGCGCTGGAGACCCACGCCAACCTTGAGGTTCTTTTTCTTGGCTTCCTCGGCAGCGGCAAGCACCTGGCGCACGCCTGCGGCATCGGACGCCACGGGCTTTTCCATGAACACATGTTTTCCCTGACGGATGGCTTCTTCGAAGTGCGCAGGCCGGAATCCCGGGGGGGTGGCCAGGATGGCTACGTCACACAGGGAAATCGCCTCCTTGAACTTGTCGAATCCGATGAACTGGCGTTCCTTCGGGACGTCGATCCGGTCCGCATGGTTTTTCTGAAGGTTGTTCAGGGCACCAGTCAGGCGGTCCTCATGGACGTCGGCCATGGCCACCAGTTTGACGGGACCGATGTTGTAGGTGCTCAGCGCCTGGTTGGCGGCTCCGGACCCGCGGCCGCCGCAGCCGATCAGCGCAACCTTGAGGGTGTCGTTGCCCGAGGCGCCCAGGGCAAAGCGTTCGGCCGCAAGCGATCCGAGCACCGTGGATCCGGCGACTAGCGCGGAACCCCGCTTCAGAAAGTGGCGGCGTGAGAGTGAGGGGACAAGGATAGAGGTTGGATTCATGGGTATTCTGGACTTGTGGGGGATCTGCCCCGGCAGAGTAACCGGGACGATGGTTTCGACCTTAGTCGGAATGTGCGGCCAAAATCTCTAAAAAAGTGAGCAACTTGCTGCAGTGCTTTTGCCGGGCCGGGGAAACCCTCAGGCGCCCGGTGCAAGCGCGTTTCCGCCCCGATGCGACTGGTGGGGGCACGCGTGAGGGAATGGGAAGGAGGCGGAACTCCTAGTCCCGCCTGATTGGCACCCCGGCGATCGCCTGACGGACGGGAAAGATATCTTTTCCCATGACAAAAACCCGGTAGCGCGCGTCGCCCGGTTGGTGGAAGGCCGGGATGTCGTTGCGGACCGGTTGAACACCCAGGGCGCGGATCCTTTCCTCAAGGGCAATGGCCTCGGATTCCTCGGTGAAAAATCCCACCATGTGCCAGTGCTGCTGGGAAAGGATGTGGTGCTTGAAAAAAACGCAGGCGTCGTGCTCGGAGGTTCCGGTGTAAATAGGAGGATCATCGGAGCCTCTTTCGGTGTAAAAAACCTCCCACCTGCCGTTTTGGTGGATCAGGCAAAATGTGTCAGAGGCCGTTCCTCGGTTTCCGATGGCAAAGGTGTTTTCGTTGCAGCCTTCGGCAATCAGGGCCGCTTTGAGTTCGGTAGTAGTCATGGGATCGAGGCGGGTTCGGGGCTGCCTATCCATGATCGGATTTCAGGGATGCGAAGCTGGAGTGCAAGGCCCGGGTGAGAGAGGCCAATTTCTCGGGACTTCGCGCCGGAGTCAGCATGCGGAGACGACACCGGTTCCTGAACGATTTTGAAACCGTTGTTGGCGAGTAAATCTTTCATCGGGCAACGGCTCGGGGATCCCTGCGGCTGCTGATTTAAACGGGAGCTCGGCCTGGGGGGGGCTAGGGGGTTACAGCGCTGCTCGTTCAGGGGAGCGGATTTCCATCCGTGCGCCATCCGTGGGCGTTACTCGAAAAAGGATCGGATCGGACGGTAAACTGTGGCCCTCAGGTACGGATGTAAGGCACGGTGAGCGGGCCTTGGGGCAGGACGGCGATTCGTGTTTCGGGAGTCAGCCGCGCGGCGATGGCGCCCTCGATGTTTTTGCAGGGAACCAGATGCGCGGCCCGGACCACGGCATCGTCCAGGGAGCTGAAGACCTGGATTTCGGCCCTGCGCTGGATGAGGGCTTGGATCTGGCTCTGCCACTGTTCGGGGAAAGCGAACCCGGGCTCAGAGAGACGTTGGAGGAGGGACTCGCCGTCTGGAAAATTTCGTAGGAGCCGGTCGTGTGGGCTGTCTGCCGGCACTCCCTCGGAGCATTCCGCAGCGAGGAGGATAAGGCCGCCCGGGCGGACGATGCGCTCGGCGGCGCGCATCCCCTTGACGGCCTGATAGAGGTTCATGTCGAGCGGGTACCCGCTGTTGGTGGTCAGGACGATGTCAAACAGGTGGTCGACTGGCTGCATGGCGCTGGCCCGGACGAATTCGGTGCCGGCCTTGTGGGCGGAAAGGAGGTCGCCCGCGAAGTAGCCGGTGATCTGGCGTTCATCGTTGAGGGTGACATTGAGCAGGAAACTGGGACCGATGCGGAGGGCGATGTCGCGCATTTCCTCCCAGACGGGGTTGCCTTCTGTGGAGCCGAATGTGGCGGAGGGAGAGTTGATCTGGGAATGGCCGTGGTTGGACTGGACCGTGGAAAGCGCCGCGACACCGGGCATGATTCCCTTCGGACCGCCGCTAAATCCCGCGAAGAAGTGCGGTTCAATGAACCCGGTAACGATGCGCAGATCGGCGTCCGCGAGGTGTTTGTTGATGAGGACCGGCGCGCCGGAACGTGTGACTCCGAACTGTCGGTGTGCTGCCGGGTTTTCGGGCTCATGGTTCAGGCAGCGGTAGCGTGCCACGACCGCTGGGGTGAGCATCTGTTCAAGTTCGGCCCGGGAGTTGGGGCGATGGGTTCCGAGGGCGTTGAGCAGGGTGATGTGGGAATCGGAAGCGCCAGCTGCCTCGAGGTACTGCAGGAGCCAGGGAATGAGCCGGTCGTTCGGGGTCGGCCGGGTGATGTCGGTGTGGACAATCGTAATCCGCGTGTCGGGCGTGACTTGGCTGGCCAGCGGGACTGCATTCAGGGGGGCATCGAGTGCCGCGTGAAGCGCGGCTTTTTCGTCCGCCAGTCCCGGGTTTGGTGCCGGAAGAATGACCGTTGTTTGAGCCGCCGGAAGCTCGACTGTCTGGTGGCCCCTGCCGTAGGCGAGTGGGATTTGCATGCGGAGGTGTCAGGGGGTTCCGGGCGGTTGCCGCAGTTGTTTCTCGATCTGCTCTGCCCGCTGGAGCGCCCGGGGCGTTTCCGAGTCGGCAATCTGCATGAACCGTTCCAGCGCCCGGAGCGAGGCGTCCAGTTCTTCTGCAACAGCCCCAAGTGCCTCGGGTGGGGTCGAGGCGCGCACCTGCTCAATCCTTTGCCGGAGCGCATCGGCCTTTTGCTTTAGGTCGGAGTTGAACTCCTGAAGTTCATTGGCGAGTTTGCGGACTTGTTCCGGATCCAGCGGTGTCTGAGGCATGGGCAGTGTTTTTTGAAGGTTACCGCTCTGGGGCGGGAAGTTCAACCGGGTCCTCGTCTGGAAACCGGACGGAGCTGAGGAAATCGGCGCAGAGTAGGCCGTTTTTCCATTCGTTGGGCAGTCCGCCGGGTTGAACGGCCCCGAGAATGGCACCCAGCAGCACGCCCCGATGGCAGTTGTCGCCGCCGACCCGGGCGTTGGCAAGCAGACCGGCCCTGAGGTTGCCGGCATATTTCCATGCCAGATACAGAGTGGCGGGAAGGGCGTCCCGGAGGTAACAGGCGGGACTGAGGTGGTTGCCGATCACGGTGGAGTCGGGTTGTCCCGCCCAGGAACGCGCTCTGCGGAGGGAAAACCAGTGGGAGGCGTGCTCTGCGAGGGCCGTCTCCAAGGGCGTTCCCGAAAAAAGCGCCAGAAGAAGCCGGGTCATGCCGGTTGCGGCCTCCAGAGTTTCCGCCGAGCGATGGGTGAGCCCGACATGGGATCGTACCGCGGTTTCGGCGTTTGCAGGGGAACCCGCCAGAAAACAGGCCAGTGCCGGGACCGGTGCGAGGCCGCCGATGTGGATGTCCTCGGCGCCGCAGCGTTCCGGGGGAATCCCCTGGGCGTGGCGCCGGAAAAAATTGCGGTGGCATTCCTCAACGTAGGTGTCGCGGTGGGAGTCCGGGGTGGCGAAGAATCGGAGGTAGCGTTGGAGGTAGTCCTCGGGGGTGTACCCGTTGGAGTCCTGAAGGGACTGGAGAAGGAGCCGGACGAGTTGAAGGTTGAGGGTGTTTTCGCCTGCCTTCAGAAACTGGTGATAGTGGATGCCGGGTTGTCCCCAGTAGACGGCCTGGCTGTGGAGGATGGCGCGCGGCTCGGGTTGGCTCCTCCACAGGATCGAGTCCGGGTGCGGGTTCCGCGGGGCGCAAAACCCCTCCAGTGGGCCGTAGTCGCGCTGGAGCGCGGCGCGGTCGTAGTACCAGTGGACGGGCATCGCGAGGGCGTCGCCGACAAAGGACGCCCAGAGGGCGGTGATGCGTCTTTCGAGGGAGGGCGCCATGCGTCCCGCACCCAATCAGAACCCGGGTGCCGACCGCGAGCCTGAAATGTGCTTGTTCGACCGGGGGCTTGCTCCGCAATCTCCACCGGTCGTGATTCCCCTTATGAAAACTCCGAAGTCTGCTGTGTTTGCGTTTTTGATGGTGCTGCCTGCGGTGTGGAATGCCGAGGGTGCCGAGACGAAATCCGGCGCTGGCAAACGCCCAAACGTCCTGTTTGTGCTCTGTGACGACATCCGCTGGAACGCAATGAGTTGCGCGGGGCATCCGGCGTTGAAGACGCCAAACATCGACCGGATAGCAAAGGAAGGTGTGCGGTTTGCGAACATGTTCTGCACCACCTCGCTCTGTTCGCCGAGCCGCGCCTCGATTTTGACCGGCCTGTATGCCCACACGCATGGGGTGGTGAACAATTTCACCGAGGTGCCCGAAAACTTTGTGCACTGGCCGATGCGGCTCCGGGACAGCGGCTACACCACGGCTTACATGGGCAAATGGCACATGGGAGAAGACAACGATGCCCCGCGTCCCGGGTTCGATCACTTCGCCAGTCACCGCGGGCAGGGCAAGTATTTTGACACGGAATGGAATGTGAACGGGACGGGAGCGAAGGTGGTGCCCGGTTATTACACGACGGTGGTGACGGACATGGCCTTGGAATGGCTTCGGAGGGATCACGGGGGCAAGCCCTGGGCGTTGTGCATCGGGCACAAGGCGCCCCACAGTTTCTATACGCCTGAGGAAAAATACGCCCATGCCTTTGATCAGGTGCCGGTCCCGTATCCGCCCAGCGCATTCGCTCTCGAAAAAAAACCGGGCTGGATCCGGGAGCGTCTTTACACGTGGCACGGCATTTTCGGACCGCTCTTCGAGTGGCGCAAACAGTTCCCGGACGATCGTCCTGCGGCCGTGAAGGATTTTGAGGCGATGGTCCACGGGTACTGGGGAACGATTCTGAGCGTGGATGACAGCGTGGGCCTGCTTCTGGGTTTTCTGGAAACCACGGGGCAGTTGGACAACACGGTGGTGGTTTTCATGGGCGACAACGGCCTCCTGGAGGGCGAGCACGGGATGGTGGACAAGCGCACCGGACACGAGCCTTCAATGCGGGTCCCGCTTCTGGTGCGGTATCCGGCTCTGGCAAAGGGCCGCGTGGTTTCTGAGCAGGCCCTCACCCTCGACGTGGCGCCCAGCCTGCTCGAGTTGTGTGGAGCCGCCGGCTTGAAGGGGATCCACGGGCGCTCCTGGGTGAAGCTGCTGCAGGAAGGGGATCCGGCATGGCGGAACGCTTGGTTTTACGAGTACAATTACGAAAAGCAGTTTCCCTACACCCCCAACGTGCGGGCGCTGCGGACTGACCGGTGGAAATACATCCACTATCCGCATGGCGATGGCGGGGAGGACCGGCACATGGCGGAGTTGTACGATCTGGAGCAGGACCCGGGGGAACTGCGAAATTTGATTGGGGAACCGGTATCTGCGGAGGTGGTTCCCGGTTTGAAGGCGCGGCTGAAGGAACTGATGGCGGCGACGGGTGTGGAGCGGGATGCGATGCCGTTGGACGAGGGGATCAAGAAAGAGTTGCCGGACCAGAAGATCCGTTGAGCGGTGCGGCCTTCCGGAGGCGTTTTCCGGGGTGCCACCCGAATGGCCTTTTCCCCCTTGGAATGCGATACTCTGGATCGAGGGGGGGCATGTGCCGGGTGGCTGTGCTCTGGAGAGGGTAAATCGCCGGTAGATCGCCGGTAAATCGCGGGTGAATGCCCGCGGTCGGCTGCTGTCGGGTCACTGGAAGTCCATCAGGTCCATCGAGTCCATCGAGACCATCGAGTCCATCGAGTCCATCGAGGACTCTGGCGGGCGGTTCGCTGGCCGGTTCTGGCTCCGGCGGTGTTGATGGCGGCATTGAACCCAGTGTGAGTTAGGGGAGCTTTTTAAAAAAAGGGGGAGTGCATGGTGCGCGTGGAGTATCTGGTGGTGGGTTGCGGCTTGGCTGGACGGGCTGTGGCGGAACGGATTGCCGGTCTGGAGCCTGGGGCGGCGCTCCTGCAGGTGGGCGGAGGGGCGGGCAGCCGGTCTTTCCAGCGGGCGGCCGCCTCCGGAGCCGAATCCGCCGATGCCACTGCCCCCCCGGACTCCGGGGTGGGCTCCGGGGATCAGCCCGGGGGGCTGGACTGGGTGTCGCGCCTGGATCTGGAGCGGCGTCAGGCGTTGCTGGAAGGCGGACAGGTGGTGGAATACCGCCGGCTCTGTCTGTGCACGGGGGCAAAGCCGGTGCGCCCGGAGTTTGCGGGGGGCAGTCTGGGGCACGTGTGTGTCTGCCGGAGTGCGGTGGACGAGGCGCGCGTGGAGGTGCTGCTGGGGGAGTTGGCGGCGGCCGGACGTGGCCGGGTGGTGGTGTTCGGGGGGGGGTGCCAGGCGGCGGATTTTCTCAACCGGATCCTGGCCAAGGCAGGAGGAATGGGCGGTCTTTTGGGTGGGAACTGGGCCGGGCGGGTGATGCTGCTGCACCGGCGCCGGCATTTCTGGGGGCGTTGGCTGGATGAGGAAACCGCGGAATGGATGACGCAACAGATTGGGGCGCTGGGCGTGGAGATGCGGATGCGCGAGGAGGTCAAGGGGTTGGAGGGGCGGTTGCTGCTCAGGAACGTGCAGACCAAGTCCGGGCACCGGTTTGCGGCGGCGCTGGGTCTGGTGGGCTGGGGGACCCGGCCCCGGTTGGAGTTGGTGGAGGGAACGCCTCTGGGGTACCCGCAGGGCATTCCGGTGGACGACTTTCTGGAGACCGAGGAGAAGGGGGTGTACGCAGTGGGCGAGGTTGCGGCCTGTCCCCCTGGGGGGGGGCTTAGGGTGGACGTGAAGGAGGGGATCCTCAGGCAGGCGGACGTGGCGGCGTGGAACATGACCGGGCGTGAACGGCGCCGGTTTGAGTGGGTGTACCGAAGGCGGGTGGAGTTTTTGGGGCTGCGTTTTGAGTTTCTGGGGGACTGCGAGGCGCCGGCGCGGCGGTGGGAGCGGGAGGGGCGGCCCGGGGAAGGGTTTGTGCTGCGGCGGTACGGGGATCGAGGGCTGGCCGGGGTGGTGCTGTGTGAGCCTCAGGCGGAGGTCGCGGAGGCGGTGGAAGCGGAGTTGCGGCAGTCAGCCCGCACGGGATCCAAGATGGGCCCCAAGATGGGATCCCCGATGGGCTCCAAAGTGGGGGCCGGCCAGAAAACGGGGGGGAACGTCCGGTTGGAGGCGGGGTGATGCGGAATGAACAGCCGGTGCGGCAAGAGCGGCGGGATCACCGCGGTGCGGCGAGGAATTCGATCAGGTCGCGCAGTTTGCGGCGGCCGAGGACGTCAGCGAGTCCGGGCGGCATGGCGCTGGGGAGCGGCGTTCTGGAGAGCACCTTTTCAACCGGGACGGTGTGCACGGTTCCGTCAGGCGGGACACAAATTTTGAGGGATTCGGAGTCCTCGGACTTGAGGATTCCGGAGAGGTCGGAGCCGTTCTGGAGGTGGAGCAGCACATTTTGGAAGCCGGGCGCGGTGACGGCGTTGGGATCGACGATGGACTGGAGGATGTAGATGCGTTCCAGGGTGCCGCCGATGCCGGTGAGGTCGGGGCCAACGTGTCCGCCCTTTCCGCGGAAAGAGTGGCAGGTTGCGCATGCGGCTTCCTCGAGGAAAATGTCTTCGCCGCGGTAGGCGCTGCCGCCTTCGAGGCATTCGAGATAGTTGCGGACGGGATCCTCGTGGTTCTGGCGGCGGATTTGGGTGAGCCGTGAGGAGACCTCGGGATCGGTTTTTGTGGCTGCGGCTTCGAGGACTTCGAGCCAGAGAAACGAGGGGAGTTTTCCATCCTCGAGTTGGCGGAGGAGCGTGAGCAGGATTTTGTCGGCCATGGGGTGGTCGACTTGGCCGAGGGTCAGGACGGCTTTTTGCCGTGAGCGGTTGGAGCCGCTGCGGATCTGGAGTTCAACCGAGGGCAGGTTTGCGATGGGGGCGGTGGAAGTGGAGTATGAAGGAACCGCGGGGTCCCTGAGCGGGGGTTCCGGGTAGGCTGAAAGGGGGAGGAAACTGGCAAGCAGGGTGCAGCAGAACAGATTGGGGGTCTTTCGAGGCATGAACGGGAACTGACAGGGACTCGGTCAGTGTCCGAGGAATTTGACGACCGCTTCGGTCCGGGAACTCACGTGGAGTTTGGCGTAAATGTTGCGGACATATTCGCGGACCGTGTCGAGGCTGATGCCAAGACGGTCGGCAATTTCTTTGTAAAGGAATCCCTGTGCCAGGAGTTCGAGGCTTTCGCGTTCGCGGCGGGTGAGGCTGGCGACTTCTGCGGCCACGGTTCCGAGTTGTTGGAAGTACTCGGCGATCTTGGCTGCCATCTGTCGAGTGAGTGGTACACCGCCTTCGCGGGCTTCGCGGATGGATTCGAGGAGTTTGTCTGCAACGGTGCGTTTGAGCAGGTACCCGTTGGCACCGGCTTTGAGTGAGTTGAAGAGGAACGGGCCCTCGTCGTAGACGGTGAGCATAAGGACCGGCATTTGGGGGAGTTGGGCTTTGAGGGCGCGCACGCACTCGATCCCCGACATCCTCGGGAGGCCAATGTCCATGAGCACCACGTCGGGGCACAGAGCGGGGATCTGTTGAAGCGCGGTTTCGGCATCCGCAAAGGAGGCGACCAGTTCGTAGCCGGGCGCCGAGGCAAGCATTTCGGCGAGGCTTTCCCGGAGTCGTGCGCTGTCTTCCACGAGAGCAACGCGGACGTTTTTTTCTTGGTTCATGGGAGGCCTTTCAAGGGGAGGAGGTTGGAGTGCTGGCGGGGAGCGGCACGCGGATGCGCACCACGGTCCCGTTTTGCGGGGTGGACGTGATTTCGAAGGAGCCGCCCAGAGAATGGATCCTGCTGCGCATGTTGGGAAGCCCATTGCCGCGCGAGGTTTCATGGGAAAAGCCGCGGCCGTTATCCCGGATTTCAGCCTCGAGTTGTTGGTCAACAATCCGGACCGTGATCCGGATTTCCGAAGCCTGCGAGTGTTTGAGCGCGTTGTTGAGGGACTCCTTGCAGGAAAGGTAAAAATTATGGCGGACCTCGGCCGGAACGGTGAGTGCGGGGATGTACGCTGGGGGGGTAAACCAGACCCGGATCGGGCTGTTCTCAGAGAATTCATCCACCCGGTGGCCGAAGTAATCCAAGAGGGCCTGGAGGGAGTCGTTTTCGGGGCGGACAGCCCAGACAATTTCATCGAGGGAGCGCACCATTTCACGGGCGGTGGATGAGATTTTCCGGGCGTGGGTGCGAACAGATTCGGGATGATCCGGGTTTTTTTCGGTCATGGACCCCAGCCAGCCGATCTGGGTGAGGCCGGCGCCGAGGTCGTCATGGATGTCTTGGGCAATCCGGGTCCGTTCGGCTTCGAGCTGGCGTTGGGCTTCGAGTTGACGGAGCCGGGCTTGGAATCGGCGCTTGGTGCTGTTGCGGACGGAGAAAGCAATCAGAGCAGCGGCAGACACGCCGCAGGCCCAGAGAAACCCGGGGCGTTCCCAGAAGAGTGGTGGGACAAGGAGTCGGACCGAGGCGACGGTGGGACTCCACTGACCGTCCTGAACACGAGCCTGAACCTCGAAGCGGTGATCGCCAGGGGGCACCACGCTGTAGATGGCGATCCGGCGGGAGCCGGCATCCACCCAGTCCGGATCGACCCCCTGCATCCGGTACCTGAACCGCACCCTGCCCGGTGCGGTGAGTTGAACCGCACTGTACCGGATTTCGCACCGGTGTTTCCCAGGGTTGAGCGACCGGAGCGCGGTCTGGCCAAAAGCAGATCTTCCGAGGTCTTCCTGAGCGCCATCGATCCCGATGGCTTCGAGGTAGACGGAGGGCGGCAGCAACGGTGGACGAGGTTTGGTCGGATCAATGAGGGCCAGGCCGCGGAGGGTCGGGATCCAGAGTTTGCCATTCCGGTCTAAAAGCCCCGAGGGTTGGAATCCCCCCGTGCACTCGAGGGACGGCAAACCTTCCGCAGTGGAAAATGTGAGCGGAGAGATCCGGGGGGTTGTCCCCGAGAAAAAAGCTTCGGTTTGAGATCCGGGCAGGGAGAAAACACCCTGAAACGAGCTCATCCAGAGGTTGCCGTTAAAGTCTTCGGTGATGAACTGGATGGAATCGTCTGGGAGCCCGTTCCGGCTGCTGCATTTTGAGAAAACGCCATTCTTGAATCGGGAAATGCCGCCGCCTTCCGTACCGATCCAGAGCGAGCCGTCCTTGGAAGCAAACAGCGATCGGAGCGTTGCGCTGGGGAGGCCGTGCGAGCGATTGAAGACGGTCCACTGGTTTTCCTCCCAGCGGAGCAATCCCTGGCCATCGGTGCCGATCCAGAGCGCGCCGCTGGAGTCCTCGGCCATGGAAACGATGTCCCAGCGTCTGTCCGTGGGGAGCGGCACGGAATTCCATTGGGCACCATCGCGGAAAGTCAGGGCGGTGGCTCCGAGTGTGCCTACCCAGAGCCGCCGGGCGGAGTCCTCCAGAAGGCTGTAGACATGGTTTTCCGGGGCCAATGGTTCCAACCCAGCAGGCGCCTCGGGTTCGAGTTGGCCGTTTTCGAGCTTTAAAAGGCCGCCGGGAGAGGTGCCGACCCAGACCTGACCGTCGGTCGTCTGGAGCACGGACCGGATGGTGAGCCGTTTGGAGCCAGACAGAAGCGTGGCCTTGCCTTTTTCGAGGCGGAAAAGGCCGTCATTTTCAGTGCCCACCCAGAGGCTGGAATTGGGGCCCTCGGCTAGGGATGTGACGTGGCCTGAGGTGATCCCCTGTTCACGCCCGAAAACTTGGAGGGCCGCGCGGCGGATCCTGCGCAGTCCGCCCCCATGGGTGCCGACCCAGAGGTTTCCCTCGGCATCCTCGTGGAGGCAGTCGACCAGGTCGCTGCCCAGACCATTCCGGCTGGAAAACGTTTCCACCGTGCCGTCTGGTCCGTACCTGAAAAGGCCGAGTCCACGAGATCCAATCCAAAGCTGTCCGTTCTGATCCTCCAGCGCGCAGGTCACCGTCCGGTCTCCCCAAGCCGGGGCCGAACGTTCCTCGGGCCAGATTCCGGACGACCACCGCCGGACCAGTCCCCCCATCCGGATCCACCATCCTTCGGTCCGGCTCGGGGCAAGGAACTGGTACTGTCCAAAAGGGCCTTCCAGAACCTGTCGCGGCGTCCCGTCAAAGATCCGGGCGAGCTGCAGCCGGTTCCGGAGCCAGATCCGGCCTAAATGGTCTCGTTGGACTAAAAAATCGGACGCCCGCGCGTTTTCAGCGGCGAAATCTGTCAGAGACTGTTCCCTGAAGCGTTTGAGAGATCCGGTTTCCGTGGAGAGCCAGAGGCCGCCGTGTTCGTCCTCGGCGATGCCGGCATATCCCTGTCGGCTGCCCTCCGTGGAACCGGGGTGTGCCAGATGAAAGCTGCCGTTGTGGTACTGGATGAGCGCCCCTTCTTCGGTGCTGATCCACAACGCCCCGGACCGGGATGCGAGCAGTTGCCGGATCCGTGCGGACCCGAGTGCGGGGGTGTTTGTGGCATTGAAGATTTGGAACCGGTTGCCGTCGAACCGGACCATGCCACTGGGGGTTCCGCACCACAGGAAGCCGTCTGGAGTCTGAGCGATGCAGCGCACGATGTTCTGAGGCAGGCCGCGGTCGGTCTCCCATCCGTCGATCACGTACCGTTCCGCGGCTTTCAGGGGGGCGGGGGGGAACAAGCATCCGGCGACCCAGAAGAGCAGCAGGATCCGGAGTGTGGGGGAGGGGTTCAACTTCAGCACGTGCTGGTGCTCAGGATGAAACTAGCGCAAACCAAATGGCAGTCGCACAAAAATGGGGGTGGTGGGCAGGGCCAAGTTGTCATGGAATGAATCGGTGCACATGAGGGGTCGACCTTTGGGGAGATTATTCGGATGGGCACTCGTTGCCGCCCTGTTTTTTGTCGGGCCGCAGGCGGGTGCGGTCGAATCTTTTCAGAAGAAACCCGCGGGCCGGCTGACCTTTAGTAGGGACGTGCGTCCGTTCCTTTCGGACAAATGCTTTGCCTGCCATGGGTTCGACGCCCGCAAACGCAAGGGCGGTCTTCGCCTAGACACCAAGGAGGGAACTTTCGGGAAGGGCGAGAGCGGGAACCCTGCGGTGGTCCCGGGAAACCCCTCCCAGAGTGAGCTTTGGAAACGTGTCAATTCCAGCGACCGGGATGAGGTGATGCCGCCCTCCAAAGCCCACAAATCGTTGGATGCCGGGGAGAAAGAGCTTTTGCGGATCTGGATCGAGCAGGGGGCCGAGTACCAGGGCCATTGGGCTTTTGAAAAGCCCGTCAAGCCGGCGGTACCGTCTGGGGCCGCCAACCCCGTGGATGCCTTCCTCCTTGAACGGTTGAAAACCGAGGGATTGTGGTTCTCATCAGGTGCTTCCAGGGAGGCTTGGATCCGCCGGGTCGCGCTCGCGCTCACCGGGCTGCCGCCGACCCTTGCCGAGGTGGAAAGTTTTGTGGGGGATACCGCGCCGGGAGCCGAGGAGCGTGTAGTGGACCGGTTCTTGGGGTCGCCCCGGTACGGGGAACAGATGGCGCGGCACTGGCTCGACCTGGCAAGGTACGGGGACACGCACGGACTGCATCTGGACAACGAGCGTTCCATCTGGCCCTACCGCGACTGGGTGATCGGCGCCTTCAACCGGAACCTGTCTTTTGACCAGTTCACGGTGGAACAGATTGCCGGAGACCTGCTTCCCTCTCCCGCTTTGGAGCAGTTGGTGGCCACGGGATTCAACCGGTGCAACGTGACCACCAACGAGGGCGGTTCGATTGCGGAGGAGTTTCAGTTCCGGTATGCGGTGGACCGGACCTCCACGCTGGCCCAGACGTGGCTGGGGATGACGGCGGGATGCGCGGCGTGTCATGACCACAAGTTTGACCCGCTTACCCAGCGCGAGTTTTACCAGTTGTACGCGTTCTACAATTCGAGCGCGGATCCCGCATTCGACGGGAACGCGCCACTTCCAGCGCCCATGGTGAAACTGTCCACGCCGCAGCAGAAGGCGCGGATTTCGGCCATGGACCTCAAAATCCAGGAGGCTGCAGACGCATTGCAGGCGGGGGTGCGGGAGATCGATTACCAGGATCCTGCCGGGATCACACCGGCGGTGCTTGCCAAGGAGGAGGCGGTGGTTGTCATTGACGACGATTTCCCCACTGGCGCCGAGGTGAAGTCCACTCCGGAGGGACGGAGCCCAGTGTGGGTGACCAAAGAGAACGGGCCCGTGTGTTTGGGCAGTCGGTCTCTGAAAATTGCCGGCCAGCGCCTCGTCCAACACTATTACCGGACCGGAGCGGCGCCTTTTGAAGTGCCGCCCTGTGGCCGGATCAGTTTGATGGTTTTTCTGGATCCGGTGGAGCCGCCCTCCGCGGTGATGGTTCAGATACACACCGACGGTTGGAAACACCGGGCGGTCTGGGGCGAGTTGGAGGCCCTCCCCTACGGAACTCCCGACACTCAGGAGCGGATGCTGGCCGGCACGTTGCCTTCGGCTGGGAACTGGGCGCAACTCGAGGTGGACGCTGCAAAGATTGGATTGAAAGCCGGGGACCAAATTTTGGGGTTTGCTCTGACACACAGTGGTGGGACGGCGTACTTTGATCAGCTCAGTCTGGTGGGAAGGGTGGATGCGGCCAATGACCCCAAGAAGTCCTTTGAAGTGTGGTCCAAGAGCCAGCGGGCCAAAGATCTTCAGAATGCGCCTGACACCGTTGTGCGTCTGCTGAAAGTGCCCGCAAACTATAGAAGCCCTGCGGAAAAACAGGAGTTGCGGGACTATTACTTGGCCAACGTGTGTACGGAGACCCGGGTGAAGCTTGGACCTTTGAGGGAAGCCGTGCAGGCGCTGCGCAGGGAACGCGAGGCGTTGGATGCGGCAATCCCGGCTTCTCTGGTGATGGGGTCACTCAAACCGGGTAGGGAAAGCCATGTGATGGAGCGCGGGGCTTATGATCGGCCCGGGGAGACGGTTGCGCCCGGTGTGCCTGGGTTCCTGCCGCCGCTGGCACCGGCGGATCCGGCGAATCCGACCCGGCTGGATTTGGCGCGTTGGCTGGTGAACGGCGAAAACCCACTGACCGCGCGGGTCATGGTGAACCGGGTCTGGCAGCAGTTTTTCGGCGTGGGCTTGGTGAAGACTGCCGGGGACTTTGGTTCCCAAGGGGAGCCGCCCAGCCATCCCGCTCTTCTGGACTGGCTGGCCGTTCATTTTCAGGAGACGGGCTGGGACGTGAAGGCCTTGGTGCGCCTGTTGGTGACCTCGGAAGCGTACCGGCAAGGTTCGGCTGCGCCTTTGGAACTCTGGCAGAGAGACCCGGAGAACCGGCTGTTGGGGAGGGGCGTCCGGTTTCGTCTGGCGGCAGAGGAGATCCGGGACCAAGCGCTGTCAGTTGCCGGTCTTTTGGTCGATGCGATGGGAGGCAAAGGGGTGCGTCCGTACCAACCGGCCAACATCTGGGAACCGGTGGGGTTTGTGGGTTCGAACACCCGGTTCTATAAGCAGGACAGCGGTCCCGGGTTGTACCGGCGCAGCATCTACACCTTCCTGAAGCGGACGGCGCCGCCCCCGTTCATGGTGAATTTCGATGCGCCCTCGCGTGAGGAGAGTTGCGTGAGGCGCGAACGGAGCGATACGCCGCTCCAGGCATTGCAGCTTATGAACGATGTGCAGTTTGTGGAGGCAGGTCGGGCGCTGGGAGTCCGTATGCTGGTGGAGGGCGGTACGACGGACGACCATCGAATCGAGCACGGATTCAGGCTGGTGCTGGCCCGGCGCCCGGAACCGGCCGAGGTGGCGGTTGTGAAAGCGGCGCTCAAACAGCACCGTGTCTCGTTCCAGGAACGCGCGGAGGCCGCCCAGGCGCTGGTGCGCGTGGGACAAACCCCGCCAAAGCCCGGATTCGTCGAGTCGGAGGTTGCGGCATGGACTCTGGTGGGCAATTTGTTGCTGAACTTGGACGAGACCCTCAACCTGCCTTGAACATGGATTTCCAAGCCAACGCCGCTCAGTTCCTCAACCGCCGCCAGTTTTTCCGCGGGGCCGGTTTGAAGCTTGGTGGGATTGCGTTGGCCGAACTTCTGGCGGGAAAAAGCGCGGTGGCATCAGGCGCTCGGGTGCATCCCGGGTTGGGCGGGGTGCCGCATTTTGCGCCGAAGGCGAAGGCGTTGATCTACCTGCACATGAACGGCGGGCCGTCCCAGATTGATCTCTGGGACCACAAGCCTGGGCTGGCCTCGCTGTTCAACAAGGATCTGCCGCCCAGCGTGCGTGGCGACCAGCGAATTACGGGGATGACCTCGGGCCAGGCCCGGTTCCCCGTGGCCCCTTCGATGTTCAAGTTCGCGCGGCACGGCAAATGCGGGCGTTGGGTGAGCGAACTGCTGCCGTACACCGCAAAGGTGGTGGACGAGTTGGCTTTGATCAAGACGGTCACCACCACGGCGATCAACCATGATCCTGCCTGCACCTATGTGATGACCGGTTCCGAGATCCCCGGGCGGGCGAGCATCGGGTCATGGCTTTCCTATGGTCTGGGCAGTGAGAACAACGATCTGCCGGCCTTTGTGGTTCTGACGCCGCAGTTTCCCACGGGCAGCAACGGGCAGGCTCTTTTTTCAAGAATGTGGTCCAGCGGTTTCCTGCCCACCGGCCACAACGGGGTGGCGTTGCGCGGAAGCGGGGATCCGGTGTTGTACCTGCCCAATCCCGACGGTGTGCGCGCCAGCGAACGCCGGGCAATGCTGGATGCGTTGTCTGCCCTCAACCAACGTGGTTTTGAACGGGTGGGCGATCCTGAGATCCAGACGCGGATTGCCCAGTACGAGATGGCGTTTCGAATGCAGGCCAGCGTTCCTGAACTGGTTGATTTCAGCAACGAACCGCAGAGCGTCTTGAACCTGTACGGGCCCGATGCCAGCAAACCGGGAAGTTTCGCGTACAGCGCTCTGATGGCGCGCCGTTTGGTGGAGCGCGGGGTCCGTGTGGTGCAGATCATGCATAGGGGCTGGGACCAGCACGGGGCGCTTCCCGCTCAGTTGAGGAACCAGTGTCTGGACACGGACCGCGGCACGGGAGCCCTGATTGCGGACCTCAAACAGCGGGGGTTGTTGGACCAGACCCTGGTGGTCTGGGGCGGTGAGTTCGGCCGCACCGTCTATTCTCAAGGGGCCCTGACCGAAACCAACTACGGGCGCGATCATCACCCGCGAAACTTTTGCATGTGGATGGCCGGCGGCGGAATCCGGGGCGGGATCGAGTACGGCGAGACGGATGATTTTTCGTACAATGTGGTTTCTGCGCCGGTGCCATTGAACGACTTGAACGCAACGATCCTGCACTGCATGGGGATCGACCATGAGCGCCTGAGCTACCGGGTGCGGGGACTGGATGTGCGGTTGACGGGTGTGGAACCCGCGCAAGTGGTGAATTCGCTCCTGGCGTAGATGGCTGGCGTAGGTGGAATGTCCTCCGGCGGGACGCTGCGCCTGGTCAGCGTGGAAGACGCTTTAACGGGGATACTGGGTCAACTTTGTCCTGGGAATCCACCGTTCAGTTCCCAAACCGTCCGGCCAGAGACGATCGTCCGCACGGCGCGGCCCTTGAGTTCCCAGCCGTGGAACGGCGTGTTTCTGCTCCGGGACGCGCTGGCGTTTTTGTCGTGGACCCATTCCGCGTCGGGGTCGATGAGGGTGACGTCTGCGGGCGCGCCGACGGAGAGCGTGCCGCGGTCCAGGTTGAGCAGTCGGGCCGGTTCGACGGTGAGCATTGCGATCACGCGTGCGAGCGAGACCGCTTTGCGTTCGTGGACAAGAATTTTGAGGAACAACCCCAGTTCGGTTTCAAGTCCGAGGATGCCGAATGGGGCGAGATCAAACTCGACCTCTTTTTCGTAGGAGCAATGGGGGGCGTGGTCGCTCGCAAGGACCGTGATGGTGCCATCGGCGACGCCTTCAATGAGTGTGTCGATGTCCCGCTGGGTGCGCAGGGGCGGGTTCATCTTGAAGTTCGAGTCAAACGAGCGGATGGATTCGTCGGTGAGCGCGATGTGGTGCGGGCAGATTTCGCCACTGAGCGGGATGCCGCGGGCACGGGCCTCGCGCAGGATCCGGACGCTGCCTCCGCTGCTGAGGTGCTGGCAATGGATGGGGGTGCCGCAGGTCTCAGCCAGAAGCGCGTTGCGTTGGACAATGATTTCCTCACCGATGGCGGGCCAGCCAGGGAGTCCCAGCACCGTGCTGACGTGGCCCTCGTGCATGACTCCCTTGCCGACGAGGTTGTAGTCTTGGCAATGGTCCATGACGGGCAGGCCGAACATGCGGGCGTACTCGAGGGCGCGCCGCATGAGTTCGTGGTTTTGGACGCAACGCCCGTCGTCGGTGAGGGCGACGATGCCGGCTTTATGCATGGAACCGATGGGGGCGAGTTCCTCGCCTGCGAGTCCCTTGGTGATTGCGCCGGTGGGGAACACGTTCACGCAGGCTTCGGCCCTGGCCTTTTCAGCGATCCATGTCACCACGCTGGGGTTGTCCACGGCGGGCGAGGTGTTGGGCATGCAGACCACGCTGGTGAACCCGCCTGCGGCGGCGGCCCGGGTGCCCGAGGCGATGGTTTCCTTGGCCGACTGGCCGGGTTCACGCAGGTGAACGTGCAGATCAATCAGGCCCGGGGCAACCACAAGCCCGGTGGCGTCGATGGTCTCGGTCGGACCGCCGGCGGGCAGGGCCGAAAGCGGGGCGATTTTTCCGTCGATCAGGAGCAGGTCGCCTTTCTGGTCAACGTGGTTGGCGGGATCCAGAATGCGTCCGTTGCGGATCAGGGTGCAGCTCATGGGAAAACTTCTATGCGGCGGGTGCGGATTGCGGCACGGGATGCGAAGCGCCGGAGCAGAGGTAGAGGACGGCCATGCGGACGGCGAGACCGTTGGTGACCTGGTCGAGGATGACGCTGCGGCCGCTGTCGGCGATTTCGCTATCGATCTCGACGCCGCGGTTGATGGGCCCGGGATGCATGATCAGAGCACCGGGTTTGAGGCGCTGGGCGCGCTGCTGGGTGAGTCCGAACAGGGCGGTGTACTCGCCCAGTCCAGGGAAATACTCTTTGCGCTGCCGCTCGTGCTGGATGCGGAGAAGGTTAAAGACATCGGCCTGCTCGAGAACATCGTCGATCCGGTGGGTGATCTGGACGCCGAGCGGTTCGAATGTTTTGGGTACGAGTGTGCTGGGGCCGACCAGGGTGACCTTTGCGCCGAGTTTGAGCAGGGCGTGAATGTTGGAGCGTGCCACGCGGCTGAAGAGGATGTCGCCGATGATGGCCACATGGAGGCCCTCCAGGCGGCCGAGTTTTTCACGGATGGTAAACGTGTCGAGCAGTGCCTGAGTGGGGTGCTCGTGCGCACCGTCCCCGGCGTTGATCACGCTGGACTGCAGCCGTTCGGCGAGGAACTGCGCGGCCCCGGCAGAGCTGTGCCGGAGCACAATGAAATCGGCATGGAGCGCCTGGAGGTTCAGCGCGGTGTCCTTGAGCGTTTCGCCCTTGATCAGGCTGGAGGCGGAGGCCGAGATGTTGATCACATCCGCGCTGAGGCGGTGCGCAGCCAGTTCGAAAGAGGTCCGGGTCCGCGTACTGGCTTCGACAAAGAAGTTCACCAGAGTGCGTCCGCGGAGCGCAGGCACTTTTTTGATCTCGCGGGTGCCGACCTGTTTGAAGGCAGCAGCCGTGTCGAGGACGGTCTCGATTTCCTGCCGGGAGAGATTCTCAATCCCAACGAGGTCCTTGCGTGTCCAGAGGGTTTCGGGAGGGGGATCAGTGGGCGCAGTCATGGCGAGGAGCGGTCGATCCAGACGGAATCGGGAAGCGTGTCCGGGCCTGCGAGGCGGACATAGACGCGTTCCCGGGGATGGGTGGGCAGGTTTTTGCCAACGAAATCTGCACGGATGGGAAGTTCGCGGTGGCCGCGGTCGATGAGAGCGGCGTACTGGATCCTGGCGGGCCGGCCGAAGCTGGAGATGGCGTCGAGTGCGGCGCGGCAGGTGCGTCCTGAAAAAAGGACATCGTCAACGAGCACGAGAGTCTTTCCGGAAAGCTCGGGCGGAAGTTTGGAGGGTTGCACAGGATGAAACGCGCGGCGTGCGTGCGTGTCATCGCGGTGCATGGAGACATCGATGGTTCCAGCGGAGACAGGGGTGCCGCCGAATTCCGAGACGAGCCGGGCGAGGCGGTTGGCCAGTTCAACGCCGCGGGAGGGGATGCCAATCAGCGCAAGGTTGGCGAGATGCGGGTTGGCCTCGATGATTTCGTGGGCGATCCGGCGCAGGGCGCGGTCGATGGCCTGTGCGTCGAGGACCAGCACGGCATCAGGAGGAGGAGGGAGGGAGGAGAAGGCGGGCATTTCCTTGGCGACCTCGCAGGATCGCAGTTAAAGGACTCTGGGTTGGATTTGAGGTCGGGAAAGGGGCGTGCAGGAGGGAGAGACGGGTGTTGCCAGGTATTGCCGGGTTTCAGGTGGTGGCCGGCTGTTTCTGGCGCTGGGCACGCCAGGAGGAGCGGTGTTTCACAATCCAATCCAGCAACGCCTTTTCGAAGCCGATGTCGTGCCCGGCCTTTTCGCTTTCAATCCATTTGTGGCGCAGGATTTCCTCCCGTTCGGCCAGGAACTCCTTGTACAGCAGGGATTCCTTGAGGAGCTCGCCACCGTTCTTTGCGGAATCTTCCATGGGTCAGAGAGTCTGATTTTGGGCGGGCAAGGTCAATCCTGCTGATGGGGCTCAGTGGAGTGTGGACTGGAGTTGGCCGGCAATCTGGCGGAACGCGGCGGAAACCGGGCTGGACGGGTCGGCTTCGGTGACGGGAATGCCGCGGTCACCGGCTTCGCGGGTGGGGATGTCGATGGGGATCTGGCCCAGGAGCGGGACCTTGAGCCGCGCGGCTTCGCGCTGGCCACCGCCCTCGCCGAAGATGTCATAGCGTTTGCCGTCGCTCGGGCAGAGGAAGTAGCTCATGTTTTCGACCAGGCCGAGAACGGGGACATTGACCTTTTGGAACATGGAAGCGGCTTTCCGAGCGTCGATGAGGGCAACTTCCTGTGGGGTCGTGACGAGAACGGCCCCGGAGAGGGCAACGGTCTGGACGATGGTCAGCTGGATGTCGCCGGTGCCAGGCGGCAGATCCAGCAGCAGGTAATCCAAATTGCCCCAGTCCACCCAGCGCAGGAACTGCTGGGTATACTTGGTGACCATCGGTCCGCGCAGGATGGCTGGAGAGGTGTCGTCAATGAGGAACCCCATGGACATCAGACGGATGCCACAGCTTTCCACGGGGGCGATCCGGTTGGTTTCCGGGTCGGCGCTGGGTCGGTCGCGGGTGCCAAACATCAGGGCCATGCTGGGGCCATAGAGGTCGCAGTCGCAGAGGCCAACGGAGGCGCCGTTTTGGCGCAGTGCAACCGCGAGGTTTGCGGCTGCGGTGGATTTGCCGACGCCTCCCTTGCCGCTGGCTACCGCAATCACATGGCGCACCCCCTCGATCTGGGTGGCAGCGTTTTGGGCCGGGGCGGCTGCGGCCTGCGGCGGGGATTGGATGTCGATCCGGACGGTGACTTCGCCTGCCCCCGGAATGGCGCGCAGCGCGGATTCCGATTGGTCCTTGATGGACTGGGGCACCTTCGGGTCGTTGGTGGTGAGGGTGAGTTGGACCAGGATGCTTGCCCCAGTGATTCGGATGTCTTTGATGAGGCCGAAAGACACGATGTCCCGGCTGAATCCGGGGTACTTGACTGTGGAGAGGGCTTCGCGGACGCGTTCGGGCGTGATCATGGGTGCGCAGACTTTGTTTGGAGAACCCGGGTGGGGCAACTGGGAAAATGCGGGGAAATGTCGGTGCCTCAGGGCTTTGAATTGTCCGGATCGACGCCCAGCACCTCCAAGTAAGTGGGGGTCCGGTCCTTTTTAGAGTCTAGAGAGGTGGACTCGATTCGCATCAGCTTGAGGAACCATGTGCCATTGATTTTCTGGCCTTCAGTCACCTTGAACCGTTTGGCGAGGGATCCGTCATGGGCATAGGCCTCGGCCTGGAGCAGGGCACCGCTCTCCTTTTCAATCCAGAGCTCGGCCTTGGAATAGCTGGAGTCCTTTGGGGAGGCGGGTTGAGTCTGGATCACCCAGCAGCTTCGGAAGAGCCGGGTTTGTTCATCGACGATTTTGGCGTTGGGCCAGTAGAGGAAGCTCAGCGCCAAGTCTTCGTAGCGCAGGTCGGTATCGGCGACGGGTTGGTCGAACCGGGCCACGGCAGACTTGCGCTTGCCCTTGTCCGAGACCGAGTCCAGTTGGGAGCGGGTTTCGTCGAGGCGGAGGAGCAGGGTTTCTGGCGGGTTACCAAACTGGTAGCGGATGGAGGCGCCCTCCATGGTGAAGGTGAACGGGACAATGTGGTCTGCGCAGCTGAGTTGGCCTCGGAGGGTTTGGTGCTGGGCGGCCTGGGCGGCGCGGACGGTGCGAAGGACCTCGAGGGCGTCTGGGCGCGGGGATGCGGCCGGTGCCACTGGCGGCAGAAGGAATAGCGCGCAGAGCAGGGGGGCAAATCGTGCCTTTACACCTCGGGACTTGTTCATAAGCATCCCAATCTCGACGAGGAATGCATGGACCAAAAGCTTCTTTTGCTGATCAACCGGGAGTGGACTGCCGCATGGCTGGACTGGGTGATGGCCGGGGCTTCGAGCTTGAACCTCTGGATGGGTTTTCTGGCCGTGGCGGCGCTCTGGCTTGCGGTCCGAGGGGGTGTCCGAGCCCGGCTTTATCTGGTGGCGTTGGTGATTGTGGTGGCTCTCAATGACGGAGTGGTTTCCAGGACTTTGAAGCACGCGGTGGGCCGGTTGCGCCCGGGGCAGAGTGCAGATGGCGTGCGGATGGTGGAGTTGGAAGGCGGGGGGAAACCGTGGAGAGCGTTCTCCAAGCCGGTCCGTGTGCGTTACTCCCGCGCGCAATGGGGGAGCGAAGGGCGCTCTTTCCCGTCCTCGCACACGGTGAACCTGTTTTCGGTCGCAGTGGTAAGCGGCGTGTTCTGGGGGGGGCGCGGGTGGTGGGCGCTGGTGCCTGCGGGAGTGGTGGGGTACTCGCGGATCTATACCGGGGCTCATTGGCCGAGTGACGTGCTGGCCTCGGTTTTTCTTGGGGTGGGCGCCAGTTTCGTTTGGGTGGCTGCGGTTTTCCGGGTATGGGAGTGGGGAACGGCGAGGTGGGCACCCGGTTGGGCTGAACGCTTTTCTGGAACAAACGCATGATGAAATCCCAGCGATGGATCCTTTGGTTTCTGGGCGCCCTGACGGTGCTGCGGGTGCTGTATGTGGGGCTCGTGGAATTGAGCGCGGACGAGGCGTACTACCACATGTGGAGCGAGCGCCTGGACTACTGCTATTTTAGCAAGGGGCCGGGCGTGGCATGGACAATCTGGCTGAGCGAAAAGATTTTCGGTCCAACGGAGCTGGGGGTGCGATTTTTCAGTCCGCTCCTGGGTTTTGGCACCTCGTGGTGGATGTGGGTGCTGGCGCGTCGGATGTACGGGGAGACAGCGGCGATGTGGACGGTGCTGGCGATGAACCTGGTGCCGATCTTCAATGCGGGCAGCCTGTTGATGACGATTGATCCGCTCTCGCTTTTTTTCTGGGCAGCCGCCCTGTTGACGTTCTGGCGTGCGTTGGAGAACCGTGGCGGGATGGGGTGGTGGGCCGGGACCGGGCTGTTGATTGGAGCGGGCTGGCTTTGCAAATGGACCAACGCGATGGAATGGGTGACGGTGTTATTGGTCCTGCTTTCGAGCCGGGAAGGGCGTGCGGAGTTCCGGCGACCCGGGTTGTACGTGGGGCTCCTGTGTTTTCTGCCGTTCCTGTTGCCGCCACTGGTTTGGAACGCGCAACACGACTGGGTGACCTGGACGCATTTGAGCGAGCGTGGCGGGTTGAAAAAGGCGTTCCAGCTCAGTCCTTTGGAGTTGGGGAAATTTTGGGGCCAGCATCTCGGGGTCTATTCCCCGGTGATTTTTGGGGGAGTGATTGCTGCGGTCTGGTGGGCTTTGCGTTCGAACTGGCGGGAGGACCGGGCTCGGTTCCTGTTGCTGTCGGGGTTGCCGCTGTGGGGAATGTATTCGTGGCTTTCGTTCACCAAGGGCGAGGCTGGGGAGGCGAACTGGACCGCGCCGGCGATGGTGGGTTGGATGATCCTGGCGGCCGGGCTCTGGGAGGGCCGGGCCCGGGAGTCGGCTGGGTTGCGGAGGGTGGCTTTTGTCGGATTGGTTTTGGGGGCCGTGATGAGCCTGCTGGTCCTCAACACGGACCTGCTCCGTTCGGTCGGGATCCCGTACTCGTACCGGAAGGATCCCAGTGCGCGTTTGCGGGGGTGGAAAGCCGCGGCCCAGAAGGTGGAGGAGATCCGTGCCCGGACGGAGCGGGAACTGGGGGAGCCAGTGTTTCTGATTGGAAACGAGCGGGGAATTGCGGCGACCTTGGGCTTTTACCTGAAGGAAAAACGGCTGGAGGGAGCATGGCATCCTCCGGTCTACATTCCCGAGTCGCAGCATGTGGAAAACCAGTTTTCGTTCTGGCCGCGGTACGACGAGTTTTTGGAGCCGACCAAGGACGTGGAAAGCCGGGACCCGTTGTTTTCGGAGGAACAGGGATACAACCCGTTCCATGGGCGGTCAGCGCTCTTTATTGTGGATCGGGAGGTCAAGCGGTTGCCCTCCACGGTCCGGAACGCGTTTGAGAAAGTGGAACTGGTGGCTGTGGCAGAGCAGACGCGGCGGGACCTTCCGTTGCGGCAGTGGCGGGTGTACCTGTGCCGGAACTATCGGAGTGCGGAACTCTAAAAGCTTGCGAAGGACTCGGGGAAAGAAGAGGGGTGATAGAGGCCCATTTTGAACCCGTCCCAACCTATCGAGTCATGATTTCGATTGTCATTCCCCTCTTCAATGAGGAGGGCAACGTGAAAACACTCCAACAGGAGGTTTCGGCGGCCATGGCCGGGCGGGAGTACGAACTGATCCTCGTGGATGACTGTTCCACGGACCAGACCCTTTCCAGAATCCAGCGCGGACCCGGGGTCCGGGTGTTGGAGTTTGAGCGCAATACAGGCCAGAGCGCCGCGATGTATGCCGGAATCCACGCCGCGGAAGGCGACGTGGTGGTTCTGCTGGACGGCGACCTCCAGAATGATCCCGGCGATATTCCAAAGCTCCTGGCTGAACTGGAGCGCGGCGCCGATCTGGTGTGCGGCTACCGGGCGAACCGCAAGGATACCCTTTCCAAGCGGATCACCAGCCGGGTCGCAAATTTTGTCCGGAGCCGTTTCACACGTGACGGGGTGCGGGACACGGGGTGCACGTTGAAGGCGATGCGGCGGGAATGCCGCGAGGCGCTGGTGCCGTTTTACGGGATGCACCGCTTCATTCCCGCGCTCGTGAAGGGGATGGGGTACCGGGTGGTGGAGATTCCGGTGAACCATCGGCCGCGTGTCGCCGGGGTGAGCAAGTACGGGTTTGGCAACCGGGCGTTGAAGGCCACCCTCGACATGTTTGCGGTGCGCTGGATGCTTTCCAGGCAGTTGAAGATCCGGGTGCGGCCTTCCAGAGAGCTTTCGGAGGGCGATGCGCCCCTAAGAAGCTGACCCAGTGTGGATTAACCCGTGGTAACCTACCCTTCCAGATATGCGATTCAGACTGAAAAAGGCGCTTCTTGGTTTTTTGGTGTGTTCTGCCGGAACAAGTTTCGCCGGGGAATTGTACCGGAACGATTTTGAGTCGGCGGAGGAGGCAAAACTTCCCAAGGAGTTCATGGTGATGGCGGGCGGATTTGCCGTGCGTTCGGAGGGCGGGAACAAGTTTCTCGAGTTACCCGGGGCGCCGCTGGACACTTTCGCTTTTTTGTTCGGGGGAAGCCAGCAAGCCGGGGTTCAGGCTTCCGCGCGTTTTTTTGGGACCAAGCAGGGCCGGAAGTACCCGACCTTCGGGATTAGTTTGAACGGGGTGGGCGGCTACCGGTTGCAGGTCAGTCCGGCCAAGAAAATGCTCGAGATTTTCAAGGGGGACGAGTCGCGGGCGCAGGTCCCCTACGACTGGGAGTCAGGCAAGTGGGTGGTTCTGGAGTTGTCGGTGGCGGAGGGGGCTGGAGGCGGTTTTATGGTGGAGGGCAGAGTGAAGGGGGAAGGGGGCGGCGTGGCCGCAACCGTGCGTTTGGAGGCCAAAGAGGCATTGCCATCCGGCCGGGCGGGGATCTGGGGGGCGCCCTATAGCGGGACGGAAATCCGTTTTGACGATCTTGTGCTTTCGACCCTCAAACCCTAGGAGATTTGACCATGAAAACCGTTCAAATTTTGTCCACGCTGATTTTGGGGATGGCATCCGGCATGGCGTGGGGGGCGGATTGGCCGCAGTACCGCGGGCCGCAGGGGGATGGGACCACTCAGGAGGGGATCGCAAAAGTTTGGTCTGGAGCAGGCCCAAAGCAGGTCTGGAAGGTGGAAAGCGAAGGCGGTTTTAGCTCGTTTGCGGTGGGCGGTGGACGCGCCTTCACGCTTGCGCTCAAGGAATCCGACGGGGCACGTCAGGAGAGCTTGGTGGCCCTCGATGCCGCCACCGGCCGCGAGTTGTGGTTTTCAGCCCTGAATTTCCCGAAGTACGATTCAGGCGGGGATGCGGGCACGGATTCCAACAAGGGCGGAGACGGTCCGCGGTCCACGCCCACGCTGAATGGCGATTTGGTGTACGCGTTTTCCTCCCAACTCGTTCTGAACTGTTACGAGGCGGCCACGGGCAAGTTGGTGTGGAGCCGGGATCTGCTCAAGGAGCATTCCGGCCGGAACATCCAGTGGCAGAATGCGGCCTCGCCGCTTCTGGAGGGGGGGATGTTGTTCGTGGCGGGCGGCGGACCCGGAGAGTCGCTCCTCGCCTTGGATGCGAAGACGGGCGCGCCCGTATGGAAGGCGTTTGACGAGAAGATGACCCACGCAACGCCGGTGGCGGCAACGGTGGCGGGGCAGCGGCAGGTGATATTCTTCCTGCAATCCGGTCTGCTGGCGGTGGAACCGGCAACGGGTCGCGAGCTGTGGCGGTATGGGTTTGAGTACAAGGTTTCGACGGCGGCTTCCCCGGTGGTGGAGGGGGATGTGGTGTACTGCTCTGCCGGGTACGGTGTTGGAGCTGGGGCCGTGAAGATCAGCAAGGAGGGAGACAAGTTTGTGGCCACGGAGATTTATCGGCTTCGGGGCAACAAGCCGCTGGCCAACCATTGGAGCACGCCTGTGGTGAAGGACGGTCATTTGTACGGGTTGTTCCAGTTCAAGGAGTACGGTCAGGGCCCGTTCAAGTGTGTGCAGTTGGGAACCGGCGAGGTGAAGTGGGAGCAGGCCGGGTTCGGTCCGGGGCACGTGATTCTGGCAGGAGACAAACTCCTGGTCCTCTCGGATGCGGGAGATTTGGTGGTGGTTGCTCCGTCGCCAAGCGGGTACCGGGAACTGGCTCGTGCGAATGTTCTGGAGGGCAAGTGCTGGACGACGCCGGTGCTGTCCAACGGCCGCGTGTATGCCCGCAGCACCCGGCAGGCCGTGTGCCTTGAAATCGGGGCACCGTGATCCAGCCTGAGATCCGGCATCTCTACGTGCACATTCCCTTCTGTCCGAAGGTGTGCCCGTATTGCAGCTTCTACAAGGAGGCCAGTGACCGGAACAAGACCCGCCGGTTTCTGGACTCGGTGCTCCGGGAACTCGACGCGCGGACGGTGGACGCCAAGATTGCTCCTCAGACCATCTTTTTCGGCGGAGGAACGCCCAGTGCACTCAGCACTTCCCAGTTGGAGTATCTGCTGGGCGGACTCCGGGAACGGCTGGATCTGGGGCGTTTGGAGGAGTGGACGCTGGAGATGAATCCGGCCACGGTTTCGCTGGAGAAAGCCTCTGTTTTAAAGGATCTGGGAGTGAACCGGATCAGCATGGGAGTTCAGTCCTGGGACGAGGAACTCTTGAAGGTGCTGGGCCGGGTCCACAGCGGCGCACAGGCCCGGCGCAGTTTTGAAATTCTCCGCGAGGCAGGGTTTCAAAACCTCAATCTGGACCTGATTTTTTCCGTGCCCGGCCAGACGCGTGTCCAGTGGGAGCAGAGCATTGCAACGACTCTGGAACTTGGGCCTGAGCACATCTCCGCCTATTGTTTGACCTACGAGGAGGACACGGCGTTTTTTGATCGGTTCCGGTCCGGGGAGTTCCGGCAGGAAGAAGAACGCGATGCCGAGATGTTTGAGGTGACCATGGACCGTCTTGGGGCGGGCGGGTACGCGCAGTACGAGATTTCCAACTATGCGCGGCCCGGATTCGAGAGCCTGCATAATTTGGGGTACTGGCAGGGGGCGGAGTACCTGGGCCTTGGGCCGAGCGCGTTTTCAAGGGTGGGCGGTCGGCGGTGGGAGAATGTACCGGACACAGTCGGGTACTGTGATCGCGTGGAGTCTGGAGGCTTTGGCGAGGGGACGGTGGAGGAGTTGAGTGGTGAAACGCTGCACCGGGAGCGGGTGATGTTTGGTTTGAGGACCCGACGCGGTGTGGTGCGGGGAGACCTGGAGCCGTGGCGCGACCTGGCTGACCGGTTCGAGGCGGACGGTTTTTTCGAGGGTGATCCGGAGCGGATCTGGCTGACGCGGAGGGGCCGGATGGTGGCGGATGCGCTCGCGGCGGAGTTCGTGTGACGGCCGGAGCCTACAGTTCGAAGAACGAGTAGAGTTTGAACAGGATGCCTTGGGCGTACTGGGAACGTTTTGCGCTCACCTCAAGGGTGGGGGCCGAGCTGGCGAAGATCCCCTCGGTTTCAAGTCGGCGCGCGGCCAGACAATCGCTGAGGCGCGCGGCCAGTTCCTTGTTCTCGTGGAGAATGGGAGCGAAGTCGGATTTGGCGATTCGCCACATGGAACAGTCGGCTGCCGCAGTAATGGTTGCGGTCCGGGGCTCGCCAGTCAGCAGGGACATTTCCCCAAAGTAATCGCCGTCCCGCAGCGTGGCGACGGTTCTGGAGAGGCCATTCGAGCGGATGGATACCGAGCACTCTCCATGGAGAATGATGAACATCGAGTCTCCTTCGGACCCCTGTTCGATGATGGTCTCGCCGGTGCCAAAATGAACAGAGGAGGCGGTGGCGAGGAGGGACTCCGCTTGCTCGGGGTTCAGAAGTTGGAGCAGGGGGTGTTTGGAGAGCGTGGCCCGGAGCACTTCCCGGTTTTCGCGGGGACTGCGGTGCGGACGTTCGATCTGAAGCGTTCGGATCGGGAACGGGATCCGGAGGCCGCGTCTCTGGGACTCGTACCAGATGTTTGTCCGAATCGCATCGCAGATGTCGTTGAACGCGGCTTGGTCTTCAATCCAGGCCTTGATTTCGTAAAGGATGGCGGAATCGGAAAAGTCGACGAGAAAGACTTTCGGCGGCGGGGTGCTCAGGACACCGCGGGCAGCTGCTGTGGCGCGGACGAGCGCCTGGCGGACGGTGTTCGGCGCCGTCTGGTACTCGAACCCGACGCGGATCCGGATGGCGTGCTGCCGGTTGGGATGGGTGAAGTTCGTGATGGTCGCTCCCACAATGGTTTTGTTGGGAATGTCGAGGTACACGTCGTCCGTCGTGCGCAGGCGGGTGGAGCGCCAGTTCACCTCAATGACTTCGGCGTTGATTTTGTCCACCTGAAGCCAGTCGCCAGTTTTAAACGGTTTGCCCAATTCAAGGGCAATGCCGGCAATGATGTTTCCCAAGAGGTCCTGCATCGCAAAGCCGATGATGCCCACCACCACCGTGGAACCAAACAGCACGCCGGTCAGGTCTCGCCCATAGACCGAGGAGAGGATAACCAACAGGGCGCCAATAAAGACGGTGATCCCGAAAAGCTGGCTCAAAAACTTGGGGGGGGCGGTCTGGTGCCTCCGCTGGAACCAAGGCTCCCAGAAGAATCGCCTGAACAGCGCCAGCAGGACCAGCGTCCCCAGAAGCGCGGTGGCAGAAAGAAGATGGCGCGAAAGTTCCTCGAGCGAGAGGCTCCGATCCGGAGCCGCTTGGACCGGATTCGCCGAAAGCGACTTAACCGATTTCTGGAGTGCAAGGATCTGTTCCTCCAATGCCCGGATTTCAGAGGACGCAACGGGTGCGGATGGAGCCGCAGGCGAGCTTTTGGGAAGGAGTTTCGGCCCGAAGAGCGCCACCGGGAGGTAGAGCGAGAACGCCAGAGCAAAGAGCTGGTAGGCAAACCCGATTTGCACCCGCTGGCCGCGCCGAAGCCAGCGGCCCAGCGGAAGCAGCGTGAAAAAGCTCAGCGGAACCAGCGCCGCGGCGATGATTTGGAGCGAGGTGATCTGGAATGCCGCAACCATGAAAGTCAGGTTGGCCCGGCAGCGCCGCAGGTGCAAGCGGGAGGTTTAGACGGGGCCCAGGGGAGGAGCGTCTGCTGGTTTCTGGATCCAGAGTTTTCCGGCGGTTCGGCGGGCGTGGTGCCCGCCGGGCAGGTTTGCCTTGGCGCGCGGAGAATGGAGTAGGGACCGGACGGATTCCACGGTTTCAAACCCGATCTCGCCCGGGACGTTTCCGGTAAGCCAGCGGTGGAGTGTCCGGCGCTGGAGCGCCAGGGGAAGTGGGCGCAGCATCCGCACGGAAAGTTCAGGCCCTGTTTCCGGGGTGGCGGCTTCGAGCCAGTCGTCTTCGGCTCGGAGGATTTGGGTGGTGGTCAGCAAATTCCTCCGCACGGATGGTCCAAACAGGCGTTCGAGTTCGGGGATCAACTGGAGCCGGATCCGGTTCCGGGTGGGAGTGGGGTCTGTGTTGGAGGGGTCCTGGCAAAACGCGAGGTGCTCCTGTTCCGCGAAGGACTCGAGTTCGCGGCGCCAGATTTGGAGCATGGGTCTGCAGAGAAGGAGCGGAGCGGGGGGATGCTGGGTGGGGTTTTGCGTTTTTGGGGCGCGCAGGGGTTGAATGGCGCGCATTCCGGCCAGGCCGCGGGTGCCGGAGCCGCGCAGGAGTCGGGCGAGCAGGGTCTCGGCCTGGTCATCGGCATGGTGGGCGAGAAAGACGTGGGCCGCACCGGTGCGCGCGGCGGACTCGGCGTAGAGGGCCTGTCTGGCGGTGCGGCCGGCGGTTTCCAAGGAGACATGTCGGGAACGCGCGAGGTCGGCGACGGCGACGCGTTTGGAGAAGAGCGGCACGGCGAGCTTTGAGCAGAATGCGCGGACGAATTCTGCGTCTGAGGCGCTGCAGGGCCTGAGGGCGTGGTCCAGATGACAGGCGGTGAGCTGTGAAAAACCCGCGTGCAGGAGGAGTGTGACCAGGCAGCAGGAATCCAAGCCGCCGGAGAGGGCTACCACGGCCGGGGTGGACCGAGGCAGGGCGAGCAGATCCGGCTCAAAGCGTTCCAAGAGGGTGTCGCGAAACCTGACGGCTTTGGGCATCGCGCGCGGGGCGGATTTAGGGGGCGATCTTGTCCGCGCCGAAGTAGCGGTGAAGAGGGGCTGGGAGCAGCACGGAGCCGTCGGGTTGCTGGTAGGTTTCCAGGAGGGCGACAAAGAGGCGGGGGAGGGCGGTGCCGGAACCGTTGAGGGTGTGGCAGAAGTGGTTTTTGCCGTCGTCGCCCTTGAACCGGAGGTTCATGCGGCGGGCTTGGAAATCGCCGAAGTTGGAGCAGCTTGAGACTTCCAGGTAGGCGTTCTGGCCTGGCGCCCAGACCTCGATGTCGTAGGTTTTTGTGGAACCGAATCCGAGGTCGCCGGTGCAGAGTTCGATGGTGCGGTAGTGGAGTCCGAGGATTTGCAGGACGCGCTCGGCATCGGCAGTGAGGGATTCGAGTTCTTGGAAGGCGTGGTCGGGGTGGACGATTTTGACGATTTCGACCTTGTCGAACTGGTGCATCCGGATGAGGCCGCGGGTACCGAGCCCTGCCGAGCCCGCTTCGCGTCGGAAGCAGGGGGTGTAGGCGGCGTACTTCAGAGGCAGGCTGGCGTGGGGGAGGATTTCGTCGGCGTGGAGGTTGGTGACCGGGACCTCGGCGGTGGGTGCGAGGTAGAGGTTGTCCCGGTCGCAGCGGTAGAGTTGTTCCTCGAACTTGGGAAGTTGCGAGGTGCCCACCAGCGCTTCGGGCCTGAGGAGGAGTGGCGGTGCGACTTCGGTGTAACCGTGCTCCAGGGTTTGAAGGTCGAGCAGGAAATTGATGAGCGCCCGTTCGAGCCGCGCGCCCGCCCCTGTGAACGCCACAAACGCGCTCCCACTGATTTTCGAGGCGCGCTCAAAGTCGAGAAGCCGGAGGTGTGCGGCGATGTCGACATGGCTTTTTGGGGTGAAACTGAATTCCGGCGGCGTGCCCCAGGTACGGACGACCGGGTTTTGGGAGGCATCGGATCCGACGGGGGCCTCCGGGTGGGGCAGGTTGGGGAGTTCAAGGAGCAGTTCGCGCTGTTTCTGGTCAAGCTCAGCTGCGGCTTCGTGGAGGCGCGAGACAGTGTCGCCGATTCCGCGGACAGCAGCCTCGGCTTCCGCGGTGTCTTTACCCTGACTTTTCTGGAACCCGATTTCTTTGCTCAGACGTTTCCGGTCGGCCTGGAGTTGTTGGAGCTGGGTTTCTGTGGCGCGGCGTTGTTTGTCGCACTCGAGGACGGCATCGACCCGGGCATGGGAGTCGCCGCCCCTGGACTGGAGGCGGGTTCTGACCGTGTCTGGTTGTTCGCGGAGGAGGCGGATGTCGAGCATGGGTGGGAGATTGAAGGTGAAATCTTTGGAGGGCAAGCGCGGCGGGGCGGTCCTCAGTGGGCAGGGGCGAGCGCGTGAGCGAGAAAGGTGCGTGCGATGCAGGAAGCTTTCTGAATCCGGTTGAGCCGGACCCGGCCATCCAGAACGCGGAAGTTGCGGCGCCGGATTTTGGAGAGGAGCGCTTGGTAGATGCGGCGCATCATTTCTGCCGCGACCATGGATCTGCGGTCGCAGCTGGGGAGTGCGGCGCGTGCGTTTGCAAAAAGCGTGTCGGCGCGTCTGGCCTGGAACTCCATGAGTGCGAGGAATGCCGGGGTATGGCGGTGTTGAGCGATGTCGGACTCGGAGCAGCCAAACCGGGAGAGTTCCTCGGTGGGGAGGTAGATGCGTTTTCCGTTGGCGTAATCCTCGCCGACATCGCGGAGGATATTGGTGAGTTGGAGTGCCAGCCCGAGTTGAAGGGCGTACTCCCGGCAGCCGTGGTGGGTGTATCCAAAGATCTCGATGCTGACGAGTCCCACGACGCTGGCGACCCGGTGGCAGTACCCGGCGAGTTCCTCCCAGGTTGCGTAGCGGACGGGCTGAAGATCCATTTCGCAGCCCGCAATGATTTCGAGCAGGAGCGATTGTGGAATGGGATGACGCGCGAGCAGGGTGCGGACCAGCGGAGCGAGTTCAGGCTCGTCCTCCAGCGGCGCCTTCAGAGCGTGTTTCCAACGCTCGAGAGCCGGGCCGCGTTGATCTTCTGGAACCAAGTCGCCATCGGTGATGTCGTCGATCTCCCTGCAGAACTTGTAAAATATCGAGATGGATTCCCGCTGTTCCTGGGGGAGCGAGAAAAACGTCAGGGCGAGATTGGAGGAACCGGTCTGCATCAGGAGGCTGGGCAGGGGTTGGATTCCCGGGGCGGGAAATGGATGGAATTGGCACCCGGGAGCGGTTCGGAGGCAGTGACCACGGTGGCCAGATCCCAGCGTTGGCAAGCCCTGGCGAGAAGCCGGGCAGCGGCGGGCAGGAAATCGGAGGGCAATTGTTTTTCCGGGTATTCGACCAAGAGCAGCGAGGGGTGGAGGGCGAGCGCCCGAGCCAGAGATGCGGTCCATTGCTGAGCGGGGGTGAGGCAGTGGATCGCAGACTGGGCCAGAGGGCGGAGTTCGACAAAGTCGAGGAGTTCTTCGGTCCGTGTCCGTGCATCCTGCGGTGCCAGATGCCCGAGTTTGAAAAGTGGCATGGCGAGGTTCTCAATCAGGCTCAGGGAGGGAAGGAGGAAAGGCGACTCAAAGACGTACCCGCAGTGGCGGTTGCGGATCTGCTCCATCCTCGAAGCCGGGAGGCCGGTGACCGGTTCCCCGCAGATCGAGACCTGTCCGGCATCGGGTTGTTCGAGGAGGCCAAGGATTTTCCACAGAAGCAGGCCGCCATCGGACGGGGCGCCCACGAGCGCACTGAACGAGCCCCGAGCGAGTTGAAGATGGGAAAAGGAAACGCTGCCCAGTGCCGGTCTTTGGCAGGAGACAGAATGGAGGAGGACTGGGCAGGACATACCCTTGAAAGCTCTCAAAAATCGGGCCGACTGGATTCGAACCAGCGACCTCTTGAACCCCATTCAAGCGCACTACCAAGCTGTGCTACGGCCCGTCCTTGAGAGAAAGGGGTGGCACAGTACTGGCAGCGGCTTTGGGTGGTCAAGCAAACCCGGAAAAAATGTGGCGGCCCGTTTTTGGCGCGAACCTGTCTCTCCCTTGATGAGGACGGAACCGGGGGGCAATCCGCCGATTGCCGGGACGTGGCGTGCAGGAATTTCGGCGGGAACCGCCGTGGTCGCTCAGGTCTCGAGCTTGAGCAGGCCGATTTTGAGTCCGTGCAGCACTGCCCCGGTGCGGTCTTCCACGCCAAGCTTTTGAAACACGATTTTGAGGCGCGATTTCACCGCCTCTTCGCTGAGGTGGAGTTCGGAGGCCATTTCTTTGTTGCTGCGGCCCCGGCCCAGGAGTTGGAGGACCTCCAGTTCGCGTTCGGTGAGGTGGGGGCGTGCCGCGCGGGCCTTGAGACGGTTTTCAACATGGGCGGGGAGTTGGCTTCGGCCGGAAAGAACGGCGCGGAGCACGGCGAAGATTTCCTCCTTGGGCAGGTCCTTGGTCAGGAAGGAACTGGCGCCGGCATGGATGGCCCGAAAGATGTCTTCATCGGTGTCGAACGTGGTGTTCACCACAATCTTGGCGTCGGGGTTTCGGGCAAGCAGTGCTGCCAGGACCTCAAGGCCTTGGAGGCCCGGCATTCGGAGGTCCAGAAGGACCAGATCGGGAGCCAGGGAGGCAAATGCCTCGATGGCGGAGTTGCCGTCCCCGCATTCTGCAGCAACGCGAAAATCCGGTTCGCTCTCCAGCAACGCGCGGAGCCCGGCCCGGATGGCTGGGTGATCATCGACAATCAGCACACTGGCCGGGTCTTTTTTCACGGGGCTGGGGTCTTGTTTCATGGGGTGGGGAAATCAATCTGGATGCGCGTGCCTTGGCCTTTCCCGGACTGGATTTGGAGCGTGCCTTGGATTTCGTCCACCCGCTCCTTGAGACCGCGGAGACCGAACCCGGCGGCGTGGCCGGCGCTGTCCGCGCTGCTGGAATCGAAGCCACACCCGTCGTCTTGGATCTGTAGGCCGACGGATTTGGATCCGTATCGGAGCTGGACGTGGATCTTGTGCGGGGAAGCATGGCGCAGTGCGTTTTGAACGCATTCCTTGGTGATCCGGAGCAGGTGATGCTCGGTGACGTGCGGGAGTTGGACTGGGCGTCCTTCGAGGAGGAACTCAAAGGAGACATTGGATCGCGAAAGGAGGCGCTGGAGAAGGCCTTCCAGTGCGGCGGGCAGGCCGCTTTCTCGGAGTGCGTCTCCGCGGAGCATCCAGATGGCGTCCCGAGTTTCCGAGAGGCTTTGGCGGACGATGCTTCCCGCCTGGGCGAGGTGTTCGCCGGGTTTGCCGTCGGGGGGAACGTGGCTGCGCAACAGTTCGAGTTGCAGGGCGAGGGAGGCGAAATCCTGGGCCAGCGTGTCGTGGAGTTCGCGGGCGATCCGCGTGCGTTCGCTCCAGACGGCTGCGGATTCGGCTTCCGCCAGGCGTGCGGCGGCTGCGGCGGCCCGGACCCTGCGCCGGGAGGCGGCGAGTGTGGCTAGGAGCAGTCCCGTCGTCAGCACCGCAATTCCGAGAAGGAGCCCCGTGAGTCGTTTGGAGGACCAGAAGGGAGGGGGCTGAAGAACCCGGATGTCGGCTCCTGTCCGGGCCAGCAATTGGAAATCAGCAGCGACCATGGGGCCGATCAGTTCGCGGCGCGACAAAGTGGGGGCAGCGGACAGGAGGCGGGATTCGCGGGCTTTGTTCTCGGAGTCCAGAACCATGCAGATCCCCGTGGCTGCGATCCATGCGCCCGGAGAGCATCCCGGCGCCATCTTTTCGGTGGCCGGGAGATGGACATGGACGGGACCAGACTGGGTTTCAAGGAACAGGAGTTGGCCACCTTGGGGGGCGGGTCCGGAGTGGGTAAACCAGCCTTCCATGCGGAGGAGACGGCCGTCCATGGACAGGGCATCGGCGGGGGTGTCAACGGGCGTGGGTTCCGGAGGTTGTCCGGGGGCGCCTGCCGAGCAGACGGCGTCCTCGAGGACAAAGGAGGTTCCCTCTCGACGTGCAAATCCGACGGCCTCCAGAGCCGTTCCAGGGGGCGCAGACAGCGGGGAAAGCGGCAGAACCCGCAGCGCTCCTGAAGCGGACTGGATCCAGATGCCGTTGTTGGCCGAGTGGGTAACGGTGCCCCGTACGCGAGCCCGGTGTGCGTTGGAAGAGTCTGGTCGGAATGCCATGACCTGGTCGAGAGACCGTTCCGGGGGGTGCGGGGGGGCAGGGCTCAGGATTCTGGGTCCGCAGCCTTCCGGGATGACAATCCGTGGGTTCAGGATCTGGCGGTTGCTGGTGAACTGGGTGAAGCAGACGCCCTCGACGAGGACCTCCGCATCCACGGGGGGCGGGAGCGCGTTCTGGCCGCGGAGCAGCACGGTGATCCGGCTGCCTCCCGTGGAAAGGTCGAACCTCCATGGCTCCGCTGAATTCGGCGGCATCGGATCGGTTCGGCGGACCACCCCACGGAGAGCGACCCACTGCTGGGCATGGCTGCCGGTTTGAAGTTCGTCAATGCTGACCGGGAGCGCGGACGGAATCGCCGCGGTGCCAAGGTTCAGGATCCGGTTCGCGAAAACAAAGGGCGCAAAATGTCCGGCCCGCACTTCACCCTCGACACGGATTCTAGCTCCGCGGGGCTGGAATCCGAGCACCTGGCGGTTTCCCGTGACGAGCATGGTGGCGGATGCGTCTGTGAGGAAGAATATGGGCGATTCCTCGTCGCTGGATTCCAGAGTAACAACGCCTTCGAGAATTGCGGCCGGTTGTTCAGCGGTGACGGATTCCGGCAGTGCGCGGATCTCAGCCGCAGAACGGAGAGCCGGCACTTCGCCGGAGGCGGAGAAGGCAGCTGCAGCCGGCAAGAGGAGGCAGAGGACAAGACGCATGAGCGCATCCGGATACCGCTGTGGAGAAGGCAATGCAAGCGGCAGCGGCTGCGGACGCGCGTTGTTCACCCGAAAGGGGGAATGAAACTCCGTGGGAGTGGCCTAGTCTTGGCACTGCCGAGCGGAACATTCTTTCCCCCTGATCTCCCAGACGAGCTGCACGGGTGTGCGGCTGGGCACGGGTTTCGGGGACGGTGCCGCTGGCATTCCTCCCAGAACCATGAAATTCAGAACGAATCATCCGTCCATCCTTGTCTTGTCGGCGCTGTTTGGGGTTGCGCTGAGTGTTGCCCCCTTTTCCCATGCGGCCGCGGCGCCTTTGCAGTTGGCGCCAGCGGCCCAGCGGGCTCAGGTGCGAACCCAGAAGGAGTTGGACGCCGCTTTGAAAAACACTGCCCAGATCCGGGACATCCAGCTGACTGGGGCGGGACCGTTTTCGCTTAAACTCAGTGCGGAGCACGGTGCGCCGGTAGGCAGTTTTTTAAACATCGCAGCCGCCCCGGGCGTTGAGCCCGTGCTTTCTGTTTGCGAGCTGAATGGAGTGAGCCGGGTGCGGATCTCTGGGATGAGGCTTGAGGGGGTGCGGATGAATGTGGTGGGAGGGCAGGAAGTGACGATTTCCGGCAATGTGTTTCGTGGGGGCAAGGGGGCGTTGGTGGCGGAGCGCGTATCGAGCCTGTTGGTGGAAGGGAACCGGATTGGGACTCCTTCTGAGGGGCCGTCCGGCAACGGGATCCGGCTTACGCGGTGTGTTGGGGCGAGAGTTCTTGGGAATGTGGTGCGCCATGCGGTAAGCAGCGGATCAGGGGAGTGCATCACGCTGAGTGGCTGTGAATCGGTGGAGATTGCCTTCAACCTGGTGAGCGACCGGGAAAACATTTCCAGCAACATTGGCGGGGAAGGAATCGATGTGAAGGGGTCACGGTTTGTGGAGGTGCACGACAACGTGGTGCGTGGCAATCCGCGCCGGCCCGGGATTTATATCGACTCGTACGATGGCACAAACCACAGGTGCGTGTTTTCAACAACGTCGTGCATTCCTGTTTGTCGGGGATTGTGGTGAGCGGGGAGTTCCTCAATCTTTTGGACCGGATCGAAGTCCGGTCCAACCTTGTCCTTGGGGTGAAGGGGGCGCAGTTTGCCCTTTCGGATTACAGCAAACGCAAAGCCGGTGTTCTGCCGTGCAGGGAGGTTGAGTTTCGTGACAACACCGCGATTCGGACTCTGGGAGACACCCGGGCGTGGAACCTGCCGGTGAGCATTGATGCGCGGATGGAGGCTGGCGGGCCTGGGTTTGGATCCAACGAGGGTTTGGTGGTTGAGAACAACCGGGGCTACGACCTGCCGGCGGGGGGCGGAGGCGTCTGGGGGCGCTGTGTGGGGCTTTTGGAGCCCCGGCTCACTGAGCGCGACTTGTTGAAGAACAACCTGACCGCCGTGGGAACCCAACGCGCGGAGTTGATTTCCGCAGAGCAAAAGGATCGCAACCAGAGAGCGCTGGATTCATCGGTCTGGGTGCGCGAAGCCAACCAAGCGGGGCGCAACGCCCTCCTGAACCTTCCGGCGGTCGCCCAAATCCGGATGTCGGAAGTGGATGCCGCGCTGGACCGTGGCCTTCTCCGGACGGGGACGCCGTACGAAAACGTGCGGGCGTATCTGGGCAGGCTTGGGTTGGTAGTTTCTGCCCCGGCAGCCGGTGGGGTTCCCGCGAAAGCCCCTCAAATTGCGTCGAGACACGAGCTGACAGCTCAGCCCGGGCCTTTGCAGATCCCGAACCATCCAGATTCGGCCGCTGTGGTGGCGTTTTCGGTCCCGGCGAGTGTGCGGGCGGATTTTAACTCTGGAAACCGGGTTTGGAACGTGGTGCTGAATCTGCCCACGCTTTCTGTGACAGCGGTGAATCGGCGCGAGTGCTGGTACGAAGTCCGTGGTCGGAAGGCAGACGGAAGCTGGACGGCGAGCTGTTTTGGATGGATGCCAAAGAACAGCTGGATCGATGGCCAGCAGTGTTCGAATCTCGGGCCGGTTGTGGCCGAGGCGCTCAGCGGTTCGGGCAGCGGGGAGATTGTCCTTCAGTTCCGGGCGGTCAGCGCTCCTGGTTTGGAGCCGATGGAGCCATTGCAGGTCGGGAGCGGCCTCTGGAAGCTTGTGGTGCAGACGGTGGCGGGGGACTCCTCCTATTCGGCGTGGCCTGGCGTGCCGGCGTTTGAGGTGCCCAAGGAGCCGCTGGTTCTGGACTGGCTGGAGAAGGCGCGGCTCCAGTACGGAGCGGGTGTAGACTCTGCGCAGGTCGTGGGGCGCGCCGCGCCGATCCAGGGCCGCTGGGAGTTTGAGCGGGTTGAGAATGCTGGAAAGCCCGTGCTCAAATGCCGGTTTGTCCCGGCAGATTCGCGGTATCAAACCATGACCCGCGATCTGCCGCTGGCGATTGTGCCGCGGCCAGTCACGGTGAAGGCGCCGCGCCTCAGGATGGTGTACGGCGATCCGGTGCCGGTTGCAGACTGTGAGATGGACGGTGTGCTCGAGGCCGACCGCACGGCATTGGCGGCGGCCTATGGGTGGGAGGTTGTGGCCGAAAAGGCCGTATACGCAGCGCAAGGACGCCTCGCGGCCGGGGTGCATCCCCTGCAGCCGGTGCGCCGCGCACAGGCGGATCAGTTGTCCAACTACCGGGTCACTGTGAGTGAGGGACAAGTCGAAGTTTCAAGAGCCTCTGCGCAGTTTTCCGTGAAAGACGCGGGCAGGTTCCCCGGGGATCCCAATCCGGTGTTCGAGGGAGTCTGGACCGGGCTTCGCGCCGGTGAAACCGCGGCTCAGATTCAGGTGACGCCGCGGATTTGGACCGAAGCTGCCGAGAGCAGCGCGACGGGGGTATATGCAATCCGGGTCGATGGACCCCAGACTGCCGGCAACTACCAGATTAGCTACCGGCCTGGACGTCTGCAGGTGTTTGCACCGGCCACTCCCGGTTTCTATGTGGGCCTGAGCGAACGAGGGGCGGGCAACGATTCCCTCGGCCAGCGGGTGGTGTTCCGCGTGATGGCTTCTGGGGCTTACTCCCTGCAGATGCGGATGGGAACCCGTCTCTCCGCTTCAAACTCAGGACGTCTGAGCGCGGCGAATTCGGGGAACACTGTCCTGGAGTCCGAGTTGGGCAGATTGGGGGGAGACTTCAACGGCCTCCCCGGCGTCATCCGTCTTGAACTTGCAAAGGACGGCTATTTCTCAGGTGAGGTGGTGGCACAGGGACAGAGTCCGGTGCCGGTCCGGGGATGGCTTTGCACCAAGGCCTGTGGAGCTGGCCGGTTTCAAGTCAAGGACGGGGAGGGTGCGGTTTACTCGTGGGAACTGGAGGCTGCGAATGCGGGGGGCGGAACATTGCGGGGCGCTCTGCCCTGGGGCATGGGGTTCCGTCAACTCAGTCAGGGGGCAGGGCCCGAAGGTGAGGTGCTGGTCTATTCGCCAATGGCTGGAGGCGGTACGCTCACCGGCGTCATTCAGGCCACTGGAGCCGACCGCTGGAGCGGTTCGGCCAGTTTGTGGGTGCCCCGTGCTGCAGGTTGGCAGAAGGCTGCGCTCCAAGCACCGTGAGGCAGAATATCGATGCAGTTGTCCCGTCATGACAGGCGGGGAACAGCCACCGAGAGTGTCGGGCCCGCAGTGGATTCACTGCGGGCCCTGTTTTTTTTGAGGACTGGCAAGTCTGTGGTTTGAGCGCAGAGTCCTGAGGATGTGGGGATTTGCGGCGGGTGGTGGTGGGGGATGATTTTTCCGCGAGGATCGGTGGGCTTGGGTTGGCGTAAAAGGCAATCCGGATTAATAAGATGACATTTACGATTTTTGTGATTGCATGAGGGCCGGTCCTTCTGCGGGTCCACGCTCCCTGTTTCTCCCCATGCTCAATCTCCGCCCATTCCCTGTGTCCCTGATTCTGGCCGGAGCGCTGCTGGTTGCTCCGGTTTTGAGGCCTGCGTGTGCGGCATCTCAGCAAGTTTTCAACGCCACAGGGCCTGCCAACGATCTGAAGGGCAGTCTTGCGGCGGAGGTGCTTTTTGCGCAGAGCCACGTGATCCGGGCCCGGCCAGTGGAGGGTGACAACCAGCCGCATCTGGTGGGGATGCGGAAGAGTTTGGTGCTGGTGCGTCCGCTCCGGCCCGACCCGGTGACACCCATGGTGCTGGTGGTGCGCAGTTCCTCCGGGCAGGTGTTGGGGAGTCTGAACCTGAACCCGCCGCGGCTTTTGCCAAAGACCGCGTATTTTGTGGATGGCGCGCCGGAGGAATTGGATTTCAAACCCCGCGGCAGTGCGGTGGCGACGATTCGTGGAAAGTCGGAATTGGAGAAACTTTCGGACCCGAGTGGGGCGGGTCTGCTATCTGAGTTGAGGCGGAATGCAGTGGTTCAGATTGAGACGGCCAACGGGCAGTGGGTGCGTGACATCCATGTGCCGCCGGGGAAAGGGCTGGATGGAAAGATGGTCCGTGTTCGTTCGGAGGCGGGATATGGGTCTACGGTGTATTATAGTGGGAGGAGTGTGCAGGTGTCGCGGGGGCAGGTGGTGGTGTTGAAGTGTGCGAACGGGCAGTGGTTCCGCGAGGGGGAACTTGAAAACAACGGGATTGTGTATGCCAGCGACGCATGGAGCGGAGTGTTGCCGGCGGAATGGGTGGTGCCTGGGATCAGTCTGCAGATCCGGCAGGGGACGGTTTCTGGGGATCTGGCTGGGGTGCGAGTTGGGGCGCCGACGCAGTTGTTGATTCACACGATTGATGTGGGGATGTTGACGCCTCCGCGGGGGGCGTTTGATTTCGCGAAGGATCCGCAAGCGCACCGCGAGTATTTCCAGACGGTTCCGGTGAGCCGTCTGATTGTGGCGCAGTACGCGCCGCTTTCGCTTTCGGAGGTGATGATGCCGACCGGAACCTTGTTGAAGGACGCCGAGCAGGGGGACGGGGGATGGCACACGGGAATGATGCGGCAGAGCATCGGCAAGGAGCTGATTTCCCACGGGATCGACAATGCGAACTATGGGATTCACAGCACGTCGGGCCAGGGGGAGCAGAGCCACCCCTACCTGGTGGCGCAGTTGGCGGCGCACAACAACCAAGGCCGTTATCTGAATGGGATTCAAGTGCACGGCGGTTCAGGTGGAGGTGGCATTGTGACCTTGGACCACTCGATTGGGAACGAGTTCAGCCATGAGGTCGGGCACAATTACGGGCTCGGCCATTTTGTGGGCGGATTCAAAGGGTCGGTCCACCGGGAGGCAGGCCAGCTCAACTCCGCCTGGGGTTGGGATGCAGACAAAAACCGGTTTATCCCCAATTTTGCGCCGGTCCGGACCGGAAAGAACACCGAGTTGGAGGGGCAGTCACAGTCGCCGTTTGATGGCCGCTCCTACGGACTGGATGCGATGGCGGGTGGGGAGCCGTTTTCCGGGTTCAACCGGTTCACGTTGTACACGCCCAATTCCGCCGCGATCATCCAGCGGTTTCTTGAGGGCAAAGCGGTGTTCGATCCGCAGTCGTCCACAGGATTCAGCCAGTGGAACGAAAAGACGCTTCGGATGGAGCCAATGAGTCACCGGATCCGCTTGGGAAGCGAGGAGGCCGCACCGATCAAGGGGCTGAGCGAGGCAAGCCTGACCGCGCTTTTAGCGGCGCATGACCGGGTCACGGTATCGATGGCGGATGGAAACTGGGTCCGTGAAATTCCGCTGCCCAAAGCGGGGCCGGCGAATGAAGGCCGGACGGTGGTTATCCGGCATCAGGCCGGATACGACAGTGTGCTTTTGGTGAACGGCACCGAGGTGAAGGTGGCGCGGGGGTTCGAAAAGAGTTATGTGTCCGATGGCAAAAAGTGGCGCGAATCGGCGGGCGGAACGGGGGAGACGGAGCGCAGGCCTTTGGCGTTTGGTGTGCCGGTGGTGACGCTGGTGGGGTACTACGATCCGGACCAACAACTGCGGAGCTACATTTATCCCGCGATGCATGGAGCCTATGGTTTTTGTTATCCGGACGATGGAAGTCGTTTGAAGCCAACGGACTGCCAATTGTGCGTGGAGACGCGGATGGGCGTTTTGAAGTTTCGTCTTGAGAACCGGCGGTTGGGGGGGCGTTACATGAACAAGTTCCATGTCAACGTGCCTGCAGCCAGCCAAGCCACGAGCGTGACGTTGGTGTGCGGCGGAAAGGTGGTGGACAGGCGGGCAGTCGGCGTCCTCACGGAAAAACTGGGGTATACGGTCAACGGGATGCCGCTGCCGGTTGTGGCTGGGGCTGCTGGGCCGGGAAAGCCGGACCGGTGATCCCTCAACGTGCGGGAGGGTTCCATGAGGGGGTGCCGTTCTCGAGGCGTGCCATTCCGCCGGCAGTGTTCCTGAGGCCTACTTGTTTTTGAACAGATCGCTTTGGGCAATGAGATGGATCATGGAACGGATGCCGTGGTTTTGCCCCCGGGATTGGTCGACGAGCTTTTGGAGTGCGGGCCGGTCTGCAAAATGGATCTCGGATCCGGTGGCGTAGATGAGCAGATGGGTGAGCAGGTTTTTTGCGAGGAGATCGCGGTTGGCCAGAAGCCGGTTGCGGAGTCCGGTGACATCCTTGAAAGCTTGTCCGTTGGGCAGTGTCCCTGCGCTGTCGACAGCGGGACCGGTTTTGTATTTCGGGGGATGGTTTCCGTCCCGGACAAAGAGTGAGACCGGGGTGCCGGTTCCGAGGGATCTGTAATGGGAGCGGAACCCGCCGATGACATCAAAGGATTCGAGGGCGAATCCTGGGGGATCGATGCGTTCATGGCATGCGGCGCAGGAAACATCCCGCCGATGTTTTTCGAGTTGTTCGCGGATGGTGGTGGCGCCCCGGGTGTCAGGTTCGACCGCCCCAACATTGGGGGGAGGCGGTGGCAGAGGCAATCCGAGGATGCGTTCATTGAACCATGCTCCGCGGACCACGGGCGAGGTGGTGGTGCCGTTCGCCGTGACCTTGAGCGGCGCGGCCTGTGCAATGAAGCCGCCCCGGACGCTGTCCTTGGGAAGCGGCACCCTGCGGATGGCATGGCCGTCCACGTTGGGGATTTGGTAGAGGGCGGCCAACGCGCCGTTGAGCATGGCAAAATCGCCGGACACCACGTGGTCCACCCCAAGGTTGCGCTGGATCAATTCCTGAAAGTACGCCCTTGATTCGGCCGCCATGCTGTCTTGGAGGTGATGGTTGAATTCCGGGTAAAGTTCACGGTCGGGGGTGGTGTCGTTCAGTTTTTGAAGGTTGAGCCACTGGTCTAGAAAGTCCCGTTGGAAGCGTTCTGCCCGGGGATCTTTCAGGAGACGTTCAACCTGCAGTGCAAGGGCCTTGGGTTGGGCAAGTTCCCCGGTAGCGCCCGCCTTGAGCAACTCGGCATCCGGCGCCGAGTTCCAGAGCCAGAATGCAAGGCGCGCGGCCAGGGCAGGCCCCTCCAAGGCACCTTTCTGCTCCACCCGGAACAGGAAATGGTGGGAGCAGAGAGCGGTTTTGTACGCTTCAAGCATGGCGCTTTCAAAGGAGGCGCCGGTCTTGAGTTCTGTCTCCACGATGGTTTTGTACCGGTCGACTTCCCCGGGCGTAGCGGGCCGGCGGAACGCTTTTGGGAGGAACCGCGCGAGAAGAGCGGTGGCATCCCCGGACGGGTTCTTGGAAACCACCGTTGCGGTTTCCTGGTTGGTGACGCCGGTTTTTTTCCCGGAACCTGCTTTGTGGGTTTTATCCTGAAGCGAGGTGGAATGGAGGGGCAGGTCGCCAAACAGGACCCTGTGGCTGGCAGGTGGCCACTGGGAGTGGAGGGGGCCTTCGACTTCCACCCATTCAATGGCAATACCCGGGCCGGTGTAGAGGGCGATGTCTTTCTGGGCGTGCCGGACAGTTTCGGTTTCGAACCGGACGCCATCTCCTTTCTCAAGTGGGGCGGTCCATTCGTGGACGGTGGGCTTGAGCGACGGGGCGTCGAAATAGCCGAGAAGGCGGTTCCCGCTCCAGAGCGCAGCGACCTCGGTGCGATCGTTGGGGCGGATTTTCTGTTGATCCAGGAGGAAGCTCCATGAGGAGGCGCGGAGCCGGTAGAGTCCATCGGCCGGCGCGGCAAAGCTGAAACTTCGGTATTTGCTCGGATCGCTGGCGCGGATGATGCCAACGGGTTGGGTGTTGGATTTTACAAATTCCTCGCGGGAGATGCCGTTGTCGTCGAACCGGTTTTTTTTGTGATTCTTCTCGGTAGGGACGAGGGCAAATTGCGGGTCGGGTTGGAGTCCTTTGAGGAGGAGCGCGTCACCGCCCTGAAGGGCCTGGGCAAACTTGATCCAGTTTGGGTAAAGGCGCTGTTTTAGAACGGGTGGAGGATCGGCCTGGGTGCAGGCGGCGGCGGAGAGTGCCCGTTGCGCGGCAGCCAAATACTGCTGGAGTTGGATCTCGGACAGGTCAAGAGCCTCGCCCAGTTTGTCGAACCCGGCCCGTTGTCCGTCCGGAGGCAGGAGTTCGGCGATGTCGAGGTGGGGGAGTTCGAGCAGGTCGCGGAGTGTGTTCTGGTATTCGGTCCGGGTGAGGCGGCGGAAAGTGGCGCGGCCTTCGGATTCGCGGCGTTGAAGGTCCTCGGCGAGAAGGCGTTTTCCGAGGGAGTCCAAGATCTGGCTGGTTTCGTTGGCCGGGGGGCGGGACTTTTTTTTGGGCGGCATTTCTCCGGAGGCAATCCGGTCGTGAACCTTGAGCCAGGTGTCAAACGCGGCGTGGATGTCAGACTGAGTCTTGGAGAGATCGAGGCCGCCTTTGCGCGAATCGCTGTCGTGACAGTCGAGGCAGTATTTTTCGAGATAATCGGAGGCGTCTGCGGGAAGAGAGAGCAGGAGGAACGTCTGTGTCAGCCAGAGGAAACGGGTTTTCATGCCTGCACCTCCAATCCGGTCAGGGTGCCGGTGCTGGAGGCAAACCGGTCCGCCTCGAGGTTCAGACGCTGGAGCATGGTGACAAACAGGTTGGCGAGTGGCGTGTTGTTTTTGCGGTCAAAAGCCAGGTGTTGACCGTGCCGGAAGCCGCCCCCGGCAAACAGAATGGGGAGGTTGGAGGTTTCATGGGAATTGGCGTTCCCGAGATTGGATCCGTAGAGGAGTTGGGTGTGGTCGAGCAAGGTGCCGCCCGGTTCCCGGACAGAATGGAGGCCGGTGAGCAATCGGTTGAGGCAGCGGAACTGGGTTTCCTCAATCTTGCTGAGCTGCTCGATCTTGTCGGGATTGCCCCCGTGATGCGTGAGTCCGTGGGTCTGGTTGGTTACACCCTGGATCTTGGGGGTGATCAGCAGGGGGCCAAGGTACACGCTTGCAATCCGGGTGCTGTCCGTCTGGAGCGCAAGCGCCAGCAGGTCGTACATCAGGTTGGTCTGCTCCTCAATCTGCACATCGTCGGGTACCGATTTCGGCTCTGGAAATGCGACCTTCGGTTTCGGCCGGTTTTCCCATGCCTCAGCGGCCTGAAGCGACTGTTCCATGTCCCGGATAGAAGTGAAATACTGGTCGATGCGTTCCTTGTCCCGCGCGCCGATCTTGGTCCGGAGTGTTCCGGCTTCGGCCCGGACAAAATCCAGAAGGCTGCGTCCGCGTTGGAGTTCGGAGATCTTCTGAGCCACTTCAGCTTGAGAACCTTGGAGAAAGAGTCTGCGGTAGAGGGCTGCCGGATCCGATTCGGGCGGAATGCTCACACCGTCCCGGGTTACCGAAGGGAGACCCAGGTCCCGTTTTCCGACCATGAGGACGAGGGAAGGAACCCGGGTTTGTCGGCCGATTTTTTCAGCGGCAAACTGATCCACCGAGATGGTGTTTCGGAAATGGCTGTCGCCGGGCCCGGGCGCCGCGCTGAGAAAACACTTTTCAGTCAGATGCGCCCCGGAGACGCCGGGATGGGAGAGGCCGCTGAAGACGGTGAACCGGGAGCGGTGTTCATGGAGGACCTGCAGGTAGCGCGTGGTTTCGTAATTTGCACCGGCAGTTTTTGGGAAAAAATTTTGGGGGACCACGCCCATGTTGGTCATGATGCAGACCATGCGGCGCGGCGCTTCCGGGTTGGAAGCGGCGTGGAGCGTTTTTGGGAGCAGGCTTTCAATCCAGGGAAGGCTCAGACCAATCCCGGTGGCGCGCAGAAAATTGCGGCGTGAAACGGGTGCCATCGTTTTGGGATGTGTCATGGGAAGCGGAGTGTTCAGGGGCATGGAATCAGAGGTTGGGGGTGAAAACCGGTTTGCGGGTGCGGCGGATATGGACGGAAACGTCATCCATAAACGCGGCCTTGAAGGAGTCCCCGCCGGAGGCATGGCCGGGTCGGTTGTTGCTGACTACGAGGTGGATGAGGACAAACCGGGTTTCCGGGGGAAGGGCGAGGCTGGCCTTGGAAAGCTCCCAGCGGTCCGCCCCGGGTTTTATGGGACGCCGGTTGGCCGCGAGACCCAGGTGCTCTTCGCGGAGCGCCTGCCATGAAGTCTGGCCCCGTTCCCGGGGGTCTTCCGCATAACAAAACACATCGATTCCTGCGGAAAAGGTGTCGCCGGGTTCCAACTTGAGAATCTGGAATGCCGCCTGCGCATCCACCCGGGCAAGGCCGGAACCAATCCAGTCCTGGTACTGGCTGACGTCGAGCACCAGCATTTGATTGGCTGAGCGGCTCCGGGGAGAGTTTTCCCCGGGATAATCCGTCCGGAGCAGTTGAAGCATTCTCTGGCCGGTGCGGGCCTTGGGCTGACCCGCCGAGGGGGCAGAGGCAGCCGGGGATTCCACCACCTTGGAGGTGTCGCCGCTCCAAATGCCGGGGTGTTTGGGAAATCCCGGTTCCAGACGAGTGGCAGCCGATTCAAAGCTGTCGGCGAAGAGGATGGCCGTGTTTTCCATGGCCAGAAGGACCGTGGGGGCGGCATAGGCCCAGAGGGCGGATGCACCGAGCATGCCTGCCACAATCCCGGCTGCAGCCGCCCAGAGCGGGCGCATGGGGCGGATGGAAGAAAGCCGGGAGATCGGAGCCGGCTCGGAATCCGTCTCGCGGGGTGCAGGGAGCTGAAAGGCAGTCTTCCACGGCGCGGTGGCGGAGTCCTCGCCGGCGGTGGTTGCCATTTGGGTCAGGTTGGCGTCCAATCTCAAAAAGCGGCGGAACTGTGCCCGGGCATCGGAATCTGTCAGGAGCCGTTGTTCGAGGTGTTCGAGTTCCGAAGCGGAGAGCGAACCCTGAATGTAGGCTTCGAGTTGTGAATCAAACCGGTCCAGCTCTGGGGGGGCGGATGGGTGCTGGGTGTGCGGGTCTGGAGTCATTGGGCGGTGCGGATTTGGGTTTCGATGCAGCGGGCAAGGTCCCGCCGGATCCGGGCGAGGAGGGTGTATAGGGCAGCGCTGGATTTTCCGAGGGAAGCAGCGATGTCGCGTTGATCGACTCCGGCGGCGTAGGCGCGGAGGACGAGTTCCCGTCGGTTCACGGGGAGTTTTTGGAGGCAGGATTCGAGGGCAGTTTGTTCGCGGGTTGCGAGTTCGAGTTCCTCGGTGGCCTCCTCTTCAAGGAGTGCGAGGAGGTTTTCACCGAAGCAGAGTCTGTCGCGGCCCATGGCTCGGCGAAAGGCGAGGGCCTCATAGCGTGCGATGACCAGGAGCCAGCGGAAAAAATCCGAGCCGGGTTCAAACTGGGGAAATTTGCGCCATGCGACGAGGGCGGTGCGTTGGACGACCTCGTCGGTATCGCCCCAAGAGGGGAGGAGAGTGCGGATAAATCGCCGGAGGGCAGGTTCGTGGGTGGTGAGGTTTTTGACGAAGTCCTCGTACGGATCCGGTTGGGGTGGTTGGGAAGCCATCACCGTGATACTGCCACTCGCCGGTTCAACTAACGCGGTTTTTTCAGAAAAAAGCGGGGCCAGTCTGTCTGCTGGGGGTTTACTTTTTTGATCAGGTCACGGGAAACGGTTGGAGAGCGGATTTGGGTCAGGACAGAGAGGGGCGGGGGTACGCTTCGTGCTTCGTGCGCTTTCTGCGAAGAAAAGCGGTTTCTCGTTCTGGAGTTGGTGCTTGATGGCGCTATTCCGGAGAAAATGGTCGCCGCCATGAGCAGTGAGAGACTGCGCACCTTTGTGGAACGGGATATCAGTGCTGCGGCAATCACACAACCACCCTTCCCTTGCGTTTCGCGAGGGTGATGGTGGCCTTGGTGCCCGAATTGAACTCGATGAAGTCCTGTTCGATGCCGTCGCTAAAGATGACCCCATTCTCACTCATCTGCGATTCGATGACGAGCGGCTGCTGCGGAGTCACTTTTCCAAAGACCAGCCCGGCCCCCGTGGTGTTGCTTGGAAACGGCTCGCGCACGGTGAAGTAGAGGTGTCCGGCCTCCCAGGGAAAGCTTGTCTCTTTCTGCGGCAGGCTTGCGGCGCGTCCGGCAGCCATGGCAACGGCCGATGCTCCTGCCATGAGACTCTTGAACCAGCCTGTCGAGCCGAGCCCGGTCGAGACAATCACTCCGCTCGATGAATGATTCTCTGCCGCCTTGCCCAGAGTGATCCTGTAACGCGCTGATCCATGGGACTTCATGCCGATAAAGAGATCGTTGACAGCGCGTAGGCTCAGGCCGGTGTTTAGGCTTGCCTCGGCCATAGTCACTTCGCGTTTGGGACGGCTGCCACGCAGGACCTCGCGCATGACCGGGTCAAGATTCTTCAGATGGAAGGGCAGAAGCTGGCCATCATAGCGCTCTGGATCAGGATTCACACCGACGAGCGGCTGGCCGTCGAGATACTTCAAAATGTTCGCCACCAGACCATCCTGTCCGAGTGCAACCACGATGTCCTTGGAGCCGAACACAAAGTTTGGGAGAAAGGATCGTTGAACCAGTTGCACGCGTCCCAATTCGCTCAGAGTGTGCTGGGTCTGCTGGATGGCATTTTGATACTTCGCATCCTCGCGCTCGTAGTCGCCAAAATCACCCCCCAACCGGCTGACGTAAAAGCGGGCTTGCGATTTCGTCGCAAACTTTGCCTTCAAATCCGCCAGCCTCGTTGCCCGAACCACGAGGATGATCTTGGTTTCTGTGAGTCGGTGCATGAGATGACTTCGGTCATCACTTTTTGCCACCCGGATTCGCAAGCAGTTCGCTCAGGAGTTCCGGTGAGATGTTCAGATTGCCGATCTTTTCGGCTTTGGCGGCGAGTTCCTGGAAGGCAAAGGCGATGAGTTGCTGCGGCTTCATGCCGGTTGTGGCAAGTGCTTGTAGAACGCTCGCATCTGCACTCGAAAGCGCCTGCATGGTCTTCAAGATGCCGTAGGCGCGGGTGTCGGACTCGGCTTTGGCATTTTCCGCGGCGAGGGCGACGAGTTTCTTGCGCTCCTCTTCCAGTCCAATGTTCGTTTCGAGCTTTGCATGCTCGAGTTGGGCCTCTTTTTCTTGGACGGCCTTTTCCGCGTCCATCTGGGTCTCGCGGATCTGCCGCTTCTTGTTTTCCACGGCGATCTCGGTGTTCAGTTCATTCTCTTTGATTGCACGCTCCTGTTCGACTGCGGCGTTGCGACGCATGAAAATGGCCTCGTCTGCACCTTTGAGCAGTTGTTCACGCGTTTCCGCTTCCAGCGCACGCGCGGTCTCCGGGGTTGGTTTGATGGCCAGCAGCGAGAGGCCAAGCACCTCAAGTCCAAGGGCTGCCAGTTCTGCCGAGGTGCAGAGCTGGCTGCGGATCGCGGAAACAAGCGGCTCCGAGGCTCTCAATGCCTGGCGGAGCGGTAGTTTTTCGATCTCCGCACGCGCAAGCACATGCACGAGATTGATGACGCGCTGTGGTAGTTTCTCTGGATCTTCGGAGGCATAACCGCGGCCGCTCGGATCAAGCGTGAAGTCCATCAGCGCCGCCAGTTTCTTCGGTTCGGCGATGCGGTAAGTGATCTGCCCTTGGAGGCTCACGCTCTGATAATCCGCCGTCTGTTCCTCAAAAATAAAAGGCATGTCCGTGCTGCCAACCGGCACCGCCACAAGCGAGGTGGTCGGTGAGTAGTAGAAGAACGAGATGCCCGCGCCTTCGCGGACGACTTTGCCGCCGCTGTATTGAATGACGTGGGTCGTAGGCGGTATTTTGATGAACCGAAGGCCAAGCATGGTTTTCTTGAGTAGAGGTTGGATCAGGTGCGGGAGCTAATAAGGTGGCAGCAAACGGCGGAAACCATGCAAAAGCACAACGGCGAGGAAAAAGAAATTTCGGATCCGTACAAACAGCCAGGAGACGCACGGTGTCTGCGGAGAGTTGTCCGCGAGTGCTGTCGCGACCTCGCAAATGTGTCCGACCGAGACTGGCCAATCGCAGATGCGGTCCATCCATTCGCGTGGGATTCCAGCCTTCCCGACCTCGGCGCCTGAGATGCCTCCGGTGATCGCTGCAACGGTGTCCGTGTCGCCTCCACATTCGATCACGGAGCGAACAGCAGTTGCAAAATCGCCCCGGTGCCGCAACCACGAGTAAAGGGCAACTGCGACGGTGCGAGGCGCAAATCCACTGACACCGCATTCACATCCGACTCGGGTCGCGAACTCGTGGACGCTATTTCCCTCCGTCAAAGCCTGCTCGAGGATCTGGAATTGCTCTTTCATGATCACCGACTTCACAAGGGGGCGGAGGCGATCCAAGGACTCGGCTGTTGGAACCCGATTTACTGCCAGCGCAGCTGCCTCTGCAACAAGGAGGGCCGATTCTTCAGCGCGAGGATCGGTGTGCGTGACACGGCAGGCCGCAAGAGCAAACGCGTGACGCTTGGCAATGTCATCCGCCCAAAACACGCCCACAATCGCACTGCGCATCGCCGCGCCGTTTCCGGCGGAGGAAACGCCCGCTTTTTGTGGTGGAAAACCGAGCCAGAGGCGAAAAATCGCTTTTGCCGTGCTCAGGCCCACGCCCGCGGGCAGGCCAAGCAGCCACCAGCGGAGCTTCCATGCAAAACTCCGCTGAAAAGCGTTCACATCGTCACGGTGCCCGTGCATCGCCGCAGCGAGCATCAGGGTGTGCTCAGTGTCGTCACTGAACATGCCTCTGCCGAAGAGAAACCGATGCCGGATTTTTCCTAACGCGGCCACTCGCTTGCGAGACAAGCCTTCATATGGAAGCCCGAGGGCGTCACCCACGGCTGTCCCGAGCAGGGAACCGAGGATGCACGAGAAATTCATAGGTTTTGATTATGTTAAACCCAACGGGCGGATCAATCCATGCATTGGGCGTACTCGAATTTTGTGCTCTTCACGGAGAATCCTGGGTGAAGATTGGGCGCTCGCGGAAAAACGGGATCCGAATCCGTGCGTTGTTGAACGAGAGGAAGCCTCGGGCCGCAGTGTTGAGGGCCTGAATGGATCCGAACGGGGCTTTGTGGAACCCTGAGCCCCAATCCCCAATTGGGGAAGGTGTTGTTCCACATAGATGGTCATGAGGTCGTCGCACCATTGAAACGCGGCCTGATCGCTCGGTGCGAGGAAGCTCCCCGGAGAGCGCCCACGGAACCATTGTGCGTTTATGGGAAGGTTCGCTCGAGAATCGGCCAACTCGAGTCGCTGAAACGGGGTCAACTCCAAGGAGCTGATTCGTTCTGCCGGGGCGGATGCGCCTTTCTGTCGGCCTTTCCTGAATCCTGGCGGGTTTCTCAGCAGCGTTTCGGCGATCCTTCTGTTTTTTGGTTTTGGGTGTAACCAGACACGAGTCTTCCGCGAATAGGGGTGTAGTTATGAAAAACCTTTCAGCGATTTGGAGTGTGTTTGGAGTGGCCGGTCTTTTGGCCGCTGGTTTTGCGAGTGGCGGCTGCGTGGTGGCGGTCCACGAAACGGCCAAGCGACCCACCGTCGGGATGGAGTTGATGGATCTGCAAAAGGCCAAGAAATCGGGGGCAATCACCGGGGCGGAATATGAGAGCCAACGTGCAGCGCTTCTGAAGCGGGACTGAGCCTCCTGAGCCGTGATTGGACTCCCGATTGAGCGCGCCAAATCATTTCTGATGAAAAAACGTATTTTGAACGAAATTCACCCAGTTCTGCTGTTTCCCGCCCTCCTTGCTCTCCTGCTATTGTCCGCATGCGATGGTGGGCCGCATGAGTTTCAGCACACCAGCCAGAGCAGATCTATCACGATCGACGGCAAAACCGTGTACAGTTCCGGGGGCAAACTCCAGATCAATGGCAACACAGTGACGTTGAACGGCAAGACGGTCACCGGGGCTGGGGTTCAGGGGAACGGGCCATCCAAGGCCGAGACCCGGGAGCTTCCGGCGTTCACTGCGGTTGAGCTCCGGATCATTGCAGATGTGGAGATTAAGGCGGGCGAAAAACACCGGTGTACCGTCACGGCTCAGGAGAACCTGTTGCCGCTGATTGGGACGGAGATTGCGGGCGAAACGCTCCGGATTTCGCCCAAGGAAAGTTATTCCAGCTCACAACCGGTAAAAATCACGATCGAGACGCCGGTGGTTGGCAAGACGCGTCTTGCGGGGAGCGGGTCGATCACGTTGCGGGAGGTGTCCGGGGATTCCCTTGCCTTGGATGTGTCTGGATCAGGGGATATCCATGCCCATGGCAAAGTCGGGCGTCTTTCGGCCACGCTTTCTGGTTCTGGCAATATTCACGCACTGGATCTTGAGAGCGAAAACGCCGTTGTCCGGATTCTCGGGGCGGGCAATGCGGATGTGTGGGTTGAGAAGGAGCTGGACGCGGAGATCAAAGGGGCTGGAAACATTTCCTACCGGGGGGAGAAGACCCAGGTGAAATCGACGGTCCGCGGGGCGGGCGCAGTCAACAAGAGATAGCCTGCGGGTGGGCGCCGGTTCCGGGAGCGGTGGCTGCTCCCGGAACCGTGCTTGCGTGGGTCAGGGCTGGCGGGGGTGTTGGAGGTCGTAGAGGGCACCCCATGGGCCGGAACTGAGCCGCAGGTTTTCTTGGAGCCACGGTTCTTCTGAGTCCGGGTAAAGTTCCTTTTCCATGTCGCCCCAGAAAAGGTACCGGACGCCGAGGCTCTCTGCGGTCTGTTTCCAGCCGGGTTCACCGAGCAGAATTTGTTCGACCTGTTTTTTGCGGGGCGCCCACTCGTACCCGTGGCTCCAGACATGGCCTTCGTACCCCATGGCCATGGGGCGGCCCAGAAGGAGAAGCGGATGATTGTAGGTAGGTGCGCCCGCAAAAACGGCGGTGGCGGGGAGGTCTTTCACGGCGGACTGAACGCCGTCCAGTGTGCTTCGATTCCCGATGGGATGACCGTCGGGTTTGGTCAGGAGCCCGCCGAGAAGGGAGACGCCGCCGGAGAAAAAGAGGAGGATGCAGGCGAGTATCCGGGCAGTGGGTGTCCATGAAGAGAGCAACCGGGAGTGTAGCGAGGGGAGAAGGAGCAGATAACACCAGAGCATGAGCTTGGTGTTGTCCCACGCCCACGGCGCAAACCGCACCATGCAGCAGGTCAGAAAAAGTGCGAGGGCCGGGAGAACAGCGAGGCGGTCAGGGAGCGCGGTCCGGTCGCGGAGTCGGTTCAGGAGCAGGAGAACAAAGAGGGGAAGGAAACCGAGGTTGGACAGCCAGAAGGCAATGAAGCCTTGGTTTTCCCGAATCCAACCGGGCTGCCAGCCGAGCATTTTTGGGCCGTGAAAACCGTTGGTCACACAGGCCATGAGAACGGTTGCGGGAATGAAAGCGGCACCGACCAGAAGCAGGATGGGACGCCGGGCGTGCGGGATGAAAAGGAACCAGCAACCCAAAAGAAACGAGAGGAACAGGAAGGAGTGGGGGTGAAACAGGGGCAGCGTGGAGTACAGCCAGAGTTCGCCCCAGAACGGGAGCCGGCTTGGGGAAGGTTCGGGGGAGGAGGGGCCGGGTGGAGGGGCGTTCTCCGCAAGCCACCGGGAACGCCAACTTGAGAGCAGGAGAAGCCCGGCGGGGAGCGCAAAGAGCAGGCCGCGCTGGGTTACCAGAAGCGCCAGCGGAAAGCTTTTCCATGCCGCTTCGGCTTGAAAATCCGCCAGAGGGCTCCCGCTCAGGAGTGCGAATCCCAAAAGTCCGCCGTTGCAGAGGAATCCGGTGAGACAGAATGCGCCTCCCCAGCGCCAGAGTGCCATTGCGGTCAGCCAGGAACCGAGGAGCCCGGTCCAGATCAGACTCCGGATCAGGTCCGCTCCAGCGATCACCCCAAGCGCGTTGAAGAGGTCGATTCCGAGGGGGTACGAGAGCTGGGTTCCGGAAAAAATGGGGTTTTGAGGCCAGAGCGGGGTGCCGTTGGCGATTTGACGGATCAGGCAGAGATGGAGCGACATGTCCCCGAGGTTGTTTGGGGAGAGCACCGAGAGCTGGTCGCCCGACTCGAACACCAGCCAGAGAAAGGAGCGCAGGGCAAAAAATGCGAACAGAGCGAGGCTGGCCCAGCCCCAGACTCCGGGGCGTTGCAGGGGGAGGCGTGGCCGGCTGAACCCTGCGCCCAGGGCAGCCGCGATGCCGCCGATAACCAAGGCCAAGGCGGCGGTCCCCGGGGAGAGGGGGCGTCCGTATCCGAAAGCAAGGCCGGCCAGCGTGGACGCACTGCAGAAGTAGAGGAGGAAAAGAGTCACGGTTCAGGCACGAGTTCTCCGGTTTTCCGGTCCAGAATCGGGAGCGGCGGAATGGGTCTTGGGCCCGGAAGCTTTTCCGGGGGGGGATCGGCGGCGGGTGGCGTTTCGGACGGGGGGGCGTCTCCCAAGTCAGACGAGTCCTTGGGTTTGGCCGGGGGTTCTTCTGGGCTGGGAGGCTCGGGTTCAGGGAGAAATTCCGGGTCCCGGCCTGGAAACTGGGAGGCAAATGTGGCGGCACGCAGAAACACAAAGCACTCGTCTGGGGAACTGCCCCGGACCCGGAGGGCGAATTTGAAGTAGGGTTGGTCTAATCGGGCTTCGAAGGTTTCGAGGAGGCTTGGGTCGACAAGGGCGAACTCTGGGGGGGCGAGTTCTTCGGGGAAATCTGGGGGATTCAGGTACGCGACTCTGGAATGGCGCCCCAGCAACCAGGTCCATGGGAAGAGTTCTGGGAGAAGGACATAGCCTGTGGCGTGGAGGAGTTGGGGGTTCTGGCGGGTGGCGTTTCGGAGCGGATCGAGCAGGTCCCGGATTTCGGGCAGGGTCTGCACGTAGACGTAGGGTTCCTCCTCGTCGGTGGCGCTCTTGAAGTTGAGGAGGCCGGACATGCCTGTGGAGTAGGCGAGGAGTAGGCCGGCTGCGGTATGGACGCACCACCGGTCCCAGCGCGCTGCCAGATGGGCGATGGCGACTCCAAACAGGAGCAGCCATGGCCAGAGCATGGAAATCACGCACCACGGGGTCTTGTACGGCACAATGGAATAAGCCACCAGCGTTCCTCCCGCGTAGATGGCCAGATACCGGAGCGGGCGTTGGATTCCGGGGAGTACAACGAACCCTGAGGCGGCCAGCCCCAGCAATGCGGGCCATTCGTACCGGAGCAGGAGTTCGAGCCAGTACGGCCATGGTTTTTCATGGCCGCTTTCGCCTCCGGTGCCGGTCTGTGCCCATGCGAGGAACGACTGGAAAAAGCCGGTCAGGCCCGAACTGTCAAGGAGGGCGCCGGAATAGAAAAAAAGGAGGAGGCCGCCGCAGGTGGCCAGGAGGGGAATCAGGTCCTTGTGTTTGCCGCGGGTCTCGGGTTCGGGAGGCGAGCTGGGTGCGGAAGGGGAGAACCGTTCCAGAAGCCGGAGCGTGGGCACGGCAAGGCCCATGGCAGCCAGATGCAGGAGGTGAGTTTCCTTGGTGAGCAGCATCCCGCAGATTCCCAGCCCGAACGCCCAAAGACGGCCCCGGGAGTTGGCATGGCGGAGCCCTGCCAACCCCCAGAACGTGAGGAGCAGGAAAAAAACCAGCCAGGACTCGTGAATGGCGTATCTGCCATAAAAAACGAGCCCCGGGGATACCGCCATGGCAAATGCGGAAATGAGCGCCGCTTGCCTTCCAATCGTCGACCGGAAAGCGAGCACGAGTCCAACGGAGGCGGTGCTGAGGAGGGCGATGGGGAGCCGGAGGACCCACGGTTCGCGCCCGAGCAGCGTTTGGAAGACGAACAGGACGTAGAAATGAAGTGGCCCGTGGTAGTTGGTGGGGTCGTAATGGTAAAAGCCCTCGGCGACCATGCGGTCGACGAAGTTCCCGTTCACCCCTTCATCGAAGTGCAGGGGTTTTTCGTCCAGAGCCCAGAGCCGGAAAAGGAGGGCGGTCAGGAGAACCGCTGCGGCGAGGATTTTTTCCAAGCGGACACCGGGGGCTGGGGCACGGGGGGGGGGATCCACCGGTGAGGCAGAGGAGGGAGGGACGGAATCAGCGGGAACCACAGCACGGGGAGCTATCAGGAGGCTGGGTCCGGCTCAACTCCGGAGGTGGGGGGGGCGAATGCCGCAGTGCGCAGCGGCACGGAGGAGGGAGATGCGTGCCACGGCTCCGGGACGCCGCCTAAAGAGGTCGGGTCCCGGAGGTCGATGGGAGGCATTGCGTTAGGCTGGAATTTGCCTCTGGGGAGACAAATCACACGGCCTGTGCGGGCGCGGTCAGTAGTTCCACTGGACCTGGAACCCCACCCGGTCGGCATCCTGAACGAGGTTGTAGGGTGCGGCAGACGTGTTGGTGCGCTGGAGCGTGTGGGTGTACATGACGCTGAGCTCAACCTGGGGCCACGGACTCCATTCGACCCCGAAGTCGATCTCGTTGACTTCCGTCACTGGCGCATTGGCGGCGAACTTGCGGGCGCCGTCGAAGTAGTTCCAGCGCGCGAACGGGAAGAATTCGCCGTGGTCAGTTTTCAGGCGGTAATTGGCAAGAATGTAACCGCCGTTGAGGGAACCGCGCGTAATTGCGGAATAGTCCGCGTTGAGTTCCGGGCCAGAGCCCCAGTTCCACTCGGCTTCGATCCCGAAAGGCTGCGGGTAAAGGATTGCGGTGATGCCGACGCGCTGGTCTTCAACGCCGTTGGAATCAATGATCGGCGTGATTTTTCCAGTGGGGGTGGTGATGGACTTGGTTTCCGAGTTGAAATGGCCGGTGTAGGCTTGAAGCGAGGTTTCAAAGAACTGGCCATTTGGGAACTTCCACGGATAGGTGACGCGTGCGAGCCAGTGGGGTTGGCCGTCGAAATCGGCGCGGTTCAGGCCCTGGCCATTGTAAGCGCCCACGGTGAACATCCCGTAGTCACCGGAGCCTTTGAGGCCCGATTTGACCAGTTCTTTGAAGCGTTCCCGGACCTCCTTGGGAGCGTACATGAAATAGGCGCCATAATCGCGCTCTCCCTCTGCGGCGGAGTTGAGTGCGTCCGCGCGTTCCAAGGTGATCCGGTTTTGGGAGGACTGCATGTTGACAAAGCCGAAGGGCACTTTTGAGAGACCGAGGCGGAACCGGTACTCCTTGTCGTCGTCCAGAGAGATATCCCCGTAGAGGTCACGGGCTTGAAGGCCGAGGCTGCCCCCGCTGCCAAAAACCGAGCCTGCGAAGTCCAACTGGGAGTAGAGGTGGAGGTGGTCGCTGACGTCGCCGTAGATTTTGAAGCGGCCCCGGCGGATGTGGAGGCTTTCCTGGTCGTTCACGGAACGATCGGCAGGCACGTGGATGTCATCGGCACCTTCATTCAGGAGCGAGGTGACCCGGAACTGGGTGTAGCCATCGAGCTTGAGGCGATCGAACCATTTGTCCCCCGATTTCGCTGCGGGAAGTGCTGCCGCCTTTTTCTCAATCGCTTTGGTCTCCGACTCGACTTTGGCAATCCGGGCCTCGAGTTCGCTGATCTGGCCGAGAGTGGAAGGTTCCTCGGAAATGGGAGTGGAGAGCGGCCGGACGGGGGCAGCAGCCTGCACGGGCTTTTTGTCCTTCTCAGCCAAGACGGAAAGTTTGTCGAATTCCTGTTGGGAGATGGAACCCCGATCAAGAAGGATCTTGAAGAGGGCCTGCATGGCGTCCTCTTCGGCTGCGAGTGGGAAGGGCGAGGCGAGGAGGGCGGTCAGGGCTGCGGGTAGAATCAAGGTTGAGGTGCGCATGGCGCCGAGAGGACGCCACGAAAAAGACGCGCGAAAAACACAAAAGACGCGCAAAAACCTCGGGGGAATCAGAAGTTTCACTGCCGTGACTTTAATGTCACGGAAATGTCACTTGCAGGGGGTGAGGGGGGCGAGACTCGATGGACTCGATGGACTCGATGGACTCGATGGACTCGATGGACTCGATGGGCCGCCTGTTTAACGGGCTGATGGGGAGAGGATCTCCCGGACATAGACGTTCAATTGTCCGTCGGTTCCGCGTCGGATGTCGCGCACCTCAAACCCCTCGGAGTCGTCCCTTTGCAGGGTCGTGCGTTCGCGCGGAGGAACCGCGCCCGGCGGAAACTCCACGATGATCCGGGTTTGAGCCGCAAGCGGTGAGCCTTCCGGACGAAGCACGGCCTTGTTGTCTCCGGCTGCCGTGACGACAAAGTTGCCTCTCAAAAAGGTCCGGTCCCGGAGTTCGCCTTGTTCGGCGAGTTTTTGCGCCTCCGAAACGGTGATGCTTCTGCCGGAGGGGAGCTTGCCTGGCGCGTAGACCTGCCAGTTTCCTGAGCCCGAGAGCGCCGGGGCGGGTTTGGATGCAAGAACGGCACCCTGGGGGTTGAAGGGTTTGAGCGGTGCACCCGGCGCCGCAGCGACGGGCGGAGGGGGAGCGTTGGATGCAGGGGGCGAAGACTGGGCGGGTTCGGGGGCCGGAGGCGGGTTGGCCGCTGTTTTTGAAACACCCGAAGGGGCCGGGAAAACCACGATGGGGTTGATGGAAGGCGTCGGTTTTGGCGCAGCGCGGCCCGGAACCGGTTTGTCCTGTGCCGACATGGCCATCTGGAGGGGAGTCGGGCGGGGTTCGGTCGTGGCCGGTTTGGAAGGGCTTGTGGAAGCGACCTTGGCCGGCGGGGCGGGAGTGGGTGTGGCGGAAGTCGAAGCCGAAAAACGGGAGGGCTTCTTCGATTTTGCGCCCTTGGTTTCCGAAACCGCGGCCACCTGAGGTGGCGCTGAATCAGGCTTGGGAGCGGGTTCCGGCGTCGGGGCAGGTTTTGCGGTGGAATCCGGGGTTGCGGATGCCAAGGCCGCGGTCGGAGGGGTGGTGGGAGGAGCGGGGGGAACAGGCTCGGCGGGCTGCGGGGGCGGTGTCTGCGCGTTTTCAGGCAGGTCGATTCGAACCAGTTCGGGGCCCTTGGGAGGGGCAGCGGCGGCAGTCGAGGGCGCGGCGTTGGGCGGATCGGTGAGCGGCCCCTGTTTGAGGGCGGCAAACCGTTTTGTCGCGGTCTCAATCAGATCGGGCTTGAAGAGCGGCGGCAGGAATTCGGGGTTGACGCTCGGGGGCGGCACCAGGCCAAAGGTGCCAGACCCCTGCCGGATGGAGTAGGTGCCGTACAGGAGAGGAACCACGGTGAAAAGCATCCGTCCATCGGGTTGCCGGGCCGCATGCACCACGGCGGAAAGGTCCAGAGTCCGTTCAATGCTCAGTTCCAGCCCGGTCTGAAGCATCCGTTTCAGAAGAGGGACCGTTTCCGGGGAGGATGTGTAGACGTGTTCAATCAGCACCTGCGGGGTGTCCGGAGATTCCGCAAGCGCCACCACGCCGGACCCAAAAAAATCCGAGCCAGCCAGTTCACGGCAGTCGATCACCGTAAATTTGCCGCGGACGTAGGGGACGCGATTTTTGGTTTCCTTGTAATTGCAGATGTAGTCCCGGAGAAGGCTGCTGTTGGTCTGGTGCAGGTCCACGGGGGTGGATTTCCCAAACTTTTCGTACAGGGCTTTGGCGGATAGAAACTCGCCCTGCGGCGCCGCGGTGACCTCGAAACGCCGGGGAGGCTCCAGTTTTTTGAGCCGGAGCAGGATCCGGTACGGCTTGGGTTTTTCCGGGTGTCCGAAGATATAGAAGCTGCCGATCCAGCAGGCGAATGCCGCCCCGATCAGGAGGAGGATGAAGACCGACCAGAGGAACAGGCTGTCGGGTTCCTGTTTCTGGTTGGAAGACTGGAAGGGGCGGTAGGCGGGCATCTTCAGCGGTTGCGCAGGTCAGGGGGCGGCGGTCTCCGGTCGGCTTTCAAAGGAGGTGCCGCAGCCGCAACTGCGCACGGCGTTGGGGTTGTGGATCCGGAAGCCGGCTCCGGCAAGGTCGTCACAGTAATCGATGCTGGAACCGGAGAGCAGAGGGAGCGAGGCAGGATCCACCACGACCCCGACGTTTTCATGGGGAAAGACATGGTCCTCGGGCGAGGGTTGGTCCAGCCGCATCGCGTACTGGCGACCGGCGCACCCGCCCGATTCCACGGTGATTCTGAGGAAGACGGCAGGCTGCCCCTCGAGCAAGGATTTGAGCCTTTGGACGGCGGCTTCAGTCAGCTGGATCATAGCGGGACAAACTAGCAGCGGGAAAACAAAGTGGAAAGTGACAACTCGAGCAAGGCGTGTTGAGGTGGAAACGTGTCGCGCATCGCATTGCTCTCAGAGGAGGTGGCGTCCCAGGTTGCAGCCGGGGAGGTCGTGGAGCGTCCTGCATCGGTGGTCAAGGAACTCGTAGAGAACGCCTTGGATGCCAACGCTTCCCGCGTCGAGGTCGTGGTGCGCCGCGGCGGCATCTCCTATCTCCGGGTGACGGACAACGGCTGCGGCATGGACCGGGATGACGCCCTTCTTTGCCTGGAGCGCCATGCGACCAGCAAAATCCGGTCCGGGGCCGATCTTGCAGCCATTGCGACCCTGGGTTTCCGCGGCGAGGCAATTCCGAGCATTGCGAGTGTTTCAAAGTTCCGGCTCGCCACCCGCGAACATGGTGCGTTGGCAGGCACCGAGGTGCTGGTGGCCGGTGGCCGCCTCGAAACTGTCCGGGACTGCGGGGAACCTCCGGGAACGCAGGTGGAGGTCCGCTCCCTGTTTTTCAACCTGCCCGCCCGACGGAAGTTTTTGCGCACCGAGTCCACAGAGTTCAGCCATGTGGAGCACCAGATGGAGCTCCAGGCGCTGGGGCATTCCGGAGTCGGGTTCACCCTGGTCTCGGAGGACCGCGTGGTTTTTCAACTGCCGGCGGCGGCCACGCTTCTGGAGCGGATCCGGGATCTGCGCGGAGCCCCGGCGGCAGCCGAACTTCTGGAGGTGCCGCTTTTTGAGCGGGAAGGATTCCGGGTCTGGGGGTATGTGGGGAAGGCGGGGGTGAGCCGGTCGGGGCGGCAGCAGCAACTGGTTTTTCTCAACGGGCGACCGGTGGAGAATCCAGTTTTGAACGTGGGTTTGCGGGAGGGGTACCACACGGCCCTCATGAAGGGGCAGCATCCGGTGACCTACCTGTTCATCGAAATGGATCCCGCCGAGGTGGACGTGAATGTGCATCCGGCAAAGCGCGAGGTCCGGTTTAGGGATGGGAACTTTGTGCGGGAGGCCGTCGTGCAGGCGGTGCGGGCTGCCCTTGAGACCGACCGGGCCACCTGGAGTGCGGCGCTGAGGCCGGAGGGCTTCAGCGGGTTTCGTCCCACGGTGCCGCCGGGTGTGCCAGAGACCGTGCAGCCGGCTGAGTTCCAGCCCGCACTGATCCCCCCGGAAGAGCAACTGGCTCTAAGGAGGGATTGGGCCGAGTTGCCGCTCAGGCCCGTGGAAGCGGAGGCTGCCGCGTCGAATCCAGAGACGCGGGATCCGGGCCAACCGGCGGACGAGGATTCAGGGCAGTTGGCGGTACCCGAGCCGGAGCCGGCGGCAACGGTTCAAACGCGGGTGGAAGGAGCGGGATCGGCAGCCGACCCGGGGCGTGAGCAGGTGCCGGAAGCGGGCCGGGATCCGAGTCTGGAGTTCAAAATTTTGGGGGTGCTGGGCCGGTTGTATGTGCTCATGGAAAACCGGGATGGCTTGGTGTTGGTGGACCAACACGCGGCCCATGAACGGATTTTGTACGAGCGGATGAAGCGCCAGATGGAGGTCCAGGGAGTGCCCGCCCAGCGGTTGTTGTTGCCTCTGAACCTGCAGGTCAGTCCGCGCGATAGCGACTGGCTGATGCGGAACTTGGAGCTGCTGGAGCGCGCGGGGATTGTCCTGGAACCCTTCGGGGGCGGTACGTTCAAAATCGACACGCTGCCGACCTTTTTGAAGGGGGGCGACCCCCTGCAGTTGGTCCGGGGCATTGTGGATGAGTTGCAGGAGGCTTCGCAGGAGAACGCCCGGCTGCGTCTGGGGGAGGACATGATTGCCAAGACGGTGTGCCGTCACGCGGTGAAGGCCAATGACGATCTGCGGCAGCCCGAATTGGTCCGGTTGCTCAGGGATCTGCTGGCATGTGAGTTGCCGTACTGCTGTCCACATGGCCGGCCCACGATGATCCAGATTGGGTATCTGGAGTTGGAAAAAAAGTTTGGGCGCAAGGCCTGAGGAGGCCGCTCAGGAGGGGCTGGTGGAAGGTGGGGAGCGGCGGGATGGAAGTGCGCCCGGCGGGATTCGAACCCACGACCAACGGATTAGAAATCCGTTGCTCTATCCAGCTGAGCTACGAGCGCAAGAGGTACAGCCCCCAAAACGGGGACAGTGCAACCGGAAACAATATGAACTGGCAGCGCTCTTGGGGGGAAGCCATTTGAGCGGCGGATTTAACGGCTGGATTTGCCGGTGAGCTGGCCCATCACGCCCTGGGCCCAGACCCGGGCGTCCTCGCCGTTGTAGTGGATGCCGTCGCTGCCCGTTTTGCCCCGCCGGTAACGGGTCAACTTTTTGGAGTCAATTTCCGCGAACCCATTCTGAACCACGCAGCGGTGGATCAATTCGCGGACGGTGTTCTGAGCCGAGGAAGAGTAGTGGGCCGAGTCCGGGGGCAGGATCCAAACCACAATCCGGCCGCGCAGCGCTGCGGCAAACCGGTCAAGGATCGCCGATTTCTGGACCTTTTTCTCGGTTGAAACTCGTTTTTGGAATTCGTCCATCCAGTTGGTCCCGAGCTGAATCAGCACGTACCGGGGTTCGTGCATTTTGAGGAGTCGCTCCAGTTTCGGGGTCGCGACTGGGGGAGGGCGGCGGCCATTGACGAAGTCGATGAGCTTCTGGCTGCGCGGCGTTTTTTCCCGGTAACCGCACCGGGTTTCGTAGACGGGTTCGGAGGCGAGCCAGTGTTCGGGTGAGGAGCCGCAGGATGCGTACAGGGCCACTTCTTTGGAGCCGAGTCGAGCGATGAGGAGATCCTGGAGGGTGGTCCCAAACGGACCGACGCTGAGGGAGTCTCCAATAAGCAGCACCAGGGAGGAGTTGGCCGAACCGGGCGGCGCCGGGGTCGGCTTGGAGGAGCGCGTTGCAGGGGGGGGGACAGGTTTTCCAGGGGTGGCTGCGGATTTGCTGCCCGGCGCCAATGCGGGTTTTGAGCTCGGGGCAGGGGTTGCGACCGGCTTTGCTGCCGGGGATTGCCCGGTCTTGGGTTTTTGAAGGGACGGCGGCGTGGGTGTCCCGGGTGCAGTGTTGGGTCGGATGACGTTGCTGCCAGCGGGAGTTGGGCTGGGGGCTTTTGCCGGTTTTGCAGCGTGGAGCGCGAAGGGGGCGGAGAGAAAGACGGCTGCAACGAGGAGTGCGTGGCGCATCGGGAGAAAGTTACTTGCCGCGAGAGGGGAAGCGGTTGTCGTCGATGCTCTGGATGAAGGGAAGGAGTTCAGGTTTTCCGGTCTGATCGCTGGACTTGATCGCAGCCCAGGGAGAACTGTCCAAGTCCCGGACCGTGAGTTCGTAGGTTTGGCCAACCTGAAAGGAGTCCAAGGACTGTGGCTCGAGCCGGATGTGCGCGGGATGCATGACAAGGATCTCCTTTTCGGAGTACTGGCCTGAGGAGACCCCAACCACCTCGTACACAAATGCGGCAAGGGACTCCTGGTACGGAAGCAACTGCTCAGTCTGAAGTGGGGGCGATTTGAAAAGGAGTCGGCCCTTGAGGGTGACTGGGGTGTTCTGCGGAGGGGCCGGGGCGGGTGCTTCTTTGGGGGCCGCGAGCGAAACCGGGACTGCCTTGGTTACGGGGATCTTGGAGAGCAGCGGCGGGGTGGACTGCGCAAAATCAGCCGCAATCCGGTCGTAGACTTGGTCGGCCCAGCGGTCCATATCCGCGCCCATGAAATGTTCGCGGTCCGGCTGCATTCCCGAGTACGGGAACGAGATCAGTGGGCGGCTATCGATCAGAGTGACCACCGGCGTGGCATATTTTTCGTACCGGTCGAAGACGAACTCCTGAACGGGTTCGGCGACCCGGCCAGAGGTGGGGGGCGCAACCCAGTAGATCTTGCGGAGGGGCGAGGCCGGGGTGAGCAACCGGGCGAGGAAGGGTTCGATATGGGAGCGCAGCAGGTTGTCGTGGCGGTCCGCGTGAATGGTTTTGGTGTCGGGAAAAAGGCCGAAAAGATTGGTGCCGGTCTGGATCACAAGGATGTCTGGGCGCAGCTTAGTCAGAAGTTCCTCGATTTTGGGGATCGGGTGGGAACCGGGTTTGTACCCTTTGGTCATCCCGTAGGTGTCCTGGGTCTGCTTGGTCTTGGAGCCGTTCTGTTCGATGCTCCAAAAACCGCAGCATGTCTTGGCTTGGGCGTATCCAGGGGTTTTGATCCAGCTCAGCGGCACGGTCCCGCAGGCCATGTAGGTGTAGGTGGATTTGACCTGACTGGACTGCCTGAACCGCGAGTCCAGACGTTTTCCAAATCCGCAAAGGCTCAGGGAATCCCCAAGGATGAGAACGGTCAGATTTTTGGCTGGTGCGGGTTTCGGGGGTTTTACGCCTTTCTTTTTCGGGGCGGGTTCCGTTGCCGCCGGTGGGGGGGGCTCGGTGACCGGTTTGGGTTCAGACGCAGGAAAAAACGGAACCAGAGCGGGAGCAGCAGCAGCAGGCGTGGGTACTGCGGGGGACGGTTCCGGAGCGGACGCCGCATCAGAAGCGCTGGGGGCGGGTGCAGGCGCGGGAGTTTCGCTGGATGCAGACTGGGTTTCGGGTTCTGGAAGGGGAGGCGGGGGCTGAGCAGAAAGGAGAATTTTCGGGGGAGTTGCAGGGGGCGGGGCCACCGATTCAGCCGCGGATACGGGGAGATCCGGTGCGGGAGTGGGCTCGGTGGGCGGGATTTCGCTGGTTGCCTCCGGTGCGGGTGCCGGAGAGAGAGCGGCCGCGGAGGCGACCAGAAGCGGTTCGACGCCGCGGAAACTGGGAAGCGGGAGGGGTTCCGACGGGATTTTGGCCAGCTCGGGGGTATGGAACCCGATTTTTGGCTGGGGGGCGGGGGGACGCGGCTGGAACCCTGCGAGGCCGACACCGGCAAGAACGAGGAGAAGTAGCAGGAGGGTGAAAGGATTTCTGCGTGGGCGCACGGGGGCAGCGGGCGCTGCCAGGGAGAGGTGGAATGGGATGGTGGCCAGTTGAAAGGAACAGGGAGCGTCCAGTTCGCATTCCTGAACGAGTTTGCCGTCTACCCGCACGCCGTTCAGGGAGTCCGTGTCTTTGATGCGGACCCTGCCCGGGGCGATCTGCCGCGCTTCGGCATGGGTTTTTGAGATGGTCGAATCCGGGACATGGGCGAGGTTGGAGGAATCCCGGCCGATGGTGAACACGGGAGAATCGATGGTAAATTTGAGCTCGCGGCCATCCGGAAGGGTGCAGCGGAGTTGGAACGATTCTGGAGCCACGGAGTCCATCGGGTTCTGAGCTATCGGGAGACAGCCACTTTCTGCCAGCCCGATTCGGATTCGGTGAATTCCCGGGCGGAAAAGCACCAGACGACCACCTTTTTCTTGGAGAGAAACCCCGGGTCTTTGACGCTCCTTCGGAGCAAGCTGATGCGGACGGGAGTGGCACCCGAACCGCGGGTGCCGATGAGGTCCGGGGCAAGGGCCGTTTCAAATGCGAGTTGGTCGAGAAGCCCGGCGTTTTCTGCGAGGAAATCGTGGAAAACGAGGGTGTGGCTGTCTCCGATCAGCAACAGCGGACTGTCGGGGTCCGGAGACACTGCCCCGGAGGATTCATGGAGGATTCTGCGGACCGGGAGTGTTTCCTGAGGGGATCCACTGGCGGGCGCGCCGGGAAGATCTGGAAGGTCGCCCCGGAACGAGGCCGATTTCCATTCCGCAGAGAACGGGTTCCGGAGGCTGGCCGGGAGAAGCGCCGTAATTCTCTGTGAAATGGCCTGGGCCGCGAGGACGCAGGCATTTCCAGACCAGTGGGAATCGGTGGTGCAGAACGCCGGGCCGTGCTCGGATTTGCGGTTTTCAAGGAGAACAGGAACCAGGTCGAGCACCTGCACGCCTTCCTTCTCGAGGACCTTGTAAAATCCGGCCAGGGAAGGCACCTGACCCGGGGTAGGGGCCGGGGTGGAATCTTCGAGCGCCGGGAGTTGCTCGGGATAGAGGGCGGCTTTTGGGGGAACGGGAACCACGAGCAGTTGGATCCCGTGGGCCTTGAGCTGGGCGTGGAAATCGAGGATCGCGGGAAGGGGATCCGCCCAGTCGGGGTTGCTGGCCTTGGACACGGCACTGGCTGCTGCTCCCCAGAATTCCGGAGCGGAAAGGAAATGGAGTTCTGAGCTGAGGAACAACCAGCCTTCCCTGCCTGGGAGCACGGCGGACTTGGCGGTTTCCGAGTAGGGGCGGAAGGGGGTGGGGGCCTGGGCGTCGGCTTTTTGAAGGGCCGACAGGCCTAGAAGTACGCCAAGAACCGGGGCCAGCCGCGCGGAGAGACGTCGGCGGGCGCTTTTTTGGGGCGGTTGTTGAGCCGGGGACAGCATGGGCGGGGAGAGTATCGGCGTGCGTAGGGGATTCAACTTTCAATTTTAGGCGCCGGACCCTAGGGTCCGCCCTCGTTTCTCCCGGGAACAATGGTTTTCAGCTCGCATATCTTTCTCTACTACTTTCTGCCGCTGACCCTGTTAGGCTATTATTTGCTGGGGTGGAGCACGCAGCGGATGCGGAACCTGTGGTTGGTCATCACCGGGTACGCTTTTTATGGGTGGGCGGAACCGCGGTTTGTGGGATTGATGTTTGCCACGACTTCCCTGGACTGGTTTTTGAGCCTCGTGCTGGCCAGGAACGACTGGCGGTTCTGGCGCTGGAAAGGGGAGGCAAAACTTTTGGAGCCGGGCGGGGACAGGAGTCGGCTTCAAAAATGGGCCTTGCGGGGGTCTGTTGTGAGCAATCTGACGGTCCTCGGGGTGTTCAAGTATTTTGACTTTGGGCGGGAGACATTGAATGGGTTGATGCGGGTGTTTGGCATGGAGTCGGCGCAATGGGAGCCGGCCTGGCGGCTGGTCCTTCCGCTGGGCATCAGTTTTTACACTTTCCAAGCCCTCAGTTACATTCTGGACGTTTACCGGGGCGATGCGCGGGCCATGGAAAACTTCGTGGATTTCTCCTGTTTCGTCTCGATGCTGCCCCATTTGGTGGCGGGGCCGATTCTCAAGTTCTCATTCCTGGCAGAGCAGCTCCGGGAGCGGACCCTGACTCTGGACAAGTTTGCCCGGGGATCCGCATTTTTTCTGGTGGGGTTGGGCAAGAAAATCCTGCTGGCCAATCCCTGCGGCAAACTTGCGGACACGGCATTTGAGGCGGGTGCGCGCGGATTTGCCGAGGCATGGGCGGGTGCAGTCGGCTACGCCTTTCAGATTTATTTCGATTTCAGCGGGTACTCCGACATGGCCATCGGGCTGGGGCTCATGTTCGGGTTCCTTTTCGCCAAAAATTTTGATTCTCCCTACCGGGCGGATTCAGTGACCGATTTTTGGCGGCGCTGGCACATCTCGCTCTCCAGTTGGCTGCGGGAGTATCTTTACATTCCTCTGGGGGGCAACCGGTTGGGGGCGGGCCGGACCTATTTCAACCTGATGGCGACCATGGTGCTTGGGGGGTTCTGGCACGGTGCATCGTGGAACTTTATTCTCTGGGGGGCGTTGCACGGAGGCATGCTCGCGCTCGAAAGGCGTTGGGGCGCGGTTTATGGGAAGTTGCCCGGGGCGCTCAGGGTCGGTTTCACCTTCGGGGTTGTCCTAGTGGGCTGGGTGTTTTTCCGGGCCCGGGATCTGGATGCCGCATGGGGTTACTTGGCGGACATGCTCGGTGCCCGCTCTCTGGGACCGGGCGCGGCACTGGTCGGTGGAGCGATTTTCCAGCCCTGGATGTTTCTGGCGCTCGGAGTGGCGGCCGCCGTGGTCTGGGGCTGTCCCCAGACCTGGGATTGGACCCGGCGTCTGACTCTGGGCAAAGTGCTGGCGTGTCTGGCTCTGGGCGCCCTCGCCTGCGTGGTCCTTGCCACCCAGGAGTACAACCCCTTCATCTACTTCATTTTCTGATGCGCGCCTCGGACTTGAAGCCAACTGGAAAACTGGAGGGCCGCGAGGAGGAAGCCGAACGCGTGCTTGGGCGCACCGAGTTCAGCGCGGGAGCGCGTGCGGTTCTGATTGGGGGATTTCTGGCCGGTCTTTTGCTGGTTCCCGGGATCCAGTGGGCCCGCGAATGGAAGACTGGGGAGTTTTCGATTCGTGGTCTGGCCCGGGTGATGCCCGGTTGGGACCGGTTGAAGTCCGTGCGCTCCCTGGCCAGGGTCTGGGGGCTCCTGCCCGAGGCCCGGGACCTGAAGGAGGCAGAGCGCGAACTTGAGAGACGCTCATGGTTCTCCGGCGGAATGCGGCCTCAGGTTCAGACAGGGTTCACCAAGCTCCTGCGATGGGGGGGGGAACAGGCGTATCTGGGAAAAAACGGGTGGTTGTTTTACCGGCCGGATGTCGAATCGGTTTGGGGTGCACCGTTTCTGTCCCCGGGCCAAATTGCGCACCGGAAAAAGAGCGGAGTCCAACCGGATCCGGTGCGGGGGATCGTGGATTTTCGGGAGCAGTTGAAGCGGCGTGGAATTGAATTGGTGGTGGTGCCTGTGCCGGTCAAACCCTGCATTGAAGCCCGGCATCTCACCGGGAAACCCGGAGGCACGCTGCTTCAGAATGCGTCTCACGGCGAGTTTGTGGCGCGTCTGGAGGCAGTTGGAGTCCGGGTGTTTGATCCTGCACCCGGTCTGGAACAGGATGCCCGGGAGTTGGGGGTCGCCTATTTGGAGACGGACACGCACTGGCGGCCGGAGACCATGGAGCGCGTGGCAGCCCGGTTGGCTGACGTGTTGAAGCAGGTGCCCGGATTGAGGTCCGGCGGAATCCAACCCGGCTTTGCCGAAGGTGAGGTGGAGGGGATGGGAGACATTGTGGGTTTGCTGGGCTTGGGCGAGAACCAGACGCTGTATGGACGTCAGAAGGTCCGGATCCGGCAGGTCACGCTGGGAAACGGTCTTTTGCGGCCTGATCCGGGTGCGGAGGTGCTGGTGCTGGGGGATAGTTTTTCCAATATTTATTCGTTGGAGGGGATGGGCTGGGGCGAGGGTGCCGGGTTTGTGGAGCATCTTGGGGCGGCGCTGGGCGTCCGGGTGGATGCCGTGGTCCGCAACAGCGATGGCGCGTTTGGCTCCCGGGAGATCCTGCAGCGGGAACTTGCGGCGGGCCGGGACCGGTTGGCTGGAAAAAAAGTGGTGGTCTGGGAGTTTGCCAGCCGTGAGCTGGCCTTGGGGGATTGGAAGGTTTTGGAGATGCGGGTGGGTGCCCCGGTGCAGAGCCGTTTTCTGGCGTTGAAAGCCGGGGAGGAATGCACGGTGGAGGGGACGGTCGGCGCGGTGTCTGCGGTGCCGCGTCCCGGGACGGTCCCGTACTCGGAGCACGTGGTGAGCGTGCATGTGAGGGATTTGAGGCGGGCGAGTGCCGGATCTGGGGATGGAACTGGGGCGGGCACGGAGGATGCACTGGTTTATCTCTGGAGCATGCAGGGCCAGAAATGGACGCCGGCGGCGCGGTTGCGGACCGGAGACCGAGTGCGTCTGCGTTTGCAGGCATGGGAATCGGTTTCGGGCCGGTATGAGAAGGTGAACCGCAGCGAATTGACCGATGGCGGGTTGGTGGCGGAGGAACCGGTTTGGGGCGAGTTGCTGGGGGTGGGTGAGACGGCCCGTTGACCCGGGCAGTTTCCGGTTCTTGCCTAGGGGCGCGAAAACGGCCTATTTTCAGGGCTTTTCCTGAAACCCCTCTCATCCAGCCCCACCCAATATGAGTTCCTCGTCCAAACCTGAATCCTCCCAGAAGCGCAACGGTCAGAAAACCGCGAAGGCCGGCACGGCGTCCGGAAAGGCAGGGGGGCGCGGAGCCGCGGAGATGCGCCGGTTCTCCTCCCAGGTGGTGGACGGTTACGAACGTGCCGCGAGCCGGGCGATGCTGCACGCGGTGGGATTTAGCCGGGAAGATTTCCGGAAGTCGCAGGTGGGCATTGCCTCCCTGTGGAGCATGGTGACGCCCTGCAACATGCACCTCGACCAGTTGGCGCGCCAGGCCGAGGCCGGGGTAAACGCGAGCGGCGGCAAGGCGCTTCTGTTCACCGCTCCCACCATTTCAGACGGGATTTCGATGGGAACCGAGGGGATGAAATATTCGCTGGTGTCCCGGGAGGTGATTGCGGATTCGATTGAAACGGTGGTGGGCTGTGAGGGCTTTGACGGACTCGTGGCGATCGGGGGCTGCGACAAGAACATGCCAGGCTGCCTGATCGGCATGGCCCGGTTGAACCGCCCCTCTGTGTTCGTCTACGGCGGGACAATCCTGCCCGGCTGCATCAGCGGAATTCTGGCTGAAAAACGGCTTAAAAAAGAGCGGCGCGAGAAATTTGAGGGCCGCAAACTGGACGTGGTTTCCTGTTTTGAAGCGGTCGGCCAGTATGCCAACGATCAGATCGACCAGAAGGAGCTGGGGTTGATCGAGGAACAGGCGATCCCTGGGGCGGGATCCTGCGGGGGGATGTACACCGCCAACACCATGGCCAGTGCGATCGAGGCGCTGGGGATGAGTCTGCCCAACAGCTCGGCTCAGAATGCGGTGTCCCCCGCCAAAGCGGGGGATGCCCGGGCTGCCGGCGCGGCGGTCGTGGAACTCCTGCGGCGCGGCATCCGGCCTTCGGACATCCTCACCCGGGAAGCCTTTGAAAATGCGATCACGGTGGTGATTGCGCTCGGGGGCTCCACCAACGCCGTGCTGCACCTCCTGGGGATGGCGCATGCGGCTGGGGTTAAACTCAAGCTGGACGACTTTACTCAGATCGGGAAACGCGTGCCGGTATTGGGGGACCTCAAGCCCAGTGGCCGGTTTTTGATGAGCGAACTGGTGGCCATCGGTGGCCAGACGCCGCTCATGAAGATGCTGCTCGAAGAAGGGTTGCTGCATGGCGGTTGCATGACGGTCACCGGCAAGACCATGGCCGAGAACCTGAAAAAGGTCCGGCCCTATCCCAAAGGCCAGGAGATCATTCGGCCTTTCAGCAACCCGATCAAACCCGACAGCCATCTTGTGGTGTTGCGCGGTAACCTCGCCCCTGAGGGCGCCGTGGCCAAGATCAGCGGCAAGGAAGGGCTCCGGTTCAGCGGAAAAGCCATCGTGTTCGAGAACGAGCAGGACGCGCTGGCCGCCATCCTCGACGGGCGGGTGAAGAAGGGGCACGTGATCGTGATCCGGCATGAGGGGCCGGTCGGCGGGCCCGGCATGCGCGAAATGCTGTCCCCCACGAGCGCGGTCATGGGCAAGGGACTCGGCAAAGACGTGGCGCTCATCACCGACGGCCGGTTCAGCGGCGGGTCACACGGATTCGTGGTTGGGCACATCACTCCCGAAGCCGCTCTGGGCGGGCCTCTGGCTGTGGTGAAAAACGGGGACCCGATCACCATCGATGCGAGCCGCCGCGAACTGACTCTGGACCTGCCTACGGAGGACATTCAGAAGCGCCTGGCAAAGTGGAAGGCCCCGAAGCCCAACTACACCCGCGGGGTTCTGGCGAAGTACGCCCGGTCGGTTTCCAGTGCAAGTCTGGGGGCTGTCACCGACCTGATCTAAAACCGGGAGCCCCCCCGGCCCGGGTGGCCGGGGGGATTTGCCCGGTCGGCGTTGCGGTAAAACGGATCATGGAGCGACTGGCACTTGCAGGTTCAACGTTGTGCTTCCTAGCGGGATCGGCTTTCGCCGTTTACTCGATGGGCGCCCGCACGTTCCGGCCCTCGCGCGCCAGTTTCTGGGTGGTTCTCGCCGGGTTCCTCCTCCAGACATTTTTCCTCTCGGTGCGCGGCGAGGCGCTGGGTCGGTGTCCGCTGACCAACCGGTTTGAGGTGCTGGTGTTTCTGGCGTGGGCGATGGTGCTCTTTTACCTGCTCATCGGCACGGCGTACCGGTTGTCGCTGCTTGGGCTTTTCACGGCGCCCATGGCGTTGGGGATTCAGGGATTGGCGTTGCTGGTTCCCGGTCTGGACCGGTTGCCGCAGCGGGTGCCGGCCCCCAACCCCTGGATGGAGATGCACGCCGCGTTGTCGGTGCTGGCGTATGGCGCGTTTGCCCTGGCTGGTGTCGCCGGAGGGATGTACTTGGCCCAAGAGCGGCAGTTGAAGACGCATCATTTGCGGTCCTTCTTTTTTGGCCTGCCGCCAATTCAGGATCTTGCGGTGGCAAACCGGCGCTTGGTGGCGGTCGGGTTCGGGTTGTTGACGCTTGGACTGCTGGCGGGGTTTGCCATGGGGGGATGGACTGCCCATTGGGTGAAGGTGGCATGGTCGGCTCTGGTCTGGCTTCTCTACGGGGGGATCTTGGTGGCCGTCGGCGGTCATCGCTGGGGGGGGCGCCGTGTGGCATGGTTGTCTCTGTGGGCCATCGTGGCAGTGCTGGGGACGCTCTGGAGTCTCAGGTTCATTTCCAACCCGGCTGCGTGATGGAAATCCTCTGCCTAGGACTCAGTCATCGGACCGCCCCCGTGGAACTCCGGGAGCGGTTTGCCGTGTCGGAGGGCGCGCTCCCCGGAGCCGTGCAGCGTCTGGCTTCAACCGCGGGTCTCGGCGAGGCGGTCATTGTGTCCACCTGCAACCGCGTGGAGTTGTATGTCGCGGCCGAGGAGTCTGCCCGGGGAATCCGGGCTGCAGAAGCGTTTGTCGCGGCGGAGTTCGGGGTGGAGACTGCGCCTGACGGGGCGTTTTTCCGGTTGCCGACACGGGAGGCCCTGCGGCACTTGTTTCGGGTGGTGAGCGGCCTCGATTCCATGGTGCTCGGGGAGACCGAGATCTTGGGGCAGGTCAAAAAAGCGTATTCCTCGGCCCAGACGGCGCAGGCTACCGGGCGCCACCTGAACAAACTTTTCCAGCGGGCGTTCAACGTCGCCAAAGAGGTCCGGACCAAGACCAATATCACCCGCGGTTCGGTCTCGGTGGGGTCCGTGGCGGTCGAGTTGGCGGAGAAAATCTTCGGCCGGTTGTCCGAATGCCGGGTGATGATTCTGGGGGCCGGCGAGATGAGCGAGTTGACGGCGGGCGCCCTGAAGGCACGCGGAGTGCGGACCATTTTTGTGGCCAACCGGTCCTATGAGCGCGCTGCGGCTCTGGCGGAATCCATGGGCGGTCGGGCCGTGCATTTTGACCGCTGGCAGGAGGAGTTTGACGGGGTGGACATCCTGATCGGGTCAACCGCGGCGCCGCACCCGGTGCTGACGGCGGCACAACTCCGTCCGATCATGAGGAGCCGCATGGATCGGCCGCTGTTTTGCATCGATCTGGCCGTGCCGCGCGACATCGAGCCCGGGGTCAATGCGTTGGAAGGGGTGTACCTGTACGACATCGATTCCCTCCAGGCGATTGCCGAACATTCCATGAGCATCCGCCGCCAGGATCTGCAAGTGTGTGAACAGATGATTGAGAAACACGTGGACGAATTTCAGCGGTGGCTCGGCGAATCCCGGGCTTGGGCCAGCGGCGGCCTCGGGGCGGGCAAGGGACCTGTGGCGGAGGGAATGGGCTCATGAAACGCTTGGTTCTCGGAACCCGCGCATCGCCCCTTGCTCTGGCTCAGGTGGAGCTCACCCGCCGCGCGCTGTTGGCCGCGTTTCCGGAAATGGAGGTGGCCGTGGAAACCTTTGTGACCCGGGGAGATCGAAAGCTGGACCTCAACCTGCTCCAGAAGGGGGACGGGGGGGGTAAAGGGCTGTTTACCCGGGAACTGGAGGAGGCACTGTTGGACGGGCGCATCGATGTGGCAGTGCACAGCCTCAAGGATCTTCCGGGACACAATCCGCCCGGGCTCGCGATACCTGCGGTGCTTCAACGCGCGCCCACAGGCGACATGTTGATCGCCCGTCAGTCCGCTTCGTTTGAACATCTGCACCAGGGGGCGGTGGTCGGCACCAGCAGCATCCGGCGCGCCCGCCAAATCCGCTGGCTGCGGCCGGACATCCGGATTGTGGAATGGCGCGGCAACGTGCAGACGCGTCTGCGCAAACTGGGCGAGTCCCAGGAGGTGGATGCGATTGTGCTGGCGGAGGCCGGCTTGGAACGACTCGGGTTCGACTGCAGTGGACCCGAGTTGAAGCATGCGGACTGGGTGTTCCGGTTGAGTTCGCTGGCGGGTTGGTTGGTGCCGGCCATTGGCCAGGGCGCCGTGGCGTTGCAGGCCGTGGCTGACAATGCCCCGGTGAATGCTGTGCTCGCTGGAGTGAACCATCAGGAAACTCTGCTCTGTGTCCGGGCCGAACGCGCCCTGCAACGGCTGCTGTCGGGGGATTGCTCCATCCCGGTTGGCGCAAGGACCCGTTTGAGCGGGGCGGTCCTCGAGATGGAGGCGCTCCTCTTTGGGGATGAGGGCATGGCGCCGCGCCGCGCAAAGGCATCCGGCCAGGATCCGGAGCGCGTGGCGGCGGAAATTTTCGAGGGGCTGCAGCGGGACTGAACCACATTGAACCACATGAAACTGAAAACTGAAGGGACCAGAGGGGCGGGGCGCGAAGCGGGGATTTGTTATCTGGCCGGGGCGGGTCCGGGCGATTTGG
>CAIURC010000206.1 GCA_903901425.1 uncultured Spartobacteria bacterium | reverse complement strand
TGGTGAAGGCGGACGAGGACCGCTACAAGGCGGCATTGGAGCAGGCGGTCCCGGGGTACAAACAGACGTTTGATCCAGTCAATAAGCTGTATCTGCGGTTTAAGGAGGACGTGCGGTTGGAGACTCTGGCGGCCGAGTTCGGGGAGGAGGACGCCACGGTGCTGCGCCGGCTCCGGGAAAGCCGGGACGCGGATCTTGAAAGCATCGCGGCGCAGTTTGAAAGCGGACTGGGTTTTCCGCGGTCCTCTTGGCTTGCCACATTTAGGAAGATTGCCCGCGCGTTGGGGTATGAGGTGGGTAAGTTCTATCCCATTGCCTGCGCGGAGTTTACCATGGGGTCAGCGCGAGAGGGGGCTTTGGAGGTGGTGATTGGTGGGGGGCGCGCGCAGACCACCGGGAAGAAGATGCCGCGTCCGGTGCGTGGGGATTCATCGGCGGCTCCCGGGGGGACGAAGGTGCGTTGATAGCCGAATGCGGTCGGTTGGCGCAGCAGAGGAATCGGTTGGAGATAGCTCCTGCAGGGGCGGCTTCCATGACATCGTTCGGGGGAATTCAAGGAGTGAAGCGCAGGTTTCAAAAAGGACCAAGATGACCACCGCTGCATCTTATTTCGGCGAATGCAGACCGCTCAGGACGTTGTTGCACGGGATCGCAACACCATCAGAGAACTCTGACAACTGAAGCGCGAGCGCCCTTTCAAGAATCACCCGTTTGTCGACGGCAATAAGACGACCGGCTTCTCGATGGGAGCGTTTTTTCTGCAGTTCACTGGGCAGAGATTGAAAAAACTCTCAATCAACGGGCCAAATCCGGCGATGGATTGGGTGTGAACGCCGCAGAGTGCGGCGCCCCGAAATCTGAAACCCCCCAAAAAAACAACTCAGTATGAAATTGCTGATGCTCGCCGCGTTGAGTCTTTTATCCGTTGGGTGCGCCCAGAAGAGCGACTCTTTGGCCCCGCGCCGGTCCGGGTATTGCGCCCCGGTGTACCGCTACACTCGACAGGTCGGATGCCGGACCGAGTACCGCTGCGGGACGGACCATTGCGGACGCCGGGTCACGTACCCGGTCCGGGTGGTGACCTATGCGGACTACTACTCCGACGGATCTGTCCGGACGTACACCCGGAGTGGTGCGCTTTAAAAACGTTCGGCAGGGTTCATGGGCCGGTCTGTTAGAAGGTTGGGCTGGCCATGGGAATCGTTCCGTGTTAGGCAGTGTGACCAATGAAATGGACCCTGATCCTTCTTCTTTGGGGGGGAACCCTCTGGGCTGATCCCGAGGTGGTTCCCGCCGAACAGATTGCCCGGAAATGGAAACGGACCAAGTCCATCAACGGGCCCACAGTAAAAATCCGCAAAGGGCTGGCGTTGGAGGTGGGCACCCAGTCGGTGGAGGTGGATGCCGACACCGCGTTGAGTTTCCAGAACATCCAGTTCCAGCGGGACAGCGCGGAGCTGCTGGACGGCGTCACGGCCGCGCAGATCGGGGAGATTGCGCGTGCGATGAAACAGGCCGGGAGCGAGCGGTTCTTGATCGAGGGTCACACCTGCGATCTGGGCAGCGACGCACATAACCTCGGGCTTTCCCAGCAGCGGGCATTGGCAGTCAAGCGGGCGCTGGAATGGCATGGCGTAGAGCCCGGGCGGTTGCAGGTGCTCGGGTTCGGGGAATCGGATCCCGTGACCGCCAATACCGACGAAACCGCGCGCGCCAAGAACCGGCGGGTGCAGATTTACCGGAAACTCTGATTTAGATGAGAGCAGTGCTCACAGCCGCGTTTTTTGGAGTCTGTGTGTCTGTGGCTGCGGAGGCCGAGCGGGTGGCGCTGGTCATGGGGAACAACGCCTACGCGAATCTTCCCAGCCAGATGCAGCTCCAGAGTCCGGTGTCAGATGCTGCAGACGTTGCGGCGGCGCTCAAAAAACTCGGGTACCGGATTATTGGAGACAAACCCCTGACCAACGGGACGCGGGAGGCGATGACGGGTGCTGCGGAGGCGTTTGCTGCGGCGGCGAAATCTGCGGAGGCGGCGGTGTTTTACTATTCCGGGCACGGGATTCAGGTGGGCGAGGACAATTACCTTTTGCCGACGGACACGCCCAAGCTGACGGCGCTCTCGATGCTCAAAAACCGGTGTATCCTGCTGCGGGACACGATCATGGTGGGGTTGGAAGAGGCGGGTGCGGGGAACAAGGTGATTATTTTGGACTGTTGCCGGGACAACCCGTTCAGCGCGCAGTTGGATGCGGCGCTGTCGCA
>CAIURC010000205.1 GCA_903901425.1 uncultured Spartobacteria bacterium | reverse complement strand
CCCGCATCCAGACTCTGCCCATAGGAAATACTCAAAAAAACAAAAACCGGAATCAGAAGAATCCGCGCAATGGTTAACTGGTTTGCCAATGTCATGGCTCAAGCTACCGCGCATTTCCGAGTTTTCCACGCGGATCTGCGGACCGCTGAGCAACCAGAATAAAGCAGAATTGACCACCGAGGACAGTAGAGTAGAGAAGGAAGCCACGGGATGAGAGCACAAAGGCAATGACCGCCGACTTCCTTCTCCCTCGTCCAAACCGGACGTGCGGATTTCCCGCATCCGGCTTTCGCAGGACGTTCTTGCACGAAGCATTCACAGGTAAATAAGTCCCATTCTTTCCAATTGCGAGTAGATCGACTTGCCTTCCGGTGGTCGCCATGCTCGTTGACTGCGCCGACGAAGATGCCTCGTCAGCCGTTCGCGTACATAGCGGTTGATTTCCCGAAAAGCACACCGACTGTATCCGGGTCGGTAGTAGTTGGCCCATCCTTTGAGGTGGCGGTTGAGTCGCCCGATCAAATCGGGCAGAGGCGTGTGACTTTGGTTGCTGCCGGTCATCTCCCTCAACCGTTCGCGCTCTCGCGCCAGCGATTTCTTGGAAGGATGCATGTTCCAGTAGCGTTGGTCTCGCCCATGAAGATCGCTATCATACCGGAAGCTGAACCCCAGAAAGTCGAGGGTTTGCCCCTCTTGTCGCAGGTCGATGACTTGCGTCTTTTCCCGGTTGATTTTCAGCCCCAGCCAATCCTCGATCTTCTCATCCACGAACCTTTGGAGGTCTGCGCCCGCATAGCGAGCCATGATGACAAAATCGTCCGCGTAGCGCACCAAGACAGCCTTTGCCCATTGGGCCGGGCCGTCTTTTCCATGAAACACCCGGTCAAACCAGTGCAGGTAGATGTTCGCCAACAAGGGCGAGATGACACCCCCTTGCGGTGTTCCTTGTTTATTTCGCTTGCGTCGGATTTTGCCGTTCTCATCCCGTTCCTCAACCGGGGCGTCCAGCCATTGCTTGATCAGTCGCAAAACACTTCCGTCCACCACGCGCATCCGCAGGCAAGCCATCAGCTTGTCGTGGGGGATGCTGTCAAAGTAGCCTTCCATGTCCGCATCGATCACCGTGCAACGTCCTTTGGCGAGGTTTTCGCGGATCACTTCCAGCGCATCATGCGCACTGCGCCCGGGCCGAAACCCGTGCGAGCAATCCAGGAAGTCCGACTCGAAAATCGGTTCCAAGATCAGAAGCACTGCCGCTTGAACCACCCGGTCCCGGATGTTCGGGATGCCCAGAGGTCTCATTTTCCCATTGGCTTTCGGGATGTAGACCCGCCGCACCGCTCCGGTGCGATAGGTCTTCCCCCTAAGCTCTTGGGCCAACTTTTCAAGGAAGGCTTCCTCGCCTTCCATCTCGATTTGCTCGATGGTTATCCCATCGACTCCCGCACTGCCTCCATTGGCTCGGACTTGCGCCCATGCCTCTGCCAGCATCTCGGGGTGACTCACCAGCCCGTAAAGGCTGTAGAAGCGAAACCGCTTCTCCTGTTTGGCTTTCGCACTCAGCTTCGCTCTCCATTCCCGGAGTTTCGTCGGCAGCATCGCTTCCCGAAGGGTCAGCTCCTCTGCTTCCTGTCCTGTCGTAGGTTGATCGCTCATTCCAATCAGCCCCGGTTCTTTCTGAGTCTGCTTCGTTCCTGCCAAGGCCCCTTCGCTCCATCCCGACTTGATCGGGACTTCTCCGCTACTATGGGCCTCTCCGACTCCCCTGCCCTCGACACCCGTCTTATGGATTCGGCGGATGTTTTGCCACGCTTCTCACGTGGCCAAGTGCAGGGGTCTCCCAGCCTGCCCAACCCAACCTTCCCTGCGCGCTGCCCCCTCTCACCCCGGAGAGCCCCGCCATTGCTCGTGAATATCTCTTCACGACGGGTGTCAGGCTTCGGCTCATCTGGCAGATTGGCCGCTCTCAAGTTGTGTAACGAGGCCGGAACGGGTTCGCTTGCGCTGCGGCTCGCAGGTTCAATCCACGGAGCTTCAACGCCGGGATTGCTCCCGTCCCTGTCCGCTTCTCTACATGCTGGATATTCAGTTGGCATGATAAACACGTTTCAGTTTATTGGTTTGGGTTGGCGGTGCTGGCGCACCGGAGAGCACGGAGTAGAAAATGAGGTTCTGCAGCATTTTATAATCGGCGAAAAGCAGGGAGAGATTTCCGTCTAACTGGCCATTCTCCTCCGTGCTCTCTGCGTGGACTCGCTCGCACCCGCTCGGCTCGCCCTTGGGGCCAACCTTCGGTTGATTTATCT
>CAIURC010000204.1 GCA_903901425.1 uncultured Spartobacteria bacterium | reverse complement strand
TCCCTTCGGAGAACCGCGGGCCACCCATGTTCCCGGAGGGAACAAAGCCGGTAGCCGGTCGGTGGCGCGCCACCACCGGTTTGCAGGTCAAAAAGCGAATGCACCCCAGCAGGGCGTGCAAGCGGCGCTCCATCCCTCTGGCACGCCCTCACGGGGTGCATCCCTTTCAAATCGGGGCCCGGTGGTGGCGCTTCAGCGCCACACACCGGCTACCCTCTGTGTTCCCATACGGGAACAGAATGCATCCGTCCCGGGCGCAAATCCCTGAGTATTCCCCTCGAAGAACAACACGCACGAACCACGGTTCCCATCCGGGAACAAAACCGGCACAGATCCCAGAGGGAACTCTGCGGCCGCGTTCCCTTCACAAAAACACGGGCCGCCCTTGTTCTCGGAGGAAACAAAATAGGCAGCCTCTGGATGATTTTCAAAGTCATTGCCCAGACTGCGGCGTGTGACCACGCTTTCCAAAAACCAGCCCCATCCATCCCACCAAAAGCAGAAGACCACCCAGCGGCGTCACAGCTCCCAGCCATTTGATCTGGGTCACCGCCAACACATAAAGGCTCCCGCTAAACACCAGCACCCCCGCCGCCATCATTCCCCACGAACGACTCCGGAACGGGTTCCAAGCGGAAAGTCCCAGCAAAACCGCAGCATGCACCAGATGGTACAGCGCGGCCGTCTGCCACACCGAAAGGGTATCGTGCCGCAATAAAACCGGTTTCAACCCGTGCGCCCCGAACGCTCCGAGCGCAACGGCAAGGAACCCCAGCACCGCAGAAATCCGAAACGCAGTTGATTGCCTCATCCCTGCATTTGAAGAGTTTGGCGCGCTCCCCACAAGAGCGGCGCACGGAATCTTTTGTGCGTCTTTTTTACACAAAACCGCGGCGGAACACCATGCAGCCGCGCACCGGCTTCGGTCAGGATCCCCCCCGTGAACCCGGCGTCCATCTGCCTGCTCCTTGTGAGTTCCGCATCCCTCGCTTTTTCCGAAGAACCCCCGCTTCGGTTCAACCGGGACATCCGTCCCATCCTCTCCGAGCACTGCTTTGCCTGCCACGGTTTCGATCGCCACAAACGTGATTCGGGGCTGCGTCTGGACCAGCGGGAGGAAGCGCTCAAACCCGCCCGCAGCGGAGACCGGGCGATTGTGCCGGGTCATCAGGAGTTGAGCACGCTGGTTGAACGGATTCTCAGTTCGGATCCGGAAGAAGTGATGCCCCCGCCCAAAGCCCACAAACCGCTCAAACCGGAGCACAAAGAGCGTCTGCGCCGCTGGATCACGCAAGGGGCACCCTATGAACCGCACTGGGCATACACTCCCCTGCCAAAAAATCCACCGGAACTGGACCCGAACAACGCCATCGATCACTTCATCGATGCTGCATTGAAGGCCAAATCCATGCACCCCGGTGCACCCGCACCTGCCAACGTTCTCTTACGCCGACTGAGCCTCGATCTAACCGGACTTCCCCCTTCGCCCGATGATCTCCGGTCTGCGGACACGGATCCCGGACTTCAGGAAAGCACCGAACGCCTGCTCCACTCCCCACGCTTCGGCGAACGTTGGGCCACCTGGTGGCTGGATGCCGTCCGCTTTGCCGACACCGTGGGATTTCACGGGGACCAGAACCAGCGGATCTTCCCGTACCGGGATTACGTCATCGACGCTTTCAACCAAAATCTCCCCTTTGACCGGTTCACACTCGAACAGATTGCCGGGGATCTCCTGCCTGAACCGACTCCGACCCAGCGGGTCGCCTCTGGATTCAACCGGCTGAGCATGATGACCCGGGAAGGCGGGATTCAGCCCAAGGAATACCTGGCCAAGTACATGTCCGACCGGGTCCGTGCCGTTGGCAGCGCATGGCTCGGCGCCACCATCGGCTGCGCCGAATGCCATGACCACAAGTTTGACCCAATCACACAGAAAGATTTCTACGCCCTCGGCGCTTTCTTTGCCGATATCCAGCAGTACGCGCTCTACCACGGCGTTTTCCTGCCAAACCCAGATCTCAAGGGCTGGACCGACCATCATCCGTTCCCTCCGGAAATTGAAGTTGAGAGCCCCTATCGGCAGCGGCGTCTCCAACGGTTTACTGCCGAACTCCACCAAATCGCGCACACGGCGCGTTTAGCCCACCCCGAGTTCGCTGACTGGTCCAAGGCCACGCGGGAGTTTCTCCGCAGCCAGCCTGGAGGCTGGGTTTTCCCACACTCCGTTGCCGAGTCCACTCAATTCAAAAGCCAGCCCGATGGAAGCCTGGCGCTTGATACGAACGCAGGCAGCTCCCTCAAGTTCGCGCTGCGGATCCCCTCAAGCCCGATCGCCGCGCTCCGCATTGAACTTCTCCCGAGTCCAGAACACCAAAACCGGATTCTGCGTTCGGGCGATCCCGACGCGATGCATCTTCTCCCCTCGGTCCGTGTTCGCAAGGCGGATGGCACCCTCTCCGATCCACTCGCGTTCCGGAGAGGCCACGCCTCCCACGCTGACCCCACCTATTTTCAAGGCGAACATCAGCCCGACATTTCAAAAGGCTGGAAACCCGCGGCACGCCATTCAGCGGAGCCTCAATCCGCAGCCTGGTGCTTCCAGAAACCCGTGTGCATTGCAGACGGAGACCGACTCGAAGTCACCATCGCAGAGAAACGGTTCGCCCCGGCACGGGTCCGATTCTCCGTCTCGCCACTGGCCCTGTGGGATCCATGCACGCTCCCGCAAGCCGATGCTGCCCCGGAAGACCCCATTCTGTGGCTGGGATCCACCGGAGCTGACGCCGTTGCACTTGCCCGTCTCCTCGAGGCCGAACAGCAAATGCTCGAGTGCCGGAACGGAAAGGCGTTTTCTCTCGTCAGCAAATCCGTCGAGCCTGCACCAGTCCGGGTTCTCCCGCGCGGCAACTGGCAGGATGAATCCGGGCCACTGGTCCTTCCTGCAACACCGGGTTTCCTGCCCCCGCTCGATGCCGCCCCTGAACACCTTTCCCGGCTCGAACTCGCACGGTGGCTGACATCCAAACAGAACCCGGTGACGCCCCGGGCCGTGATGAACCGGCTTTGGAAACAACTGTTTGGCACCGGACTCAGTGCGGTTTTGGACGATCTCGGAGCGCAGGGCGAACCGCCCTCCCATCCCGAGCTTCTGGACTGGCTCGCTGCTGAGTTCCGTGACAGCGGATGGGATTTCCGACACATGGTACGTCTCATGGTCCGTTCCAACGCCTACCGCCGGAACGCAGCGCCAGGCTCGGATCAGGATCCAGCCAACCGATTCCTGGCAACCCAGAGTCCGAGACGGCTGGAGGCCGAGTTTGTCCGGGACAACGCCCTCGCCATCGCCGGAATCCTCGACCCGGAAATCGGCGGTCCTTCGGTGCATGTGTATTTCCCCGAATCGCTCTACCGGGACATGGAGTTTCCAAAGCGCGTGTTTGAACCGGTGGCCGACGAACGCCAGTGGCGGCGCGGGCTTTACATGCACTGGCAGCGGACATTTCTGCATCCCATGCTGGCCAGTTTCGACGCCCCCAACCGGGACGAAAGCGCCTGTCTGCGTACCCAGGCCAACACCCCCCAGCAGGCGCTCACCCTGCTCAACGACCCCACCTTTCTGGAGGCCGCACGCGGGTTTGCGCAGAGACTGCTCCAAACCGCCTCTACCGACTCCGACCGGATCCAGGCCGGATTTCTCACCGCGCTTTGCCGCCCGCCCACCTCCACCGAGTTGGAGCGCATTTTAAACCTTCTGGGCGCAGCACGCTCCGAGTACCTCGCCCACGAGGAAGACGCGCGGGCACTGCTCAAAACCGGTCATCTTCCCGCCCCGGACCAAGTACCGGCTCCGGAGATTGCCGCATGGACCACCGTATGCCGGGTCCTGCTCAACCTGCACGAAACCATCACCCGCTACTAAACCTACAGCCTGTGAACGCCATGCCTACCCCCCTCATTGCCCGCCGTACATTTCTTCAAAACTCCGTTCTGGGCATGGGCGCGCTTGCGCTGGCCGCGCTCCAGAGAAACGGGGAAGGAGCTCCGGCAACACCTGGACTGATTCAGACGCCCCATGTCCCACCCCGCGCCAAGCGGATCATTTTCCTCTGCATGGCAGGCGGCCCGTCCCATCTGGAAACATTCGACTGGAAACCCGAGCTCCGGCGCCTGGACGGCGAACCCTTTCCGGAATCCTTCACCAAAGGCCAGCAACTGGCACAACTTCAGGGAATACCGCTCAAGGCGCGCGGCCCGTTCTGCGATTTTGCCAAGCACGGACAGTCGGGAATGGAAATCAGTGCGCTGTTTCCGCACCTCGCAAAGCACGCCGATGACCTCTGTGTGATCCGGTCCATGCAGACCGAACAGATCAATCACGACACCGCTCATGCCTTCCTCAACACCGGTTCCATCCTCAAAGGCCGGCCCAGCCTCGGCTCCTGGCTGCTCTATGGGCTCGGCTCGGAATCCGAAAACCTGCCGGGATTTGTTGTGCTGACTTCCACCGGAAAAACCGGGGTCCAGCCCATTTCAGCCCGGCAGTGGAGCAGCGGGATCCTACCCGGCCAGTTCCAAGGGATCCCTCTCCAGAACAAGGGACAGGCTGTCCATTACCTTGACAACCCCGCCGGTGTCTCGCCCCGACTCCAGCGCCGGATCCTTGACGATGTCCGGGCGCTCAATGCCGAAAACGCCCGCCGTTCCCGTGACCCAGAAGCCGAGGTCCGGATTGCCCAGTACGAAATGGCTTTCAAAATGCAGAGCTCCGTCCCTGAACTGACCGATCTCCGGTCTGAACCCCAGTCCGTTCTGGATGCCTACGGCATCCGCGAGCCCGGCGGATTCGCCTCGAACTGTCTACTGGCTCGGCGCCTTGCCCAACGCGGGGTCCGAATGATCCAACTCTATCACCGGGGCTGGGATCACCATGGGGGGCTTGAGGACGGGATGAAGGCCGCCGCACAAGAAACCGACCAAGCAACTGCAGCTCTCCTCCATGATCTCAAACAATCCGGCCTCCTCGAGGACACCCTCGTCGTCTGGGGCGGCGAGTTCGGGCGCACCCCCATGGGACAGGGGTCCGGCCGGGACCATCATATCCTCGGGTTCTCGCTTTTCCTCGCCGGCGGCGGAATCCGGGGCGGCATGACCTACGGTGCCACCGACGAACTCGGGTACCGCGCGGTGGAAAACCCGGTCCATGTGCATGACCTGCAGGCCACGCTCCTCCATCTCTTCGGCATCGACCATCTCCGCCTCACCACCAAGTTCCAAGGCCTCGATATCCGGCTCACCGGAGTCAGCCACCCCAAAATCCTCACCCCGCTCTTCGCCTAACCCCTCCGGACCTGACGCCGGTTGCGGTATCCGGACGGGCTTTCGCCCATCTGCGCCGCAAAAGCCCGGCTCAGGTGCGCATGATCATAAAAGCCGCACTCCACAGCCACTGCAGCAAGGGTTAGATCTGTCTCGCGGAGGAGACGGCAGGCTTTTTCAATCCGGATCCGGATCAGGTACTGTCTGGGACTCGCTCCGAATGTCTTCCGGAAAGTCCGTTCAAACTGGCTCTCGGAAAGTCCCGCCAATCGTGCGAGATCGCGACTGGCAAGGGGTTCAGCGCAATGCCCATGCAGATGCTCCAGAACGCGCGCCAGCCTCTGGACAGCACCCGGCGCATACCGGACCTGGGACACTTTACGCGAAATCCCAGCCACACCCACCACGTTCCCCGCTGAATCCCGGAGCGGCACCTTGTTGGTCACCAACAACTCCGGCGATCCCTCCCGTTCCGGTGTCGGCTCCAGACGGTTGGTCAGCGGTTCGCCGCTCTCGAGCACCGCGCGATCGTCCGCCAGATACTCCGGGACCCGGCTTTGGGGAAACAATTCCCAGTCGGTTTTCCCCAAGGCCTCGTGTTCCGATTGGACCCCGCAAAACTCGCAGGCCAACCGGTTCAGAGCCACAAAACGCCCCTGCCGGTCCTTGATGAAAAACGAGACATCGGGGAGGAGATCAAACAAGGCCGCCAGTTGGGCCGCATCCGCCACCTTTTCAAAAAATTCCGCCTTGAAGCCCGCGCCCTGTTTTCCGCGGCGTTTCATGGGGCATTTACTTTCCCTTTTTCTGAACCAACGCCGGCCAGTTCTCGCCGGCTTTGGCCAGGGCGGCGGCGGGATCCTTGTCAAACCTCTGGGCTGCAGCGCGGTCGCTCAGAAACACCAACCGGCCGTCCACCATGCGGAACACATCCGGCTCGGCGTCCATCAACCGGTTTCCGGCCACCCCGAGTACGCAATAGCCGCCAAAGAGCGGCAGAAAAACCGCCGGCTCGGCGTCGAACGCTGCCTTGTGCTGCGCACTTGAAAACCGGTACCGGACACCCCGGTGGACGCTGGTGAACTGGGCCACTCCCTTCACCGGTCGACGGTGGGTGAAATACGCCACCACATCATACCCGCGGACCGCCAGGTCCGAACGGTCGACGTTGACCAGAGTTTTCAGCGCCTGCTCCCGAGCCACGGCAGAGGACAGCCCGGCAAACAGGAAACAACAGCAAATCGAGACTCCGATGCGGCAGCGTGAAACCATGGTAACCCTGTTTGATTAGCCTGAAACCGATTCCCGTGACAAGCCGCGTCCCCAACTGCCGCCGCCTTATGAAATCCTGTTCTCCTGCGGCCCGGGAATTTCCGGGCCACACCGGCGTTTGTCCCGGCTCTGGGGCCGGCGGGATTCGAACCCGCAACCAAGCGATTATGAGTCGCCTGCTCTGACCGTTGAGCTACAGCCCCGCAAGGCGGAGATCCTCACCCAGCCCCACCAGTCCCCGCAAGCGTGGATCTGGGTTTTCGCATTGCGCAAAGTCACCTCCCGGCCGCAGGCTACCCGCCCCCATGAAATTCGGAATCTGCAACGAGATCTTCAGCGGATGGAACCTGGATGACACCTTTGGTTTCTGCGCGAAAACCGGCTACGACTTGGTCGAACTGGCGCCGTTCACCCTCGCCCCTCTTGTCACCGACCTTTCCGCCACGCGCCGCGCAGAGATCCGCGAAAGCGCCTCCCGCGCAGGCATCGGAATCTCAGGACTCCACTGGGTGCTGGTTCAGGCTGAAGGGATGCATCTCACCCACCCCGACTCGGGCATCCGCACGCGAACGGCCCGTTATTTTACCGAACTGGTCCACTGCTGCGCTGATCTGGGGGGAACCCGGATCATCGTCGGCTCCCCCAAACAGCGGAGCCTTCAACCGGGCGTTTCCCATGCCCAGGCATGGGAATGGGCCGCAGATTGTTTCCGGGACGCCGTCCGCACGGCAGAGGACCGGAACGTGGTCCTCTGCTTTGAACCGCTGTCCCCAGCGGAAACCGATTTTGTGAACACCGCCGCGGAGGGCATCGCGTTTGCCGAGCAGTTCCAAAGCCCCGCCATGTCCATTATTCTGGACGTGAAGGCCATGAGTTCCGAGTCCAAGCCCATCCCCCAGATCATCCGGGAATCAGCTGGCCGGTTTGAGTATTTCCACGCCAACGACGCCAACCTGAAAGGGCCAGGCTTTGGAGACGTGGATTTCAAGCCCATCGCCGCTGCCCTCCGGGACGCCCAGTACAATGGGGTGGTTTCCGTGGAAGTGTTCAAGTTCGAGGAAGGCCCGGAACGGATCGCCACGGAAAGTCTCCGGTACCTGCGCGAATCCTTCGCTCCGACCGCCTAACTTCGTCCATACGCCCCCTCAACCCCGGTGAGGTTGCCTAGGCGGGGTCTACAAACTCTGCGGGTCGCGATTGGACAAACAGGTGGCTAACGAATGGCATCTCCTCCAGAGGAATCAAAAACTGAGGGCTTCCCGCATGTCGGTAGAGCCTGCCGCGTTCAGAAGCAGTTCCCACCGCCCTTCGGATTCCAGCCGCCTATTTTGCCGCGAGCGCTGCCTCGATTTCAGCGGCGAGTTCGCTGGGCTCAGCACCGGATCCGTACCGTTTGAGGATCTTGCCGTCGCGCCCCACCAGGAACTTGCCGAAATTCCATTTCACAGGACCTGGCACTGGAGACTGGGGCCCGGTGAGCGCCGCGTAGAGCGGATGCTGTTCAGCGCCAACCACATGAATTTTCTCAAAGAGGGGAAAGCTCACCTCATACCGGCTGGAGCAGAACTGCTTGATCTCGTCGCTGGTCCCAGGTTCCTGAGCGCCGAAATCGTTGCAAGGAAACCCGGCAACCACCAGGCCACGATCCTTGTATTTCCGGTACAAAGCCTCAAGGCCGGAGTACTGCCCGGTGTATCCGCACTGCGAAGCCACGTTGACAATCAGCAGGACCTTGCCCGGATAGGCACCCAGCGAGGTGTCCTTGCCGTCGATGTCCTTCAGCGGAATTGAGCGCACATCCGGTTCGGCGGCGTGCACTGAGGCGAGTCCGACCAACAGCAGTCCAAAGAGCAGTTTCATGGTTTTCATCCTTCGCTTGTGAGAATTGCGGGTTGTTTACTTTGTTGGGATCTCGTTCAGCGTATAGTAGCCGACGGGATGCAGTACTGGGAGGCCCGCAGCGGACCGGACACCGTCCAGATGCAGTTCATGGATGTGTCCTTTGGTGAGCGGTTCGACCTTGATCCGAACCGTTTTGCCGTCAGCCCCGAGGGTGGCGCTGGTGATTTTTGGGGTCACCTCGTCGACCTCTGGGCTGCCGTACTTGCTCTGGTAGATGTAGGTGAACTCGCGCATCGAATAGTTTTTGAGGTCTGCAGCGCTCGCAGCATCCACCTTCTCGGTGAACGCCAGCTCAAACCCGTCCGGCCGGGCCCGCATTTCATGGACCTCAAAAGGCACCTTCCCCGTCCACTGCACCCGTTCAAAATCATAGGGCTGCCCGCCTTTCGCGCCCCAACCGCGGTCAGAGCCACCGGCAAAGATCTGGCCTTCCTCGTTCATCCGGCCCCCAATCAGCCCCGACTTGAATCCTTTGAGGAACGGGAACACCACCCCCTGCTTCACCCCGTTCACCTCCTCCAAGTAGACCCGGGAGATATTCGAATGGCTCTGGTCCGCAACAAACAACTGCTTCTGGAACGGGCCAAACTTCCCACCGCTGGTATCGCACACGATGAAGGAGGAAGAATTCCCCACCTTCCCGTGCGCCATGTAGACCGCGGGCGGCACCAATTCCTTGATCCGCGCCCGTTCGGTGACCATCCGGCTCTCGTCATTCGGTTCCACAGGACGCGGCCCCATGTTGGGCGCGTTGTCGTACCAGGCAAACCCGCCGGGATGCCCTTGGAAACTGCCTGGAACCAAGTGCTGGAGGGTGCATGACCCATGCCATGGCCCCTGGTTGTCAGTGTAAAAAACCGCGCCGTCCGCATCGAACCCGATTCCGCCCGGGGACCGGATCCCGCTGCATGTGGGAACCAGACTGCCATCGGGCTTGATCCGGACTGCCCAGCCACGGAAATCGGTCTTACTGGAGAAAGAACCGGTCAGGCAGAGGACGACCCAGAGGTCGCCTGCCTTGTCGAACCGGGAACTGAAAGTGTACTCATGGTAATCGCCGCTGACGCCCCACTTGTCGCACACCGTCTCAAAGAGGTCGGCCCGTCCGTCGCCGTCCTCGTCCTTCATCCGGAGCACTTCGTAGCGATTGGTGGCGTACAGATAACCGTCCTTCCATGCGAGTCCCATGACCTCATGCTGCCCCTCGGCAAACCGTTGGAATCTGGCCTTGGAAACATCGGCCTCGTACGCGCCATCCACCACCCAGACTTCGCCCCGCCGGGTTCCCACTGCCACTTTGAGGCCGGGAAGCAGTTCCACCGAACTGACCTCCAGCGCCGTCTCGGCGGGCGTGGCAAAGGGCGTGATCGAGTAGTACTCGCTTTCAGCGGGCGCTTGGACCGGCGTCTGGGCGTGCAACGCACCTGCCCCAAGCAGAAGGCCCGGCAGAACGAACAGGGTTTTCATCGCAGTCTGAACTTTGTGTTTCATGGGTAAGCTCCAGTTACCGGGCTGCCTCGGTCTTGCCCGGCAGTTCCTTCCACGCGTACGTGATTTTCAACTCCGATTTCCCCGCCCCCACCGGGACCACAAGACAGTTCCCCCGCAGTTCCGCCCCCTCCGCCCGGACCTTTAACGCCGGGCTCAACTCAAAGCCGTCTGCCACCTTCTTGATGCTGGCGGTCTCCCCCACCAAAAACAGTGCGCCCGCCGGAATGGAACCGCTCAACGAAACCGTGCGCTCCATCCTGCCGTTCCCCTTGGTGGCATCCCCGGAAACCTCGATTCTGTCCCGGACCCGGACCCCCTTCCACTCGTACTGAAACTCGGGCTGGCGCTTGGAATCGAGTCGGTAGCCTTTCCAGGAAAATCCCTCGGGCTTTTGTCCAGGTGCGACAGTGGGCCAGGGTGAATCGGGCGCTGTCTGAACGGCCATTGAGACCGCACCCACCGGCACAGGACTCAACGTGTCATACCCCAGTGCGGGCTGGTGGCCGCCCCCGCGGTTGGTCCAGTGCCGTGCGGCATCGATGAAAGCGCCGCGCCAAACCATCGCGAGGTTCATCGACTCCGCGCTCCACGCCAGACTCATCCCACCCGGGTATCCCACGCCGATCCCGCGGTTTCCGGCTCCCTCGATGAAGTTGCGGTAAACCACCGGTTCACTCCCCACGGGGAGCGGCATCCCAGTGGTTTCCGACTTCTTTTTGGTCGAAGCCCCGCCCTTCCATGACGGATGCAGCCACTGCGAAAGTGGAGTGATGCTGAAATCGGGCCCTTTCCATGCCACATACAGTTCCGCATTCCCGCCCCCCTGAAAATACTCGACGCGCACATCGTGCTCGCCCGGCTTGAGCTTCAGTTTGCCCGACTTGATCTCGGAACTGGGATGAATCCGGTCGTATTCAACGACCTTTTTCCCATCCACCGAGAGCCTTGAACCGTCGTCGGAAGAAATTTGGAACTCATACTCTCCCTCCTTCCCTACAGCCAGTTTGCCCTCAAACACTGCACCGTATTGGTTTTTGTAGTCGTCAAACTTTAGCTGGATGAGGTTGTCGGGGAGTTCGCCCTCGCGGTGGGGTTTGAGCGCCTTGAAGTCGGGGAGTTTATCCCAGTTTCCAAGATACACCGCAAAGTGGCTGCTGGTGAGGATAGGGCCCTTTTTCTGAACCACCAACTTGCCCTGCATGGTCAGCACATGCCCGGGAAAGGAACACATGTACGGATAAACGCCCGGCTCCGTGGGCGCGGTGAACTCCAGTTCCTGCTTTTCCTTCGGATTGAGCATCCGGGAGTTCAGCCAGATCCTAGGGTCGTCCGGGAGCCAGTTGCGTTTGAGCGCTTCCTCCGGCTTTTCCATCTGTTTGTTGGAAACGGCCACGACATCCGTGCCGGGCTTAAAAAAAACGATGTTATGGGGGAGATCATCGATGTTCTCGAGCACCAGCTTGATTTTTGTGCCGGGTTCCACAGCGATCTCCGCCTGGTCAAACTTCATCTGGGCCTGCATGGTCCGGACCAAGATTGTCTCGGGTTCCGCAGCACCAGCCTCCATACCGATTCCGGCTACCAACCCCGTGAGTAGGGAGAGCCAGACATTTCCAACACGTTCACTCAGCGGAGTTTTTGAAAATTTCATGGGGTCATTTTTTGGGTGCGCCCCCAAGACCAACCCCGGGCAGACCGACTGGTTGGCCTGTATTCGGGACATTCTGGGGGTGCGGGCAGTCTATCTGCACGAACTGCTCCCCATTCAATCCTGATTTGCACCCAAACTTAGCCCCCATTTGCGTTTTCTCTGTTCCGCATCCGGCCAGCCTTGGGAATGCCCCCGGCAGCGGGTTCCTTTCCACGCCTGTATCCACCAGGTGCTCCAAGCGACGCCCACCGATTCAGCCATTCTGTTTCCAGAGCAACTCCCAAACCGATCCCTGCCAGATAAGCCAAAAGATCCGGCCCATTGAACGTGGTTCCCAGCACGAGGTGTCCGAAACGCGTGGATCGCACGGCATCCAGCCCGGGAGATTGATACAGTTGAAGAAACTCGACTCCCCATGAGATACAGCCGGCGGCCAAAGCGATCCGCACAGTGGACACCCGCGGGCATACGATCCCGAGACCGAAAAACACCATGAGCGACCAGAGGGCAACCCCACCGTACTTCACCGCAAACTTGGGTAAGGGCATGAGTCCAGCCCGCAGCACCAAGCCTGCCGCCACGGTGATCACCACCAATGCCGCGCCCAAAAAACGGTTCCGATGTGTTTGAGTGGATGGATGCCCCATGCGGATGAAAAGAGGGAGGCGCCGCTCAGAGAACCAGCCTATCGGGTTCACCGGAAGTGCGACCGAGATGCAATCTTGAGACAGGGCAGGCCGGCAGATTCAGGTCACTCAAAGACCATGGTTCAGATCCGCGGCCAACTGCTGCGCAAGGCTTGAAGCAGCCTCGGCGAGGCTTCCCTGAATCGTCGTCGCGGTGACCGCCTGTTTGGTGAAAGAAAACGTCTTCCGGTAAATCGCGTTCCCAGCGTCCAGCGGGTTGTCGACTTGGGGTTTCTTACTGAACTGCCTCAACGGGTCCGCCTTCGGAAACATTTCGGCGCTGATGCTTGCGATCAGACTCCCCGACTCCAGCCTGTAGCCCACTTTACAAAAAAGAACTGCGCTCGCCGGGGAATGGTCAAACGCAATGCGTTTTGCAGAATCCGAGGCGACCGTTTCCACGCGCGGACTCATCTCCACCTTCACTTTGTCAATTTTTGACAGCGCATCTTTCACCGCACTCGCCATGACCGGCCGGAAATCATGGCCTTGCAGTGCTTCCAGGATGGGCGCAGCGGCCTTTTCGGCATTCGCCTGCCGCACAGAGTCAATTGCTGCAACCACCAGAACCCCAATCAACCCGCTGCTCCCCGCGTTGGTGGAGGGAACCGTCACCTCCAGGTTGTTTTGCGGAATCGTCAGGACTCCTTCCACCCGGCCCATTTTTGTCTGTGCCTGTTTGGTCAAAGAAATCTGAGGCGTAGCGCATCCCGCAAGTGTCGCCATCAGAATTGTGAATGCCGTGAATGCGATTTTCCTGAATTGCAAAATAAGCTCCCTCGATTTTAAACAATGATGTGTGTTGTTCGCCCTGGAACCACGCGCTGGAAGGTGTTTCAAACGCCCCAAGGAATAAAGCGCGGGAGTGGTACACACGGAGTGGATCGCGGCGCAAGATTCGACTGCGAGATCGACCACTTTCCTTGGGCATCCAGCCACTCAAGATCAATGCCATCTCGCACACGCCTACGAAATTCTGCCCATTCAGTCTGGCTCCCGGGATGGGCGGAGGCTCCACGCGCGGCGTAAAAAAAAGGGGGGGGAAGGGGAGGTGGAGAAAGCCTGAAAGATCGCGCGATTTCGATGCGGCCTCCGCCCAGACTCTCTCCAGGCGCACCCCTACCGAACCGCATTTATTTCCGAGGGAAATCAAGACCCGAGATGACGCCGAGCGCATGACGTCACCGGGGCCCAACAAAACGGCTCTTGTGCTTTTCGAGAAAACCGGTCCCGGTGCGGGTCGCGGAATCCGGGGTTCCCGCCGTGCCACCGTTTGGCTTGGTTTGACCCGAATAATTGATGCTCGGGACGGCCACGTCCTGTTCTTCGTCTGCTGTTCACGCGCGAAAGATTTCTCCCGGCTCCAACCGGGGGTGGCGCGTCATGAACCGCCCGTGGGTGCCCCCACCCCACCCCACCCCACCCCACCCCACCCCACCCCACCCCACTGCCACATCCGGAATCGCCCTGGTTCTCCGGGATCTC